>DASWII010000059.1:0-81188 GCA_036397755.1 Gemmatimonadales bacterium | reverse complement strand
CCACCCGGTGACGCAACACCGATGGCGCAACCGCGCGCACATCATCGAAGTTGGGCACACCCCGGCCCGACATCGCTGCCCGCGCCTTCGCACCCAGCACCAGATACTGCGACGCGCGCGGGCCTGCTCCCCAGCTCACGTAGCGCCGCATCACGTCCGGCGATTCCGCATCGTCCGGCCGCGTCGAACGCGCCAGCCGCACCGCATAACTAACCAGCGAAGGCGGCGCCGGAACGCGCCGGATCAGCTTCTGCAGATGCACCAGCTCTTCACCGCCCAGAACCGCACGGATCTGCGGCTCCTCCGCACCCGTCGTCTGCTGCGCCACCCGTTCCTCTTCCTCGCGCGTGGGATAGCCGATCCGCAGCTCCAGCATGAATCGGTCGAGCTGTGCTTCAGGCAGCGGGTACGTACCCTCCTGCTCGATCGGGTTCTGCGTCGCCAGCACGAAGAAGGGCTCGGGAAGCGGATAGGTCTCACCCGCCGCCGTCACCTCATGCTCCTGCATGGCCTGGAGCAATGCGGCCTGTGTCTTGGGCGGTGTGCGGTTGACCTCGTCAGCCAATACGATATTGGCGAAGATGGGCCCCTTCACGAACCGGAAGCTCCGCTTGCCGGTTCCATGGTCCTCCTCCAGCACTTCGGTGCCCGTGATGTCGCTCGGCATGAGGTCGGGCGTGAACTGAATACGCGCGAATTGAAGTCGCAAAGCCTCGGCGATGGTGGACACCATGAGGGTCTTCCCCAGGCCAGGAACCCCCACCAGCAACGCATGGCCGCCGGATACCAATGCGGTCAGGATGCCCTCGAGGACCTCTTCCTGTCCCACAATTCGCTGGCGCACCTGCTCGAGCAACCTCGTGCGGGCGCCCGCGAGCCGCTCCAGCAACTCGGTAGCCTGCGTTTCTCGGGCCTGCGTCACCGCCTGTGCGCTCACATTCCCTCCACGTGTCTGACCAACAGGGGGTTGTTTCACCCCCACGAGGTTCGCAGGTTCCCCGTGCGGGAACCCTGTAATCCTAGAGTTTCGGAGCCCGCTAGGCCATAGCGAGTTCGCTTGCGAATCCCCTCGCACGGGGTGATTTTCCGAGCGCCTATGGGCCCCGGAAGCCAGTCTCAAAGCAATCTGCAGCAGGCCTACCGACTGTCGGGGCTGGGCTGCATGTTCGCTGCGAGCGTATTGACGTCCGTCGGCATCGGTTGGTTGCTGGACCGGTGGCTCGGGACGCTGCCGTTGTTCATGATCATCGGGGCGCTGAGCGGGGCGACGCTGGCCACGGTCAGCATCTATCGGAGTCTGATCGACGGAGAAGAGCACGACGATGACGGCGATGGAGCACCGTCGTGAGGGATGCCGCGGTCGGACTGCTCCTGACAGCGGCGGTCACTGGCGTGCTCTGGATCGCGTGGGGTTGGGTTGGGGTGCCTCCGGGCTTGGTGTTCGGCGGGCTCGCGACGGTACTTCATGTGCTGGCAGTCGCACTGCTGCGATCGGCGCTCGACGCACCGTTCGGGAAGCTGATGCTGCGCTGGGTGGGCGGGATGGCGCTTCGCCTGGCTGGGGTCGTGGTGTTTGCCCTGGCCGTGCTCACGAAGGAGAGCCTGTTTCCGGCGCTGCCGACGGCGATCGCGTACTTGGGAGTGCTGCTCCCGCTCATGGCAACTGAAATGAACTTGCTGCGCAAACGACTGGGATGATACAAGATCACGCAGAAGCAGTCGGAACGGCCGCGGCCGAGCAGGGGGTGGACGTCGGGGAACTCCTGATGCATCACACCGCGGACGCGTATGGACTCGATTTCAGCCCGCTGTTTCATGTAACCTGGGGCAAGATCTTCCCGGACATGCACCTGGGGCCGATCGAATTCAACCTCACGCCCACCAAGCACGTCGTGTACATGATCCTCGCAGCGTTCCTCGTGTTCGTGACAATGTGGTGGACGGGTCGCCGTCTCGAAAAGCAGCGTGCCGGGGAGCGCGCGCCGAAGGGGGTGGCGAACGCCCTGGAGGGGATCGCGCTGTGGGTTCGGGACGATATCGCGATCAACTCGATCGGGCACGACGGCGCCAGGTTCGCGCCGTACATCATGGCGCTCTTCTTCTTCATTCTGTACTGCAACCTGCTGGGATTGGTCCCCTGGGGCGCGACCCCGACCGGCAATGTCGCGGTCACCGCAGGCCTGGCCCTGCTATCCCTTGTGGTCATCGAGGTCAGCGGGATGCTGAAGCTGGGATTCAAGGGCTATATGCACACCATCTTCCCGGTCGTACCGGGGATGAGTGGTGCTGGGGCCGTCGTCCTATCGGTGATGCTGGGGCCGATCGAACTGCTCGGCAAACTGGTCAAGCCGCTCGCGTTGTGCGTCCGACTCTTCGGCAACATGACGGCCGGACACTTCGCGATCCTCGCGCTGTTTGGCATGATCTTCCTGTTCGGTCACGTGGAGACGTGGCGGTGGGCGATCGGCGGTGCGTCGGCGGCGATGGTGCTGGCGATCATGGTGCTGGAACTGGTCGTTGCGTTCGTGCAGGCCTATGTGTTCACGCTGATTACGGCGGTACTGATCGGCGTGAACCAGCACGCCCATTGAGGAGAGTAGGAGAGTAGGAGAGTAGGAGTGTAGGAGGGGAGGTTCTGGCGCCGCGTTCCTCCCGCAAGGTACCTGGCCGGATGGCCGGGGAGACCCGCTGGTCGACGAGACCGTTGGCGGGATGGCGCGCCGGGTCGCTCGGGAGAGGCGGCCCATGGCGCAGCTGGCGCGACGACAACGATGATCTCCCCACGATCTGAGGAGTGGCAATGCTGAACATGTTGAATCTCCTGCTGCAGGCACAGCCGGTAGTCGCGGACTATTCGGTGCTCGGCGTGGGGCTGGGTATCGGCCTGGCGCTCGTCGGCGCGGGTGTCGGGTTGGGTCGAATCGGTGGCCAGGCCGCCGAGGCGATTGCGCGCCAGCCGGAAGCAGCGAACGACATTCGCGGTACGGCGCTGTTGATCGCGTTCCTCATGGAGGGAGCCACGATCATCGCGGTTATCATGGCGTTTGTTGGCAAGATCGTCGGCTGATCCTCTTATGCCACTGTTTGCCCTGATATTGCTGGCCGAAGAGGGTGCGGGTGGGTTGGGCGGACCGTTCGCGCTCGAGCCCGGCCTCATCATCTGGACGTGGTTGGTATTCGGTGCGCTCTTCCTGCTATTGCGGAAATACGCGTTTCCGCCGATCCTGCGGCTCACGGTGGAGCGCGAGAAGAAGATTGCCAAGCAACTCGAAGCGGCGGAACGCGCGAATGTCGAGGCCCAGAAGGCGCTGGAGGACCATCGGCGGTTGTTGGCGTCCGCCAAGGACGAAGCGCAGGCGTTTCTGAACGAGGCGAAGTCCCTCGCGCAGAAAGAACGCGAGCAGCTGCTCGCCAAAGCGCGGGACGAACAGCAGCAACTTGTGGACCGGGCGAAGCAGGATATTGCCGGCGAGCGTGAGCACGCCATCGCCGAGTTGCGCCAGGAGGCCGTGGACCTGGTGCTCGCCGCCGCGACCAAGCTCGTGGGGGAGCAGATGAACGTTGACGCCGATCGACGGCTCGTCGAGCGGTATCTCGCTTCCTTGGAGCGCGCGCGGTGAGGGAGCCGACCATAGCGCGCAACTACGCCGACGCGCTGTTCCTCGTGGGAGAGCGTCACGGAGAGACTGAGCGCTACGCGGAGGTCCTCACGGCCTTAGCCATGGTCGTTGAGACTGATGACACCGTCCGCGTGATGCTCGCGTCGCCGCGGGTTTCCAAGCCGGTCAAGCAACGGATTCTGGATGGCGCCCTGCGCGGCCTTGCTCCAGAGCCGTTCCGCCGTTTTCTGGGGGCGGTGATCAAGCGCGGTAGACAGGGTCTCCTCCCCGCCATCGCGGGGCAGTACGCGTCACTGGTCGACGAGAAACTGCACCGCATCCCAGTGGGTGTGACGCTGGCGCGCGAGCCGGACGCGAGCCTCCGGCAACTTGTTCAGCAGCGTCTCACAACGCTCCTGGCCAAGGAGGCGATCCCGGCGTTTCGCACCGACCCGGCGATCTTGGGCGGGATGGTCGTCCGCGTGGGGGATCGCATCATGGACGGATCGCTGCGCCGCCGGATAGTGAACTTGCGTCGGAAGATGCTGAACGGCTGATCGCGGTCCGGCGCCGCGTGATTGGCGAGCCTCGAACCTCGGTTCGGGGCTCGTATCATTTACGGACCACTGCGGGGGGAGGTGTCAATGGCTGTCAAGGTCGGATTCATCGGACTTGGTGCCATCGGGCGACCGATGGCCGCACACGTCGTCGACGCGTTCGACACGGCCGTGTGGAATCGGACGGCCGCTCGCGCCGCGTCGTTCGTCGCGGAATACGGGGGTCGCCAGGCCGCCAACGCGGCCGAACTGGTATCGGGGGTCGACGTCGTGATCACCTGCTTGCCGACCTCGGTGGAGGTCGCGGCGGTCTTGGGTGGAGTACTCGGCGCGTTTCAGAGAGGACAGCTGGTGATTGACTGCACCTCCGGGGATCCCGCGGGGTCACGGGCGCTTGCTGCCCGCTTGGACGAGGTCGGCGTCGGGTTTGTAGACGCACCGGTGAGCGGTGGCACGAGCGGGGCGGTCGCCGGCACGCTGACGGTGATGCTCGGTGGACCCGAAGCGCAGGCCGGGCGGGCCAAGGAGTTCGTGGCGCCGTTTGCCGGCAAGATCGTGCATGTGGGGCCGGTGGGAACGGCGCATGCACTCAAGGCCATAAACAACGCGCTCTTGGCGGTGAACATCCAAGCGGCTGGCGAGGGACTCGCCGCACTGGTCAAGCTTGGGGTCCCGGCCGCCAAAGCGCTCGAGGTCATCAATGCATCGAGCGGGCGCTCGAACGTGACCGAGAACCTCATGGCCCAACGGGTGGTGAGTCGCGCCTGGCCGCGCACCTTCCGGCTGGCGCTCCTCGACAAGGACGTCGGAATCGCTTTACAGGTACTGCACGATACCGGCGTGCCGTCCGATGCGATCGGCATGGCCAAGGCGGTCTACGGCAAGGCGCGTGCGGTCCTCGGCGAGGAAGCCGACCACGTGGAGCTCGTCAAAGAAATCGAGCGGGCGGCGGCGGTGGAAATCAAATAACGATTGCGCGGTCGGTGGCGAGACATAGGTGCCGCGCCCGGCCGTGGCGGCCCGTGACTCAGAATTCCACGGTCGGTGCCGCCGCCGCGCCTTCCTCGGCCTCGAAGTATGTGCGAGCGCTCGCGCCGATCGCCTTTGCGGTGAGCACCTGAGGGAACTTCCTGATGTAGGCGTTGTACGCGCGGACCGCCGTATTGTAATCTTGCCGCGCAGTCGAGATGCGGTTCTCGGTGCCCTCGAGTTGATCCTGCAGCATCAGGAAGTTCTCGTTGGACTGGATCTCCGGATTGTCCTCGGCGATGGCGATGAGTCTACCGAGGGCTCCCGTCAGCGTCTGGTTCGCCGTGGCCATTGCTGCGAGGTCGCCGCTCTGCACGGCGCCGCCCAGCTGGGCGCGGGCTTGGCTGACTTCCTCGAAGATCGCAAGCTCCTGAGCCGCGAAGCCCTTGACGGTATTTACGAGGTTCGGGATGAGGTCCATGCGGCGCTGCAAGGCGACCTCGATCTGGCCCTGAAACCCGCTCACCTGCTCGTCCAGCTCCTGGATGCGGTTGTAGCCGCAGCCGCTCAACGCGACAACGGCCAACGGAACGACATACCAGCGACGCATGTTCAATTCTCCTCTCCCGGCACTGCGGAGTCGAACGTGTCGACGAAGCGTGCCAGGCGTTCGATCTGCTCCAAGTAGACGTCACCGACGGCATCGTGCGCCTCGAGGTTACGGCACGGGCGACCGCCAAGTCTGTCGAGAATCCAGGGAAACGCGTCCGCGTCCATGCCGGCCGTGGCGGCCGTCTCCCACACGAGCGGCTCGCGCTCCTGCGGCGGCTTCAGGTCGGCGAGGCGCAGCACGGCGCGGAACAGGACAAAAAACGTACCGGCGGAACTGAGCAGCAATCCCTCGAGTGCCTTCGGATCGGCGGCTGCGGCCACCAGTTCCGTCCGGAGCCGGAGCAGCTTTCCCCGGACCTCGCGCTCCAACTCCCGTCGGAGATCGGTCCGTGTGGTGCGCACGCCGTCAAACGGTGAGACGCCACGGATGACGATGTGGGCCTCCCGCATGTCCTCGATCTCGATGGGGAACACGTCGGTGGAAGCGCGCCACCCCGCCTCGGCAAAAATCAGGGGCGGTGGGTTGCCCTTCTTGGTCCAATTCCGCACCGCCTGCTCGATCGGGCGCAGGGCCTTGGGGCTCGCGTCCTTCACGACGAGCAAGGTGCTGAGGTCGGGTTCGTCCACGTCATGTCGCACCGCCGGTCCAAACACGCAGAACGCGACGAGGTTGTCACCCAATTGCTGGTCGAGCTCCGCCCCAAAAGGCTCCAAGCCCTTCATCCGGTCATTTACCACGCTAGAAGCTCCCTCCGGCGCCGCCGCCGCCAAACCCGCCGCCGCCGCCAAACCCGCCAAACCCGCCACCACCAAAGCCGCCGCCGCCTCCAAATCCACCGCCGTGGCCTCTCCTCCCCCCCGAGCTGAGCAGAGCCAGCATGATCCACGGCAGCAGTCCTGAGCGGCCACGCCAATACCGGCGGTCGCGGCCAGACGCACGCATGATCAGCGGCAGAATGAAGATGAAGAATACGAGGATCGGCAGCCACGCGTACGAGCCGCCCGATGTCGGGGACGGGACGGAGCGAGGTGGGGCCACACCACTAAGCTCGAATCCGAACTCTTCGGCGTACTGGTTGGCAACGAGCCAGGTGCCGGCGAGGAGTCCCGCCGAGTAGCTCCCCTCGTTCACCGCCGTCAGTCCGATCGCGTCCCGAATCTGGCCTGCGCGGGCGTCAGTGATGAACCCCTCCGCGCCCAGGCCCGTCGCGATGAAGACGTCAGCCCGGCCGTCACCCGGTCGCGCTCCCGGCTTGAGCAGGATCACGACTCCGGCGTTCCGAGCCCGGTCGCCCGGCCCACCCCGCGCGCCCACGCCCCACTGCCGGCCGATGTCGCGCGCCACCTCCATGGCCGGGCGTCCTTGGAGATCGGGGAGCGTCACCACCGCGATTTCTCCACCCGACTTGCTTCGTACCTCCTCGATCAGGGCCGTCATGCGCTGAGCATCTGTTGCCCGCACGACCCCGGCGAAGTCGTTGACGTACCCGACCGGCTGGGGGATCTGGAGCTGCAGGAGTAACGCGACAACGTTCAGTGCGAACATCACACTCGCCGGTGTGGGGACACGTAATCTACCCCGGTGTCCCGAGGGCGGGCCCCAACGCGCTTGGGGGCGTCGCTCTGTCGCTATGCCGGCAACCCGGGTGGGACCGGTCTCCCATCCCAGAGGCGTCGCTCACTGAAGGGGAAGCCACTACCTTTCCGAGCGTCATGATGAATCTGGAGCAGAGAGTCGTGGCACCGCCCACGCTGCATGAGATCGTCTCGGTTTGACCACCGAGAGGGAAAGTCCGTTCATCACGGGCGCATCCGGCGACAGGCGGAGCTTCTTCCGGGACACCGTGGGGCGGCTCGTCGATGAGGTCGCGCGGCGCACGGAACGCCGCGTGGCTCCCCACGCGTATTTTCGCCCTCCGGGCGCTGCGACCGAACTGCTCTTTCTGGCGGCCTGCACCAGGTGCGGCGATTGCATCGAGGTATGCCCGGTCCGGGCGATCATCAAGGCTCCTTCGGGGGCGGGGTTCGCGGTCGGGACGCCCATCATTGATCCGATGGTCCAGCCGTGCGTCGTGTGTGACGAGATGCCCTGCGCCGCGGCCTGTCCGACGGATGCGCTCACGGTCCCCGAACGGCTCTGGGAAGGCTACCGGATGGCCCGGCTCGAGCTCGACCCGGACCGGTGCATCGCGTTTCATGATATTGCCTGCGGTGTGTGTGCCCGGGTTTGTCCGGTTGGGGAAAAGGCGCTGAGCCTGGATGACGGAGGCAGGCCCGTGATCAAGGCTGAGGGTTGTGTTGGATGCGGCGGCTGCGTTCGCGCGTGCGTGACCGCGCCGCCCTCACTCGAGCTTCATTTGTCCGGAGCACGCTGACCGTGGATGCGCCATTTCGCGTAGAGAAGCCCTGGGGCTACGAACTGGTCTGGGCAAAAACCGAGCGCTACGTCGGCAAGATCCTTCACATCGAGCCGGGACACGTGTTGAGCCTCCAGTACCATGAGAAGAAGGACGAGACGATCCATCTTCTCAGAGGGGAGATCATTTTTCGCGTGCAGGTGGACGGTGAGCTGACGGAGCGGCGAATGCATCCCGGCGAGAGCTATCACATCACGCCGCACACCGTGCATCAAATGGAGGCCATTCAAGCCAGTGACCTGCTCGAAGCATCCACACCGGAACTCGACGACGTTGTGCGGCTCGAGGACCGATATGGGAGAGTCTAAGTGAAGGTCATCCTGCCGGTGGCCGGGAAGGGAACTCGCCTGCTGCCACTCACCCGGCACGTCCCAAAGCCATTGCTGCGCGTGGCCGGCCGACCCGTCCTCGACTATGTGGTGGACCGACTGGATGGACTCGATATCGAGGAACTCATTTTCATCACGGGACATCTCAAGGATCAAGTCGAGGACTATGCGGGCAAGCGCTACGGTATTCCCTCACGCTTCGTGGAGCAGCGGGTCCAGGACGGGACTGCGGGAGCGGTGAACCTCGCCAGGCCGTATATCGACGGCCCGCTGCTGATCATCTTCGTCGATACGGTGTTCGACGCCGATTTGTCGGTCGCTGCGACGACGGACGCGGATGGGATCATCTGGGTGAAAGAGGTGGAGGACTATCAACGGTTCGGTGTAGTCGTGACGGACGCCGACGGCAATATCGAACGGATCGTCGAGAAGCCCAGCCAGCCGATCTCCAAGCTGGCCAACATTGGCCTCTACTACGTGCGTGACTGGGAAACGCTGTTCGCTGGAATCGAGCGGACCTTGAGGGGTCCGCAGCAACAGGGCGAGTGGTTTCTCACTGATGCCTTTCAGTACATGATCGATCAGGGGTGTCGGCTGCGCGCGTTGGAAGTGCAAGGGTGGTACGATTGCGGCAAGGTGGACACCGTGCTCGAGACGAATCGCGTGCTGTTGGACCGCACCCCCTCCGCGGCGCGATTATTGGAGGCCACGTGGACACAACCGGTCCTGGTGGAAACAGGAGCCAAGGTCGTCGGATCTACCCTCGGCCCAAATGTGACCGTCGAGGCGGGTGCGGTGGTGGAGAACAGCAATCTTCGAGACGTCATCGTCGGGCGCAACGCGGTGGTGCGACAGGCGACGGTCGAGCATTCCCTCATCGGCGAGGACTCGTGCGTGGAGCGACTGAATCTCCACAATATGGTGGTTGCGAAGGACGGCATGGTCGAGGCCTCATGACGAAGTGGGTTCCGTGTTGCTCCCGCTAGTCTCGCGGGAGGTGTTCGACGACGTCGCGGCTGCCGGTCCAGTGGTGGTCTTCAAGCACAGTTCGGCGTGCTGGCTGAGTATGGCCGCCCGTCGCCAAGTCAAGCGGTTTGCGACGGATCGTCCGGATATTCCGGTGTACGTGCTGGATGTGTTGGAAGACGTCTCGCTGTCCCGAGAGATCGAGCGACGTTGCGGCATTCGGCACGAGTCACCCCAGGTAATCGTGTTCCGCCGGGGCATCCCGGTGTGGAACGCATCCCACCGAGGGGTAACGGCGCGGGGTCTCGCGGAGGCTGTCGAGGGGGGCGTTCCCGACGAGTAGGCCCAAGGGGGGGCGGGGGGCTTGCTTGACCGGCCGTTTCCGCTCCAGCACACTTCGCGTCATGGATGAGACCAACCTGACCTTCGACTGGAACGCCGAAGGCGGCTTCGATTGGACAACCGCTCGGGTCGATCTGAACGACGAAACGTTGCGCGACGGCCTCCAGTCGCCGTCGGCCATAGACCCTCCCATCGAGACCAAGAAGCGATTACTGCACTTGATGGCGGAGCTGGGCATCGTGGCCGCCGACCTCGGGCTCCCCGGTGCGGGACCGCAGGTGGTGGAATCGGTTCGTGCGCTCGCGCGGGAGATTGCTGACCAGGGCCTGCCGATCGCGCCCAATTGCGCCGCGCGGACCGTGATCGCCGACGTGGAGCCGATCGTCCGCATCAGTCAGGAAGTCGGGATCCCCATCGAGGCGGCGACCTTCATTGGATCGTCCCCGATACGGCAATTCACCGAAGGCTGGACGCTGGATCGCATCCTCGAGACCGTCGAGAAGGCCGTGTCCTTTGCCGTGAACGAGGGGCTCCCGGTGATGTTCGTGACGGAGGACACGACGCGGGCGCGACCGGACACGCTCACGCGGCTCTACGGCGAAGCGATTCGACTGGGGGCGCGCCGCATTTGCCTGGCCGATACGGTGGGACATGCCACGCCTGACGGTGTGCGTGCACTGGTGCGCTTCGTGCGCGAGGAGATCGTTGTCCCGTCCGGCGAGGACGTCAAGATCGATTGGCACGGGCATCGCGATCGCGGCATGGGGCTGATCAACTGCTTGGTGGCGATCGAGGCCGGGGTGGACCGTGTGCACGCCACGGCTCTGGGGGTGGGGGAGCGGGTCGGCAACGCCGAAATGGACCTGTTGATCGTGAATCTCCACCTGCTGGGAGCCCATCGCCACGATGTCTCCAGGCTCCGCGACTACTGCGTGCTGGCGGCGGAGTCGATCGGTGTCCCGCTGCCGGTCAACTACCCCGTCATGGGCGCCGACGCATTCCGGACGGGAACCGGGGTCCACGCGGCCGCCATCATCAAGGCCAAAGAGAAGGGAGACAGTTGGCTCGCGGATCGGGTGTACTCGAGCGTGCCGGCCGCATCCTTCGGAGCGCGGCAGGTCATCGAAATCTCGCCGGTGTCAGGTATGTCGAACGTCAAGTCCTGGTTGTCGGAGCATGGCTATAGTGCCGACGACGAGCATCTCTGCGCACTGTTGTTCGCAGCGGCGAAGCGTGCCGATCGGGTGCTGTCGGAAGACGAGTGTCATCGCCTCGTTGCTGAAGCGGGAGGCGGGTCAGGCTAGATGTCCTCGCCCAGTGCGTTCGACCAGCTGGTAGAGTCGCAGTTGGACCTCCTGTGGCACATCGACCCGGTGTCCGCGACCGGCGCCGGGATTCGGAGCCACGATCATCGACTCGGTGACTACGATCCCATGGCCGTTCGCGGGCATCTCGCGGCCTTGCGATGCCTTGTGCGCTGGGGGCTCGGACTCGATGGGTGAGGCAGCGGCGCCCGCCCGCCCGACGCTGCGTGACCGCCTGAGGGCTCTCCGCGATATCTACGAGGGGATCTACTTCGCGCCGTATCGCGCCGTGGTCCACAGGGAGGTGCGCGACGAGCGCGACGCATTTCTGCTGCTCACGTTTCCCGATCTCATCGGGATTCCGAACCCGTTGCCGTTGTATACCCTCGAGCTGTATCCCCTGCTGATCGAGCAGTTCCATCAGTGGCACCTGCGCGCCGGTATGGAGCGAGCACCCGAAGGGGGATTCCGCTGCTGCTGAGCCGTGCCTGAACTCGGCCCGTTCGATCGCCAGGTGCTGTTCTTCGGCGGCAAAGGAGGTGTGGGCAAGACGACCTTCGCCGCCGCGTTCGCCGTGCGGGCGGCGAGGGCGGGCCATCGAACGCTGCTCGTATCAACCGACCCGGCGCACTCGACCAGTGACGTACTCGAGCATCCGCTGGGTCCCGAACCGCGGTGCGTGAGTGAAGGGCTGTGGGCGCTCGAGATCGACCCGGCTGCGGAGGCCGACGCGTATGTCGCCGCGGCGCGAGCGCGCATGGCGGGCTCCATTCCGCCCCGACTGGCTGGAGAGGTCGATCGGCAACTCGATATCGCTCGGCTGACGCCGGGCGCCGAGGAGGCGGCCCTGTTCGATCGCTTCACGCGCATCCTCGACGAACTCGGCAGCACCTATGATCGAGTGTTGTTCGATACGGCTCCGCTTGGATACACACTCCGCCTCCTTGGGCTGCCGGAGTCGCTGACCGCGTGGACCGAATCGCTGATCGGCAGGCGACGCAAGGCAAACGCGTTGACAGCAATGTGGCGGCGCGTTGCCGGAAGCATGCCCCAAGGAACGGACGCCGTCGATCCCGTGCTGGAGGTGCTCGCCGAACGGCGCGATCGCTTCGCGCGAACGCGACAGCTGTTGTTGGATACGGCGCGGGCGGGGTTCGTCATGGTGTGTATGGCGGAGCATCTGGCCGTGGCCGAGACGGAGCGCGCCGCGACGATTCTGCGACGGCATGGGATTCCGATCGCCGCAGGGGTGAGCAATCGTCTGCGGGGAGGTACCGATGAGGCGCGGTACAACGACCGACTCCGGCAGGCGATGGATCCCCAAGCCGTGTTCATGCTCGAAGAACAACCGTTCGAACTGCGTGGTGTGGAGGCGCTAGGCCGCGTCGTCGATCTGCTGCGACCGGATCCTGCGCCGACGCCCTGAACACCGGTACTCGCCTGGGGGGCTGGTGCCGGTAGATTATGCCGTCCCGTGCCTTCGGAGCTTGACTCTGTGAGTTCGATCGCGCTGTTGGCCGTCGGCCTCTCGGCCTTCGTGACCGGGTATCTCGTCTATTCGCGGTACATCGCCGTTCGCATCTACCGACTCGACCCGGACTTCGTGACGCCGGCCCACGAGTTGGAGGACGGCGTGGATTACGTGCCAACCAACAAGCACGTCCTCTTCGGCCACCACTTCACGTCAGTGGCGGGGGCGGCTCCCATCGTAGGACCTGCGATCGCCGTCATCTGGGGTTGGCTCCCGGCGTTCCTGTGGGTGGTCTTGGGGACGATCTTCGCGGGGGCGGTGCACGACTTCGGCACCCTCTGGATATCCACGCGTCACAAAGGAACCTCGATAGGTACGCTCGCCGAGCGCATCGTCGGCGGGCGCGCCCGCGTGCTGTTCCTGTTGATCATCTTCTTTCTGCTGCTCTTGGTGAATGCAGTGTTCGCCGTGGTGATCGCCAATCTGCTTATTGCCAACCCGGGCGCTGCCCTGCCGGTGTGGGGCAGCCTGGCTGTGGCCCTGGTCGTCGGCCTGCTCATCTATCGAACGAGCGCGGGCTTGTTGTGGCCGTCTCTCGGTGCGCTGGTGGTGCTGTATGCACTCATTTGGTTGGGACAGTACGCGCCGTTCCACCTCCCCGACCTTGTCGGGTTTGCTCCCACCGAGGCGCAGTTGGCCGGCCCGGATCCGCTCGCAGCGGCCCGCACCGACGGAGTCCGGGCCGGGTGGGTCGTGCTGCTGTTCGTGTATGCCTTTGTTGCCAGCGTGCTACCTGTGTGGCTGCTGCTGCAACCGCGCGACTATGTGAACAGCCATCAGCTGTTCGTGGCACTCGGGATCATCTTCGCCGGCCTCGTGCTCACCAATCCGCCCGTGGTGGCGCCGGCGATCAACACCCACCTGCCGGCGGACGCGCCTGGGTGGTTCCCGCTGCTGTTCATCACGATCGCGTGTGGCGCCATCAGCGGCTTCCACGGACTTGTGGCGTCGGGAACTTCGTCGAAACAGCTGAATCGCGAGACTGATGCGCGGTACGTGGGGTACGGCGGCGCGATTGGCGAGGGCACGCTCGCGCTGACCTCGATTCTCGCCGCCACCGCCGGCTTCGCCATGGTCGTTGGGGTTGACGGGTGGCACGAGCACTACGGGAGTTGGGCCAGTGCGTCCGCGGGCGCCACGACCGCGTTCGTGACGGGCGTCGGGCAACTTGCGCAGGGAGTGGGCTTGCCACAACGCGTGGCGGAAATCTTTGCCGCGGTGGTTGTCATTTCGTTCGCCGCGACGACGATGGACACCGGTGTGCGACTGCAGCGTTACATCGTGGCTGAGTTGGGCGTCGAGTACGGGGTCACGATCGCCCGGAACCGATGGTTCGCGACGTTCGTGGCCGTGGCGGCCTGCGCGATTCTCGCGTTGGGCGTCGACCGGGGCGCCGGCGGGATGCGACTCTGGCCCCTGTTCGGAACGACGAACCAGCTCACCGGCGCGTTGAGCCTGTTGGTGATCACGATGTTCCTGATCAGCCTCAAGCGGCGGTGGTGGATCACCGTGGCTCCGATGGCGTTCCTGTTCGTGATGACTACGTGGGCCATGATTCTGAACCTCGTGCGTTATTGGGACGATCGGCAGCCTGTGTTGTTGGGGGTGGGCGGTGCGATCTTCGTGCTCGAGCTTTGGCTGATCTTCGAGGCGCTGGCGGCATTGGCGCGACGGCGCGCCCGCGCATAGCTCTGGCGGCGGCCAAATCGGGGGCGTAGGTTCCTACCCTCGCATCACCGGGCAGGTGCTCCATCGGCTACGACGGCCCGCAAGACTTCGGTAATCCATCGAACCGCTCATCGGGGTCGGCCATCGCTGAGCGGCCGGAGGCCGAACGCGCCGCGCGGCGTGAACTACGAGGCACCTCGGCCCTGGTCACCGGTGCGGCGACGGGACTCGGTCGGGCGATCGCGCTCGACTTCGCCCGGCGCGGTGTGAATATCGCTTTCAACTACATCGAGTTGCCGGGCCGCGACATCATCGAGCAGGCGCTCCTTACCGAAACGGCGCTCCGGGCATGCGGCGTGAGCGTCTACAGCGAGCGCTGTGACGTGCGACAGCGCGATGACGTCGAGGCGTTCGTGGAGCGAGCGCACGTCGAGCTTGGTGGGCTCCATCACCTGGTGAACAACGCCGGCGTGGCGCGCGACGCGTCGCTATGGCGTATGGAAGCCGACGCTTGGCAGAGTGTGCTTGATACCAACGTGACCGGATCCTTCAATTGCATTCGGGCCGTCGCGAGGCACTTCCGGTCGCAGCGCTACGGCAAGATCGTCAACATTGCGTCGCACCAGGCTTATCGTCCGGGCTTCGGGGTCGTCAACTTCGCGACCAGCAAGTCTGCGCTGCTGGGCCTCACGAAGTCGGTGGCGGTCGAGTTGGGCGCGTACAACATCAACGTCAACGCGGTCGCGCCGGGGTTCGTCCGGACGGAGTTGATCGAGAGCATGCCTCCGGAGGTGTTGGAGGATGCCGAAAAGGTGTCGCTGTTGGGACGCATTGCGGAGCCCGAGGACGTGGCGAACGTCGTCGTGTTTCTCTGCTCCGACGAAGCTCGCCACATCACCGGGCAGGTTATCTTAGTGGACGGCGGCTTTACCCTTCACTGATCGCCGGCCTTTTGTCCCCAGGGGCCCGGGGCCACAGCCGGCGCTACGCAGCTCTGCACGCGAGGAAAGACGTGGCGACGGAATTCGTGGACATGACGTACGAGGGCGGTGTGGCCACCCTGCGGCTGAATCGCCCCCCCCTCAACGTCATGAATATCGAGATGGTGGAGCAGGTCAACGATCTGCTTCTGGGCTTGCGTGGCAATCGGCAGCTGAAGGTGTTGGTCATTCGTGGAAACGACAATGCCTTCAGCGCGGGGATCGACCTCAAGGAGCACACACGCGACAAGGTCAGCCGGTTGGTGCAGATGTTCCACCGCATTTTCGAGTCGATGCGCTTGTTGGACGTGATCGCGGTGAGTGCCGTCCAAGGGGTGGCGTTGGGTGCCGGCTTCGAATTGGCGATCGGGAGCCACTTGGTGGTGGCGACGGAATCAGCTCGGTTCGGCGTTCCCGAGGTGAAGCTCGGATTGTTCCCGCCGGTTGCGTCCGTGATCCTCCCGCGCGCGACGCCGAGACGGAAGGCCATGGAGTGGATACTCACGGGCGATGAGATTCCTGCTCAAGAGCTGGTGCAATACGGACTCGTGAATCGCCTGATCCCAGACGACGACTTCGACGCGGGTCTGACGGAGTTCGTGGCGAAGCTGACCAGCAAGTCCGGGCCGGTGCTGCAACTCGCCAAGCGAGCGCAAACCGAATCGTACTACTCGGGGTGGGAAGAGGCGCTCCACAAGGCCGAGAACCTCTACCTGCGCGACCTGATGGCGCTGGCGGACGCGGAGGAGGGCTTGGCAGCGTTCCTCGACAAGCGGGAGCCCGAGTGGCAGGATCGCTGAGACGGGGGGGAGCCCTCCTCGGCATACTCCTGGGGGTGACGGCCTGCGCGGCGCGGCGCGGCGACCCCGCGGCGCGACTGCCCTCGCAACCGCTCCCCGTCATCACGCTTGCCGGTCAAAAGGTGGCGGTCTTCCCGGCGACGCTGCTCGTCGCCGCGCCGTCGCTGGGGTGGGGTGACGCGGAGCTCGGCAGTCGCGAGGAACGCCTTCGCCATGCCGACAGCATCTTGGCCGCGACGCTGATGGAACGCGCCCCCGAAATCGACTGGATCCTGCCTGGAGTGCTGCGACAGGCGGCCGCCCGGGCAGGTGGGATGCTCGGCGACCCCGATCGGATGGGCACCGCCGTTCTACGCAATCCGGGATTCAAGTCCGTACCGTTTCCCCTCGTTTCCGAGATGCGCAACCTGACAGGAGTCGTTGGAGATCGGTATGCGCTGGTGCCCGCCGCGATCGCATTCGACAGGGACTCGCTGGGACGGATCGTCGCCCAGGTCAATCTCGTGATCCCCGATCTCCGGAGTGGGGCGATTCGGTGGCGCAGCGTCGTGGCCGGTGAGGGCGCCGGACCCTGGACGGCACTGCAAGCTGCCCTAGTCGTACTGACACCCGGGCTTCAATGACGCACACCGTCACCCTGATCCCTGGGGACGGTATCGGACCCGAGATCACGAGCGCCACGCGACGGATGCTCGAGGCTGCTGGTGCCGCGATCGACTGGGACGAGCAATTGGGTGGGCTCGCCGCGCTCAATGAGGTCGGCACGCCGCTTCCCGACGCGACCGTGGAGAGCATGCGGCGTTCGGGAGTGGCGCTCAAGGGACCCCTCACGACGCCGATAGGTAGCGGCTTTCGATCCGTGAATGTCGCGCTGCGCAAGGAGTTCGACCTGTATGCCAACGTGCGGCCCGCCAAGACGATTATCCCCGGCGGCCGCTACGAGGACGTCGACATCGTACTGATTCGGGAGAATACCGAAGGACTGTATGTCGGCTTCGAGACCACGATTCAGGTGGGGGACGACCCCAGGGCGGTCGCGCAGTCGACCGCCATCGTGACGCGGCGCGGTTGCGAGCGGATCGTGCGGTTCGCCTTCGAGTACGCGGAAGCGAACGGAAGGCGGGAGGTCACCATCTGTCACAAAGCCAACATCCTCAAGGCGGTGAGCGGCTTGTTCCTCGAAGTGGGGCGCGAGGTCGCCAACGAATTCAGCGGGCGCGTGGCCGTGCGCGACGTCATCATCGACGCGGCCGCCATGAAGCTGGTGCTGGACCCCACGCAGTTCGACGTGATCGTGACGACGAACATGTTTGGCGACATCCTGAGTGACGAGATCGCAGGACTCGTGGGAGGCCTGGGTGTGGCTCCGGGGGCGAACATCGGTGCGCGCGCCGCGATGTTCGAGGCCGTTCATGGGTCGGCGCCCGACATCGCCGGGCGCGGCGTGGCGAACCCCACGGCCTTGGCGCTCGCGGGGTGCATGCTGCTCGAGCATCTCGACGCGCACGAGACGGCACGACGGCTGCGGCGAGCGCTTGAAGGTGTGTTACGGGACAGGGAGGTCCGGACGCCGGATTTGGGGGGCAATGCTACGACGACCGAATTTACAGAAGCCGTTCTTCGGCGTCTTGGTTGAACACGAGTGTCCGCGTTGCCATCGCGAGATCGAGCTGCCGTTGGGGGAGCTCTGCCCCGACTGTCGCCGAGAGATCGAGCGACGTGCCGCCCGCGTTGCCCGAGTCGTGGCGATGGTCACCACGCTCGCACTGGCCGTCTACATTGGGATCCGCGTGCCCGCGGACCCCACAGCGCGGCTGGTGGGTGGCGCTGCCGTCGCCGTGTGGTATCTCCTGACCAACCTGGTGGTCCGTCGGCTCCTCCGGGAATACTTTCAGTGAGGAGGATCGGATGACCTTCGCGGTCGTCCACATCTCCGATCCGCACTTCGGCGCTGAAGCCGATCTTTCGCACATCCATGCGGTCGAAGACCTCGTTCCCGATCTCGATCCGCGTGCGATCGTCGTCTCGGGCGATCTCACCCAGCGCGCCCGACATGGAGAGTTTCAAGCGGCGCGCGCCTTCGTGCGGGAGTTGGAGCGTTCCGCGCCGGTGATGGTCATCCCCGGCAATCACGACGTGCAGTGGTGGTGGCGCCCGTATCTACCCATCGGTGGCGGGGCGAAGTATGTGAAGTACGGGACGTACTTCGGACCCAACCTCGCACCCACCTTGCGGTTCCCCGAGGCGGTGATCGCCAGTGTGCTCACCTCGCATGGCCTCGCCTGGGGTTCGCTGACCCCGCGTCCACGTGACATGGCGGTCAAAGGCCACCTCGCCGGAGCGGAGATTCGGCGAGCCGCGCGCGTGCTCCGGGAAACGGACCCGGCGACCGTGCGGATCCTGGTGGTACACCACAACGTGCTGCCGGGAGCGATCTCCGGTCGCACGGGGCTCGCGCGGTGGCGCCAAGCGGAACGGCGTATCGCTGGTGCCGGCGCCGACGTGCTGCTGTATGGTCATGACCACCAGGAAGTGGCGACCACGTTGCTCGGCGGCACGGTCGTGTCCGGCGCGGGCACCCTGTCGATGCGCTCCCGTGGGGGTCGGCCCGCCGTATTCAATCGCGTGGTCGTCGAGGACGACGCGATTCACGTCGAGTTCCACAGTTGGGATTTGGACCGCCAACTGTTTCGGCGCACGGAGGTCAACACCTTCCCCCGGATGGTGCGGGCGCGAAACCGGCCCGCGGCCACGGCGCCCGTCCGTTGAGTCGCGCGTGCGAACCTGCGCCGGTGCACTGCACGCCGGCGGCGAGGCAGACTATTTTCTGGGAGCGCGGGTGGTCGTTGAGGCTTCGTGTGTAGTCTCCGCATGAAGGGAGTGTGACGAAGTGGCTTTTCGGGGCGTGGATTTCTACGGTGTCGAAGCGCTGCTGAGTGAGGAGGAGCGCGCGGTACGGGATACCGTACGGCGTTGGGTTGACGAAGCGGTGATGCCGATTATCGGCGAGCACTATATCAGGGGCGCGTTTCCGATGGAGCTCGTACCGCAGATGGCCGAACTCGGCTTGTTCGGTGCGAATCTCCCGGCGGAATACGACTGTGCAGGCCTCAACAACGTCGCGTACGGGCTGATCATGCAGGAACTCGAACGCGGTGATTCCGGCATTCGCTCGTTCGCGTCGGTGCAGGGTGCGCTCGTGATGTACCCGATCTATGCCTTCGGTAGCGAGGAGCAGCGCAAGGAATGGCTGCCGAAGCTTGCCAGTGGAGCCGCTATCGGGTGTTTCGGTCTCACCGAACCGGATTTCGGATCCAATCCCGGCGGCTTGATCACGACGGCACGAGAAGATGGGGATTCATGGGTGCTCAACGGCGCCAAGATGTGGATCACCAACGGATCGGCGGCGCACGTCGCGGTCGTATGGGCCAAGACCGGAAAGGTGGACGATCCGGAGTCGATTCGTGGCTTCATCGTTCCCACGGACCTCCCCGGCTTCACGGCGAAGGATCAGAAGGGAAAGCTGTCGCTGCGAGCGAGCGACACGAGCGAGCTCGTGCTGGAGGACGTCAGGATCCCCAAGGGCAACTTGCTCCCCAGTAGCGGCGGTCTCAAGTCCCCGCTCATGTGCCTGACGCAGGCGCGCTATGGGATCGCGTGGGGGGCCGTCGGCGCGGCGATGGCCTGTTTCGAAGAGGCTGTGAGCTACGGGCAGAACCGCATCATGTTCGATCGTCCCATCGGGTCGTTTCAGATTCAGCAACAACGACTTGCAGATATGCTGACGGAGATCACCAAAGCGCAGTTACTGGTTCTCCAGCTGGGACGGCTGAAGGATGCGGGCACGATGACGCCCCAACAGGTGTCGCTTGCCAAGCGGAACAACGTGGATATGGCCTGTGAATGCGCACGCGAGACGCGCCGTCTGCTCGGGGCGAACGGTATCCTCGCCGAGTATCAGGCCATGCGTCACATGGCGAATCTCGAGAGCGTGTACACCTACGAAGGTACCCACGACGTGCACACGCTGGTGCTCGGACAGGCGGCGACCGGCTTCAACGCGTTCGGCGGCTAACCTCCGCCTCCGCTGGTGACCGGAGCCCCGGATCCCTGATGCGGATCCGGGGCTCCGGTCGTTCTTGACGGGTCCTTGCGCCGCTTGACGGTGGCTTGGGATCGCGGGACGAACGTGGTAGCGCAAGGAGGCGAATCATGGCGCTGCCACCATCACCTACGAGCTTTCGACCGGGTATCACGCGTCGGCGGGCGGTTGCCCAGCTGTCGCTAGTAGGGGCGTGTGGCGCGTTGGCTGCCTGCACACCGCTGCGCATTGTGCTGCGGTGGTATCCGGAAGATTTTCAGAGCGACCCGGAACTCGTGCGCGGAGTGCTTGCCGGGTTCGCCGATGCGGTCGTTCCCAGCGACGGAAATCACGCACATGCGGTGGCCGCCGCGTACCAAGATGCTCGATTTCCGCTCGCCAAGTACGCACCGTTTCTCGCGTCCGACCTCACGCGCCGTGCGTATGCAACGGGCCGGGAGACGCCGTTCGAGCGGCTGACGCGCTCGGAGCGAACGCGGATTATCGAGGACGCCCTGCGGGTGGGCGGCGTGACGGCGCGGCTCTACGGCGGAGCAATCTTCCTCACTCAGATCGTGTTCTACGCCGGCCTGTGGTGCGAGGACGGAAGCTGCACCGAGATCGACTTCGGCGGCCCATATCGATTCGAGGGGCTTGCGGCCGTCACCTATCCCAATCCGCAGGCGTTCCTTCCGACGCCGCTGTCGGCGAATGGAAACCCATCGTAGGAGAGTCCCGTGCGAGCGATTGAGACAGACGTCCTGGTCATCGGCACCGGATTCGGCGCTGCCGCGCCGGCACTCCGTTTGGCGAAGGCAGGCTTACGGGTGCGCATGCTTGAGCGTGGCCCCAGGATCGATCCGAACCGCGACTTCCGGCAGACACAGGACCCCGAGTACCTGCTGAAGTACCTGAAGGGGGTATCGGGAGATGGCCTGAGTCTCACCTATGCCGAGGCGTTGGGTGGCGGCTCGGGATTTTATGAGATGGTGTCGCTTCGGGCGCCGAGCTTGGCCTTTGAGCAGGTCGATCAGAATGGAGCGCGGCTATGGCCCGCGGGAGTGGACCGGTCGGCGATGGACCCCTTCTACGACATCGCGGAACAGATGCTGCGCGTCGAGCAGATCGCCGTCGACGAGGTGCCGCGGAGCGGGCTCGTCTTCGCCACGATGATGAAGAACCTGGGATACAGCTGCGACCGGGCGCGGTACGCCGTGCGAAACTGCGTTGGCAGCGGGTACTGCGTGACGGGGTGTATCTACGGGGCGAAGCAGACGCTACTCATGAACTACCTGCCGCAAGCCGTGTCGGCGGGGGCGCAGATCGAGACCGACGTTGACGCCCAGCTGATTCGCCCTATCGACGATCGGTCTTACCGCGCGGCCGACGGGCCGATTCACACTCTGCCGCTCCGATATGAAGTGCTGGCCGTGCATCGCTCTACTGGACAGCGCCGGCGGTATCGGGCACGGGTCGTGATTCTCGGTGCCGGAACGGTCGGTTCGGCCCGCCTGTTGATGGGGTCGCACCGCCAGCTTCCGGATCTCAGCGATCAACTGGGCAGGAATGTGGCATTCAACGGCGGCGTCAAGGCTGCGGCCTTGCTGAGCGACGAGCTGCCCGACGGGGACCTGTTCACGGGTCGGTCGCATCCGGGCATGATCTCCTACGAGTTTCTTCGCTCCCATGGACTGACCATCGCGACCGCCAAGCCCCTGCCGCTCCAGCTGGTGGCATCGGCACGGATTCGTCTCGACGGTGATCCCCGCCATCCGTCCTACTGGGGTGAAGCCAATCTCGAGCTCATGCGGCGATGCCGCCGCCGACTGATGGTGCTCGTGGCGTTCGGTATGACGCCTCCCATTGGCACGCTGCGTCTACGGAATGACGGGGATGTCGTCCCGCATCTCGACGTCACCGATGATCTTCGCACCTACTACGACGAGACTACCGCGCTCCTGAACTCGATCTTCGATCGCAACCGTTGCCGGCTCATCAAGGCGGACTTTCTTCGCGGTGACGGGCAGCCGCACGGCGACCTGCACTTCTCGACGGCGCACCAGGTGGGCTCGTGCCGCATGGCCAACACGCGCGCATCGGGTGTCGTCGATGCGACGGGGGAGGTCTTCGGATACCCGGGTCTGTTCGTGAGCGACGGTGCGATCATTCCATCGTCGCTGGCCGTGAATACGAGCCTGACGATTCTGGCGAACGCCGAGCGGGTCGCGGCCGAGATGGTCCGGCGATTTCGACCGGTCCGGCACATCGCCGCGCGAGGATGACGGCGACGCGCTTGGCCACGCTGCGGGGTGTCTGCATCTTTAGCGGACCCCACCCGGATCGGGTGGGACTGGGTACGGCACACCGATCGAGGAGCCATGCGCCTGAGTCGCGTCGCGGCGGAACAGCGCGTCCGGGAACTGCGGGCGGCCATCCGCCACCATGACTATCTCTATCATGTCAAAGACGCACCGGAGATCTCCGATGCGGAATACGACGCACTGTTTACGGAACTGAAGGCGATCGAGCGCGAGCACCCGGACCTACTTGCTCCGGACTCTCCGACCCAGCATTTGGGCGGGAGGGTGTTGGATAAGTTCCCCGCCGTCGAGCACGCCGCTCCGCTGTTGAGCCTCGATTCAGATGCCGACCCGGCCGCGGTCGAGCGTTTCACGGACCGCGTGCGCAGGCTGGTGCCGGACGCGACGTTCGTCGTGGAGCCCAAGTTCGATGGGGCGTCCGTCGAGCTCGTCTACGAGCGGGGGAACCTGACGCGTGCGGCGACGCGGGGCGACGGACGCATCGGCGAAGGGGTGACCGAGAACGTCCGCACGATTCGGTCTGTGCCCTTGCGATTGAGGCCCGCCGGGGGTCTTCCATCCTTCTTGGCGGTACGCGCAGAGGTGATGATGCGCGTCGGTGCGTTTGAGGCGCTCAACGCCGGGCTCCTCGCTGGAGGTGCCGAGCCCTTTGCGAATCCGAGAAATGCCGCCGCGGGAGCCCTCCGACAGCTGGATCCCCAGATCACCGCCCAACGCCCTTTGGAGATCATTGCGTATGATGTGTTGGAAGCACGCGGCGAGCTTCCGCACACGCAATGGGAAGCGCGTGAACGCCTCAAGGCGTGGGGATTCCCGACGACGGACCTCGTGTGGCGGGCGCCGGATGCGGCGACGATCTTGGCCTGTCACGCCGAGTTGGCGGCGCAACGCGACGATCTTGAGTTTGAGATCGATGGCGTCGTGGTCAAGCTGGACGACATCGCGCAACGCGCCTTGCTTGGGACGACCTCACACCACCCGCGGTGGGCCTTCGCCTTCAAGTTCCCTCCGCGCAAGGAGGTGACCCGCGTGTTGGGGATCATCGCGTCGGTCGGTCGTACCGGTGTGATCACGCCGGTGGCGCTGCTCCGCCCGGTCGAACTCGGCGGCGTAACCGTGAGCCGCGCGACCTTGCACAATCGCCACGAGCTGGAGCGTAAGGACATTCGCGAGGGAGATCGGGTGCGCGTCCAGCGAGCGGGCGACGTGATCCCGCAGGTCGTCGAACGTGTCGATGAACCCGATCGCAAGCGCGCTGCGCCCTTCGCCTGGCCGTCGCAGTGTCCATCCTGTGGATCGGCGGTCGTGGAGCGCGGGCCGTTTGTCGTGTGCCCGAACGGATTCGACTGCCCCGCCCAGTTGGCCGCGAGGTTGCAGCATTTCGGATCCCGCGAGGCCCTCGACATCGAGGGATTGGGTGAGGAATCGGCGAAGCTCTTCGTCGCCACCGGCGTGGTCCGACACCTCCCGGAGTTGTTCGATCTTCGAGTCGAGCAGCTCGTGGAGCTCGACGGCTTCGCGACCAAATCGGCCCAAAACCTGATCGATGCGATCCAGGCTGCCGCGCGCCCTACCCTCGCGCGCCTGCTGTACGGGCTTGGTATCCCCGAGGTCGGCGTGACCGTCGCCCGCGCCTTGGCGAGGCATTTCGGGCAATTGCAGGCGATCAGGTCCGCAACGGAAGACGAGCTCGAGGCGGTGCCGGGCATCGGCCCCAAGATGGCCCACCAGATCGCCGAATTCTTTCGGGATGCTCGCAACAGCCGAATCCTGGAACAGTTGCTGGACGGCCGAGTGCACATCGCTCAGGCAGAGCCCCTCGAGGCAGGAACTCCCCTGACCGGAAAGAAGTTCGTGTTCACGGGCGGTCTACAGCGGCTCTCGCGCCACGACGCCAAGCGCGTGGTGGAGCAACTGGGGGGACGCGTCACCTCCGCGGTGAGCGGCGAAACGGATTTCGTGGTGGTGGGGGCCGACCCGGGCGGCAAGCACGAAACCGCGCGCCAGCTCAACGTGCCGGTGCTGGACGAGCACGAGTTCCTCACGCTGCTGCGTCGGCACGGCGCCAACATCTGAACGTGGAGAACGTCGAGATTGCGGCGATCCTGGACGAGATCTCGACTCTGCTCGAGATCAAGGGGGCCAATCCGTTCCGGATCCGTGCGTATGAGAACGCGGCCCGCA
The DNA here is from genome assembly GCA_036397755.1 of Gemmatimonadales bacterium. GTDB lineage: Bacteria > Gemmatimonadota > Gemmatimonadetes > Gemmatimonadales > GWC2-71-9 > CAMYLY01. The sequence goes on along the minus strand of DASWII010000059.1, from coordinate 56,528 downwards.
CGGTCGAGACACACACGACCCCCATGCGGAAGCTTGTCGCCGAAGGGACGGATCTCACCGAGCTGCCCGCGATCGGCAAGGATCTGGCGCGTCACATCGCGGAGCTGGTTACGACGGGTCGCCTCGCAATGCTGGATCAACTCACTGATGAGATCCCGCGCAGCCTGGTCGAGCTCGTCAGACTTCCTGGCGTCGGAGCAAAACGAGTGCGGGTGCTGTGGGAAGCCATCGGGATCACCACGATCGATGCCTTGGAGCAGGCGGCCCGGTCCGGAGCGATCGCCGAGCTCAGGGGGTTCGGGGCGAAGTCCCAGGACAAGATCCTCCGGGCAATCGAAGGGTATCGTCGACGGGGGGCTCGCATCCCGCTCGGCGACGTGGACGAGTTGGTGCAACCGCTGCTCGAGTATCTCGCCGGGTGCGAGGAGGCGTTGTGTGTCGAGGTTGCGGGCAGCTATCGGCGGCGGGTGGAGACGGTGGGTGACGTCGATGTTCTTGTAGCGGCGACGGATGGTCAATCCGTCATCGAACATTTCACGCGATATCCGAACGTCCGGGCAGTGGAACGCGCGCGGGGGACCCGGGCCACCGTGCGGCTTGGCGGCGGTCTGCAGGTCGACCTCCGGGCCGTTCCGCCCGAGAGCTACGGCGCCGCACTGCAGTACTTCACCGGCTCCAAAGCGCACAACGTCAAACTGCGGACCTGGGCCGTGGCGAGAGGCCTACGGATCTCCGAGTACGGTGTGTTCAAGGTGGACCCGGCGCAGGCGCAAGATGACGACCCCTATGCCGGCGAGTGCGTCGCCGGTCGAGACGAGCGAGAGGTCTACGAGGCGCTCGGCATGCCGTACATCGTTCCGGAACTCCGTGAAGACCGCGGCGAGCTGGAAGCCGCGCGTGAAGACGCGCTCCCTTCCCTGATCACGTTGGCCGACATGCGAGGTGATCTGCAAATGCACTCCACGTGGTCGGACGGCACGGAGAGCATCGAGGCGATGGCGAGGGCTTGCAGCGCCAAGGGGTACGAGTACCTCGCCATTACCGATCATTCGAAGGCGTTGGCGATGACCGGCGGACTCGATGCCGCCAGAATGCGCCAGCAGTGGGTCGAGATCGAGGAGGTGCAGGCGCGTCATCCCGAGATCCGCATATTGCGCAGTGTCGAGGTGGACATCCTGGCAGATGGCTCGCTCGATCTGGAGGACGAGATGCTCGAGGCGCTCGATCTCGTGGTGGTGTCGGTGCATTCGCGCCTCGATTTGCCGTCAGCGGAGCAAACGGCTCGCATTACACGGGCGCTGGAGCACAGCCGGGTCGATGTGCTGGCTCACCCCACGGGTCGCCTCTTGAACCGTCGCGATCCGATGGTGTTCGATGTCGATACCGTACTCGAGGCGGCCGCCGAGCGCGGGGTCGCGGTCGAATTGAATGCCCACCCGGATCGCCTTGACCTCCGCGACACGCACCTGATGCGCGCCAAGGAGCTGGGGGTCAAGGTCGTGATCAGCACGGATGCTCACCGGGTGCGGGACCTGGATCTCATGCATTATGGCATCGAGCAGGCCCGGCGCGCCTGGTTGAGCCCGAGTGACGTGTTGAACACGCAACCGCTCGACGAACTGCTCGCCGCGACTCGACGGCTGGGCTGATTATTGGAGGGAATCCATGGCGACGATCAAAGTGCGGAAGGACGGCCCGTATCGTGTCCAGGGCGCGGTGGCGCTGGTCGATCACGAGGGGAACGCGATCCCGGTCGGTGAAGACTTCGTGTTGTGTCGCTGCGGACACTCGCGAACCAAGCCGTTTTGCGACGGCAGCCACCAGCGAGTCGGGTTTGCCGACGCGGCGCTCGATTCAGGGGAGTAGCCTAATGCAACGACTGTTCGAACGGTATGGTCGGGTTGGGACGGCGCCGGGATCGTTGGACGTCAGCACGTCCGAAGGTACGGGCCCGGTCCGGCTGACGGTCATCCGCTACGGTCCAGACGAGTTCGAAGAAGTCGAAGTCGATTCCGCGGCCGCCTGCCGGGAGCTGGCTCGCGCCGGGGGGGTCACGTGGATCAACGTCGAGGGGGTGCATCGCGCGGATGTCGTCGAAGCTCTTGGAGCGGACTTCGGATTGCACCCGCTCATGCTGGAAGATGTCTTACATACCAGCCAGCGACCCAAAGTCGATGAGTTTGAGGACCATTTGTACGTGGTGCTCCACATGCTGATGGTGACCGAAGACAAGGAAGACGGGTACGCCGTGGACAGCGAGCAGGTCAGCTTGATCCTCACGGCGAACGTGGTGCTGACGTTTCAGGAGCGCAGGGGCGACGTCTTCGATCCGATCCGAGACCGCATTAGGCATGCGCGGGGACGGGTGCGCAAGGCGGGAGCGGACTACCTCCTGTACGCCCTGTTGGATGTCGTCGTCGACAACTACTTCGTGGCCCTCGAGCGCATCGGCGATCGGGTGGAGGAGCTTGACGAACTCGTCGATGACGACAGTGTGAGTGAACCGCTCAGGGACATCCACGCCGTGCGCCGTGCGCTGCTGCAGGTGCGCCGCACCGTCGTTCCGGTGCGGGATTTGATCCACACGCTCCTGCGGGGTGATTCTCCGCTGATCAAGAAGACCACGTTGCCGTTCCTCCGGGACGTGGCGGACCACGCCGTCCGCATGGCGGAATCGACCGAGACCCTGCGGGAACTGACGCTGAGTCTTGCCGATCTCCACATGTCACGCATGAGTCATCACATGAACCAGGTCATGAAGGTGCTCACGATTATCGCGACTATCTTCATTCCCATGACGTTCGTCGCCGGCGTGTACGGGATGAACTTTGCGAACATGCCGGAGCTGCATTGGCGATATGGGTATTGGGCCGTTTGGGGCGTGATGGTTGCCATAGGCGGCACACTGGTGTGGTTCTTCAAACGGCGAGATTGGTTGTAGCGTTGCGACGTTTTGGGCACATGGGTAGCTTCCCGTCCCCATCCCGGGAAACGGGTCTTACCGCAACAATCGTGGGTTTGAGGTGGTCGTGAAGATCGCTGTCTGCGTGAAGCGTACGCCGGACACCGAAACGCGGATCAAGGTCGCCGCGGACGGTCGTTCGATCGAAGACGCCGGCGTGAAGTTCGTACTGAATCCCTATGACGAGTATGCGGTCGAAGAGGCTCTCCGCCTGAAGGAAGCCGGTGGTGGCGAGGTCGTCGTGGTGTCCCTGGGAAGCGATGCCAGCCAGGAGACGATCCGTACGGCACTCGCCATGGGTGCCGATCGCGGCGTGTTACTCAGGTGCGAGGCGGTGCCGCCGGATCCGCTTGAGACGGCGCGCGCACTCGCGAACGAGTTGGGCGCGAGTTCGTTCGATCTGGTCCTCTTCGGGAAGCTCGCCATCGATGACTATCACCACGGCGTCGGGCCGATGGTCGCGGAGCTGTTGGGTGTGCCGTGTGTGACCGCGGTGTCGTCGATCGAGTGGTCTGGGGACGGCGGCACTGCGCGCCGTGAGATTGAGGGTGGCGTTGAAGTGGTCGAGTTCGCGTTGCCCGCGGTTCTCACGGCGGAGAAGGGGCTGAACGAGCCGCGTTACCCTGCCTTGCGTGGCATCATGATGGCGAAAAAGAAGCCGCTCGAGATCAAGGACGTCGCGCTGGGTGGTGGGGGGCTCGCGGTGATCGGTCTCGAGCTCCCCCCGGCGCGCGCCGAGGGACGCATCGTCGGAGAAGGCCCGGATGCCGTCCCCGCGCTTCTCGAGGCACTCCGCAACGAAGCGAAGGTGCTCTAGTGGCGAACGTGCTGGTAGTCCTGGAGCAGCGCGACGGCGCCATCAAGAACGTGTCGCACGAGGCCCTGGCCGCGGGTCGCCTGATTGCGAGTGCCCAAGGAGGGCAGGTCCATGCGCTCGCGATCGGCCCGAGCGACTTGGATGTGACCGGGCTCGGGCGTGTCGGAGCAGATCGTGTATTCCGGGCCGGCGGTGATGCCGTGCTATTGTACCAGGCGGAAGTTTGCGTCGCGGTGGTGGCGGAACAGGCTGCACTCAGTGATGCCGCCTTCGTCGTGGTGCCGGCGACCGCGATGGGCAAGGACCTGGCGCCGCGGATCGCAGCGCGACTCCAATGCGCGCTCGCCGCCGATGTCCTGGCGATCGACGTGACGGACGGCCTAGTGGTTACCCGTTCGGTATATTCGGCCAAGGCCGTCGCTCGGGTGAAGATCACCGCTGAGCGGTGTGTGATCTCGGTGCGACCCAATGCCTTCGCGCCCGCCGCGCCCGTCGCGCCCGACGGAGGGGCGGAGGTGCAGGACGTGCCCCTGCCGGTAGTGGAGGGCAAGGCGAAGACGGTTCGTGTGGAGCAGCCCGAGCGTGCCGCGATCGATGTCGCGGAGGCGAGCATCGTGGTATCGGGAGGGCGCGGCCTGAAGGAACCCGAGAACTTCAAGCTCATCGAAGAACTGGCCGAAGTACTCGGCGGTGCGGTCGGCGCGTCGCGGGCCGTGGTAGATGCCGGATGGCGAACCCACTCCGAGCAGGTCGGCCAAACCGGGAAGACGGTGAGTCCGCAGCTGTACGTGGCGATCGGTATCTCGGGCGCGATTCAACACTTGGCCGGGATGCGCTCGTCGAAGGTCATCGTCGCGATCAACAAGGACAGAGATGCCCCGATATTCAAAGTGGCCGACTTTGGAGTGGTCGGAGATCTCTTCTCGATTGTGCCCCGCCTCACGGAAGAGATCAGAAAGCTGAAGGCACGGTGATCGACCGTGTCTGACCGGTTCGTTCCCGCGGTGTACCAACCGGGCCTTCCAATTGACCAGTTGATCCTGCCAGACGCCCCGGGGGAGGAGCGCATCGACGTCGACGTGTTGTTCGTCGGGGCCGGACCGGCAGGGCTGGCTGGCGCCCTCGAACTCGCGCGTCTGGCGGCCATGGACGACGCGGTCGGTCCGCTCTCCATCGGCGTGCTGGAAAAGGCCGCGTCCCTCGGCGAGCACAATCTGTCAGGCGCAGTCGTAAACCCCCGAGCGTTTCGTGAGCTCTTCCCGGACCTCGACCCGTCGGAGTTCCCCTTGGGTCCCGCGGTGGAGCGAGAGTCGGTCTACGGTCTGACCGAACGACGGGCATTGCGCGTCCCGACGCCGCCCACCATGCGGAACGAAGGCAATCGTGTCGCGTCGATTTGCGAGATCGTCCGTTGGCTCGGCGAGAAGGCGCAGGCGGCGGGAGTGGACGTCTTTACGGGGTTCCCGGCCGGAGCCCTGCTGACGGATGGGCGGCGCGTGACCGGTGTCCGGACGGTCCCAGCAGGGTTGGATCGCGAACGTGGGAAGCTCGCCACATACACGCCCGCGGCCGACGTGGTCGCGAAGGTCACGGCGCTCGCGGACGGAACGCGCAGTCGATTGGCTCAGGCCTACATGCAGTGGCAGCAGATCCCCCGGGCGAATCCGCAGATCTATGCGCTGGGCGTGAAGGAGCTGTGGGAGACCAAGACGCCGCTCGATCGCGTGATTCACACATTGGGATGGCCACTCCCCAACGCCGCATTTGGGGGGAGCTTCCTCTACCCCCTCGAGCCCAACGTGCTGGCTCTGGGATTGGTGGTTGGCCTGGACCAACCGTACCGCTCACTCGACGTGCACGAGTTGCTGCAGCGCCTGAAGCTCCACCCGCTCTTCCGAGGCTACCTGGAGGGTGGGGAACTGATCGAATGGGGCGCGAAGACCATTCCGGAGGGAGGATTCTACGCGCTTCCGGCGCGTCGCTCGGGCGACGGCATCGTGCTGTTGGGTGATGCCGCGGGGTTCGTGGACGTGCCCTCGCTCAAGGGTATTCACTACGCGATGCAGTCGGGGGTGTATGCGGCCCGGGCGATCTTCGCCGGGCTCAAGGCGGGCGATACGTCGGCCACGAAGCTGGCCGAGTACGATCGCCTCGTGGACGCCTCCTACATTCGCGAGGACTTGTATCGTACTCGCAACATGCGCTTGGCCTTCAAGAGCGGCTTCGTGATCGGTGGGGCCAAGGCCGGTCTGATGGAGTTGACACGCGGCCGGATTCCCGGAGGCCGCATCGCAACGCACGCTGACGCGGACGAGCCCCGCCGGCCCGGCGGTGCAGTCCAAGTCGTTCCCGATGGCGCTCTCACGGTGAGTAAGGTGGACGCCGTCTTCAAGTCGGGAAACAAGACCAGAGATACGATTCCGTCTCACCTCACGGCGGCTGAGCACGTGCCGGCGGAGGTGGCGGAGTTTTATGCCAGCCTGTGCCCGGCCGGTGTCTATGAGGTCGTGGACGGCAAGCTCCGAGTCAATCCGCCCAACTGCATTGACTGCAAGGCCACCGATGTTGTCGGACCGCGCTGGGAGCCGCGCGAGGGAGGATCGGGGCCGGCCTACAAGCGCATGTAGCGGCCCGGGAGTGTGATTGCCTTCAGTAGGGCGCGGCCGTGAGATAAGCCCAGCCGGTGAAGGGAAGCGCCGGCAGGCGCGTGCCTGGTTCCACTGACTCGAGGTCCTCAGGAACGATCAAGAGCGCGTCCGCGAGGACCATGGACGAGAGAATCCCGGAGCCCTGCGGCCCGGTGAGGCGTGCCAGTGGAACGTCGCCGGTCGGCTCCAGCGTCACGCGCAGGAAATGCTGCAAGCGCCCTGGTGTGGCCATCTGCTCCGCGGCCTCGACGAGCACCGGCCGCCGAAACCACGCGCTATGCCCGGCGAGCTTGCGCAGTGCAGGCCGCACAAATAACTCGAACGTCACCAGGCTGCTGACCGGATTGCCCGGAAGCCCGATCCAAGGGACTCCTGCAATGCGACCGAAACCAACCGGTGCGCCGGGGCGCGCCCGGAGGCGCCAAAACCCGGCTGCATCTGCCTGTGCGAGCAGCAGTTCCCGCAAGTGATCGTGCTGCCCGACGCTCATGCCGGCGGTCGTCACAATGAGATCGGCGCCGGCCGCCCGGGCGAGCCGTGTGGCAATATCGCCGGGATCGTCCTTGGCGATGCCGAGGTGGCGTACGGTGCCGCCCGCGAGCTCGATGGCGGCCGCCAGCGCGTAGGAGTTCGACGATGCGATACGCTCCCCGCGCAGAATCGCGGGTTTCTGGTCGAGGTCGGCGATCTCGTCGCCTGAGGCCATGACGGCAATGGTCGGCCTTCGCACCACCGCAACCATGTCGCAGGCAACGGCGGCCAGGGCGCCCACCTGGGCAGGCCCGAGTTCGGCGTGGCGCCGCAATACCGTCGCCTGAGCAGGAATGTCCTCTCCGCGACGCCGCACATTGCGGCGAAGGTCTCGGTACCGCTCGATCCGCACGGAGGCCCCGCCGATCGAGGTCGCGTCCTCCTGACGCACGACCGTATCCGCGCCGGCCGGGATGGGGGCTCCCGTAAAGACCCGCACACTTTGTCCGGCCCCCAAGGTGACCTGTGATTTTCCACCTGCCGGCACGTGATCGACCACCGGGAGCGTCACGGGCGTGTCGGTCCGAGCCCCCTCATCGAGGTCGCTGCTCCTCACGGCATACCCGTCCATGGCGGCGTTGTCCCAGGGCGGGACGTCGATCGGACTGCGGACATCACTCGCCAGGACCCGGTCAGGTGCGTCGCCGAGTGGGATCGTCTCCGAGTCCAGCGGTTCGACCGCGTCCAGGATCCGTCGCGCAGCCTCAGCCGGCGACAGCAAGGTCGCCGCCTCACGCATGGGTGAGGCCCGACTGGGGGTGGTCTCGGAGGATCTCTCTCGCTCGGGTGAGATCCGCCGGGGTGTTCACGTTGAAGAACATGGTTTCGGGGTCACCGAACGGGCGTACACACTCGAGCGGGACCACATGAACCCGAATGTCCTGGTGGAAACCGATCATGCGATAGTCCCCCCGATCCAGCGCTCGAACGATGGACGGGAGGCAACTCGGTCGGTAGATGGCACAGAGCGGCTCCAGTCCCAGCGGGCCATCGCTCCCAGGGATCACGGCATCAAACTCGGCGAGAGCGTCGCTGAGGGCCGCAATGAGGCCTGTGGACAGAAAAGGCATGTCCCAGGCCGTGACCAACGTTGTGTCTGCGGTGTGCTGGAGCGCCGTGAACAGGCCCCCGAGACTTCCGGTGCCTGGGCGCGCATCGGGAACGATCGGACCGTCATATGTCACTCGGCCGGCGACGGCGTTGCTGACGACGAGCGTGGGTGCCGGGTCCCACGTGCGCACGACGCGTAGCACCCGCTCGAGCAGGGTCGCGTCACCGGCGGTCTCGAGTCCTTTCGGGATTCCGCCGAAGCGACGGGCTGTTCCGCCCGCTAGCACCGCGCTGCGCACGGCGGTGTCCAGAGGGGCCTGCCCGAGTCAGGTCCGCTCAGAACCCGAACCCGTACGCCAGCCCGAGGGTGAGAACGAAGTGGTCGGTCCACTCCTTGTTCCGATGCACGGCCTTGTCCAGCACCGGCGCGCTGCCATCCTCTCCTTCCTGGAAGTACTCCGCGGGATATGAGAGGCGCCACACCATGTCACGCATCTCCATATTGAGGCTGATGCGATCCGACAAGTGGTAACGCACGCCCGCATTGGGAATGAGGAAGAACTTGCTACCGAAGGAGAACCCGCTTTGCTCCTCCGGCACGCCTTGCGACACGCCGACGCCGACCGACCCGCCAATGTATGGGGCAAACCCACGCCAGGTCTTCCGGCCGGTCAAGAGCAGCTCCAGGCCGAGATCGGCGAACGGCACGCTCTGCCGGTGGACGCCGAGGTTACGTTCCGTCAGCGGCGCCTGTGGCGCAATCACCGTGCGTTCGAGCGCCAACACGCCGCCGTTCAACGTCACTCCCACGGCGCCGCTCAACCGGATATCGGCGCGCGCGGAGATCAGCATGCCGTTGGACGGCCCGACCCCGGCGCGCCCGACGTCGCCCCAGACGTAGCCCGCCGTCAGACTGACGCTCCGGATGCCGGGGATGTAATGGTACGGAGACGCGTTCGGCGCATGGCCGACCTGCGCCGCAGCCGCCACAGGCAATGCGGCGGTGAGTGTCGATGCGGCGAGGATGATAGTGAAAACGAAGTTTGACTTCACCCGGAGTACGTTCCGATCTTTGACATGATGCGGGTCAGGCAATCTACGCACGGTCATCTCCGGCTACCAGCCTTGTTGGTGGTGGTCCTCGGCATCTGTGTACCGTGGGGGGCCGCCGTAGCGCAACAATTCCGCGTGCGGCAAGAAGAGAACTTCCGACGGGACTCAACGACCACGTCCACGATCCTCGGCTCGGTACGTCCCGGGACTGTCCTCGAGGGCGGTCCAGGAGGCCGCTGGATTCCAGTTACCCTCGAGGGGTGGATCTGGTCCCGCTCCGTCGGTGCGTCACCGGGGCCGGGGTTTGATCTCTCGGTGACCCTTGCAACCGGAGAGAATCTCCGGGACGAACCGAACGGGCAGATTTTGGCGCGGCTCGAGCTTGGATGCTTGCTCGAGGAGGTCGAACGCCGGGGCAACTGGGTCCACGTCCGTCGTTCGGGATGGATGTGGGCCCAATCCCTGGAAGCCAGAGGGCCCGCGACCGTTCCGGTGGTGGCCCCGCCGGGCCGTGTGTCGGCCGTCGAGGAAACGGGTCCGAGCCTGGATCGGGCACTGCTGGCGACGGAGACCGAGATTGTCAGCGTTCCGGAAGGCGACGTGCGCGGGACGCTGCAACCCGACACGCCAACGAAGATCCTGGCCCGATCCGGTGACTGGGTGCGGGTGCAAGTCGAGGGATGGGTGCGTGAGGACGCGCTACGCCCAGGATCGCCGGGGGTACTCGTGGGGGTCAGTGGCGCGGAGGTCCGCTCTCGGCCCGAAGAGTTCGTCGGCAAGGTACTGCAGTGGACACTACAGTACGTGGCGCTGCAGGTCGCCGACGAAGTACGGATGGACATCCCGAACGGGGCCCGCTACATGCTGGCGCGCGGCCCCCGGCCGGAGACGGGCTTCGTGTACGTCGTGCTCAACGACGATCAAGCCGCCGCCATCGAACGGTTGCAACCTCTGACCGATCTGGTCGTAGTGGGGAGGGTGAGGGCCGGGCGGTCTCGCTATTTGGGCAACCCGGTGCTGCAGCTCATAGCCATGGATGTCAGGGAGCCTTAGGAGGGTTCGATGGACGAGCAAATCACGCAGAAGATCCTTGGGCGTCTCACCGCGCTGTCGGATGACGCCGGACGGCAGTTGCTCGATTACATAGAGTTTCTGGAGTCCAGGTACAACCGGAGCCGGAGGCCGGTCTCCACCGTCGAGAAGATCGCTCGTGGAATCGATGATACCCTCGGCACTGGCGAGTTTGCGTCCACGGCGGCCAAGGGAGCGGCCGGGGTCCTCGAGGTCGCAGGCAAGGTCGTGTCCAATCTGGCGTCCGCCGGCAAGGCCATGGCCGACGAGCTGCAATCGCAGGTGTCGCCGAAACCGGCCGCCAAGGACGCGGCGTCGCCGAGCCCCGGTCCGACTGCCGGCGACAGCATCCTGGATGCCGAGCCGAAGGTCCAAGAGCCGGCTTGACCCTCCCCTGGAGCGTGCTGTAACTTCGTTCATGGAACGAGGAAATTGCGGCATTCGCACCCGCCCGGCCCGGCAGCCGTGGTGGGTGTTGCCATTCGTGGGGTGGAGGAGGTCCGGTCGGTGAGTCGGCTACGTGCGGGGTATGCACTCACGTTCGACGACGTGCTGCTCGTGCCGCGGCACGCCGCCGTCCATCCGCGCGAGGTGGACGTGCGCGGTCGATTCACTCGCAGCATCCCGCTCAATATCCCGCTCATTTCGGCGGCCATGGACACGGTCACGGAGGCGAGTATGGCGATCGCCATGGCTCGCTCCGGCGGCATCGGGGTCATTCATAAGAACATGCCGATTGATCGGCAGGCGGCGGAGGTCGACCGGGTCAAGCGATCCGAGAGCGGGATGATCCTCAACCCGATCACGCTCGGCGCGGACCGCAGCATCCGCGAGGCTGCCGGACTCATGGCCCGATTCAAGATTTCGGGCGTTCCCATCGTGGATGACGCCGGCAAGCTCGTGGGGATCATCACCAATCGCGACTTGCAGTTCGAGCGGAACATGGACCGACCCATCCGCGAGGCGATGACGCAGGATCGCTTGATCACTGCCCCCGTGGGCACGACTCTGGACGAGGCGGAACGCACGCTCGGCGAGCACCGGATCGAGAAACTCCCGGTCGTGGACGAACTTGGATTGCTGCGGGGGCTCATCACCGTGAAGGACATCATCAAGCGACGCGAGCATCCCAACGCGAACAAGGACGAGCATGGTCGATTACGCGTAGCCGCGGCCGTCGGCGTCGGGTCTGAGACGGAACCACGCGCGCGCGCGTTGCTCGATGCGGGTGCCGACGCGATCGTGCTCGATTCCGCCCACGGCCATTCGCAGGGCGTCTTGGACGCCGTGGCCAAGCTCCGCGAACGCTTTCCGAACGCCCAGATCGTCGGCGGGAACGTCGCCACCGAGGAAGGCGCGCGTGCACTGGTGGAGCGCGGGGCGGATGCCGTCAAGGTCGGTATCGGACCGGGCTCGATCTGCACGACGCGCGTGGTGACGGGCGTCGGCGTGCCGCAGATCACGGCGATTCTCGATTCCGTCGCAGGAGCGGGCGACGTGCCCATCATCGCGGACGGTGGGGTCAAGTACTCGGGCGACGCCGTCAAGGCGCTGGCCTGTGGCGCCGGGAGCGTGATGCTGGGCTCGATGCTCGCCGGAACGGAGGAGAGTCCGGGTGAGAGCTTTCTGCTCGAAGGGCGGCGATTCAAGACCATCCGCGGCATGGGATCCCTCTCGGCGATGCAGGATGGATCCGGCGATCGCTACTTTCAGGAGGGCGAGGCCTCGCTGCGCAAGTTGGTCCCTGAGGGTATCGAGGGTCGGGTGCCCTATCGCGGTCCAGTGGAGGACGTCCTGTTCCAGGTCGTCGGGGGGATCCGGAGTGGCATGGGGTATTGTGGCGCTTGCACCCTGGATCAACTGCACGGCGACACGGAAATGCTCCAGGTGACCTCGGCGGGATTACGCGAGTCGCATCCCCACGACGTCGTAGTGACGCGGGAGGCGCCGAACTACAGTTTGTGAGGTTCAGGCGGCGGGGGGGGAAGCAACCGCACGCCCCCCGCCGAATCCCTTCCCGCTAGTGTCGCGCCCTCCGCGCTTCCACGACGTGTTTGTGTACCTCGTAGTTCTCGCGCCACGGTTCGCGTTCGAAGTAGCTGTTGGTGAGGTCGCGCACTTTGCCGGAGAGCAGGATCAAGGCCAAGAGGTTGGGCAGAATCACGATGCCAAGTGCCACGTCGCCCAGATCCCAAATCACCTGTAGTGATACCACCGCCCCGAAGAAGTGCATAGCCACAAACGCCATCTTGTAGGGCAAGATGGCCTTCGGTCCGAACAAGTAGTTCGCGCATCGATCGCCGTAGTAGCTCCACGAAATGGCCGTGGAGACCGCGAACAACAGCACGGACACCAGGACGATGAAGTTGCCCCAGTTGCCCGGGAGCCCGCGCTGGAAGGCCCATGCCGTGAGCGGTGCGCCACTCTCCACGGCCTCACCGAACAGGGATCCATACCCCGTGCCGTCGGCCGCGCGGGCCACACCAAGGTTGCCGTCGCCGGCTGGCGTGATCGTTCCGGTAAACGGAATCGACAACGCCGCATCGACGAACAGGCGCTCCACCTCCACCTCGTGCCAGGCGACGTGCGGCGCACCGGGGGCGACGTTGGCATGGTACCCGTCGACGATCTGGATCGGTGCGGCCGTCCGAAGCGCGGCGCGACGTAGGTCGGCGTCCCGCGAAACGTAGGAGAGATCACCGCCCGTCAGCAGGATCTCCGTTGGCTGGCGGTCGTTCCACACACCCGTCATCACGACCACCAAACCGGTCATCGTACAAATCACAATGGTGTCGATGAACGGTTCGAGCAGTGCAACGACGCCCTCGGAAACGGGCTCGTCGGTTTGGGCGGCGGCGTGTGCGATCGGCGCGGATCCTTGGCCCGCTTCATTGGAAAACAGACCCCGGCGCACCCCCCACATCATCGTGACGAGCAGTGCACCAACCCCGGTACCGGCCACGCCTGCCGTGGGATTGAAGGCCTCGCGGAAGATGTCCGTAATGGCGGGCAGCAGTGCGTCAAGATGAGTCACAATGATCGTCAGCGCCCCGAGCACGTAGATCGCCGCCATCAGGGGGGCGAGCACGCTGGTCACCCGCCCGATGCGACTGATGCCGCCGATCACCACCGTCGCCACGATCATGGCCGTCGCAGCTCCCGTCGCGAACGCGGGGATGCCGAACGTCGTCTGCATCGAGTCGGCGACCGTGTTCGCCTGAACCGCGTTGCCTGTGAGAAACGCCGTGAACCCGAGCATGAGCGCGAAGAACACCGCGAGCGGCTTCCATGCGGGTCCGAGGCCGCGCTCGATGTAGTACATGGGCCCCCCGGAGACCGTTCCCTGCATCCGACTCGCGCCTTCCTCCGTCACGCGATAGTGCTGGGCGAGTGTGACCTCCGTGTACTTGACCGCCATTCCCAGGGCGGCGGTCACCCACATCCAGAACAGTGCGCCCGGCCCTCCCCAGTGAATCGCGATCGCCACGCCCGCGATGTTGCCGATCCCAACTGTCGCCGAGAGCGCGGTCGTGAGCGCTTGGAAGTGGGACACATCCCCGGGTTCGTTCGGGTCGTCATACTTGCCGGAAGTGACAGCGAACCCGTGGCCAAGGCGCCGAATCTGGATGAAGCGCAATCGCAGCGTCAGGAATACGCCGGTTCCGAGCAACGCCATCACGACGAACGGTATGATCTCGCCCTTGATGGGGACCCCAAGATTCCACACCCATCCGTTCAGTGTCGCGACGATCCGATCGAAGATTTCCATGAGCAGCGGCCCGTAAAAAGGACCCAACAAGATGGGTATGTGGTGAGTGCCGGAGCAAGTGCATGCTTCGCTTTCGGGTCGTCCCACCGTAAGTTCCGTGGCCCATGACCCACGACACGTTTGCAGGCGCACGCCCGGTCGGGCTGGCCGTGCCAGCGGCCCGGGAAGCTGCGGCGCGACCGATTCTGGACGCGCTCAAGCCCGGGTCGCGAGTCGTCATGACGACGCATGTGAACGCCGACGGCGACGGCACGGGTAGTGAGGTCGGGTTGTGGCATTTGCTGGCCCACCTCGGGGTGAAGGCGGAGATTGCTAATCCAACGCCGTTCCCCAGTCGCTTTGACTTCTTGCTTGCCGGCCTCGATGGCGTCGACCGATCGCGCGACGGTGGCAGAGCCATCGAGCGCGCCGACGTTGTCGTCGTGCTGGACATCTCTCACGTCAGCCGGCTCGGAGATCTCGGACGCCTAGTCGAAGCCTCAAGAGTGCCGGTGGTGTGCATCGACCATCACGTGAGTCCGCAGAGCCTGCCCGACGGGCCACGCTTGATCGATCCCACGGCATGTGCGACCGGGGAGTTGGTGTACGACGTCGCGCGGACTGCCGGCTGGGCGATCAGCCGGGAAGCAGCGCTGGGTCTCTACGTGGCGATCCTCACCGACACGGGTGGTTTCCGTTTCAGCAACACGAGCCCGCGGGCGCTGGAGATCGCCGCGGACTTGCTCCGCAACGGTCTTGATCCCGAAGACGTCTACGGGCATGTCTACGCGAGCGAGCCCGAGGGGAAGCTGCGGTTGATGGGCGAGGTGCTTTCGACCCTGGTCGTGGAAGATCCTCCGGGGATCGCGTGGGTCACGGTGCCCCCGGGCGCGCTCGAGCGCCATCGCGTCGATCCCACGGACCTCGACGGAGTCGTGGAGCTTCCTCGGTCGGTGGTTGGGGTGAAACTGGCCCTGCTATTCCGCGAGCTGGCAAACGCGCGGATCAAAGTATCGTTCCGGTCGGTCGGTGACGTTGACGTGGCGACGCTTGCGGAGCGGTTTGGGGGGGGTGGGCACCGCAAGGCCGCGGGTGCGAGCCTGGAAGGGTCGCTCGGCGAAGTCCAGGCACGGGTACTCGAGGTGGCCCGGTCCATGCTCACCGGCGATTCACGTTGAGTCTGGAGATCCCTCCTTCTATGATTTCGTGCGAATGACTGACTCACTCACCAAGGCGGTTGCCGGAGCGCTCACGAACATCCGCAATCCGCGTGTCGATAACGACGTGATATCCGCGGGTATGGTGCAGGACCTGACCGTCTCGCCGAGCGGAGAGGTGTCGTTCCGGTTCGAGCTCACTCGTGACGACCCCCCGGGGTTGGTACGAGAGGCTCGCCGGGCGGTCAAGGCTGTGCCAGGGGTGCGGCACGTGCACGTCGACGTGGTGGAGCCCGTGCGGCCCCCGTCCGGCGGAGCTCCGCCGGGCTCGGTGCCGGCCGGCGCGGCCGCACGGCCGGCACCGTCGGTGTCCGCCATGCCCGATCTTGGTCAGATCATCGCGATATCGAGCGGCAAGGGTGGAGTGGGAAAATCCACCGTCGCCGCCAACATCGCGTGTGAGTTGGCGAAGGCGGGTAAGGCAGTCGCGCTGATGGATGCCGATATCTACGGGCCGAACATTCCCCGCCTGTTTGGGCTGACGGAAAAGCCCGGCGTGCGGGACGGTCGCATCATTCCCCTGGAGCGCTATGGGGTGCGCCTGATCTCCCTGGGCCTCCTCATCGAGCGCGACATGCCGGCGATTTGGCGTGGCCCGATCGTCACGAAGATCATCACGCAGTTTCTCCAGGACGTGGAGTGGGGCAAGCTCGACTACTTTGTCGTCGACCTGCCGCCCGGAACGGGTGACGCCCAACTCTCACTGTCGCAGGCGATTCAAATACGCGGCGCTGTCATTGTCACCACGCCTCAGGAGATGGCCGTCGGCGATGCCCTGCGCGGCGCCAAGATGTTCGAGCGCGTTGGAGTTCCGGTGCTGGGGGTCGTCGAGAACATGAGCTACTTCGTGTGCCCCCACTGCGGTGACCGCAGCGAGATCTTCACCTCTGGCGGTGGACAGCGGCTGGCGGAGGAACTGGGAGTGCCGCTGCTGGGGCAGGTGCCCCTCCAAGCGGACATGACCAACCAGGCGGATGCCGGGAGCCCGATCGTGGTCGCGCAGCCAGAGTCGCCGGCCGCGGTCGCGTTGACTGGGGTGGCGCGGGAGATCGTCAATCGCACCGGTGGCAAACGGGTCGCACTCCCGATCATGACCGGATAGGAGCGGCACGCGGATGGCCCCGATCGTCACGCTGCTCACCGATTTTGGTACCGCCGACAGCTATGTCGCCGAGATGAAGGCCATCCTGCTGTCGCGCGATCCCGCCGTGATCATTGTCGATGTTTCTCACAGCATCGCTCTGGGCGATGTGCGCTCGGCCGCCTATCTGCTCGGTCGTTCATGGCATCATTTCCCCCCCGGCACGACGCACCTGTGTGTGGTGGACCCCGGGGTCGGGACTTCTCGCCGAGCGCTGGCAGTCGCGGCTGCCGACCACTTTTTTGTCGGGCCGGACAACGGGGTCTTGACACCTGCGCTCGATGCCGAGGAGCCGGTGGAGATCGTGGCGCTTTCGGTGCCCATGGGGGCCGCGCCGACTTTTCACGGTCGAGATCTCTTTGCTCCCGCGGCGGCGCGTATCGCCGAAGGCGAGTCCCTCGAGTACCTGGGTGAGTCGGCAATCAAGCCGGTGCGGATCGAGTTTCCCAAGGTGAGCCGCAAGGGCAACACCGTACGGGGCGAAGTGATTTACGTCGATCGCTTCGGGACGCTCGTCACCAATATCGACGGATCATTGCTCGGAAGCGCGCGTTCGGTGTGCCTGCCCGGAACCGTCGTTATACCCTTGGCCCGCACGTTCGGGGACGTCACCTCGGGAGACGCGGTGGCGTTCCTCGGCTCTGGCGGTACCGTGGAAATCGCGGTGCGCGATGGACGAGCGGACACGGTGCTGGGGTTGGGGATCGGTACGAAGGTGGTGCTGCGCGGGTGAGTCAGGCGCTAGCGTCCGCGCCCGTCGAGCCATACGACATCCACGTTTCCGAACACGGCTTCGATATCGACGTCCAGCTTTGTCGGCGCGCTGTCGTATCCGTCGGATATGTAGTAGCCCCCCTGGCGACTGAACCCGACGCGATCGAAGCTCGCAAGGAAGCGATCGAGATTGACGCGGACTCCCAAACCCGTCGGGATGCGGATCGTGAGCTGGCCCAACCCGACCGTGATGGATAGTCGGTTTCTCTGCGTTCCCCAGCTGCCGGTGAGGTCGACGGTAAGGTCGCCGACGCCGCCACGAACCTCCATCCGCGCGCAACCGGCGTTGCCGAGATTCTCAATCGTGAGTCGAGCCGCCCCCACCGAAGTCTCGAACCGCTCGCAGGCAATGGTGTTCGGCTCGCTGAACTGAATGGTCGTTTCGCTCGCACCGGTCGTGATTTCGGCCCGCTGGAGCGCGATTCCTCCCAACTCGATGTCGCTAGCCGTGGCGCCCATCGTCATTTCAAGGTCGATCGGGACGTCGGGCGCAAGCGCGAGACCGAGGCGCTGTGGAGAGTCTTCGTCGACGTCGATGGCGGCATCGGTGCCGCGAGTCGAGAGCGAGACGTTCAAACGTTGGGCAGAGGCATCATAGCGGATCTTGGCATCGAAGTGATCCGCATCGTACGTCATCTCGGCTTGGTAGAGTATGCCGGCCACGCTCGGGCGGAGGGCTACGAACCCCGAGGCGAACTCCACGGAGACCCGCAGGTTCTCCTCTCCGCGAACCTGGCGGGATCGCGCGAGCACCTGCCAGTCCTGGGCCTGAAGCGACCCCGCAAGGGCGAACCCGGTGACGAGCCCGACCCCGAGGGCAAACCGGCGGAAGATCACGCTAGCGCTCCACCATCGATCGGGCGCTGCGAAACGACCCGGTGTCCGCCCAGTAGTCACCCTCGCTCAGCGTCCGGTCGAGCCGGCGCATCACGGTGCCCCGAATCCCGCCCCGCGAGATGATGGACGCGCCGAACCCCGCGGTAGCGATCACCCAGGTAACCACCGCGGCCAGGACAATGAAACCTGGTCCGACGACCGGGATCCAGCCGAACAGGATCGCCGGAAGCCAGATGGACATCAGCGCGATGAGACCGTACCAGATGAACTTCAACTCGACCCACGGCTCCGACGGCGTGACTCCGTGGTTGCGCCGCCGCAGGTAGATCTCTCCGACGCTCCTGGCGACTGCCAGGTACCCGCCCGTGATGCCCAGAAACACGGCGAGCGCGAAGGCGGGGATCGCCAGGGGAATCAACAGGATGCCCACGACGGTGAGTGCCAGGGCCGCCATCAGCGCACCGAACGCCGGCAGCAGCAGCGGCTGAGCGAACATCCCGGCCAGGAACGACCGTCCAAAGGAATTCCAAGCCGTATCGCTCACGGCACGGAGTTGGCGCGGTGCGAACACCAAATACCCAAAGCCCATGAGAGTCATCGCGATGAGCGCGCCCACGAGACTGGCCGCGCCGGCACCCACCGATCCGATGATGGAAGGTCCGGCGACCTGAGCTGATCCACTCTCGACGATCTGCATGCTGCGTCCACCGGGTGACACGGCGATCTCAGGGATCACGATGTCCGGGAGCGGCGGGATTTTCGGGATCACCACCTCGATCCGCCCATCCCGCGCCCGAGGCGCAACAACCACCGCGTCGGTCAAGGGCGCCGCGTCCAGACCATTGAGCGCATCGGCCAAGGCGGCCTGCGCCTCTGCACCTCCGCTCACCGTCGAGCTTGCGAATGCCCGCAGTGTTGCCAGCAGTTCGCCCGCCATATCCCCCGTATGGGCGGTCACCAGCTCGAGCCATGCCTGCTCGAACGCTCCCCGCGGCTCGTACGTCGCCACCTCAGCGCCGTCCAGCATCACCCGTCCATGCCCGACGGTAATCAGGCGAGACGTCCCATCGGCCAGTTCGAAGGCCACCGACGTCGATGACTTGGACAACATGACATCGTGTCCAACCACCTCTTGCTGACTCGCCAATACGTTCGGCAACCCGACTGCCGCGGCCGTTACGGCGAGGATTCGCACGAATGTCCGAGGTCTCATAGTCCCACGCCTTTGTTCCCACGTCGTAGAGTCAAGAAGAGTCCTATTGCACTGAGCGTGGACACGCCGGCCACGCCACCGACCCAAGCGCCCAGGTGGAGCGGCACGTTGGCGGCCCACCACGACGTAACGGACTGCGTGGAGCTAGCCCAGTAGGCCGCCAACACTCCAGCGATGCTCGGGCCGAACCGAGCGACCATCCAGGTACCCAACGCACCGATCTGATCGGCAAACGCGATAGTGAGCCCCGCCGCGACACCCAGCGGGATCAGACTCCCGGCGGCCAACGCTCCCAGCACGAACCAAACTCGGCCTGTCTCCACCGACTCGACCCACCGTCGCTGCAGCTGCCCCACCCACCGGGGTGGGGCTCGCCACACGTGGGTGAGCACCTTGGTTTCCAGGGAAACCCTCGGTGCGAGGTTCGGTAGGGCGGACAGATAATCGTGAAGGATCGGATCCTCCTCCGCCGGCGCCGGTTCAAACCGCAATCGGTCGTTCATATCATCCTCCCATACGGACGTCCCTTCGTCCGGTTTCACCCGTGGATTTCTCCCAGAATGTCCTTCAATTCGTTCCTGGCTCGATGGATGTAAGTCTTTACTGTGCCGAGAGGTAGGTCCAGGATGTCGGCGATCTCTTCGTAGGGCCTGCCTTCGACGTGTCGCAGGATGATACAGGACTGATATTCGGGTCTGAGCTGTGCGATGGCCCGCTCGATCTGGCCGCCCAACTCGCGGGCTTCCACTTCCTCCAGAGGAGACTCGCCGCTGTGGCGGATCTGGAGCGCGGTGGCCTCCACTTGCTCGGGGCTGGTCGCTTGGGGGGCGCCTTCGAGCGACAAGGTGTCCAGTTCGCGCCGTCTCAGCTGGTCGATCGTCGCGTTGTTCGCGATCTTGAAGATCCAGGACGAGAACTTGTATGCGGCGTTGTAGCGATCGAGAGCGTTCAGGACCTTGATGAACGTGTCCTGCGTCAGGTCCTCCGCGAGTTCACGATCCCGCACCATCCGATAGATCAGGGAGAACACGGGGCGTTCGTACCTGCGCACGAGCTCGGCGTAGGCGGCCTCGTGCCCGTCCAGGGCCCATGTGACCAGTTGGTGGTCGGAGACGGAGTCCAGCTCAGAAGGTCCGCGCATGAACCCTCAAAGCTACCTGAGCGCTCCAGCGTTGCGGCACCTTCCAGCCGGCCAGTATCTTTGGCGACCTATGAAGCCGACCCCCTCCGCCGTCGTGTCCTCGGGGGGCGACGGGAAGCGGTCGTACGTGAAGGCGATGTTCACGGCGATCGCGCCGCGTTACGACCTGCTGAACCACGTCCTCAGTCTCAACTTCGATCGACGCTGGCGGCGTCAGGCCGTCGATCGGCTCGAGTGGGATCGGGTTCCGCACGGCCGCTATCTGGACGCCTGCGCCGGAACGCTTGATCTTGCGGCGGAACTGGCTGCCCGCCCGGGGTTTCAGGGGCATGTCGTCGGGGCGGACTTCGTGGTGCCGATGCTCCGGCTCGGTCGCGCCAAGTCCCCGGCCGTGCGTCCGGTGGGTGCCGACGCCCTCATGCTGCCGTTTCCGACCGCGGGATTCGACGGGTGCATGGTGGGGTTCGGCGTGCGGAACCTCATCGATCTGGAGGCCGGATTGCGCGAGATGAAACGCGTGCTGCGTCCGGGCGCTCGTTTGGTGATCCTGGAGTTCGGGACACCGGTGGTCCAGCCGATCCGCTGGGTCTTTCGGACTTACTTCGACCACGTGCTTCCGCACATCGGCCGTTGGGTTTCCAAACATAAAGAGGCGTATTCCTATTTGCCGCAATCGGTGGCGTCGTTTACGGCCCCGGATCGGTTGGCTCAGTTGATGCGCGATGTCGGATTCCGCGATGTGCGGTACGTGCCGCTGACGTTCGGCATCGCGTGGATTCATTGGGGAGCGCGGTTGTGACGATCGATACGTTGGTTGGGTTCATCGCGGCGCTCGAGCAGGCGGGCGAGCTCGTACGCATAGGCCGTCCGGTATCCGTCGATCGCGAGGTCACCGAGATCGCGGACCGCTGCATGAAGAGCGACGCGGGCGGACCCGCGTTGCTGTTCGAACGCCCCCTGTTGGGAGATGGCAGTGCGAGCGAGATCCCTGTGGGCATCAACCTGTTCGGATCGTCGCGCCGAATGTGCATCGCGCTCGGTGTCGACTCGCTTGACGACGTGGGTACCCGCATTCAGGAACTGACGCAACTCAGGGTTCCCGATGGGTGGAGGGAGAAGCTGGCGCTGCTGCCGAAGCTCGCCGCAATCGCGCGATTCCCGCCTCGCACGACCACCGGCGCTCCGCCCTGCCAGCAGATCGTGCTGCGTGGTGACGACGTCGACGTCGGTCGGTTGCCGCATCTCACGTGCTGGCCGGGTGATGGGGGGGCCTACATCACGGTTCCGCAGGTGATCACTCGGGATCCACGCACCGGGACACGCAATGTCGGGATGTACCGGATCCAGGTGCAGGCGCGCGATCTGCTGGCGATGCATTGGCAGCGCCACAAAGTGGGCGCGGCGCATTGGCGCGACATGGCAGAGCGTCGAGAGACGATGCCGGTGGCGATTGCGTTGGGTGGTGATCCGGCCTCGATCTACAGCGCATCGGCGCCGCTGCCGCCGAATGTCGACGAATACATCTTCGCCGGCTTCCTGAGGAGGAAGTCGGTACGTCTCGCCAAGGCTGTGACGAACGAGCTGCTCGTGCCCGCCGAAGCCGACATCGTGATCGAGGGGTATATCGATCCGGCGGAGCCACTGGTGCTGGAGGGCCCCTTTGGAGATCACACGGGATTCTACAGCCTGGCGGATTACTACCCCGCCGTGCACGTCACGGCGATCACCAGGAGAACCGATGCGGTGTACCCAGCCACGATCGTGGGTCCACCACCGATGGAGGACTTCTATCTCGGGCATGCGACGGAACGGATCTTTCTGCCGCTGCTTCGGTTGACCGTTCCAGAGATCGTCGACTATCACATGCCGGCGTACGGCATATTTCACAACCTCGTGTTCGTGAGCATCGACAAGCAGTATCCCGGGCAGGCTCACAAAGTGATGAACGCGCTGTGGGGTATGGGATTGATGTCGCTGGCGAAGATGATCGTGGTCGTGGACCGGGATGTGAACGTACGCAATCCGGATGAGGCATGGTGGGTGGCGTTGAACCACATCGATCCGCAGCGGGACGTGCGGTTCACGCTCGGGCCGGTCGATGTACTCGATCATTCCTCGGCGGCCTTCACATACGGGTCGAAGATGGGAATCGATGCGACGCGGAAGTGGAAAGAGGAGGGGTTCGACCGCGAATGGCCTGATCGCATCGCGATGGACGAGGAGACCCGGGCACGGGTGGACGCGATGTGGCACGAGCTGGGTATCGATCTCCGGTTGAGACGCGAACCGTGACCGGCGCGCAGACCGCCCGGTCCCCCCACGCGGGCGCGATCGACGGCCAGACCTATCGGGGTCGCTCGCGGATCGTGCGGTACGTGAACCTCGTGAAGCTTCCGCACACGGTGTTCGCCCTGCCGTTCGCACTCCTTGGGGTCGTGTATGCCTCGTTCGGGTATGTGGTTTCCGGTCGTGTCCTCGGACTGGTTGCCGTGGCGTTCACGGCGGCGCGCTTCGCCGCGATGGGCTTCAACCGGATCGTCGATCGCGATTTCGACGCCGCCAACCCGCGAACCAGCCTGCGCGAGCTCCCTGCGGGAGGATTATCGGTTCGGGAGGCTTGGGTAGCCGTGGTGGTCGCCGCTCTCGGTTTCGTCGGGTCGGCCGCTCTGCTCAACCCCGTATGCCTCGCGTTGAGCCCTCTCGCCCTCGCGTGGATTCTTGGCTACAGCTTCACGAAGCGATTCACGCACTGGTCGCATCTCTGGCTGGGCGGAAGCTTGGCCATCGCCCCTGTTGCCGGCTACTTGGCCGTCGCGGGCCGATGGGACGCACCCTGGTTGGCCCTCCTGGTGGTGGCGTTCGCCGTCCTGACATGGGTGGCGGGATTCGACATCTTCTACGCGCTGCAGGATCAGGACTTCGATCGCAGGGTTGGCTTGCGGAGCGCCGTGGTGCTCCTGGGTGAGCACCGGAGCATTCTGGTGGGGAAGCAGTTGCACGGAGCCACCATCGCGATGCTGGCAGCATTCGGCGTCTTCACGCCGTTCGGCGCGGTGTATTTCCTCGGTGTGCTCGTCGCGGCGGGGCTTTTGGCGTGGGAGCATCGGCTGGTGCGCCCGGGAGATCTGACGCATCTTGACGCCGCGTTCTTCCGCATGAACGGTGTCATGAGCCTCGTCGTCCTGGTGTTCGCGTTGGGAGATCGCGTGCTATGAAGCGAACGGTCGGTCGGCCGGGACGGAAGCGGGTTGGCTCGAGGGTCAAGCGAGGCGACGGGCGAGGTGCGACCCGACCACCAGCGCCTTTGGGACCTCAGCGGCATCCCCACAAGACCCCCACTCCGAACCGGAGAAAGCGATGAGCGGCAACCCTTGGACCGTCGCGGTCACCGGCGCGTCGGGTGGGCCTTATGCCGTGCGACTGATCGAGACGCTCGCCCAAGCCCGTGTCTCCGTGCGACTCGTAGTGTCGAGCCACGGTTGGCGTCTCCTCGAGACGGAAACCGGTATCCGGTCGTTGGAGGAACTTACGAGGGCGACGGGCGGTGATTGGTCGTCGATCGAAGTCTACGACGACACTGATCGGGGGGCTACGCCGGCCTCCGGCTCGGCGCGCAGCGCCGGCATGGTCATTTGCCCGTGTTCCATGGGCACCGTGGCTGGCATCGCAGCCGGCGCGAGCCGATCTCTGGTCGAACGGGCGGCGGACGTCACCCTCAAGGAGCGCAGGCCGCTGATTCTCGTGCCCCGTGAGACGCCGCTGTCGCTGATTCACCTGCGCAACCTCGTCGCGCTCACGGAAGCGGGCGCCACGATTATGCCGGCCGCGCCGGGGTTCTATCACCGCCCCGGAAGGGTCGAGGACCTCGTGGATTTCATCGTGCAGCGGATCCTCGACCACATGGGCATCGCCGCCGAGGTCGTCCCGCGGTGGCGGTCATAGAGCAGTGAGGCTCGGCGTCATCTCGGACACGCACGGGTATCTGCACCCCGAGGTGCTCGACGTGTTCGCCGCTGTGGATCTCGTTCTTCACGCGGGCGACATCGGCCCGATCGAGATCGTGCGCGACCTCGAGACCCTCGCGCCGGTGCTGGCGGTTCACGGCAACACCGATACTTGGGACGTGCGCCGGTGGTGCAAGCGTACCGTGGAGGTCGAACTCGACGGCTTCATGCTCGTGCTGACGCACGGCGATCAACTCGGCAAGCCGACGCCCGGTGGATTGCACGCCATGTTCCCGGCTGGGGAGATCATCGTCTTCGGTCACACCCACGAACCGTGTCTCGAACTCGTGGACAAGACGGTCACGGTGATGAACCCCGGATCGGCCGGCGCACCCCGCCTGGGCGTGCCACCGTCCGTGGGGATCATGGAGCTGGAGCCGGGGATTCCACCCCGTGCGCGCATCGTGTCGCTCGGGCGCGGCTGAGGTTCACCCCCAGATGATCAAGAACGCGATATAGACGACGAAGCCGGCGAGCAGAATCGTCGCATCGGTTCGGGACACGCGCCGCTGCCACAGCATCATGGGAAGCATGACGGCGGCGAAGGCGAGCATCACCCAGTTGTCGAGCGCAAGCGCCCGGGCGTTCACCGGCACGGGCACGATCGCCGCAGTGACGCCGAGAATCCCAAGCAAGTTGAAGATGTTGGAGCCCACCACGTTGCCGAGCGCGATTTCCGATTCTCCCTGCCGTGCGGCCACGACGCTGGTTGCCAGCTCGGGTAAGCTTGTGCCCATCGCGATCACCGTGAGCCCAATGATCCGCTCCTCGATACCCATGACTTCGGCGATCGTCACCGCCCCCCGCACCGAGAGCTCCGCTCCCGCGACCAGCACCGCGATTCCGACGGCGACCAGGAAGGCGCTTCTGAGCCACGCCGTTGACTGACCGTTGCGCAGGTGCATGCGGCGTCGCAGCTCACGCGGTTCGGACTCCTCGGCCGTATGCACCTCCGATCGAGCCAGCACGATCATGAGTCCCACGAACCCCACGAGCAGCGTCATCAGCACGAACCCTTCGAGGCGGTCGACGACGCGATCGTGCGCAAACGCGAGGGCGAGCAGCGAGACGACGAACATGATGGGGTATTCCAGCCGCAGGGTCTGCTGCCGCACGGGGATCACGGCCATGAGCGCGGCGACCCCGAGGATCGCGCCGACGTTAAAGATGTTCGACCCGACGACGTTGGCGTACGAGATATCGGTGGAGCCGCGGAGGGCCGCGGTGAGACTCACGGCGAGCTCCGGCATACTCGTGCCCATGGAAACGACCGTGAGCGCGACGACCGTCGTCGAGACGCGGGCGAGCAGGGAAATGGCGGTGGCACCCTTGACCAGCCAGTGTCCGCCGGCGAACAGCAGTGCCAGGCCGACGAGGATCATGAGGACGGAGAGACCCATGGCGCTCAGTTCTCCCCGAGCCACTGCTCGAGCGGGACCGTTCGGCGCATGGCGCCCGGTCGCCGCCGGAACCAGTTGAGGAGCAGCAGCGTCTCGTCGATGGCCTCGACCGGAATCGGGCCCGGGCTGCCACGAGCGCCGACATGTTGGCTCACCAGTGAACGAAACGCTTCGCGCTCGATCGGGGTGCGAGGGCTCGCGGCGCTCTCCCGCACGGTTCCACGCACGATGATATAGGCGCGATCGTCGCCGAACGTTCCCGGGTCATGATACACGAAACTCAAGGCTTCGACGGCCGCGTGCGCCTGCGCGCACGCGCCCAGCAACCAGGTGAGCGCGTCAAATCGCTCGCGCCACCATGCCGCGAGCTCGTAGTTCTGCGAATCGCTCGCCCGATCCATTGCTCGCACGACCTGATCAAGCGGCTCGATCGCCCGTGCTTCGATGAACGCGGTCGCCACGTCGACCCGCCGGCGATACTCCGCTTCGGACACGAAACCGGCGCACGGGGCCGTGCAGGTACCCAGCTCATGCCGGATGCAGCCTGCCCGTCGGTCGGGCAAGAACAGGTCCCCCTGCTCGGCGTAGGCGATGGCCGTGCGGAGCGCGCAGTCTCGCAACCCAAGCAGGTGATTCAGCACCAGGAGGGCGTCTCGCAGTTGGCTGGTCTGCGCAAAAGGACCGTAGTGGCGAACATCGCTCCCGCCCACGGACCGGCCCACGTAGAGCATCGGGGCCGGTCCGTCCGACAGCTTGATGAAGCCGGCTCGTCGCAGCCGATTCATGCGCACGTTGTGGCGGGGATGGTGCCGTTGGATGAGCCGCAGCTCCCGCAGCAACGCGGCAAACTCCGACGGAGCGTAGGTCCATTGAATGTCCGCCGTCGAGTGGAGAATGCGTGCGGCCTTCTGCTCGGGGTAGCGGGCGCGGAAGTACGACAGGAGCCGCGTGCGGATTTCCTTCGCCTTGCCGACGTACACCACCTGACCGGTGGCGTCAAGCATCCGATAGACGCCGGGCCGCTTCTCGGCCAACGCCTTGACTCGGCGATGCAGGAGCGCGTGATCCTGCAGCCCCAGAGTGAGCGCGCCTACTGCCATCCCCTCAGCGCACGCACGAACCGATGGAGCAGCAGAAACCGCTCATAGACGATCACATCCTTGTTGGCCCGGCCGACTTCGGCAAGCAACTCCCGCATCCTGCCACGGCGCTGCACGTACAGCCTGAATGTTTCGGCGAAGTCCTCCAACGGATGCGTGGCCGCGTAGGCCGTGACATACTCGGGTCGAACGGAACTCACCCGCTTGCGCGCGAGATTCACCCAAGTTTCGTCACTCACGCGATAGGCCTTGTTGACCTCACCGAAGATGCGCCGGAACTCGGGGCGGCGCGTCAGCGTCCAATGGTAGTACAGGAAGCTGTGTCCGAGTTCGTGGCAAAGCAGGCCGACCAGCAGCGTCCAAGGCACTTCTTCGCGTCGCGTGTTCACGACATAATCCCGATCGATCTCGACGATCTTCGGAGCCTTGGGATCCACGCCGGAGACGCCCGGGCGAAGCAGAATGCGGTACCCCCAATCGCGTATGCGCGCGACGAGCAGCAGGCGCCGTACCCGAGTGAGCGCACGCTGGATCAAGTCCTGACCGGTGGCGTCGAAGCCGCACCACGGGCAGATGCTCATCCAGTCGTCGACACCACGGTCGCAGTGCGGACAGCTGCCTTCGAAGTCCTCAGCCGGCCAGTCCTGCTCCCCACTACACCAGGGGCAGTAGGGCATGGGGTACTGGACGCCTCCACCGCAGCCCCAGTCGCAGGGAGCGTCGAAGCGAAATCCCTTGGGGGCCTTGAGCGGCGTCACGGCGGAATAGCCTTCTTCGAAGATGTGCGCCGCGCACCATGGACAGTACACATGGCTGTCCGACACCATCCATCCGCACTGGTAGCACTCGGCGCCGGTGGTGGGTGGCTCGTCTGCCCACGTCTGGTTGCGGCCGCACCATGGGCAGAAGGACCAGAATCGCTGGAGGGATTGCCCGCACCGACACCGAAGCTCGGGGCGAGGAGTGGGATGGCGACGTCGGGCTCTACGTCCGGCCATAGCGCTCCGCTGCGGTGATGACAAGGCGTTCGACAAACGCATAGTAATCCATGCCGGCCTTTTCCGCTGCGTTGGCCATGTCGTGCCCGAAGCTGATGAAGGGATTGGCGTTAGCCTCGATCACCCATACCTGGTTGTCGCCGGTGAGTCGCACGTCGAGCCGGCCGTAATCACGGAGCCAGAGCGCGGGAAACGCGGCGCGACACACGGCATGGATCTCGTCCTTGGCGGACTGGGCGATCGGCCGGGCGAAGACGTTCTTGATGCCTTTTCGCTCCCGATAGGGGACGTCCCATTTGGCCGCTTTCGTGGCGATACGCTCTTCGGGACGGGTGCTGTCGTTGTCGAACACCAGCTCGACGAGGGGCAATATCGCGAGATTGGCTCCATTGCCCACGAGTCCGACATACAGTTCGCGGCCCTCGATGTACTCCTCGGCAATCGCCGGTTGCCGGAACCGCTCATGCACCCACACCGTCCGCTCTCGCAGGTCTGCGACATCCTGGACGATCGACGCCATCGCGATGCCCTCCGACGCGTCCTCCTGCAGCGGCTTGACGATGAGGGGAAAGGCAAGCGGCGGCGGTGCGTCGGGTACTTCGCCCAGCATGTACGTGGCAAACCCCGGCACGCGCACCCCATGGTACGCGAGCACTTTCTTGCTCATGGCCTTGTTGCGAGTCGTGAGGAGGCATATCGGGGGCGAGCCGGTATACGGGTGACCCTCGGCCTCGAAGAGGGCCGGATACACGTAGTCCAAGTTCGACTGGCCGGCGAATCCCTCGGCGCAGTTGAATACCAGGTGGGGCCGGAAGTCGCGCAACTCTTCCACGAGATGGGTCAAGTCGTCGTGCACGCCGATGAGCCGGGTATCGTGACCCCGGGCGAGGAGGGCTTCGGCAATCTCGTATTCGGGCTCTTCGACCTCGGCCGCGACCTCACGCTTGAAGTCCTCGTCCGCCCAACCCACATGCGGCGTGTCGAAGACCACGGCGATCTTCACCGGACGTCCACCCCCTGGCAGCGCCAGCAGAACGTCGTGGCCCTCCCGTCGATGGCGTGTGTGGTCACGAGCGCCGTGCGGCACCGGACGCACGGCTCGCCCGGTCGGCCGTACACCCGGAGAACGTGCTGGTAGCTGCCCGTGGCTCCCGTACTCGTGCGATAGTCGCGCACGGTCGTTCCTCCAGCCGAGATGCCTTCGCGCAATACTGCGCGAACCTCGCGAAAGAGACGCCGCCACGCTCGTCGATCGATGCGATCCGCCGGCCTCGAAGGATCGATGCGTGCACGGAATAGCGCCTCATTCGCGTAGATGTTGCCGACTCCGCCAAGGCGCCGCTGGTCCATCAAGGCCTTCTTCACTGCCTGGCGGGTTCCGCTCATGCACTGCACGAAGGCGTTCAGGTCGAAACCCGCGTCCAGCGGCTCCGGGCCGATGCGCGCAGTATAGGCAGCCCACGCCTGCTCGTCCAACAGCTGCAGCGTGCCGAGGCGACGAACATCCCGGAACACGAACCAACGACCGCGACCTATGGCAGCCTCGAGGACGACATGGCGGCGCCGTTCGGCGTCCAGTGCGCGTCCATGGACGAGCAACGAGCCGGTCATGCGAAGCTGGATCACGAGTCGGTCACCCGACGTCAGGGTGATCACCACATGTTTGGCCCGGCGCTGAACCGCTCGGACGCGGTTGCCTTCGAGCACGCGCAGGAGGTGCGTGGCGCTCACGCCCCGCACGACGTCGCGGTGATGGAGTCGGACGGTGGTGAGCGATCTGCGAACCAGCTGTGGCCTGAGTTCCCGTACGAGGGTTTCTACCTCAGGAAGCTCCGGCACGGGCGACCTCCCGCCAAGCGATGTCGCGGCGGTACTGGGCACCCTCGAACGAGACCGCCGCGGCGAGCTGGCGGCTTCGCATCGCCGCCTCGGCCACGGTGTCGCCCAGTCCGGTAGCGCACAGCACCCTTCCGCCTGCGGCCCGAAGCGTGCCCCCCGCATCCCGCGACGTGCCTGCGTGGAAGAGCAATGTCGCCTCCGGCAGATGGTCGGGGATCCTGATGACCGCCCCTTGGTGGGGGGCTTCCGGGTAGCCTCCGGCCGCGATGACCGTTGTGACGACCGCCCGCTCGGCCGGCAGCCGCTCCCGAGGGGACCAAGGCTCACCGGCCGCCACCCGCCAACAGTGCTCGGCCAAATCCGCGCGCACGGCCGGGAGCACAACCTGCGCTTCGGGATCGCCGAATCGGCAGTTGAACTCCACCACGGCCGGTTCGCCGTCAGCTCCGCACATCAGGCCGGCGTAGAGCACACCCCTGAACCTGTCACCCTCCGTCATCATTTGGCGCAGCACGGGGTCGATCACCTTTGTCACAACTGCGTCCAGGAGATACGGTGTCGCGATCGACACCGGTGTGTACGCTCCCATGCCCCCGGTATTGGGCCCGCGATCGCCCTCGCCGAGGCGCTTGTGGTCTTGGGCGGGTGGGAGCAACATCACGCGCTCTCCATCCGTGATCGCGAGGACCGATAGCTCCTCACCCTCGAGGAACGCCTCGACGATCACCTCGCTCCCCGCGTCGCCAAAGCGCCCTCCGAACATCTCCGAGGCCGCGGCCAGCGCGGCCGCCCTGGTCTCACACACGATCGCACCCTTGCCGGCCGCCAGGCCGGACGCTTTGACCACCAACGGCTCGGCGTGTGTCTCGATGTAGACCCGCGCGTCCGCCAGGCCGGTGAACGTGCGGCTCGTGGCCGTCGGTACGCCGGCGCGGCGCATGAGATCCTTCGCATAAGCTTTGGAAGACTCGATGCGGGCTGCGCGCGCGGATGGGCCGAATACGCGGATGTCCGCGGCGTTCAGAGCATCGGCGAGGCCGGCCGCCAGCGGTGCTTCCGGCCCCACGACCACGAGGTCGATGTGGTGCGCTCGGACCGCGTCGATCACGATGCTTGCGTTGGAAGGTGAGCCGGGGAGATTGGTCGCAACGGTTGCCGAGCCGGGGTTCCCGGGCAGGCAGTACACTGTGGACGTCTTCGCGAAGGCGTAGGCGAGCGCGTGCTCGCGCCCGCCCCCGCCTACGACGAGGATCTTCACGGCTTCGTCCGCTCCTTGATGGCGTCCGAAAACGCCGAGGCTGCGCGGCGCGCGGCGTCGGCCACCTGCGTCACCGTTTCCTTGGCGCCCTTCGCGTAGTGTCGGGCCGCCTCACCGAGGTCAGGGCCCAAGGGCCGCCGGTCCTCTTCCGTGCCACGGTGCACGAACTCACCGCCGAGGATCCGTTCATAGGAGCCGCCATCCATCCAACGCTGCAGTTCGGCGGCCCGCAGGGTATGGAACGGATGCGTCATGCCCGCCGTATTCAGCAACTTGTAGATGGCATCGAGTGGTCCGCCCAACGCTTCGTACTCCCGGGCCTGCTCCATGTAGGTGTCGAGATTCATGCCCTCGAGCAACGGTACTTCGGCGTGACGCTCAGATCCGCCGGCTAGGCGCAGGAAGATGCTGCGGGCGGCTTCGGGATCCTGGCTGGCCAGCAGGCCGGCCCGGTCGGACGACAGCTCGCTTTTGCGATACCACTCGAGCAGCGCGAGCTTGATCGGGAGCAGGGCGAGCCCGGCCAAGAACGGCAGGTTCTGAAAGCCGAACAGGAGGATCAGCAGCGTGACGGTCCGGTACAGCGCATGCCCGCTCATGACGTGGCCCAACTCGTGGCCAAGCAGAACGCGTGTCTCCCGTTCGTCCAGCAGCCGCAATGTCGCGGAGTTGATCACGATGAACGGATGGTCGACGCCGACGGCGCTGGCGTTGACGAGCGGTGTTTGCGTCACGAACAGTGGGGGTTGCTCGGGCCAATCCATGGTGGTGTTCACTTCGGTCATCAGCGTGTGCAGCCGGGGGAACTGCGTGGGGCCGACGCGCACGGCATTCGCCTGGAAGATCAACTGAATGCCACGGTCGCCAAAAAATCCGACGATCTTCTTGACGGCCTCGTTGAATCCCGGGACCGAGCGCAAGGTCTGCAGCGCCGCTCGATCCGCGGGGTGCTCCCACGTCACCGCCGAGATGTTCTCGAGCACGGTCTGTGGACGGTTCATCGGGGTCGCGGTCATGTGTGCCTCCGTACGTCGGAACGATAGAGTCGGTTCACCGTACGGCCGTGGGGCAGGCCGGTTTCAGTATGCACCGTCAGAGTCGCCTGGGACACGACGCTAGCTCGCGGCACGCAGCGCCCGGTCGAGATCTACCTGGAGATCATCGGCGTCCTCAATGCCGACGGACAGGCGCACCAGGCCCGGGCTCAACCCCATGGATTGTCGCAAACCTTCGGGCACGCTCGCATGGGTCATGGATGCGGGATGTCCCACCAGGCTCTCCACGCCGCCCAACGACTCCGCCAGCGCAAAGAGCCGGAGATTCTCCACCATCGTGCGCGCGTGCTCGATGGTCCCAAGCTCCAATGAGATCATCCCGCCGAAGCCACGCATCTGCCGCCGCGCCAACTCATGCTGCGGATGATCGGGGAGCCCGGGGTAGTGCACGCGCCGCACCGCCGGGTGCTCGGCGAGCCATGCGGCGAGTCGACGCCCGTTGGCATCGTGGCGCTCCATGCGGAGTGGCAACGTCTTCGTTCCGCGGAGCGCGAGCCAGCAGTCGAGTGGCCCGGGTACGGCGCCCGCGGCATTCTGCAAAAAGGCGAGGCGCCCCGCGAGATCGTCGTCGCTCGTCAACACGATGCCGCCGACCATATCGCTGTGTCCGTTCAAGTACTTGGTGGTGGAGTGCAACACGAGCGTCGCCCCGTGCTCCAACGGTCGTTGGAAGATGGGAGTCGCGAATGTGTTGTCGACCACGAAGATGAGACCGCGATCGCGACAGAGGTTGCCGACGGCCGTGAGATCGGTCAAGCGCATCATGGGGTTTGTCGGGCTCTCGACGAACACCATGCGGGTCGTGGCGGAACACGCGGCCGCGATTGCGTCGAGGTCTCTCGTGTCGACGAAGCTGAACTGCAACCCCAGCCGCTCGAAGACCTGTGTCATCAGACGATGCGTGCCGCCGTACACATTCTCGCCGGAGATGACATGGTCACCCGTGTTCAACAGCTTGAGCACGACGTCGGTCGCGGCCAGGCCCGACGAGAAGGCGAATCCATGAGTCGCGCCCTCGAGCGCGGCGACGTTGCGCTCCAGGGCGTCGCGGGTCGGATTACGGGTTCGCGCGTACTCGAACCCCGTGTGCCGTCCCAGTGCCGGCTGGACGTAGGTCGATGTCTGGAAGATGGGCGTCATGATGGCGCCCGTGACTTCCTCGGGTTTCTGCCCAGCGTGTACGGCGCGCGTGGGTAGTGCGAAATCCAGATCGTCGTCGAAGATACGAGTCATGACCGCTCGGTTCTCGTGGCCGGGTGAACGTACACGTCTGGAATCGCTTTCGGCAACATCCCGAGTTGCTGCCCTCACAGGGAGCAACTATGGTTGCACAATGCACTTACACGATCGGAGATGGTCGCGGTGAGCGGCACGTTGATGCGTGGGGTCTCGGGGGTTCGCGGCTTGGTGGGCAGCGATCTGACGCCGGCCGTCATCGCGCGCTATGCCCGTGCGTTCGGCGTGCTCTGTGGAACGCATGGCCGGGTAGTGGTGTTGGGACGGGACTCCCGAGCGTCGGGCAAGGAATACGCGGCCGCGGCGGCGGCCGCGCTGCAGGCCCTTGGCATGGACGTCGTGAGCTGTGGCATCGTGCCGACGCCGACCGTGCAGCTGGCCGTGGAGCACCATCGCGCCGCCGGAGGGATTGTCATCACGGCCAGCCACAACCCAATCGAGTGGAACGCACTCAAATTCATTGGCGAGGACGGATTGTTCCTCGATCGCGACCGCGCGCGCCAGCTGTTTGCCCTGGCGGACGGCCCGCCAGCGCCGGATCATCCACCGCGAGGAACGCTCGTCGAGGATACTACGGCGATCGCACGGCATGTGGACGGAGTGCTGCGCGTGCCCTACGTGGACGGCGCGGCGGTTCGCGCCCGACAGTTGACGGTGGCGCTGGACTGTGTCCGTGGCGTGGGTGGCGCGATCATGCCCCTGCTCCTCGATCGGTTGGGGTGCCGGATCATCGGCATGGATCTGGAGACCGACGGGCAGTTCCCCCGCGAGCCGGAACCGATTCCCGCGAACCTCGGCGCGCTCTCGCAGCTCGTGCGGTCGTCGGGCGCCGACCTGGGTATGGCGGTGGATCCCGATGGGGACCGGCTGGCGCTGGTGGACGAAACCGGTGGGCCGATCGGCGAAGACTACACCCTGGCGTTCGCGGTTCGGACGGTGCTCGAACGGCGTGTGGGACCGGTCGTGGTGAACTTGTCCACGTCGCTCGTAGTCGATGATGCCGCGAAGCCCTTTGGGGCGATGGTGGTGCGGGTGCCGGTGGGTGAGGCCCATGTCGCGAGGGGGCTGCGGGAACGGGGTGCCGTGGTGGGAGGAGAGGGGAACGGGGGCGTCATGCTGCCCAGCTTCCATCTGGGGAGGGACGCCCCGCTGGCCGCAGCCCTCGTTCTGGACCTGGTCGCGCGGTCCGGACGGAGTGTCAGTGGTCTAGTGGCTGGCCAGCCGCGGTATGTTATTGTCAAAGCTAAGATGAAGTATGCGAACCGGTTAGATGAGATTTACCAACAGCTGGAGTCCGCGCTCGATGCTCCCGGGGTTGACCGGCAAGACGGCCTGCGATTTGCGTGGAGTGGGCGCTGGTTGCACGTTCGACCGTCGGGGACCGAGCCGGTGATCCGGCTCATTGCCGAGGCCCCAGACGCACGTGACGCCCAGGAGTTGATCGAGCGGGCGCGCGCCACCTTGGATGGACGGAGCTGATATGTGCGGGATTGTAGGCTATGTCGGTCGGCGGAACGCCATGCCGCTGCTGCTCGACGGGTTGGCCCGGTTGGAATACCGAGGGTACGACTCGGCTGGGGTCGCGGTCTTGCGCGACGGCGGTCTGCACGTGGAGCGAGTCGCCGGTCGCGTCAACGGGCTCCGCGAGCATCTGGCGCCGCTCAAGCTCCACTCGCTCCTGGGAATCGCGCACACCCGGTGGGCCACGCATGGCGTGCCCAACGAGGCCAACGCCCACCCGCACATCGACTGTGGTGGGACGGTGGCGGTGGTGCACAACGGCATCATCGAGAACGCCACCACGCTGCGTGAGGCGCTCGTCGAGCGGGGTCATACGTTCCGATCCGAGACCGACACGGAGGTGCTCGCGCATCTGATCGAGCAGTTCTACCGCGGCTCATTGGTGGACGCGGTCGCCGCGGCCCTGCGTGAGGTCGAGGGCGCCTATGGAATCGCGGTGATGTCCGGGCGCGAGCCCGACGTGCTGGTGGTCGCCCGCAACGGGTCTCCACTCCTGATCGGCGTCGGTGAGGGCGAGCAGTTCGTGGCGTCGGATGCGGCCGCCGTGTTGGAGTACACGCGCACAGTCGTGTATCTGGACGATGGCGAGATCGCCGTCCTCCGCCCCAACGGGCACCAGGTGCTGGACCTCGATTCAACCGAGATCGACAAGCCGTCGGTGGAGCTGGATTGGGATCTTGGCAAGATCGAGCGAGGCGGGTACGCCCACTTCATGCTCAAGGAGATTCTCGATCAGCCCGAGAGCATCCGCACGACACTGAGAGGTCGGCTCCTCGAAGAAGAGGGAACGGCCAAGCTCTCGGGACTGAACATGACGGACAAGGAGCTGCTCGCGATCGAGCGGATCGTGCTCACCGCGTGCGGCACGTCATGGCACGCGGCACTGATCGGCGAGTACATGCTGGAGGAGCTGGCGCGGATTCCGGTCGAGGTCGAGTACGCCTCCGAGCTACGCTATCGCAATCCGGTGTTGGATGAACGCACGCTGGTGATCGGGATCTCGCAGAGCGGCGAGACGGCCGACACGCTCGCGGCGCTGCGGGAGGCCAAACACCGCGGAGCGCGGACGATCGGCGTCGTCAATGTGGTCGGTAGCTCCATCGCCCGCGACGTCGATGGGGGCATCTACATCCACGCGGGTCCCGAGATCGGTGTGGCGAGCACCAAGGCGTTCACTTCGCAGGTCGTGGCGCTGGCGCTCTTCACGCTTCGGTTGGGGAGGCTCCGGGCGCTTTCCGTGCTGCAGGGGCGGGAGATCGTTCGCGCATTGCAGCGCCTGCCGGAACAGGTCGAGCTCGTGCTGAAAGGGGCCAAGCGAGTCGAGCGCATTGCGGAGACGTTCATGCGGGCCCAGAACGCGCTGTACTTGGGTCGGGGGTACAATTTCCCTGTGGCGCTCGAGGGTGCGCTCAAGCTCAAGGAAATCTCGTATATCCACGCGGAAGGGTATCCCGCCGCTGAAATGAAGCACGGGCCGATCGCGCTGATCGACGAGATGATGCCGGTAGTCTTCGTGGCGCCGCACGACGCGGTGCATACGAAGATCGTGTCCAATCTCGAGGAGGTGCGGGCGCGCGGCGGGAAGGTTCTTGCGGTTGTCACGGAGGGCGACGAGCAGATCGCGGCGCTCGCCGAGCACACGCTGACGATTCCGCCAACGCTGGACTTCCTCACGCCGGTGCTCACGGTGCTGCCGCTGCAGCTCTTCGCGTACTATACCGCGGTCCGCCGGGGCTGCGATGTGGATCGCCCGCGCAACCTCGCGAAGTCCGTGACGGTCGAATAGGACGGCGCACCCGTGCGGGTTGTGCTGCAGCGGGTGCGAGAAGCGGCGGTCGCGATCGATGGAGCCGTATCCGCGTCCATCCGCCGCGGATACGTTCTCCTCGTCGCGTTCACGCATGACGACGCACCGCCTCAGGTCCAGTGGATGGCGGACAAGATTCGAGACCTCCGGCTTTTCCCGGATCACGACGGAAAGATGAATCGATCGATCACCGAGGTCGGCGGGAGTGTGCTCGTCGTGTCGCAGTTCACGCTTTACGGTGACGCCCGCAAGGGGCGCCGGCCATCGTTTGTGGCGGCGGCCTCACCGGCGGTGGCGGAACCGCTGTACTCCCGCTTTGTGCAGTCGTTGCAAGCGACAGGGCTGCGGGTGGAGACCGGCGTGTTCGCCGCCGCGATGGACGTGTCGCTGGTGAACGACGGACCGGTCACCCTGCTGCTCGAGCGGTGATCATCCTCGCTTCCGGGTCGCCGCGGCGACACACGCTGCTCGAGATGCTGGATATTCCGCACGAGGTCGTTTCCGCGCGCATCGACGAGACGCCGGAACCCGGCGAGCTGCCGGAGTCGCTCGCCGTGCGTCTGGCTCGGTTGAAGGCGACGGCCGTCGCCGCCGAGCACCCCGATCGCATCGTGCTCGCCGCCGACACGCTGGTGGTGGTGGACGAGCGGATCCTTGGCAAGCCCGTCGACGTCCGGGACGCCCGTCGGATGCTAGCGCTGCTGTCCGGCCGAGCGCATCGCGTAATCACGGCGGTCGCCGTGGTGCGCGACGGGACGGTGCACGAGCGCTGCGACGTGACGAGGGTCTGGTTTCGCAGCCTGTCGGAGGAGACCATCCACGCGTACGTGGACTCCGGTGAACCCATGGACAAGGCCGGTGGCTACGGCTTGCAGGGGTTTGGCGCCGTGCTCGTGGAGCGGATTGACGGGGACTACTTCAGTGTGATCGGTCTGCCGCTGCGGATCGTCGTCGAACTGCTGGCGGCTGTCGGAGCGCCCTACCGTTTCACCCGATAGACCGGGACAGCTTGCGCCTTCCCCTTGAGCTGGATGGAGTCGAGCGCCTGCACCTCGGGGGGCCGCTTGAGGGACGCGTAGAACGGCTCGGAGATCATGATCTCCCCAGGCCCGGCTTTGGAGCACAAGCGTGAGGCCACGTTGACGGCGTCGCCGATCACCGTGTACTCGAGCCGCCGATCGGACCCGATGTTGCCGGCGAAGACCTCGCCGAAATTGATCCCGATCCCGATGTTGACACGCTGCAAGCGTCCTTCCTGCGCCCACTTCTGATTCAGCTTGGTCAGGGTCTCCTGCATCTCGATGGCGGCACGCATGGCGCGGTCGGCGTCATCCTCGCGTGAGAGTGGGGCGCCCCAGAGGGCCATGATCGCATCGCCCATGAACTTGTCGAGCGTGCCGCCGTGCTCGAACACGATCTCCACCATTTCCGTGAAGTACTCGGTGAGCAGCGACGCGATTTCGTCCGGATTCATGGTCTCCGACATGGACGTGAAGCCGCGAATGTCGGAGAAGAACACCACGACCGGTCGCTTGGTGCCGCCCAGCTGCACCGCCTCGGCCTGGCCGGCGATCTGCGACGCGAGGTCCGGGGCGAAGTACCGCTGGAAATTGGACAGGACCACCGCTTCGCGCTGAATGCGCTCGGTGAGCTGACTGTTCTCGATCGCGACCTGCGCGATGCCGGAGAACGCGATGAGGAACTCAAGGTCCTCATCGCCGAAGGAGCTGAGGGCCGTCTGGCTGTCCACGTAAATCAGTCCGAGCACCCGTCCATTGCTGCTGATGAGCGGCGCGGCCATGGCACTGCGCACGCTCTGGATGACGATCGAGGCGCCGCCAAACCGTGAGTCCGCCGCGGCGTTGTCGGAGAGGATCGCCAGACGTTCCTCGACCGCCCGCTGCGCGATGGTCGTCGGCACTTTGACGCCGCCGGTGTCGCCCAGACGGTTCTTGGCGACTCGCGGCACGAGGTTCTGCGCGCTGACCTCTCCCTCCAGCAGCATGATCGAGACGCGATCGACCCTCATGACCTCGAAACAGATGTCCACGATCTTACCCAGCAGCTTGTCCACTTCCTGCTGTTTGGAGAGCTCCTTGGAGATGTCGAGCAGCATCGCGAGCTTCTGAGCCTGAGCCTCCTGAGTGCTCATCGCTCGGTCGATGGCGTGGGCGCCGCTCTTGCGGACCTCGGCCGACTCCTTGCGCGGGTCCTTGATGGCAACCTGGCGGACGATGGTCGCGTCCGGAGGCCGTGCCCCGGGTTCCTTCGCCGCCGGTGCCTGGCGTGCCGGTGGAACGACCTCGACGACTTTGAAGGCGGCCTTCCCAAACGTCACGACATCGTCGCCGTTGGCCACCATTTCGGTGATCTGCTGCCCGTTGACGAACGTCCCGTTGGCGGAGCCGAGGTCGCGCACGTGCACGCCGCCGTGGTCGGCGATGGAGATCTCCGCGTGCTTGCGCGAGACCGTTGGATCGTAGATCGGGAAATCGCTCGTGACGGCACGCCCGACCACGATGGTCTGGCCTGGCTTCACGTCAATGGTCTGGTCTCCAGCCGTGCTCAGGAACTTGTAGGCGTTCACCGCGATCCCTCCGGGGAGGGGAATATATCCGGGGCCCCTGTGCTTGGCGAACCTCCTGCCATGGCGACAGCGCGCAGCACCGCGCCGGCTTTGTGTTCGGTTTCGAGGAACTCTCGCTCGGGCTCCGAATCGGCCACGATGCCCGCTCCGGCCTGGACGTGGGCCCACCCGGGACGCAGCACGGCGGTCCGAATCGTGATCGCTGCATCCATGGCGCGCGCACCCCACCCGATGTAGCACACCGCGCCCGCGTACGGTCCCCGGCGGGTCGGCTCCAACGCATCGACAATCTCCATGGCGCGCACCTTGGGCGCTCCTGAAACCGTGCCCGCCGGGAAACACGCGCGCAAGGCGTCGATGGCGTCCACATCGGGCCGCAGGCGGCCCTCCACCTGGCTGACGATGTGTTGCACGTGCGAGTACCGCTCGACCGCGTGCGACGCCGTCACGGCCACGGAGCCGAAATCCGCTATGCGCCCCACGTCGTTCCGGGCCAAATCCACGAGCATCGTGTGCTCGGCGAGTTCCTTGGGGTCAGACAGCAGCTCGCCGCGTAGAACCGCGTCGTGCTCCGGGGTCGTCCCGCGGGTGCGCGTGCCCGCGATCGGGCGCAAGGTCACATGACGGTCCTCGACTCGCACCAGCACCTCGGGGGAGCTCCCGGCGAGCTGCAGGCCGTCGAGGTCGAGGTAATACAGGTAGGGCGCGGGGTTCAACATGCGCAGGGCGCGATACACGTCGAACGGGCGGCCGGTGAACCGCGCGTCTTGTCTGCGCGACAGCACGACCTGGAACGCGTCGCCCGCGCGGATGTGCTCCTGGATGACGAGCACGTCGCGTTCGAACGCGTCGCGTGCATAGGGCGACGAAATCGCAACCGGATCCGTCGCATGCAACGACAGCGGATGAAGTCGAGGTGGGCGATCGAGGCGATCAACCAATTCCGTGATGCGTTGCTGCGCACCGTCGAACGCCTCGCGCAACGATGCCTCGTCGGTCGTGTCCGGGGCCGCGACGTTGGCGATCCCGACGGCCTTCGCGTGCACGTTGTCCATGATGACCAAACGATCCGCCACCACGAACACCGCGTCCGGCAAGGTCAAGTCGTCCGGCGGCCCGGCCGGAAGACGTTCGAGGCTGCGCACGACGTCGTAGGCAAAGAACCCCACAGCCCCACCCACGAATCGGGGCAGGCCGGGGGCGGCGACGGCGCGCACATGCCGCAGCATCGCCCCGACGTGCGCCAGCGGATCCGCGGTGGCACCGGCCGCCTGCCAGCCGGTCGCCGGCGTCCACCGCTCGACGTTGCCACCCTGATACCGCCAAACTTCCCGAGGCTCGGTCCCCAAATAGGTGTACCGCGCCCAGCGCTCCCCACCCACGAGCGACTCGAGTAAGAATCCGAATGGAGGCCGGGCCAGTGCGGCGTAAG
Source organism: Gemmatimonadales bacterium (assembly GCA_036397755.1). Lineage (GTDB taxonomy): Bacteria > Gemmatimonadota > Gemmatimonadetes > Gemmatimonadales > GWC2-71-9 > CAMYLY01. The sequence continues at coordinate 16,088 of DASWII010000059.1, read as the reverse complement.
CCGCGACCGGGGTTAGGGTGTCCGCGGAGATCTCCCGCGCCACCGGCACGAGATGACCGGGCTCAGCCGCGGCGCGAAACGCCTCGTAGGTCGTGTCCAGCGTCATCGCGGCGCCGCCACGACATAGGAACCCGGCTCCCGTATGGTAGCGCCGAGCTCGTCGATACCCTGGGCCCCCGATCCGCTCACGCGTTGCCACCGCCCCGGGGACACCTCCAGCCAGAGACTCAGGGCGTCCAGGTAATCCACTCGGCTCGGGTACGTCGGTGACCCGTCTGCCGCGCTGAAGTCGCCATACTGGCCGAACGAGAGCAGGACCGACGGTCTGCTGGCCGAGACGAATTCCACGCCCGAGGGAGACAGTGTGAATCCATACGCTCCGGGCCGCGGTTGCACGGTGATGGTGACCGACCCCGTGGGGGAAACCGGATCACCGTTAACGCTCGCGAAGGCGCCGGCGGGCACGCGGATCTCGAAGTACACGGTGTTGAACGCGTCCGTGTGGAGCAGTTGATGGGTGCTGCTCTGGCCGTTTGGTACCGTGAAGGAAGCCGCCGCCACGGTCGGCGCCCCCGACTGCAACGGCAAGATCAGGAGCTCGGACGTGTCCAACGTCTGCTGGCCGATCGGGCCGAGGTCCACGCACGCGGCGGCCGCGCCGCACACCACCGCCGTTGCCGCCCGCCGCAGCGCCCGTGATATTGCCGACCGATGCCTCGATCGGTCATGGCGGCGGCGATTGTCGTCGCGAGCGTACTTCTCGCCGAGCCACTCGCGGCTCAAGAGTGGAACACGGACGAGGCGATGGTGCTCGTGGGACGCGCCATGGCCCGGCGCGCGGAGCGGCTGGCCGACACCTCGCTGCAGGATTATCAGGCGCGTGCTCACGGGTTTGTCTTCTTTCTTGCACAGTTGGGTGAAGGACTGGCGGAACCCCCACGGCTCGTCAAGGCCGACGAGCTGGCCCTGGAAGTGTATTGGCGCGCTCCGGCGAGCAGCAAGCAACGAATCGTGGGCCGGCGCGATCAGGTCGATCTCCCCACCGACATCCAGTACCACCGCGACCACCTCGGGATCGTCCAGAACAACTTCAGTAACCGCATCAGATTGGGGCAGGGCGACGAGGTGCGGGACGTGCCCCACCCGCTGGGACCGGATGGACCGGAGTTGTACGACTTTGCCCTCAAGGCCCCGATCACGCTACGCCTGCCGGCTCGTACCGTGCAGGTGCACGAGATCGTTGTTCGCCCCAAGCAGTTCGGCCTCCCGCGGGTGATTGGCAGTGTGTACGTGGACGTCGAGACCGCGGAGTTGGTGGTGTTTCGCTTCAATTTCACGCGGGTGGCGTATCTCGACGACACCCTCGAGGACATCACCATCGTGCTGGAGAACGGCCTGTTCGAGGGCCGCTATTGGCTCCCACGACGGCAGGAGATCGAGATCCGTCGACGGACGGCGTGGCTCGACCTGCCCGCGCGAGGAATCATCCGAGGCCGATGGGAGATCGACGCGTACGCGGTCAACCGCGGTCTGCCGGACTCGCTGTTCCACGGTCAGGAAATTGTGGCTGCCACGCCGGAGGAGCGCCTGGCGTATCGCTGGGATGAGCCACTGTCCGAGGCCATCGAGCGTGCCACGGGGCCGGTCACCACCTTCGACCTCGAGGTCGTCCGCGAGGAGATCGGCGCCGTCGCCGGGGCCAGAGTCCTGTCCGGAATTGCCGCGGTGCGTCCCAGCGTCGGGTCGATCTCGGACTTGCTGCACGTCAACCGGGTCGAGGGCCTCGCACTGGGGTTCGGCGGGGTGGTCCGCCCGGGCGGAGGGCCGCTGGAGATGCGTGCGGGCGGGTCGTTCGGCTTCGCCGACCACCGAGTCAAGGCTCGCCTGCGGTTGACCTTCGACGCAGGTCGCTGGACGCTGCAAGCGTCCGGGGCGCGCGCAATCACGGACGCTGGGGACGAGCCGGTCATCTCACCAGTGTTGAACTCCATCTTGGCCCAAGAAGCGGGCTTGGATTACGGAGACTATTACTTGTCCGAACGCATCGAGATGCGGATTGGCTATGTCCTTGGGGCGCGCGGGCGCGTCACGGCGCGCGGAGCCGTCGAGCGGACCGGCAGCGTGGCGGTGGCGGCGTCACCGATCACGGGCACGTACCGCGCGAACCCGCAGTTCGGATCGGGGACGTGGTGGAGCGGAGGCCTCACGCTGGAACGTCGGTCGCCGGCGTTGTCGCTGAATGCCGGGTGGAGCGGTCGCCTGGACCTGGAGCTGGGCACCGCTCCCGGCGTCCGCTACGTGCGCGCGCGCGGTGACGGCCGCGCGCAGCTGCCCCTGGGGCCAACCGCGTTGGTGCTACGGGGGACCGCCGGGTGGGGGTCCGAGGAGCTCCCGCCGCACCGCTCGTTCGTGTGGGGTGGGCGCGGCACGATGGTCGGGGAGACGTTCCGCCGGTGGGGAGGACGCTCGCAGCTTCTGGGGTCCGTCGAGTGGCGTGTCCCGGTGCCGTTCCCCGCGATCCCCCTCGGACCGTTTGCCTCGACCGGGCGCCAACTCGTCGTGGCCCCGTTCGTGTCGGCCGGTTGGAGCGGGGGCGTCGTTCCGGGCGTGCCCTGGATGCCGACCGGAGGCGTGCGACCGGCGGTCGGCTTGGGACTGGAGTGGTTTCACGGCCTGTTGCGGTTGGATGTCGGTATGCGCTTGCGAGACCCGGCGCTCGGCGTTGTGGTTGACGTCCGGCGCGACTTGTGGGGCATTCTCTAGTTTCGTGTCCCTGGAGTTCGCTGTCTGGTGCACGCCCTTTCGGCTTGGGGTAGGTTTCACCAAGATTGGCTACACCTGGTGAGTCTGCGGGAGGTTCGTCATTTCGCTGTTTCGTGATGTTTGGCTGCGACCGACCGTGGTCGACCTCATCGGCGAGGAGAAGGTTCTCGAGATGGAGGCGTCCGCCGCGGAATCCTCCGTCGGGGATGAGCAGGCCTCGCTTTGGCGAATGGTCGTCGAAGCCGAACTCATCACGGACGAGGAATTGCTTGCGCGCCTCACCACGCGGTTTCGGTTGAAGCTTGCCGACGTGACGCAAAGCGAGCGATCGGCACGCGACTTGGTGCCGGAACAGGTTGCGCGCAGGTATCAGATCCTGCCGATGCACGTCACCGACTCGTACTTCGAGATCGCCACGGCGAACCCCTTCGATCTGGATGCCGAGAAGACGCTCGCGTTCGCGACGGGGCGAGAGGTGCGGATCTCCCTGGCCAGCCCCGGCAAGATCGCCCAGCAAATCGAGGATCTCTACCGGCCGGTGAGTGCGATCGGGCATCTCCTGGAGGGCTTCGAGGGCGCCGCGGAGATACGCCACGAGCAGGTCGATCAGGAGCTGGACGATATCTCCGTCTCGGCGGAAGAGGCCTCCCAGCGCCCCGTGGTCCGGTTGGTCGATCTGATTCTCTCCGAGGGTATCAGTTCACGGGCGAGCGATATCCATATCGAGCCCGAAGAGGGCGGAGTCGCGGTGCGCTACCGCATTGACGGCGTGCTACGGCAAGTGATGAAGATTCCGCGCGCGGCCGGTCTCCCGCTGATCTCCCGCATCAAGATCATCTCGGGGATGGACATCGCGGATCGGTTGCGCCCGCAGGACGGCCGGGCGCGCGTGGCCCTCAACGGCATCCCGGTCGATCTTCGCGTGTCCACGTTGCCCGCGTCGCTGGGCGAGAAGGTGGTCGTGCGTGTCCTCGACGCATCGCGCACCGTGCTCGAGCTCGATGCGCTCGGCCTGAACGAGGCCGAGGCAGGGGCCATCCGCGAACTGCTCGAGAACCGTGACGGCATCATCCTCGTGACGGGCCCGACGGGATCCGGGAAGACGACGACGCTCTACTCGGCCATCAAGCTGACGAAGAGCGAAGGGGTCAACATCGTGACGGTGGAGGACCCGGTCGAGTACCGCTTGCCGGGGATCGTCCAGGTGCAAGTGCACCAGAAAGCCGGCCTCACCTTTGCGGCGGCGCTGCGCTCCATCTTGCGTCAAGATCCTGACGTGGTGCTCGTGGGCGAGATTCGCGATCGCGAGACGGCGCAGATCGCGGTGCAGGCGTCATTGACCGGCCACCTCGTGTTGTCGACGCTCCACACCAACGATGCTCCGAACGCGGTGACCCGGCTGGTCGACATCGGGATGGAGGCGTACAAGATCGCAAGCGCGCTGCGCGGTGTGATCGCCCAGCGGCTGATGCGGCGGCTGTGCAGCGTCTGCAAGGAGGTTTGGGTCGAGGCCATCCCGCACAAGCTGCATCCTTGGATTCCTCCCGACACGCCGCTCGTTCGGGCGGTCGGGTGCCCGGAATGCGCGATGACCGGGTATCAGGGTCGCTTCTCGATCGTCGAGATTCTCAACGTGACTCCTGCCGTCGAGCGGGCCATCTCGGCGAACTCGTCGGCCGACGCGATCGCCGACATCGCCAGGCGCGGCGGCATGCGGACGTTGTGGGAAAGCGGGTTGGCGCACGTGTTGCGGGGCGATTCGACGATAGAGGAGTTACTGCGGGTCGTGGATGTTCCGGCGGAAGACGAGCAACCGGGTCGTGACAGCGCCGAGCACCCGCGCGCGTCCGGCAGGGTGGCCGGCCGCGGCGTCGCTGACCGCCGTAGTGGAGGAGCGACCGGCGCGGCGAAGACGAGTGGATCCGCTGGGGTGGCCGAGGTGGGGGGGGATTCCGGCGATCGCATGGAGTTCGAGTTGCTCGACGCCGTCGGCGGCAAGTTGGAGGAGGTGCGCGGCCCGAAGGTGCTGCTGGTGGACGACGAGGATCAACTGCGGCGCGTGATGCGGGACCTGCTCGAGCGCGATGGATACGAGGTGACGGAAGCGGCGGACGGGGTCCAGGCGCTCGATCAGATCGACCGGCATGCACCCGACATCGTCGTATTGGACTTGAACCTCCCGGGGTTGGACGGCTACGGTGTGCTGTCCCATTTGCGGTCCCGTTCGGCAACGGCGGACATCCCCGTCGTCGTGCTCACCGCCAAAGGGGACGAGGACAACGAAGTACGGGTCTTCGCCATGGGCGCCGACGATTTCTTGACCAAGCCGTTCCGGGCGCGAGCGCTTTCGGCCCGCCTGCAGGCGGTGTTGGCGCGGTCCCGCCGCCACTCCGGTCCGTTCCACACTTGAGCGCTCGTCCGCCGCCCGAGGACGGCGTGCGGCCCAACGGCGTGCGGCCTAGCCTTGCGTGGCGTCCTGAATGTCGGGTGGGGCGTTGGGCTTGATCCGCACCGCCTTGGCGGGGACGCCAAGGTAGAGGTGCCACGGCTTCGCGTCTCTGGTCAGCACCGCGCCGGCCCCGACCATCGCCTGCTCGCCAACGTGTACGCCGGCCAGCACCGTGGCGTGGTACGCGACCCGCACGCCGTCGCCGAGGACGACCTGGGCGTCGGTCACATCGACCTGATCGGCCAGCGCATGGGTGTGGCTGTAGATGTTGGCGTAGTCGGCCACCGACGCCCGATTGCCCAACACGATGCCGCCCCGGTCGTCGAGCAGCACGTGACGGTGGACGACGACGTCATCGCCGACTTCCATCAGGTAGCCGAACGAAAACTCCACGTATTGGAAACACTTGAAGTTCTTCCCGCATCGCTGGAAGACATGCCGCGCCAGGATGCGACGGAGCCGAACGCCGACGTCGACGTTGCCGCCGCCCAGGATGGACCGATCGAACGCCTGCCACAACCAGAGGAGCGGCTTGACCGGCGCATACCTGGCCGGGTCGATCTCGTGATAGTACTCGGGCTCCAGTGTGATGTTGTGGGGATCCAGCGCGAGGAGGGCCGCCCTCGTGCTCGCGGGCGTGTCCGGATCGGCGGCGACGTCTTCGTAGTTCCCGAGGTGCGGAAAGTAGAGCTCGCGGAGCACCTCGCGGCAGAGGGCGTAGCGGTCGCATGCGGGGTCCGACAGGCGTTCCTCGATTTCGCCGAGCCACGACGAGTACGCGCGCTCAGCCGCGTCGGGCAGTGGAAGCTTGCGAAGGGGCCGTAACACCATGGATGCCGTGGTCTCCGGGAGGAGGGAACCTCGCGCGTAGCAGAATAGGCCCACCGCCGCCCGGACGGAAGGACGCGGCCGGCGGCACCGCCGGGGCTGAAGCGCGCTAGGGGATGCGCCGCGCCGCTCGTGCGAACACGGACGAGCGCTCGCGATCCAGCAGGCGTACGACGCGCTCCCACACGTCGCTCTCGACTTGGCCGTACGACACCGTCAAGGGGTCGAGCACGCGGATGCCATCGCCGAACACGTACACGGCCGCGGCGGTCTCTCGTTGGTTCAGCTGGCGCCCGTTCCATATCGGGGACACCGGGAGGATCTCGATGGGTCGAAACAGGCGGTTCTGGCTCACCACCGTGAGGATTTCGGGCTCGAACCGTGCCCGATCCTGACGGCCGAAGAAGGTGACCAGCACCAGCGTGGGGTCCCGGAGTCCGTAGCGGCGCGCGACGGAGTCGACGGAGTCGGCGCGCGTCTCCGCCAGCCGGTGCAGCGCGTCGTAGGTATCGGTGGCGAGCAGTCGAATGACGCGCTCGTCCAGGAAGAGCAGTTGGATCTCGACCGTAGCCGTTTGCAGCGTGACGGATGCGTCTTCCTGGCGCAGTGTACCGAAGCCGGGTGGCGGCAGGTCCGTTCGGGCGACGCCCTCGAGGTCCTGCCCGTAGGCCGGCGACGCCCCCACGAGGCCCAAGACGAGGAGCAGCCGAATCGCCCGGCCCGCGCGACGCATCATCGGGGGCGCACCGCTTCGACCAGCGCGTCGATGGAGGCGCGAAGGGTGTCGATACCTTCCCCCGTCCGCGCCGACGTGAGCAAACACTGGTTCTCCGAGAGGCCGACGACCATGCGGATGCGCCTGGCTCGGTCCAGGCGCTGTCCGACGGGGAGCTTATCCGCCTTGGTGATCGCGAGCAACACCGGGAGACTTCGCGCCATCATCCGGTCCGCCATCGCTTGGTCGTCGGGGTTGGGATCGCGGCGAACGTCGAGCAGCCAAACCGCTCCGACGAGGGCCGCGCGTTCCTCGAGATACCCGGCGATGAGCGCCAGGAACCGCTCGCGCTCGCGCTTGGACACTCGCGCGTACCCGTAGCCCGGGAGGTCCACCAGGTAGAACCGCTGCGCGACGTTGAACACGTTGCACAACCTCGTCTTGCCGGGCTGCGCGCTGGTTCGCGCCAGCAAGCGCCGGCCGACCACGGCGTTGATGAGGGAAGACTTCCCCACGTTGGACCGACCGAGGACCGCGATCTCGGGCAGGGGGGGGACGGTCCGGAAGTCGGCCGAGGGGTAACTGCCGACGAAACTGACCGCGGTCAGGCTTCCTTCTTGGCTCGTGCCCGCTCGGTGACGATCAGGGGCGGGCGCCCATTGGTGATGCACTCGTTGGTGATGACGACCTCGCGGATGTCGTGTCGGCTCGGCAGGTCGAACATGATCTCGACCATCACTTCCTCGAGAATCGCGCGGAGCCCGCGAGCCCCGGTTCCACGCTTGAGGGCCCGTTGGGCCACCGCACGCAGCGCGTCGGGCTCGAACGTCAATCCGACCGACTCGAACTCGAACACCTTCTCGTACTGCTTGGTGAGGGCGTTCTTGGGCTCGAGCAGGATGCGGACCAGCGAATCCTCGTCGAGCGAATCGAGCGCCACCACGAGCGGCAGCCGTCCGACGAGCTCGGGTATCAGTCCATAGCGCAGCAGGTCGTCTGGCTCCACGTCCCGATACGGGTTCTTGAGCACCGCCGCCGCTTGGCCCGTTTCGACTTCTTCCTTCGAGAACCCGATCTGGCGTCGCCCGGTTCTGGCCTCGATGATCTTCTCCAGTCCATCGAACGCTCCTCCGCAAATGAAGAGGATGTTGCGCGTGTCGATCTGGATGTACTCCTGCTGCGGGTGTTTCCTGCCGCCCTGAGGCGGCACCGACGCCACCGTGCCTTCGAGGATCTTGAGCAGGGCCTGCTGCACCCCTTCACCGGACACGTCCCGGGTGATGCTCGGGTTCTCGCTCTTCCGGGCGACCTTGTCGAGCTCGTCGATGTACACGATGCCGTGCTCGCACTCGTTCACGTTGAAGTCGCCGGCCTGGAGCAGCCGCACGAGGATGTTCTCCACGTCCTCGCCGACGTAGCCCGCCTCGGTCAGCGTCGTGGCGTCCGCGATCGTGAACGGGACGTCGAGCATGCGGGCGAGCGTCTGCGCCAGAAGTGTCTTCCCGACGCCCGTGGGTCCGATCAACAGGATGTTCGACTTCTCCAGCTCCACGTCACTGCCCGCACGTACCGAAGAGGAATTGATACGCTTGTAATGACTGTACACCGCGACCGACAGCACCTTCTTGGCCCGTTCCTGCCCGATCACGTATTGGTCCAACACCTCCTTGATCTCGCTCGGCGTCGGAACCTGGGTAATCGCCTCCGCGACCTCCCGTTCCTCATCCTCGGCCAGGATCTCGTTACACAGCGCGATACACTCGTTACAGATGTAGACCGACGGTCCGGAGATGAACTTCCGGACGGCGTCTTTCGACTTACCGCAGAACGAGCAACGCAGATGTTTGTCTTGGGCCATGTGTCCTCTCCGGGCCTAGTATGGAACAGGCCTGGAAAACCGTCAAGCGCTGGGGCTCGCCTCCAAGTCCGCCCGCTGCTGGATCACCTTGTCGATGATCCCGTATTCCTTGGCTTCTTCGGCCGACATGAACCGGTCACGATCGATGTCCAACTCGATCTGCTGCCTGGTTTGCCCGGTGTGCTGCGCATAGAGCTCGTTGAGCTGATTGCGCAGATAGAGGATCTCGCGGGCCTGGATCTCGATGTCCGCCGCCGTTCCCTGGGTGCCGCCGGAGGGTTGGTGCATCATGATCCGCGAGTGCGGCAGCGCCGCGCGTTTGCCCGGCTTGCCCGCCGCCAGCAAGAACGATCCCGCGGAGGCGGCCAGGCCCATACAGATGGTGTTCACCGGCGCCTGAATGTGTTGCATCGTGTCGTAGATGGCCAGCGCGCTGGAGATGATCCCGCCCGGCGAGTTGATGTACACATAGATGTCGCGCTCGGGATTGTCCGCCTCGAGGAACAGCAGCTGCGCGATGATCACGTTGGACACGTCATCGTTGATCGGCGTGCCCAAGAACACGATGCGATCCATTAGGAGCCGCGAGAAGATGTCGTAGGTTCGCTCGCCCCTGCTGGAGCGCTCGATCACGTACGGAGGATAGATCGTTGCCATAACGCTGTCCGATTGGGTTAGGTCTCAGTGACCGTGGATTGAGCGAGGAGGTAGTCAAAAACCTTCTCTTCGGTGATGCTGTGCTCCAGCTCCCGCAGGCGCTTGGCCTTCTGGAGTGAGGCGTACACCGCCTTGGGTTCTTCACCGCGCCGCGCCGCGATCTCCGCGATGCGGGCGTCCAGGTCCTCTTCGGTCGCGGCCAGCGACTCGCGCGTCGCCACGTGCTCGATGATGAGGTCCCGCTGCACCTGCCGCGCGGCAATCGGCCCGAACTCACGGGCAAACTCCTCCAGCCGATCGTCGGGAACCTCGTACGCCTGGGCAAACCCTCCGAGCACCCGATGCACCAGCGCCCTGGGTGCCTCCAGCGCGTTCGCGGAGATGATCTCGTCCACGAGTTGGCGCCGCACGTCGGCGTCGGCGTCCCGCGCGGCCGCCGCTGCGATATCCTGCCCGATCGCCGCCCGCAACGCATCCAGCGAATCGAACTCACCCACTTCACGGGCAAAGGCGTCGTCGAGCGGAGGAAGCTCCTGGCGCTTGACCTCGCGGAGCGTGATCCGCACCGTGCGCGTCTGCCCCCGCTTGGTCTCGTCCGAGAAATCCTCGGGATACCGCACGGTGGTTTCCCTGGTGTCCCCGGGCGTCATGCCGAGGATACGCTCCTCCAGTTCGGGGATGGCCTGTCCTTCGCCCAGGACGAGTTGATACGGGCGAGGCTCGGCATCCGCCGTTTCGCCCTCGATCGTCGCCAGGGTGACCTCGACCATGTCTCCCATGGCCGGCGGGCCGTCCGCAACCGGCACCCACGGCGCTCGCCGGCGACGCAATTCGTCGAGTTGCTCGCTCACCATCGCGTCGCTGACCTCGACCTTCGGGCGGGCCAACATGAACCCGCCGATCCGGTCCAACACGATCTCCGGCTTCACATCCACCTGGAACTCGAACGTGAGCGGCGCCTCATCCCGGAAACTGACGTTCGACACGCGGGGGTCCCCGATCGGCGCGAGCTTCTCCTGATCCAAGGCGAGCTGCCAGCTGTCACCGATCACCGCCCGCACCACTTCCTCCCGGAGCGCGTCGCGAAACTGCCGCTTCACGACCTGCACGGGGACCCGGCCCTTGCGAAACCCCGGAAGCCGAACGCGCTTGGCCAGCACGGCGGCGGCTTTCTGCTCCGTGGCACGCACACGCGCCACCCCGACCTCCACCTTCATGGTGATGGTGCCGGGTTCTTCGCCCAGCCTGCTGATCGCGATGTCGGCCGTCCCGTTGGCGGACGTCTCTACCGTCGTCATCCTGTCAGGGCTCTCTCGATCTTTTTGGGTTGCCAGGAGGGGAAATGTACACCGGGTGACCGCGAGGCAGGCACCCGGGCGCCGGGTGGTCGGCGAAACGCCGTCGTGACGGTAGCTTACACTGTCCCCGGGGTCGTCGGGTCGAGGTCGGCCGACCCTCGCCGAACGCGTGTTGCTCAAGGAGCGTCCTATGGCCGTTGGCGGTGATCGCCAGATGACTTTTCTGCTCGCGGGCCCCGAGAAGCGACTCCTGGTCGCCCTGGCCCGCCGCATGCCGGCCGCCGTGAACTCCGATCATCTGACCGCGATCGGCGTACTGGGGGCGCTCGGCACGGGTGGAGCCTATTACCTCACCAATTGGGACACGCGCTGGCTCTGGATGGCGACCGTCCTGCTCGTGGTGAACTGGTTCGGGGACAGCCTGGACGGGACGGTGGCGCGCGTGCGGAAGGTCGAACGGCCCCGCTTCGGCTTCTACCTGGATCACGCGGTCGACGCGTTTGCCACGGTCGTGATCATCGCCTGTCTCGGGTTGTCTCCACTCGTATCGTTCGAATGGGCGATGCTTCTCGTGGCCGGCTATCTCGTGCTTTCGATCAACGTCTACCTCGAAGCGCAGGTCTTCGGCCAGTTTCGCCTCTCCTACGGCGTCCTCGGTCCCACCGAGGCCAGGATCCTGCTGATCGTCGCGAATACGGTGTTGGCCATCGGAACGTCCAGCGGCGCGTGGTCGCTCGCCGCGTTGCGTACGGGCGCCGACTGGGTGATGGGGGCGGCGGTCGCGCTGATGTTCGGGCTGTTTCTGGCGCGGTTCGTGGCCAACGTCGGCAGGCTCTATCGTGAGGAGCCGTTGCCTCCCGCCGGCGGCGGGTAGCCCGGCAGTCCCCTCGGTCACCAAGACGGACGCACGGCCCTGCACGAGGCGACGAAAGCACCGTGATCGTGGCGACCGCGCCGACCGGGATGCGCCGCACCATCGGCCTGTGGCGATCCACGGCGATGGTCATCGGGACCATCATCGGCGCCTCCATCTTCGTGCAGCCGTCGGAGATCACCGGCCAAGTCCCGACGGTGGGCGGCATCCTTCTGGTGTGGCTCCTCGCGGGTGTTCTCACGTTGCTCGGGTGCCTGGTCACCGCCGAGCTCGCCTCGGCCTTCCCGCGCAGCGGGGGTGTGTACGAGTTCCTCCGCCAGGCCTATGCGCCGTCCGTCGGGTTCCTCTGGGGCTGGGGGATGTTCTGGAGCATGCACTCGGGGATCATCGCGGCGATCGCCGTGATCTTCGCCCGGTACATGGCGTTCTTCATCCCTCTCGACGCCAGTGGCACGCGGGCGGTGGCGGTGGCGGGCATCCTGGTCTTGTCCGCCATCAACTATGTGGGTGTGCGGTCCGGCAGCATCGTCCAGACGGCGTTCACGGCGGGCAAGGTCCTCGCCATCGCGGTCATGATCGTGATCGGCTTGCTGCTCGGCGGGCAGGCGGCCTCGCCGTCCGGCGCGGAGGCAGTCGCGGCTCCGGCGCCGTCATTCCAGACGTTTGCGCTGGCGATGATCGCTGGGCTGTTTGCCTATGGCGGGTGGCACATGGTCACCTACGCCGCGGACGAGACGATCGAGCCGCGAACGACCATTCCGCGAGCGTTGCTGATCGGTGTCGGGACCGTCACGGTGTGCTACCTGCTGCTCAACGTCGTGTATGTCTACGTGCTTCCCGTCGAGGCCGTGCGGGCGTCGAGTCGGGTGGCCGCGGACGCGGCCGATGCCGTGATCGGCACCGGCGGCGCCGCGTTCATGTCCGGGCTCGTGGTGTTCTCGACCTTTGGAGCTCTCAGCGGCATCATTCTGGCTGGCCCGCGGGTGTACTACTCGATGGCGCGGGACGGCCTGTTGTTTCGGCGGTTCGGCGAGGTGCATCCCCGGTTCCGAACGCCGCATCGCGCCATCGTCGTGCAGGCGCTGTGGGCCTCGGTACTCGTCGTCACCGGCACCTATCGGGAGTTGTTCACCCGGGTGATCTATACCGAATGGGCGTTCTTCGCGCTGATGGCCGCCGGCCTGCTGGTGCTCCGGCGGCGTCCGGACTACGAGCCCACCTATCGCATGCCGTTCGTCCCGGTCGCGCCGCTGGTGTTCGTGGCGGCGAGCGCCGTCATCGTGTTCAATCAGATCGTCTCGGATCCCGTCGAGAGTCTTACGGGCCTGCTGCTGGTCGCCGCTGGGGCGCCCGTGTTTCTCGTGTGGACCCGATGGCGCGACGCCAAAGGAGGATTCCTCGGTGCGCGTAATTGACTTCCACAACCACTACTACCCCCCCGCCTACATCGACGCCCTGCGCCATGACGGCGGCCCCATCACCGTCACCGACGACGCGGACGGCAATCCGGTGCTGCGGTCTCCGGGAGACGCGAATATCGCCGTGCCGGGGCACCGCGATATCACTTACCGGCTCGGCGTACTGGACGACGCCGGGGTCGATATGCAGGTCCTTTCCTTCACCGCGCCGGGCACACTGCTGCACCCCCCGGCGCAGTCGGTCACGTACGCCAAGCAGATCAACGACGCGTTGGCCGCGATCGTGCGGGAGCGTGGCGATCGGTTCACGGCGCTCGCGACATTGCCGCTCAATGACCCGGCGGCGTGCGTGAGCGAGCTCGAACGCGCGATAGAGGAACTGGGTTTGCCTGGTGCGATGCCGTTCAGCAACGCCAACGGTCTCGCCTTGAGCGACGCCGCGTTCGACCCGCTGTATCGCCGTGCCGACGCGCTGGGTGCGGTGCTCTACATCCATCCGACGTTTCCGGTCGGCGTGGAAGCGTTGGAGCACTACTGGCTCATGCCCTTGGTGGGGTTCACGTTCGACACGACGCTGGCGGCGGCGAGTCTCGTGTTCAGTGGCGTGGCCGAGCGGTACCCGAACATCCGGTGGGTGCTGGCCCACCTCGGCGGGGCCATTCCCTATCTGGCCGAGCGCCTTGACCGGGGCTATCGCGCGTTCCGCGCCTGCCGGGCGCACATCGACCGGCCACCGAGCGAGTATCTGAGGAATTTCTACTATGACACGGTGAACTTCGACGTGCGCGCCCTCCGCCTCGCGCTCGAGTTTGCCGGCGCCGATCATCTGCTGGCGGGCAGCGACTACCCGCATCAGATCGGGAGTCTTGCGGAGATGATGCGGAGTATCCGCGCGCTGGGGTTGGAGGACGCGGATGAGGAGGCCGTACTTGGTGGGAACGCGGCACGGCTGGTCGGGCTTGGTTAGCGGGAATGCGGCCGGAGGGACGTGACGTGAAGCGCGAGCGAGCGGATGGGCACAGCGTCCGCTGGCGGTCGCGGCCAATCAACCCCCATGGGTTGTCCCCCCAGCGATGAGCAGCGCGTGATGGTCGTGGCTGAATTGAACGTAACGGTTGCACCGCTCGCGCCTGAGCGGCAGGACGTTGGGCGGCGGCGCATATTGAAGGGCACCCTGGAAGGCTGCGGCCGGAGGCTAGGTTGACCTCTTTAGCGGAGCGATATCCGGTTTCTTCGTACTACGTGCTGGCGTACGTCTGCTCCTGGGCCATCGCGGTTCCGCTCGCTTTGCAGGCGCAGGGGCATCTGGCGACGCGCCTGCCCTTCGCGCTGCATTACCTGTCAGGGTTAGGGCCGGCGATTGCGGCGCTGGCGACCACCCAGCTCCTTCGTCGAGCGCGGCCGGGCAGTCTCCGTACGGATCAACCGAGCCGCTTTTGGCAGTCCGGGCGGTGGCTACTCGTCGGCTTGTTATCGCCCCTCCTGTTGTTCGCAGCCGCCCAGCTCGCGGCTCGCGTCAGCGGTCAGTCCGCGCCGACATGGACAGCGCTGGGGCAGGTCAACTTCCTTCCTGATTTGGGGCTTTGGGCATGGGCGCTATGGCTTGTCACCAATGGGTGGGGCGAGGAACTCGGGTGGCGAGGCTTTGCTCTTCCGCGCCTGCAACGAACACACTCCGCGCTAACGAGTAGTGTCTTATTGAGCATCGCGTGGGCCGGCTGGCATCTGCCCGCATTCTTCTACGTCCCCAGCTACGCGGCGCTGGGTCTGCGGGTCCTGCCTGGTTTCTTTCTCGGTATTCTCGCAGGCGCCATCGTATTGACGTGGTTGTACAACAGCAGTCACGGTAGCGTGCTGGCCGTTGTGCTGTGGCACGCGTCGTTCAATTTCGTGTCCGCGTCACCGAATGCAGGCGGGTTCGCGGCTGCGGTCACGAGCACTCTGGTCATCGTATGGGCCGTCGTTATCGTGTTGCGATATCGTACGGCGACACTCGCCGCCACGTCGAAGCACGTAACGCCGAACGGTGTGCTCGCGGCAAACGACGCCTAGCAAGGCGGTGAAGCCGTCGCCGGCCGTGACCTATATGCCCGACCTCGGAGCGGGGCAGGACCGAATCCCTGACGCGCTCATTGAGGCGGCCACAGCGATCGCCGCCAGTTGCCGGCACACACCGGCCCGGCACGGGGGGAGGCCCGTGCGAGTACTCGTGCATGAACGTATCCGGATTGAAGCTTCGGCCCGCATGTAACGGATTCGGTTGTCTAACCTCGCGCGCGGGAGCCGACGGCGCCGAACTGTCGCTGGGCGCTGCGGCTCAGCGCGTGACGTTATGCGCCGTGACAGGCGTCGCCGTCACAGTGTTGGAGGGCGTCAAGCCGGAGGATATATGAACGATGACCCGCGCAGCGTTGTACGCGAGAGCATAGCCGTCGAGGCGCCGATCGCAGAAGCATTTCGGGTTTTCACCGAGCACTGCCATGCCTGGTGGCCACACTCATATCGGCTTGGCAGCGCTGAGCGGACGGACGTCGTCCTACAGCCGCGAGTGGGGGGTCTCTGGTACGAGCGAACTGCTGACGGTATCGAATGCGGTTGGGGCATCGTACAGGTTTGGCAGCCACCCGCGCGGTTGGCACTGTCGTGGCAGATTGGCCGCGGCTTCGTTCCGGATGCGGACCCCCGCCGAGCAAGCCGTGTCGACGTGACGTTTACGGAGTCCGGGGCGGACTCTACGACGGTGACCGTTGTTCACTCGCAGCTGCAGCGTCACGGTGACGGTTGGACCGACATGGCAGAAGCGGTGTCGGGCGAGCGCGGCTGGGGCGGCATTCTTCGCTCCTATGCGGAGGTGGTGGCTGGCCACTGCGCCTAACTTTGCGTTGCGGCGAGCGAGGCCCGGGTCAACCGTGGTGGTAACGTGCTTGGAGAAACTCGATACGGTCCGCGAACACTTCGTAGACCAGACGATCGGCGTCGTTGACACGTCGGGACCAGACGGCGCCGCCGAGATACTTGAGATGCTCCGGCTTGCCGATCCCGCCATGCGGGTCACGGAGCGTCGCTTCCACCAGGTCCAGCACTCGTCGGGCCATCTTCCGGTTGGTGTCCACCCAATAGCGGAGATCCTCAAGGAACTCGTCTTGGAAGACCGCCTTGCGCTTGCCGCGCTCGGTCAGGATTCCTCCACGAGTCCGAGTTCTCGCCGGAGCGTGGGGACGTCTTTCG
>DASWII010000058.1:0-26551 GCA_036397755.1 Gemmatimonadales bacterium | reverse complement strand
CGCAAACGGCCGCGAACGCGGCCGTTTGTGATTGCCCCTCCTGGGCTCGAACCAGGACTCTTCTGATCCAGAGTCAGACGTGTTGCCAGTTACACCAAGGGGCAGAGTACGTGGAGCTGAGGGGGATCGAACCCCTGACCTCCGCATTGCGAACGCGGCGCTCTCCCAGCTGAGCTACAGCCCCGCTGCCAGACACCGTCTGGCGGGGTTGGGAGTCTAGAAAGCTCCCGGAGGGGAGTCAAGGCTGGTGGCACCACGTACCATCTTGCGCCTCTAGCCCGCTTCGTCCGGAAACGCCACCGCTATCTCCATCCCGTCCTTGGCGATGACCGTCGCTGGAAAGACCGCCGCGGCTTCCTCCCGCAACACCTCGGGCATAGCCGAGTACCGGGCTGACAAGTGTGTGAGCGCCAGCTGCCTGACCCCGGCGGCAAGCGCAACTTGCGCCGCCTCGACGGCCGTCGAGTGATCGGTCTCCCGGGCCCGATCCCGTTCTTCGTGCCCGAACGTGGCCTCGTGGATCAAGAGATCGGCTCCGGCCGCGGCGTCCACGACCGACTCGCAGGGCCGCGTGTCTCCGGTATACACCACCGTGCGACCCGGGCGCACCGCGCCAACGAGTTCGTCCGGACCGACACTCCTTCGCTCGATGGACCCGTCGGGTGCGGTCACGTCGAACTCCACGGTCTCTCCCTTGTGGATCTTGCCCCACAGCGGGCCCTCCGGGATACCGAGCGCCCGGGCCCTGTCAGGATCGAATCGGCCAAGCCGCTCGTGCTCGCGCAGCGCGAATCCCACGGCTTGCCTGCCATGCTCCACTCGAAACACTTCAAGCGAATACTCGGGTCGCCGCAGCACGTCCCCGGGGGCGATCTCGTGAAGCTCGATAGGAAACGGCGAGCGCTCGACACCAACGGCGAGCGCGGCACCCAGGATCTCGTGTGTCCCCGACGGTCCATACACGTGCAACGGCTCTGTCCGGCCCTGCAGACCAAACGTGCGGGCCAGTCCGATGAGTCCCAGGAAATGGTCGGCGTGGTAATGACTGATGAAGATCTCGGAGAACGAGAAGCCGACTCCGAATCGCATCATCTGCCGCTGCGTTCCCTCCCCGCACTCGAACACGATCGTCTCCCCCTCACGCACGAGTGCGATCGACGAGACTCCGCGCTCGACCGTGGGCCGAGCCGCGGAGGTGCCGAGAAAGGTGACGGAAAGCATGGATGGTGGTGGACGCTGGTCGCTGGTCGCTCTACAAGCTGGGCCCGGTGGCCGGTGGTCGGTGATCTCCGGTCCGTCGTCTCAAAAGAGCTTGATACTCCTAGGACCGTACCGGCCCGGGTTCTCACGAATGTCGTCGAGCAACGCGCGCATGGATTGGAGCAGATCGTGGAGGTCGTCGTGCAAGGTCCGCTCGTTCAACAGGAGACCAATGGTCCCGTCGGAGGTATCCACTTTCGCGAGTAACGACGCCAACGACGTGGCTACGAGCCCCAAGCCCTCCGTCATTTCGCGCACCCCCTCGGTGATTTCATCCAGCTGTGACACCGATTCACCAATTGCCGGATTGGCAAGAAGCGAGTCCAGCCGAGAAACCGCGGACTTCAGGGTCGTAATGGCCTGTGTCGCATCCGAGATCATGGGGCCGTCGCCCACACGTGCCATGATGTTCAGGCCGCGCTCGGCCGCTTCCATCGTGTGGCGGATCTGGTCGCTCATCTCCTCCGAGAAGAAGCCGCGGCTGGAGCTGAGCAGCGCATCCGCGCTGCTCGCCAGGCCAGTTGCCATGCCGGCGAGGTCTTCCTGCTCCGTCCCCGTCACCACCGCCCCCGCCGCCAGGGGCGTGTCGGAAACGCCCGGATGGTACTCGATGAACTTAGCGCCGAGGAAATCGAGCGAGCGTACGCTCGCGCTAGCATCCGACTTGGGCTGTACGCTCGGATCTACCTCGAGACTCAGGATGACCTCACCAACGCCACGGAGTCGGACGTTGGCCACCCGACCTACCTGTACGCCCGAAATCTGCACGGGGTCACCCTTGGTGACTCCCTGGATGTTCGAGAAGCGCACGTCAAAGGAAGACCCGGCGAGGCTTCGCCCGCTCAGCCAAACGAGACCGAATACGAGCAGCGCGAGCGCCGCGATGACGAAGAAGCCGACTTGCAGCTCCTGGCGATAGTGCAGGTCCATGGTGCCCTCAATCTACAGTCGGAGTGCCGAAATCACGCTCCAAGAACTCCCGCACGTTGCCGTCGCTGCTGTGCCGAAGTTCGTCCGGAGCGCCCACGGCCACGATCTTTCCACCCTTCAGTAAGGCGACGCGGTCTCCCACGCGAAACGACCCACGCACGTCATGCGACACCACGATACTCGTAACCCCCAGCTCGTCCTGTAACTTCTCGACGAGGTCGTCGATGATATCGGCGTTCACTGGGTCGAGACCGGACGTGGGTTCGTCGTAGAGCAGGTAGTTGGGCTGTCCGGCAATCGCCCGCGCGATCCCCACCCGCTTCTTCATCCCACCAGACAGGTCCGCCGGGAACTTGTCCGCGGTGTCGTGCGCCAGATTGACCAACTCAAGACACTCGTGCACCCGCGCCTGGCAATACTCCGCGTCGTTGTAACGCGACTGTTCCGTGATCCCAAGCCTGATATTCTCGTGCACGCTGAGCGAGTCGAACAGCGCCCCAAACTGGAAGACATACCCGATCCGCGAACGCAGACGGGCCAGGTCCTTGCGGGAGAGCGTTGGAACGCACATTCCGTCCACCCAGACCTCTCCGGCGTCGGGACTGAGGAGACCGTTGATGTGCTTGAGCAGTACGCTCTTACCCACGCCCGAGGGACCAAGCAGCGCAACGGTCTCGCCCTGGTGCACCGCAAGATCCACTCGATCGAGCACGAGATTCTGCCCGAAACGCTTGGTGACCTGCTTGAGTTCGATCACGACCCGCGACCCCACCCCGTTCCGGGGCGCGGCACGCGGAGCGCAGGACGGTGGGCGTCCATCGCCGTGGGCGTTGGACATCGGACACTCGGCATTGGACATTCCATACCGTGTCCACGCGCCTGCCCGCCAACGCCGTGCGCTTCAAGCGCCGTCTGCTTCGCTGGTTCCGTTCGGCGGGCCGAGCCCTGCCTTGGCGTGACACGCGTGATCCCTACCGCATCGTCGTCTCCGAGTTCATGCTGCAACAGACCCAGGTGTCGCGAGTCCTGGAGTACTATCCCCGCTTCCTTCGGCGTTTTCCCACCGTCGGATCGCTGGCCCGTGCCACTCCAGAACAAGTGCGGGAGGCGTGGGAGGGACTCGGCTACTACCGGCGCGCCGCCAATCTGCATCGTCTGGCGCGCACCGTTGGGGAGGAGCACAACGGCACAATTCCGTCCGAACCCAGCCGGTTGCAACAACTGCCGGGAATCGGCCGCTACACGGCGGGCGCTATCGCGAGCTTCGCCTACGAACAACGGTCCGCTGCCGTTGATACCAACGCTGCGAGAGTTCTGTATCGCGTGTTCCGCCCTCGTCACCGCCGGCGCTCGCGCGAACATGTGCTGTGGTCGCTGGCTCAGCGCCTGCTGCCGGGGCGTCGTCGTACCGCGTGGGAGTTCAACCAGGCTCTGATGGATCTGGGAGCGCAGATCTGCGTGGCGCGCCGACCTCGCTGCTCCGAGTGCCCGGTGCAGCCCGTTTGCCGAACCGGCGCTACCGGAGCAGGATCTTCGCAATGACCGCGTCCAGAAAGAGGATGAGCACCGATGCACTGACCACGGCCCCGGTCGTCGAGCGTCCGACTCCCTCGGCACCTTGCTGCGTGTTGAACCCTACGTAGCAGGGCACCAGAGTCACGGCCAATCCGAAGAAGAACGACTTGATCATCGAGTACCACACGTCCCACGGCTCGACCCAAAAGCGCGCACCGAAGGCGAAATCGGCCGTCCCGATCCAACCGCTGGACGCATACCAGCCCGCCGCTATCCCCATGGCCCCGGCGAAGATCACGAGCACGGGCATGAGGAGCGTGCCCGCCACGACCCGTGGAATCACGAGGTGCGAGACAGGAGACCGGCCGAGACTCTCCAGCGCATCGATCTGTTCGGTGACGCGCATTGTCCCCAACTCGGCGGCATAGCGGGCTCCGATGCGTCCCGCGAGCACCAGCGCCGTCAGCACGGGCCCCATCTCCAGAATGATCGACTTGACGATGATCCCCGCCGCGAAGTACACCGGAATACTCCCCGTGAACTGGTACCCCGTCTGCAGCGAGACCACCCCGCCGGCAAAGGACGCCGTGAGCAGCACGATGAAGAGCGAGCCGTATCCGACGTGGATTCCCTGCTCCACGGCTCGCGGGACCCAGATGCGCCACTCGACCAGGCCGCGGAGGATCTCGAACACCAGATTCGAGATTCTGCCCATGTGGCTCCCCACCCTCAGCATCCACCGGCCGAGAAGCTGCACAGGTCCGGTCCGCCGCAGGATGACCGTCTCGTACGATTGGGTGAGGCGCCATCCGGGCGAGGTCACCCTTGCACCTCGCACGACACCAGGCGATGGGTCACAACACCTTCCAGGCCAGCAGCGCCACCACGGCGAGGACACCGGCCACGGAGGATACGACCGCCTGCCGCCGCCGGTACATCTCGAACGCCGGGGGCAGATGGCCGTCGTTCGACGCGACGGCGAGACCGCCCATCTTAACCGCCGTGGGCAGCCCGACGAACAGCACGACGCCGCCGCCCGCCAGACCCGCGACAACCATCACCCAGAGCCGCGGCTCCCGCATCGCGTCGGCGTCGCCGTTGGTCGTGAGCCACATGCTGAGCACAATACCGGTCGTGACCACCAACATCGCCCCGATGCCGATCACCACGGTGTGCAGCCGCGCAAGTGCACGGAACATGCCTGCGCGGATGATCGGCGGCTCCTCTCGCGCTGCAAACGCGAAGAGCATGCCGGCCAACGCGCCGCCGATCCACATGGCCGAGCCAAGAAGGTGGCCGAAAAGCACCAAGGACATCAGGCGCGCGCTCCGTCGACAAGTTCCGGTGTCAAGGCTTGGCGGCCCGCGAAGCCACTGTCGATCTCGTGCCAATGGCCGATCTCGGCTTCCCCGAGCTTCCAGCACAGCAGCACGTCCCGGTCGTCGAACCGCGTGTAGAAATCGACGAGCCCACCCTCAAAGCCCTTGAACACGCAACCGACCTCCGTGAGTTCCTCGATCAGGGAGTTGATGCGACGGGCGATAGCGTCCACCTCCTCCCGCAAAACGATCTGTTCAGGAGTCTCGCCGCTCCCTGCGGTGGCGCCGGCAGCCAGAACCTCGTACTGCGAAATGCGATCGCGCCACTGCTGGTACTCCGCAACGATGTCCTCCACCACTCGACTCACGTACGGCAGCGTCCGATTGGCGTCTTCCACCGTGAAGTACTTGATCGACGAGTCGCTCGACATCGTTCGGCTCGATCTGCTCCGCCCGTGTCAGCCCCTGAGAAGGGCCGAGACGGCGAAGCCGAGGTAGTTACCGACGGCATAACCCAACAGTCCGACCGCCACACCGGGCACCAACCGATCCGTGTAGCCCTTGGCGCTCGCAAGCGCCATTGCCGATGCGGGGCCACCGACATTGGCTTGAGAGGCCACGGCCAGCGTGGCCAAATCGATGCGCAACGCGCGACCGACGCCGAAAAGTAACAGGGCGTGCGCGGCCACGACGACCACCGTGAAGTAGAAGACGGCCGGACCGACGCGGAGTATTCCGACTATCACCGACTGGGCCCCGAGACCGGCCAAGAACAGATGCAGAACGAGGTTGCCCAGCAGCGGGCCACCGGCCAGTGATCGCGCGATCGGGGTCTGCGCGGCGGTCAGCGCAAGAGTAGTGAGCCACAACACCCGAGGCACCCGGGGTACCGCCGCGACGAGCGAAGCGGAGAGCCACAGTACGCCGGTAACGAGCACCGCGAGGGCGGCGGTATCGCGCAGCGTCACCACCCGCCGGGAGTTGTTGAAGTCGTGACTCATGGTCGGTAGCGCCCGGCGTGGATCGGCCTCGTGCGCCGCGGCCCGCGGCCACCAGCGGCCGAGCACTGTCGGGATCGCGAGCGTCGCCATCATCCAGAGCGTGGTTGTCACATTGTCGGCAGCCACCGCCGCCGCGAACAGCTCGTCACTCGTTTCGAGCGCCTGTCCCACCGCGACCATGTTGACCCCACCGCCCGTGTAGGTCCCGGTGAACTGGCCCGCGAGCTTCCAGGTTTCGGGGCCGATCGCGTCTCGCAAGAAGAGCGCACCGATGATCGCACCCACGGCAGTGCCGACGCCGCCGAGGAGAAAGGCGACCAGCATACGCGGCCCGGCACGCCCCACCGACCGAACATCCACACCAAGCAGGATGAGCGTGATCGCCACGTTCACACCGATTCCACCGATCGCATCGTACGCCGACGACGCCGCAGGGAGGACGCCGACATTGGTAAGCAGTGCCGCGAGCACGATGGCAAGTAGCGCCGACCCGAGTGCCCGCCCAAATTGGAACCGCTCTTCGATCAGCAACGACCCCAGCACGACGACAGCCAAAGTGAACATCACGGCTGTCGGGTTCTGGATCATGACAGCCCGGCCGCTGCGATTGCCTTTGTCGTAGCCCGGAAACCCTCTTCGACATAAGAAACGACGTCCGCCATGGCAAACGTCGCCCGACTCCGACGCCGTGGACGCACGAGGAGCAATGGCGTATCCGCATCCTGCCATCGCGCGATCTCGGCTTCTGTCTGAACTGCCATCTGCAGCCGCATGGCGCGATTGTGGGCGGCGATGAGCGAATGGCCGTCTCCGGACCGCGTCTCGCCGAACCGCGACGGGCCTACGCTCACCGCCACGACGAGATCGGGATCCGACGCGAAGGCAACGTCCAGCGGAAGCGCCGATCGCAGGCCGCCGTCGAGGTATTCCCGGTCGTCCACCAACCCGGGTGGGTAGTACACCGGGAGTGCGCAGGAGGCATAGAGCGCGTCGATGAGGGAGACACGGACGCGCCCCCCGTCCCCGAACAGCGCCAACTCGCCGGTGCTGGCGTCCGTGGCGGTGACGGTGAGCGGCAGCGAGAGATCCTCGAAACGGTCCACCCCGACCAACTCAGCAATCGTTTCCCGCAGGGTGCTGCCGCTCAACAGGCTGCCGGCCCAGGGACCCCGCACGAGCGACCCCGATGGTCGCGCGACATCCGACCGCACCAACCGGACAATCCGCCCGAGCACGTCTTGATAGGACTGTCCAGCCGCGAAACAGGCACCGATAACGGCTCCCATGGACGTTCCGACGTAACGCGTCGGTACGAGCCCATGCCCGGTCAACGCTCGATACGCCCCGACATGAGCGGCCGCCTTCGCCCCACCACCACTGAAGACGCAGGCGATGTCGTGGAACGGCACTACGCCTGCCCCTCTTTTCTGCGCTCCCGGCGGCGGCGGGCGGACTCGAACCTGCGCATCTCTTCGTCCGTCTTCGGCACCACCGGCGGAATGGCACGAGGGCGCCCTTCGCTATCGATGGCAACGAACGTCAGGTGACAGCTGTTGGTATGGCGGCGCACTCCCGTCACGATGTTCTCCGCCTCCACGCGCACACCCACCTCGAGCGAGGTCTTGCCGACGAAATTCACCGATGCCTTGGCCACCACCAACTCGCCCAGGTGGATGGGCTCACGGAACTCGACCTTGTCCATGGAGACCGTGACGACCGCTCCGCGCGCGTGGCGGATCGCCGAGACCGCGCCGACCCGGTCGATGAGCGACAGAATCACCCCGCCGAACACGTTGCCCAGGTTATTCGCCATGTTGGGCATCATCAGTTCGGTCATGGTCGCGTGCGACTCGCTGACTGGTCGCGGCGTGAGGTCGTCGTCGGTCATGCGGCCTTCCGAGCGTCAGTAGTCTACCGGTCGAAGATAGCTCTCACGGATCGCGGAGCCGGACACGACGGCGGTGGTGGGGAGGTGCCGTTTCCAGTGCGTCCCGCCAAGCCGCCCCTGAACGAGGCGTATCTCCTCTGGTGTGAACCCGAACGACACCATTTCCTCGTTGGAGATCCCTACGAGGATCCAGTGGAGTATCTGGTCGGCCCGCTCATACGAAACCCCCAAGTCTCCTTCATCCGTCTGGCCAGGTTCTAGGTCGGCCGTGGCCGGTTTCTCGAGGATGGCGTCAGGGACGCGCAAGTGGCGAGCAAGCTGTCGCACCTGTGACTTGAACAGATCACCCAAGGGGTTGACGGGAGGGGAATCGTCGGCGTGCCAGGTGAAGTAGCCCAGCAACCGCTCGGTCTTGTTGCCGGTGCCCAGCGGCAGGGCCTGTTCCTTCGCCGACAGATCGAACAGCGTGATCATGCGCGTGCGGGCCATGACGTTGCCTTTGCGCGTCGCGTTCATCTCGGGGTCCACCGCTGCTACGAACCCGTCGACGGCGGCAGAGATGTCGATGGTGCGGATGGCGATCCCGAGCTCCTCGGCGATCGCCGCCGCATGCTCCAAGCTCTCCGTGCTCGACGTGCGGTAAGGCATGCGAACGCCCAGCACGCCACTCGGCCCGAAAGCGCGCACGGCGAGCGCAGCCGTCGTCGCGCTGTCCACGCCGCCAGACAGGCCAACCAACACACGGTCGAATCCCCGCCGACGACCCACCTCATCCTGCAAGAACGCTACGAGCCATTCCGCCAACAGCACAGGGTCGATCTCGAGCGGGCGCGCGGGCCGAGGTGCGCGCGCGCGTCCCGGCGCTCGAGACGAGGAGTCCAGCGCCGGCTCAGGAGGCCCGTCATACTCCGCGGACGCCAACAGCGCCGGCAGCTGCGTCTCGAGATCCGCCAGCAGCGGCAACTGGGCGCGGGCGCGCGTAATTTCGTCGAACGACAGGCTCGCCTGCACCAGCCCCGACTCGAACAGCGGACCGCGCACCATGATTTCGCCCCGCGGGTCCACGATCACCGAACTGCCAGGAAAGCCCTTCCCTCCCTCGAAACCCACCAGCTGTGCAAGCACCACGTACACACCGTGTTCCTCTGCGATCCGCCGTACCAGCCGCTCCCACCGGCGGACGCTGGCCGGCCGCGCCCGATCGTCGGCCCCGCGGTCCGGATCAGGCTCCGCGCCCCGGCCCGGAGCGGCGCTCGGCACCACGACGAGTTGCGCGCCCTGCAGCGCGGCGATCGTCGGCACGATGGAGTGCCAGGCGTCCTCGCAGACGGCCATCGCCACGCGGCCGAAGCGTGTGGGGAACGCCTGAATGGTCTTGCCGCGTTGAACGAACCGCTGCTCGTCAAACAGCCCGTAAGTCGGCAGGAAAATCTTGCGGTGCACGTGCACCACGGCCGCATCGGGGCCGCCCAGCGTGGCGTACACCGCCGCGTTGTAAAACCGGTTGCGATGAACCTCGTAGAACCCGACGACCACATCCAGCGCCGGAGCCCCCGAGAGTCGATGTTGCTCGGCAAGGTCGCGAAAGACCGCACCCACAGGAAGCGCAACCTCCGCGACGCCTCCCTCTACGAAATACCCCGAGAGTACCGTCTCGGGAAACACCACGAGGTCCGGGGGGCGCTCTTGCCCCGCCACCTCGGTGAAGACGGAACCGATGCGCCGGAGATTCTCGGCGTAATCCCCTTTACGTGGACGAATCTGTGCGACTACGACGTCGAGATGTGACACGTCATCAAGTTATGAGATCGGCGGAAGGCTTGACAGTCGGACGATGCGGGTCGCTCAGAACAGCTCGGCTTGTTCGCGCAACGCGCTCGGTCGGACGACCGGCAAGTGCAGCCGCTCCTGCATTGCGCGGGCGCTGTGAGGCGCATGCCCTTGGAACGTGTCGTCAAAATACCCGAAGATCATGTCCACCCGCGACCGCAGCAGCCGAACCACCTGCTCCCAGTGTTCGAGCTCCTGCTCGCGATCGAGCTGTGCTCGCGAGTAGTCAGTCAAACGGCGTCCTGTTCCCTCCCACCGCAGATACGCGAAGTCGGCCGTCGGCTCCAGCGCCAACTCGTTGGCCATCTCACGAGGCGTCCAGCGGGCATCCACCATGGCACAGGCCACCCGGTGCCGACGCAGGACTTCCATGGTCTGCGGGGCCAACCAACCCGGGTGCCGGAACTCGATGGCCCAGCGGAATCCCTCCGGCAACTCGGACAGGAACCCTCGTAGTAGGTCGAGACTCGCGTCCGACGGCCGAAAAGCGGGGCTCATCTGGAGCAACAGAGGGCCCAGCCGTTCCCCGAGTCCGGAAACGCGGTCCAGGAACCGACGTATCACCAGCTCGGTATCGGCAAGGCGCCGCTCATGCGTGACCTGCTGCGGGACCTTGAGGGCGAACACGAAACCCTCCGGCACGCCCTCGACCCACTCCTGAACCGCGGGCTCGGCGGGAATGGAGAACGCCGTGGATCCCACCTCGACCGTCGGGAATGCTCGGGAGTAGACCTCAAGAAAATCCCTGCTGCGCGTTCCGTGCGGATAGAACGGTCCGATCCACGAACCGACTTTCCAGCCCTGCGTTCCGATGAGGATCCGCGCCGGCATGGCTTAACGAGATTCGCGCACGCGGCGGTGGTGGTACATACGCATCTCGCTCACGAGCCCGTCGGTGGTTTCGCAAAACAACGCACCGCGGAGGTCCACCGGCTCTCCCGTGCGCCGCCGCCGAAACGTGCAGCGGAATTCCGCCGCGAACCACGGCCCAACCGTAAACACTTCTCCCACTCGAAAAGCGATCTCGGACTGATTGAGCGGGACATCTCGCCAGTACGCTTCGATGGCGGCTCTGCCGCGCAGCACCGCGTCGAAGGGGTCGGGCGCAAACACGCCGTCATGGGTGAAAACGGCCGCCATCCGCTTGGCGTCCCCCGCCATCCAGCCCACCCCGAACTCGTCGAGGATTTCGCGGTAGCGCGTATGCGATCCGACGGTTGCATCGATCATCCGGCCACTCCAGTGAGACCGCTTCCCCACGGTCGGGTCCGTAGAGAAGTTACAGCACGATGCACGGCCGGATAGACCCCGACACTCGGCGGCCCCGGGTGATCATAGACTGCGACCCCGGGATCGACGATGTGGTGGCCTTGGCCCTCGCCGTGCGTTCTCCGGAACTCGACGTCGTGGCCGTCGTCACGACGTACGGCAACGCGGCCCTGGCGGACACGACCCGCAACGCCCAACACCTCCTCGACCTCGCAGGCGCTCCGACGATCCCCGTGATCCCGGGCTCCGACAGGCCGCTGGAACGCGCCCAATTCTTTGCGGCAGACGCGCACGGACCGACGGGAGTGGGATACGCGAGCGTCCCGGAGGCCCCACCGTGTCCGCCCCAACCCCTCGCGCTGCTCGAATTGCTGGACCGGACGGCCGCGCCGGTGATGTTGGTCACGCTGGGACCCCTGACGGACCTCGCTCACGCGCTGACAGAGGACGCGGATCTGGTACGGAGCCGGGTCACCCACTACCTCGGCATGTTCGGCAGCCTCGAGCAGCGCGGCGACACCGGGCGATTGGCAGATTTCAATGCATGGTGCGATCCGGAGGCTCTGGCCATCGTACTGGCCGGTGATCTGCCAGTCACGATGGTGGGGCTGGATGTGACCCGCCGCGTGCACCTCACCAGAACCGAGGTCGGTCGCGTATCGAGCGGGGCAACCGACCTCGATCGCTGGTTGGGCGCCGCGCTGCGGTACTACTTGGAGTTCCACCACGCGCGGGGGCGCCATGACACGTGCGTGATCAATGACGTTCTACCAATCGGTCAGCTGATCGAGCCGTGTTTGCTCCAAATGGAGCGTCGTCGTTTGGTC
The DNA here is from genome assembly GCA_036397755.1 of Gemmatimonadales bacterium. Taxonomy (GTDB): domain Bacteria; phylum Gemmatimonadota; class Gemmatimonadetes; order Gemmatimonadales; family GWC2-71-9; genus CAMYLY01. The sequence goes on along the minus strand of DASWII010000058.1, from coordinate 14,712 downwards.
GTTGACCTTGACGGCGGAGAGCGCCGCGGGCATACAAGGGTGGATGGCGGCGGCTGGGACACCGCCGTCGCGACCGACGTGGACATCGGGGCGATGCGCACGCTTCTTGGTAGAGTGTTCACAGGACCGTGGTCAGACACCCGGTAACACATCTCTCTTTGTGAGGAGCCGGAATGACACTGGGACAAGTTCGCGTAGCGGTGGTGGGGGCGGGTGAGATCGGGCGGGGGTGGGCCGCCATGTGCGTGGCTGCTGGTTGGCAGGTCTCCATCTTCGACATCGACTCGTCTGTCATGGAAATGGCGTCGGACGACATCGTGAGGCGAGCCCAGAAGCTCATCGAGCTCGAAAGGGCCACGGCAGATTATGTCGACAACGGCGTAGCCCAGCTTAAGGTCGGACGGTCGATCCTCCAGGCCTGCGCGGACGCCGAGTGGGTGATCGAGGCCGGTCCGGAAGATCTCCTCGTCAAGCAGCGCATGTTCGAGGCGATCGAGGGCGCGGCGAAGAACGCCCGCGTCATCACCAGCTCAACGAGCGCGCTGCAGATCAAGGACATCGTCGCCCGGTGCACGCGCCACCATCGGGCCATGGTCGCACATCCGCTCCCGCCGCCGGAGTTGATCCCCTTGGTGGAGATCGTCGCCGGCCCGGAGACGGACCACACCTACGTGGAGCTGCTCAAGGGGTGGCTCCGCGCCCTGGGCAAGATACCGGTGGAGATTCTCAAGGAGGTGCCGGGCAACGTCGCGACCCGGATCGCTGCCGCCGTGTGGCGTGAGGCAATCGACCTCGTGCTCGAGGGAGTGATTGGGGTGGATGACCTCGATCGAGCGGTGTCCGTCGGGCCCGCCGTGGGATGGGCTGCGGCGGGCCCGCACCTCTCCTACGTCCTCGCCGCCGGCGGGCGAAACGTCAGCGGGTTTCTTCAACAGCTGCTGCAATCTTATGAGGGAATCTGGGCCGATTTACCGACGTGGTCTCACCTCGAACCCGAGCAGCAACGGCGTCTGGTGAGCCAGATTGAGAAGGCGTACAGGGATAACGTCGACGTCATCCGGCCGGCCCGCGATCGGCGCCTCGCCGGGATGTTGCGTGGCCTCGAGCGGTCTCGAGGCCAAGCGGAGTGATGGGCTAGACGGCCACCAGCAGGCCGGTCGCGTACATCACGAGCAGTCCAACCAAGACGCCCCCCGCCGTCGCCGGGGCGAACCGGCTCGCACCGTCGCCCATGACGCGCCAGAGCACGATGACGACCTGGGCGATCGCTCCCGCCCCAATCGAGAGGAACAGCGTGGCAAAGAGGGGTGTGTAGGCCAAGCCTCCGATCCACGCACCGAGAATGGTGGGTGCCCCGGCCAGCAGGCCGAGCGCAGCGAGACGTCCGATCGCCGGCCGGTCACGGGCGATCGGCGCCACGATCCCCAGCCCTTCGGTCGTGTTGTGCAACATGAAGCCGATGATGAGGAACGCGCCCAGCGCCGCCTCACCCAACGCGTAGGCCGCGCCGATCGCCAGTCCCTCGCCCAGGTTATGGACACCAATGCTCAGCGCAATCAGCCACGCCACCGCCGCGCGGCCCTGCGCTCCCTCGCGCCGCACCCGCGACCGCGACACCAGTTCGATTGTGAGCAGTGCACCAAGCGAACCCACGGCAACCAGCATGGTTCCCTGGAAGGCTCCGCCCACCTGGGCCGCGGCCTCGAGCGCTTCGTGCAGCGCGTCAACCCCAAGGAACACCAACAGCCCGACTGTGAGGGCGAGCACGAAATTGAGCCACCGCTGCTCGAGGCGACGGAGCGCGGGATACCACAGTAGGCCGATCGCCACGGGTATCACCCCGACGTACAACCCGATCAGCGCAAACACACCAAAGAACCGGGGACCCACTTCCGGCGTGAGTTCGGCGACGGGGATCTCGTGCTCGAACGTCAATCCGGTGGACGAAAGCAGCACCACCTGATGGGCCTCGCCCTTGACCCACGGATACGGAACACTGATCGTCGCCCGGCCCAGCCGCACGATCGTGGGATCGGGCGCAATCTTGAAGTCCCAGAAAGCCTCATCGACCATTACTTGCGCGACCGTCACGGGATCGGGGCCACCGTTGACGACATCCACGTGGATTTCCCCAGGACGCAGGACGACGCGCTCGAAAGTCAGCTCCTCGACCGGCGGCACCCCGCGGCGCAGCGCATCCAGAAGCCCGCCTTGCGACAGCGACGCCACCACCAGTCCGAGCATGACGACCGGCAGCAGGATCAGGATCCACAGCGGAAACCGCCGCTCGGTCATACCGCCGGATCCTCGACCTGGAAGTGTCCCATCCAGCCGAGCTCGGCAAACTCACTCTGATGGGCGTGGAACATGTAGCGACCCGGCCGATCGTAGGTGAATTCAATGATGTGTCGCTCTCCCTGGCACATCATCAGCGTGTCGGTGAACTCGTGGGGCCGGGCCACGCTGCCGGTGCGATACACGTGAAAGAAGTTGGCGTGCAGGTGCATCGAGTTGATCAAGTCGAACTCGAGCACGTTGACCAGGTAGATGCGCTGCAGCTCTCCAACCCGCATCGGGATGGGGTTGTCACGATAGGCGAACGCCACCGTGTTGGCCGCATATACCTCGTTGGAGCCGTCCAGGTTGGTGTCGAACCCGTTCAGGACCATCACCATTTCGCGCGCCGCCGAACGTGGCGTCTTGGGATCGACGATGTAGACGCCGTACAACCCCTTCGCGATGTGCTTCTTGAGAGGGACCGCGTGACAATGATAGAGGTGAAGGCCGGCTGGTTCCGCGTCGAACTCGTACACGAACGAGCCCCCCGGTAACACCGGTTCGAACACACCATCCATGTCGGCCGGGTGAAACCCATGGAAGTGAATCGTGTGGGCGTGTGTTCCGAGATTCCTGAACCGTACCCGGACGCGATCGCCTTCCGTCGCGCGAATCGTCGGCCCCGGCACCTGACCATTGTACGTCCATGCCGGGTAGAACACGCCGGGCGCGACCTCGATTTCGCGGTCGACGGCCGAGATGTCGTACTCCCGAAGCGTCTGCCCGCTGGGGAGCGTGCTCACCGTTCCGTAGTCAAACTGCTCCAAGTAGCTCAGGGCGTCGAACCCCGTGCGAGAAACGCGTCCCACCGTGCCGGCCACCATCGGATCATGTGCATGCATCGCCAGCTCCGCCGCCCCATCCACCGTACGCCCGATGACGCCCAATCCAGCCGCTCCAAACGCGCCGCGCTTGAGCAGCTCTCGCCGGCTCATGCCATCCTTCGGACTCATCCAACCTCCTGACTCAGCATCGCGCACCACAGCGCCGACGCGAGCTCGTGGCCGATCACCTGATCCCGTTCGTGTCCTGGCTCCCCGTAACGCAACGTGACCGGCCCGCGAAATGGCTGACGGCCGATCACCGTGAACCGCACCCCGGGCCGCAATCCGAGCGCGCCAAGAAAACGGAGCACCGCGGAGTCGCGGTCGCCCACCCGGCGGAATTCTCCCGCTGCGGCGACCGGAAGATCCGTCAGCGGCACGAGATCCAGTTCCTCCATTTCCCCGTCGCGGGTGGGAATCGGCGCCCCGTGCGGATCGAATCCCGGATACCCGAGCGCCATTGCCATCCGCTCCACCAGCTCGTCCGAAACCGCATGCTCGAGCCGCTCGGCCTCCTCGTGAACCGAATCCCAGTCGTAGCCAAGCTTGGTGGTGAGGTAGGCCTCGACCACCCGATGGCGCCGTAACATGCGTAGCGCTGCGCGTCGACCTTTGGGTGTGAGCTGCACCCCGCGGTAGGGTAGGTGATTGAGCAGCCCGGACTCCGACAGCCGCTTCACCATGCCGGTAACCGAAGGCGGGGCCACGTCCAAAACACCCGCGATCGCCGAAGTCTGGACCGGGGTCTCCGGCGTCTCGAGTTCGAAGATGGCTTTGAGGTAGTCTTCGGCCGACCGGCTGATTCCGGTCGAAGTGGCGTGTGACGACACCGGTTCCTCTTAGAGTGATGGCTAAGAGGAATATTATGTGAGCCTAAATTACTGTCAAGCCACAGCGAAACCTATTGCTCGTCGAATATGGAGCTTACGATCCGGTAGGTCATTCCCCAAACTAGCTCCCCCCCAACCAGATAGGCCGGGACGGTGAGATCCGCACCACGCACCCGCACCACGGAGTGCCGCTCCGTCGCCCGGAGTTCATCCAGCGGAAACCACACGTGACTCTGAACCTCGTGAGTCGTGTGCAGGGGCGGCTGGTCATCGAGGCGGAACACGAAGGGGCGGACGAGAACCGGCGGAAGCACCGGCGTCTGGGGAGCCAGGTCGTCCAACTCGCCGACAACGTGACCCGCCGTCAACACGAGGCCGGTCTCTTCCCACGTTTCGCGAATCGCCGTCGCCAGCAGATCGTCATCCGTCCGGTCGCGACGACCGCCAGGTAGAGCCATCTGTCCGGACCAAGGGTCGCCAGGGTGTAGCGCGCGTTTGATAAACAACGCCAACGGCCCGGTGTACCTCTGTGCCGCCAAAACGAGTGCCACCGCCGCTTCGTGGCGGCCGGTTGGGTCGGCGCGTCCGGGCGGGCGGGCGAGTCGCCGCTGCAGATGGTCCGGCCAATGGAGATCGGTCACGAAACTTTCTCAACAAACGAAACGTGATGCCGGTGGCGGTGTATCATTGCCACAATCGCGCGTGGGACTATTGCGCGAGATCTTATATTCGGTGCAGTGCAGGCGGGATTCACACACCCAGGCAAGGAGGCGCGTATCAGAAGCTTCGGTGTCGGATTGCTCGCCATCGCTACTCTCGCGGTCGCCAGTTTCGTGTTGCGACGGCGAAGGCTGTCGATGGCCCTCGTGCCCGACCGTGGCAAGCTCGGAGTCGACGAGCTCTACGCGGCGGGGCTGTGAGAGTGAGGCGGGCGGCTTCGGCCGCCCGTCGTCTTTCTCGCATCACACTAGGTTCTCCACCATCCAGCCGACTGTAGCGTCCATCGCGTCGTCCAGCTCCGGAGTGGATTCCGCCCAGGGATGCCGCGCACCAAACGTGTGACTGCCGCCGGGAATCCTCCGATAGACAGCCGTTGCGCCAGCACGAGAAGCCAAGTAGTCCCCTTCCGCCACGGCAACCGTTTCGTCCAGTTCGCCGTGAAGGATGAGCCAGGGGGCCGTTACCTCTGCGGCGGCCCGCCCGATGTCGAGCCGCCCCGTGCCGTGGCGCTCCATGTCATCGAGATAATCGGTCGCGAGCGACAGAACCTCTCCCGTTCGGCTGTTGACAACGGGAAGCGTCCCCCGTGCTCTCCACTCGTCGATCGTCACATCATCCCACCGCCTCACGCGCGAGATCGCGGCCCAGGTGACGAGCGCTCCGCACGTCACGCCGCTTGCCACGAAGAGTATGGCCGTGCCTCCTCCGCGACTGTGTCCGAACAGTCCCATCGCCGTAGGCGGCCCGAGGCCCGGAACGAGACGTCCCTTCGAGAGTCGGGTCCAGATGCACGCGAGATCCTCCAGATCCCGCGAAATCGTGCCGCGAGCGAAGCGATCCGGCTCGCTAAACCGCTCGCCGTCCGGGCCTACGCCGGACCCCGAGAAGTTGATGGAAACACTCGTTATTCCGGCGTTGGCCAGCCGTGCGGCGATCCGAGGAAAGAAGCCCCAATCCTTGAAACCTTTGAACCCGTGGCAGATGACGACCGCCGGCCGATCGGTGCCGTCTCCCACCGTCCGAATGTCACCTCGCAGCGGCCCGCCGTCGGCCCCTTCCACCTCGAAGGCGCGCACGTGAATCGTTGCCATGTGGTTACTTTGACCTCGCTGAGCCTTTTCAATACATTAATCGACCTTGGCCAAATCTCCCGAGACTGACTGACACGATGGGACTGACGATTCGCCCATCCCATCCGGCACTGCTGGTCGTTCGCCAGGCCATTCGCCACGACCGCGAGCAACTCTTGCGGCAGTGGGTCGATTGGGTGGATCGGCGGATCGAGGACACACCGGGCCTGAGGGCCCCGACGGTCGAACGGCAGTTCGCCATTCTGATCGACATCCTGATCGAACTGGCCGGCCCCCTGCGGAAACAAGCCACCGAGTTGTGGTTCTCGGCTTGCGAAGAGTACGGGCGCACGGCCGCCGTGCGCGGGCTTGCGGCTGGAGAAGTCGTGGAGGAGATCCAGTACCTGCGGGAACTCTTGATTCATCTTCTCTCTGAAACCGTGTTCGACCTGCCGCCTCGGCAGTCCATGGCGGTCGTGCTGCGCATCAATCGCATGCTGGACCGTGGCATCGCCCACGCGGTGGTTGGCTATACGGACGCCCTCGTGGAGACGTTGCTGGATCGCAGCGGCGTTCCGGTTGCCGCCAGCGAACCCGGGGAGATGGTGGTTGCGGCGCGCGTCGAACATCTCGAGGAGGAGGTGCGGCGCCTCCAAAATCAAGCGGCTTGAGGCAATCCTAGCCAGATACCTCCTCGCCGCCATCGACATTGATCACGTTCCCGGTGATCCAATCGGCACCGGGATGGCACAGCGCCACGACCGCGCCGGCCACATCCTTCGGCGTGGTGAGGCGCCGGTGGGGATTGCGACGGGCCGCCAGCGCAAAGAGGTCCTCGCTCCCGGGGATCTTGCGCGCCGCCGGGGTGTCGGTCACTCCCCCCCGCAAGGCATTCACAGTGATTCGGTACCGAGCCAATTCCAGCGAGAGCTGGCGAGTATGGGACTCCAGAGCGGACTTGGCCGCCGACACCGCCCCGTAGGCCGGGAGCACGCGCGTCGACCCGGACGAGGTCATGGAGAACACGCGACCGCCGGGCGCCATCAAGCCGCGCCGAACCAGACTCTGCACCCAGTACACCAACGAGTGCGCCATCACATCCAGTGTCATCTCGATGTTGGCTTTGCTCAGGGCATCATCCCCGACGGCGGGCTTGAGCGTGCCGAATGCAAGCGAGTGCATCAAGACAGCCACGGTCCCGCCTCGCTCCGCGATCTCGCCGGCCAGCGCGTCGAGCACTTCCTCACGCTTGGCCTCGTCCGCGGCGTTGACGTTGAAGAAGTGCGAGCGCCTTCCCAACCTCTCGACGCGCTCGCGGATCTCGGCCACATGCTGTAATCCGGCCTTGCGATCGAGGTGCACGCCAGCTATGTCGTACCCGGCCTCGGCGAGAGCCCCGACACAAGCCTCGCCAAAGCCGCTCGAAGCACCCAGTACCAGTGCCCACCGCGGCGTCATCGTTTGCGCGTGCGTCACCCCGACCTCCGTGCTTGCGCAGAACCTTCGCGATCGCAGAACTTAGCCCATGAAGATTCACGTCGCCATCGCTATCGGACTGATCGCCGGCGTCGCGTTCGGACTGCTGGCGGCCGCAACCAATATCCCGGTCCTCGTCCAGATCGCCACCGGGATGGCGCCGCTGGGAACGGCGTTCGTGAATCTGCTCAAGATGGTGGTCATACCCCTGGTCGCTTCGACTCTGTTCGTCGGCGTGGCGGGGATGCGGAGTCTCAAGCAACTGGGTAGGTTGGGCGGCCTCACCGTGGCATTCTTCGCCGTGACGACCTTTCTCAGCGTGATCATCGGTATGATCGCGATGCGGTCATTGCTTCCGCTCGCCGGCGAGGCGGCGCGGTTGGTGACGGCGGGCGTCACGACCCCGGCTCCCGTGCTCCCGGGTCCGGTCGACTTCTTCGTCAGCCTCATACCCGAGAACCCGATCGCCGCCGCCGCCGAGGGCGCCCTCTTGCCGCTGGTGGTATTCACGTGCCTGATCGCCGCCGCGGTGGGCACGCTCGACGCCGAGCATCGCGATCGCCTGATCGGTCTGGGTGAATCCACCGTGCAGGCGTGTGTGAAGCTGGTGCACTGGGTGCTCTGGACGGCGCCGCTCGGCGTGTTCGCGCTCGCGGCTCCGGTAGTCGCCCAGGCAGGCTGGGCCCTGCTGCAGAGCCTGGCGGTGTTCGTCGTCGCGGTGGTGCTCGGCCTCGGTGTGTTCGTGCTCTTGGTGTACATCCCCGCGATCAAGTTCATGAGCCCCGCGGGGATCCGGGAGTTCTTCACGGCCGGCAGTGACGCCCTCATGATCGCGTTTGCGACGACGAGTCAGGCGGCGACGGTCCCCGCCATGCTCGAAGCCACGGAAAGGTTGCGGGTGCGCGGTTATACCGCCGGCTTTGTCGTGGGCCTCGGCGCCGCCATCGGGCGGGCGGGCAGCGCGCTATTCCAGGGCGCCAGCCTGATCTTTCTGGCTTGGCTCTACGACGTGCCGTTGCCGGCACACGGTATCGCGGTCGCGATCCTCGCCACGGCGCTGGCGTCCATCACGGTTGCGGGTGTCCCCTCGGCCAGCGTCCTGTCGCTGGCACCGGCTCTGAGCGCCGTTGGCGTTCCGCTGGACGGCCTAGGCGTCCTACTGGGTGTGGATCGTATTCCCGACATGTTCCGGACGGCCACCAACGCGGCCGGGACGATGACGGCGGCCTGCGTCACCGACCCCCTGATCCCAAGCCGTCGCAGCTCGCGCCCGGTGTCGCGCACGTCCGGCGCCATCGCGACCTGACCCGAGACCGCGGTGCCGTACCGTCTCATCGCCGACAGCCTGGTGCTCTTCCATCTCACGTTCATCCTCTTCGTGGTCACGGGAGGGTTTCTCGCCTGGCGCTGGCGACGGCTCGTGTGGATCCACGGTCCCGTGGCCGTGTGGGGCGCCCTCATCGAGTTCGTGGGCTGGGTCTGTCCGCTCACTCCGCTGGAGAATCACTTCCGCGTGCTGGCGGGGCAATCGGGCTACGAGGGCGGGTTCGTTGAGCATTACCTGATACCACTCATCTACCCGGCGGACTGGACCTTCGCGTTGCGGGTGCTCCTGGGCAGCCTCGTGGTGGCCACGAATGGGGTCGCCTACATGGTATTATGGAAGCGCCGAACCCGCGGCTCCTGACCCCCAACCAGATTTCGTGATGAGCTACCTGGACGCGCTACCGCCGCTTATTCCCCGTGAAGAGCTGTTCGGGAACCCGGTCAAGACGGACCCGCAACTGTCACCGGACGGGCGGAAGATGGCGTTCATCGCGCCGGAGGATGGGAAACTGAACGTGTGGGTGACCGACCTCGAGCGAGACGAGACGAAGACGGCTACGCACGACCGCGACCGCGGCGTGCGCGTGTATTTCTGGGCGCACGACGGCCGCCATCTCGTCTACCTCCAGGACGTCGGCGGCGACGAGAACTGGCGGATGCACGCCGTGGACCTCGAGACGGACGAGATCCGGGACCTCACTCCGTTTTCTGGCGTGCAAGTACAGCTCGTCGCGCGCGACAAGCGATATCCGCACGAGCTGCTCATCGGCATGAACAAGGATGACGAGCGGCTGCATGACGTGTACCGCATCGATCTTCGCACGGGGGACTTGACCATGGTTGCGAAGAACCCCGGTGACGTGGTGGGATGGGTGGCGGACGCTCAATTCGTCGTGCGGGCGGCGCTGGCGGCGCGCGACAACGGCGGCATGGCGCTGCGGGTCCGCGCCGATGGCGACAGCGAGTGGGAGTCCCGCATCGAGTGGGACGCGGAGGATGGACTGTCGAGCGGTCCGATCGGCTTCACCCTGGCGGGCGACGCGTTGCACCTCGTGGATTCACAGGGTGCCAATGCCGCGCGCCTCGTGCGGCTCGACCTCGCGACGGACGAACGGACCGTGCTGGCCGAGGATGCCCAGTACGACGTGAGCGGAGCGCTCGTGCACCCCGACACGCGGGCGCTGCAGGCCGTGTCCTTCACGCGCGCGCGTGAGGAATGGGTGGTGCTGGACCGCACGATCGCCAACGACCTGGAGCGCATCCGCGCGCTGAACCCGGGCGACTTCGCGATCAACAGCCGCACGCATGACGACAACGTGTGGGTGATCAGCTTCACCGAAGACAACCGGCCGGTGTCGTACTATCGCTACGATCGCCCGCGCGGCAGCGGAGAGCTGCTGTTCTACAATCGACCGCTGCTCGCCAAGCGCACGCTGGCGCACGTCCAACCCATCAGTCTCAAATCGCGGGACGGGTTGACCCTGCACGGCTACCTCACCCGCCCACCCGGAGTCGCCGAGCCAATCCCGATGGTGCTCGACGTGCACGGTGGCCCTTGGCACCGTGATGTGTGGGGATACGATCCGGAGGCGCAGTGGCTCGCCAACCGCGGGTACGCGTGTCTCCAGATCAACTTTCGGGGTTCCACCGGCTACGGCAAGGCCTTCTTGAACGCCGGGAACCGCGAGTGGGGCGGTAAGATGCACGACGATCTGGTGGACGCGGTGCGCTGGGCGATCGAACGGGGTGTCGCCGATCCGAACCGTGTCGCCGTCTACGGCGGGTCATATGGCGGGTACGCCGCCCTGGTGGGAGCGGCGTTCACGCCCGGACTGTTCCGCTGCGCGGTGGACATCGTCGGCCCCAGCAACCTCATCACCTTCATCGAGACCGTTCCACCCTATTGGTCCAGCTATCTGGAGATGCTGTATCATCGAGTGGGCCATCCGATAACCGACCGCGAGTTCCTCGAGTCGCGTTCGCCATTGTCGCGGGCGGAGGAGATTCGCATCCCGTTACTCATCGCGCAGGGAGCCAACGACCCGCGGGTCAAGCAGTCGGAGTCCGAGCAAATCGTCGCCGCGCTACGCGACAAGGGGATCGATCATCAGTACCTGCTGTTCCCCGACGAGGGACACGGATTTGCCAAACCGGAGAATCGGTTGAAGTTCTATCAAGTGGCCGAGGGTTTCCTCGCCAAGCATCTGGGCGGTCGAGCCGAACCCTGAGAGGAAGCGACCATGACACTTCGCATAGCGGCTGCCTTCACGGTGGGATTCCTGACCCTTGTGGCATCCCCCTCGACGGCACAGGAGACGACCGCAGCGGTGCGCCCTGCGGGGGCGGCAGTGATCGTGCGTGGGGATACGTTGTTCCGTCTCACCGGCGCGCTCGGGCCCTTTTCGCCCGAGGAGCGCGCTCGAGCGATCGCGGCGCGGATCGACAGTCTATCGCGAGATCCGGTGGGCGCACGACGCGCGATTACCATTGCCGACTCCGGCGGCGGCACCAATCTCGCGCTTGGATCGACGGTGCTGATGACGGTGACCGACGAAGACGCGGCCGCCGCCGGTGTTCCGCGGGCGACGCTGGCTGCTCAGCTCGCGCCGATCCTGCAACAGGCCATCGGAGGTGCTCGGGGCTCCACCTTCAAAGGGATTCTGCTCGGTGCGCTGCTGACCTTGCTTGCCACGGGCGGGTTCATCCTGCTGTTCCGCGGCATGAATCGGTTCTTCCCATGGTTGTACCGGAAGATCGACGGCTGGCGCACGACGATCATTCCGTCGATCCGCATCCAGCGGCTCGAGGTGCTGTCGGCCGCGCGTGCGGCGGACACCCTGGTGGTGTTCGCACGAGGACTCCGCATCGCGGCGATGATCCTCCTGATCTACGTGTATCTGCCCCTCGTGCTGGGCTTCTTCCCGTGGACCGCCGATTTATCGACCACGATCTTCGGTTGGGTCATCGATCCACTGCAGCAGGCGGGCGTCTCATTCATCAACTACCTGCCCGACATCTTCACGATCGCGGTCATCGTCGCGGTCGTGGTCTACGTGCTGAAGTTCATTCATCTGTTCTTCAATGGAATCAAGCGCGGGGCCATCACGTTTCCTGGGTTCTACCGCGATTGGGCGGAGCCCACCTACAAGATCGTTCGATTCGCGGTGCTCGCGTTCACGGCGGTCGTCATCGTTCCCTACCTGCCGGGTTCCGATTCAAAAGCGTTTCAGGGCGTGTCGGTATTCCTGGGCGTGTTGTTCACTTTCGGATCGGCCTCGGCCATCTCCAACCTCGTCGCCGGGGTGGTGATGACCTACATGCGGCCGTTTCAATCCGGGGACCGCGTCAAGATCGCCGAGACCGTGGGCGACGTGGTGGAAAAGACCTTGCTGGTGACGAGAATCCGCACGAACAAGAACGTCGACGTCACCGTGCCCAACGCCATGGTGCTGTCGAGTCACATCATCAACTACAGCTCGTCAGCCAAGCATCGCGGGGTCATTCTGCATACCGGCGTGACGATCGGCTACGACGTCCCATGGCGACAAGTGCATCAACTGTTGATTTCGGCGGCGGACAAGACTGAGGGCGTTCTCGCGGAACCCAAGGCGTTCGTATTGCAGACCGGTCTGGACGATTTCTACGTCAAGTATGAACTGAACGCCTACACCGACCGTCCGAACGCGATGTCGCGGACGTACTCGCTGTTGCACCAGAACATCCAAGATCGGTTTGCGGAGGCGGGGGTGGAGATCATGTCGCCGCACTACCGAGCGGAACGCGATGGTAACGCCGTGGCGCTCCCGCCGGCACCACAGCCGCGGACCGCTATGGACGGCCCAATCGCGGGGCAGTAGTCGTCCGGGCGTGCCGCGAGATGATTCCAAACCGGCGCCGGGTCGCGGCGTGTCGGTCGTGTATGTGCGTCCCGGCACGAGCGTCACGCATTTCACACATCGGCTCGTGCTGCAACGTCCCGACGTGGCGGTGCTGCTCATGGACCGCTACGAGGGCCGGAGCAAGTTTCACGACCGCAAAGTCGTACTCGATCACGGCGCGGCGGCGCTGTGGTACGTGTTCCCGGGAGCCTGGTACGACGTCGGCCGGTTCCACGACAGGAACGGGAACTGGACGGGATGGTACACCAACCTGTGTCGTCCCGTGGTGGTCACGGATGCGGGTTGGGAAATCACCGACTTGTTCCTGGACCTGTGGCAGCCCGCCGACGGCGGGCCGGCCACTTGGCTCGACCGAGACGAATACGAGGCTGCGAGGAACGCCGGCCTCATCGATGTGACACTGCACGGCACCATCGAGCGTGTGTGTTCCGAGATCGATGCTCGGGTGGTGCGAGCCCAGTGGCCACCGGCCGAGACCATCCCTTTGGATCTAGCGTCGGCACGGAGGCTTGCGGACGGGATGCGCTGACGTACGTGGAGTCCGAGCGCCCATGGGTTCGTCGACGGCGACGCGCGGATGCGATGAAATGACCCGCGGAGCGTCGATGCGGTAGCCTGGTCACCGTGGGTATGGCGTATCCTCGCCAGCACCCATGGCCCGTCGTGAACTCATCACCCTCCTCGAACACATCTCCGACACCGGAGACGTGGGCGCGCTCTTCCATCACCTCGGATATCGCCGGACAAGCAGGCCCGGTGTGGATTCCGCGCTGATCCTCGCCCGTCACGAAGCTTTTGAAGTTCACGTCGTTGCGACGGATTCGCCCGCGCACACGGTCCGAGTGCTCGCCCGCCGCCTGGGCACTCTCGGTACCCGCGCGCTGGCGGTGGCCTACTCCGACACCATGCTCGCAATCGCCGCCCCGCGGGCCGGCAAAGCCACCTCCACCAAGCCCTTGGTTTGCCGGCTATCCGCGCCGGCACCCACCGGTGTTCAGCGGCTTGCGGAGCTAGCTCCGGAACCGAGCGCGAACGCGCTCGAGCATTGGCTGCGGGTGGTACAGGTGCTGTCCACGGAAGACATTGGCCGGCGTTTCTTCCAGCGCTTCCAAGAATCGGTGGAACGCGTCGCCGCCGTTCTGGATGCGAAGCAGCCCGCGCGCGACCGCCGTTTGGTCGCGCTGATCATCCTCACCCGCGTGCTGTTCCTCTACTTCGTCCAGGCAAAAGGCTGGCTCGACAATGACAAACGATTTCTCTCGCATCAGCTCGACGCCGCGTTACGCGACGGAGTCGACTTTCACACGCAGTACTTCGAGCCCCTCTGTTTCGGCGTGCTGAACCGGGCCCCGGTGGATCGCACCTCCACCGGCCCTTGGACAAACATCCCCTATCTCAACGGCGGATTGTTCGAACCGCACCTGATTGAACGAAAGTTCGCTCCGGTGAACATCTCCCCTGGCATGTGGCGTGATTTGTTTGACGGACTGTTCGAGCGGTTTCGCTTTTGCCCCACTGAGGGCGAAGAAGCCGACGTGATCGCGCCGGACATGCTGGGCCACGTCTTCGAGCGCTTGATGGATCCCGCCGACCGGCGTGGCTCGGGCAGCTTCTATACTCCGGCCAATCTGGTGCGGCGCGTGATCGATGCCGCGTTCGAGGCACACCTGATCGGCCATGGGATCGCGAGTTCGTCGATCAACGCCCTAATAATCGACGGATCCGTCGTCGAACGCGATCGACCGGCGCTCGCCCGCGGTCTCCAAGCCCTGACCCTGCTGGATCCGGCGGTTGGTTCCGGTGCGTTCCTCGTAGGGGCGCTCCAGCGTCTCACCGAACTGCGGTCGCTGCTCGAGCCCCTCCAGCCGGTGGCGAGCATCCGACGCGATGTCCTGCGATCCAGCCTGTTCGGTGTCGATCGCAATCCGATGGCAGTGCGTCTGGCTGAACTTCGACTCTGGCTCACGCTCATCGCCGATCCACAGGTGACCGACCCCGCGGACGTCACGCCGCTCCCGAATCTCGACGGATTGGTGCGTCAAGGCGATACGCTCATGGATCCCGTCGCCATGACGGGGACGGCACCACGTTCACCCCAGCTCGCGCGGGCCGCGACGACGCTGCGCGCTCGCCGTGCCGCCGTGTTCGAGGCTCGGGGACATGGCCGAACGCCGGCGCTGCGTGCCCTGCGCGCGGCGGAGTTTCGGTACGCGGATCATGTGCTGGACGC
>DASWII010000057.1:0-32569 GCA_036397755.1 Gemmatimonadales bacterium | reverse complement strand
CGTCGCTGCGTCTCAGCATCAGGCTGATCGTGCCGGTACCGCGGTCGCCGATCCCAATGAGACCCATGCGCACGACCCGGTCGTCCTGCCCACGCAACACGTTGGGAAACGTGGTCACCCCTGCCGCCATGGTGGCACCCGTGGCAATGAACCCTCTGCGACTCACCTCGTGCATTGACACTCCTCCGTTAGTCCCAACGTTTCCCGCCTCCCGCGCACCGCGCACTGCGTACCGCGTACCCCAAACCGATCACGCTTCCCCCTTCACGCCTCACGTCTCACGTTTCACGCATCACGTCTCACGCATCACGTCTTACCAAATATCCCCCACGGTGAAGCCTTCGGGAAACGGGTCGGTCCCGTCGAGCACGAACTGGCTCCGCCCCGTGATCCATCCCTGTCCCGACAGCGACGTGCGAATCGCCGGTCGCCCCCCAACCGTGGTCTCCGCGAGCACCTCCCCGGTGAAGACCGTCCCGAGGATCCCTTCGTGGCGAAATTCCTCCGCCACCGCGAGCTGCCCCCGCGCGTGGAGCACGGCCATCTTGGCGCAGGTCCCCGTACCGCAGGGCGAGCGGTCCAGCGCACCACCCCAGGTCGCGGGTCGCTTCCAGTCTACGGTTCCGGTCGACACGACGACCGCGTTCCGGCAATCGACACCGGGCGTCGCGCTGCGCCCCGACAATTGGGCGATGGACACGCCCCGGATGTCCGGATTTTCCGGATGGACCGCCTCCAGTTGCTCGAACGCCGCCTGCCGGAGCAATTCTCCAATCCGAACGATGTCGCGCCCTTCGTCCGGCAGCAGACGCAAACCGAAACGCGCCGCGTCGGCGATCACGTGGAACATGCCACCGTACGCCACGTCGACCTGCACCGCGCCAAGCGTCGGGACATCGAGGGTCGCGCCCAGGTGCACCGCAAACGCCGGCACGTTGTCGAACGTGACCCGCGTGACCTTGCCGCCGTGCACGTCGGCCCGCACCGGCAGCAGGCCCGCCGGCGTCTCGATCGTCAAATGAGTTACCGGCTCCTCGGCCGGCACCACTCCCGTCTCCAGCAGCACCGTCACAACACATATCGTGTTGCTTCCCGACATCGCCGGATACTCGGATTGCTCCAGGATGATGAACCCGGCATCGGCGTCAGGGTGTGTAGGAGGGAGCAGTACGTTGCAGCAGAGTGCCGGATACCCCCTCGGCTCACGCAGCATCCGCAGGCGCAGGTAATCGAGGTGGCGCGCGAAGAACTGCTTCTTCTCGAACATCGTCGCGCCCCGCACGTCGGGTATGCCACCGACAATCACACGCCCGGGCTCACCCGCCGCGTGTACTTCGACGGCGGTAATCACGGCAGCAGTATCCATGCGACCTCATCCGATAGTGCTCGGCTCCCTTGACCCCATTCCACGTGGCGACCACCCTTGTCTCTCCAGTAGGAGGGCGGCACCGAACTTATCCCGCCGTCCCGACGTCGACCATACGCGGAGGCACCATGCGCCTGATCACTACCCTGATGCTCTCTGGCGCCATGGCCGTTCGGCCAGGCGCCGTCCAGGCTCAGGATCCGCTTCGCGGATTCGACCGGTACGTCGCGGAGGCAGTCCGCACCTGGGAAGCGCCCGGCCTGGCCATCGGCGTCGTCAAGAGTGGTGAGGTGGTGTTCGCCAAGGGCTATGGCGTGCTCGAACTGGGGAAGGCGGCACCGGTCACCACGCGCACAATGTTCGCCAATGCCTCGACGACCAAGGCCTTCAACGCCCTGGCCATTGCCATGCTCGTGGATGACGGACTGCTGGACTGGGACGATCGTGTCGCGGATCACCTGCCGCATTTCGCCATGTCAGACCCCTACGTGACGAGCGAGGTGCGCGTGCGGGACCTCCTGTCGCATCGGGTCGGGTTTGGCGATCCGCAATACCTGTGGTACGGCAAGGACGACACGCTCGACGAAATGCTGCGCCGGCTGCAACATGTCGAGCCGCGCTCCAGCTTCCGGTCACGCTATGCCTACAACAACATCGCCGTCGCGGCCGCCGGAACGATCGCCGGCCGGGTTTCGGGTGCCGGATGGGATGCGCTGGTCCACGACCGGATTCTGGCGCCGCTGGGCATGACGTCGACCGTCACCCGCGCCAGGGACCTGCCCGCCAGCGCCGAGATCGCCGTCACGCACGGCAGGGTGAATGGACAGGTCGTGCCTATCAGGGTGTGGGGTCTGGTCGATTCCATACCCGCGGCGGGGTCGATGTACTCCAACGTCGATGACATGACCAAGTGGATCAGGTTCCTGCTCGATGAGGGACGGGTCGCCGATGACACACTCGTGAGCCGGGCGTCGTTCGACGAGCTATTCCAGCCGCAGACGATTATCCGGCCCGGCCAGTCCTACCCGACGGAATCACGCACCCGCCCGCACTTCGTCGCCTACGGGCTCGGATGGTTCCTCCAGGACTACCGGGGGCACAAGATCGCATTTCACACGGGCAGCATTGACGGCACGGTCGCGATCGTTGGACTCCTCCCGGCGTTGGAGTTGGGCGTTGTCGTGTTCGCCAATCGCGACCATGTGGAGGTGCGCCATGCGCTCATGCTTCAGGTGTTCGATCGGTTCATCGGCGCGCCGGTCCGTGACTGGAATGCCGAGCTCACGGTGCTCTACGACAGCCTGGCGGCCGAGTCTCGCTCGACGATGGATCGGCTGCGCGAATCGCGCATCGAGGGAACGGAACCGCGCCTCGCCCTCGACGCCTATGCCGGGGACTACCGCGACTCGCTGTACGGACGGGTGACCGTGTCTGTCGAGGACGGTCACCTCGTGTTGCGCGCGTCCGACTATCTCACCGCCGACCTCCAGCACTTTCAGTTCGACACGTTCGAAGCCCGGTGGCGCCACCGCTGGCTAGGCTCAGATCCGGTAACGTTCGCGTTCGGCGGCGGCGGAACCGTTACGGGACTGCGTATCGGAGAAGAAGGCGGGGAACGGTATAGGAGAGTCGAGCGCGAGGACAAGTAGGGTCCCGGACCCCGGAGAGCTCTCGATGCCCACGGCGCTCCGCGCACAGCGTACCGCACCGTTTACTACGGATTGACCGTAACGACTCTCGCCCCATCACCCGTAGTGAGGAACAGTCCGTTGGACGCGCTCACAGTCGTCGTTCCCGGAAGGATCGGGCGGAAGGCCACGCCCCCGGCAGCCACCGAAGAACCGGAGAAGTAGGTCCCCACCGCAATGTCAACCGAGACCGTCCCCGCGCCATCGGGTTCGGCCGAGGTCACTAACAGACCAACCGTCGAGTCACTGCTGACGACGGTGAACGTCAGTGGACCAGCGAGGGCGGCGCTTGCATTCTGGAACTGTTGCAACGTCGTGCCCTGTGCGTTCGGAATACCAACGGTCACCTGGAACACGTCATCGACGGCAGTCGTATCGGTGGACGTGACAAGACCATCAATACGCAGCGCTGGCTGCACAATCGTGGCACTCGTCGATCCATCGGTGAATCCGTTGGCGCGAGCCGATATCGACACGGTACCGGTAGCCCCTAACACACCCTGCACGTAGTAGCCAAAGCTCGTGAACCCGTTGGCCAAGGAGATGATAATCGAGTCCGTGCCAGGCGTCGTCGAATTGGGCGACACCAGTGCCACCGAGGGATTCGAGCTCTTGATAACGATGTCAACGCCACCGTGCTGCGTCGCGCCGAGGCTCCCACTCGCATTCAATTGGAGCCCCGCCCCAACCGTCACGGCGTTGAGCGTGATCCCCGGGGTCGTAACCGTGACCGTCCGCGCGTTGGTCTCCGGCAGGACGCCGGGAATCGTCGCGCTGACAGTGGCGCTTCCCGCGGTCAAGGGATCCACCGCCACCCCACCCGCGGCCACCGACGTTGGCGACCGGTATTGCTGTGGCGGCACCTTCGCTTCGACACTATCCCCGGCGGTGATCGTGCTGGTGACGAATTGCAGAACGCTCGGATTGCTGTTTCTAAACGTCGCCACCAGCGTGTCCCCACCGGCGCGAACGGTCTGGAACTGGTACAGCGACGTCCGGTTCACCTGCATCGCGCCCAGCTCCACGTAGATCGCCGCATCCGGCGACAGCGTCGTCGTGCTGGTCGGCACTCCCGTCAACCGGATCCCCGCCGCGGTCACCGTGTGGAACACCGTGTCCGTCACGAAGCCGGCGGCGCTCACCTCCACCCCAAACGTCGTATCGGCCGACGCCGCGACGCCCTCCACCCCCTGCACGTAGTAGCCGAAGCTCGTCGAGCCATCGCTCAAGAAGATGCTGTCGAGATCCACACCTGGCGTCGTGACGTTCGGCGAAAGCAACCCAAGCGCCGGGTCCAGGCTCCGTCGATACACCCAAACCCCACCATGGTTCGAGGCTCCCAACGAGCCGCTCGTGTTGATCTGCAATCCCGCGCCCACCCGCGCGGTGCCCAGACTGATCGTCGGCGCCGAGATCGTGGTGGTGCGCGCGTTGGTTTCCGGCAGCACCCCCGGAATCGTCGCCGTCGTCACCACCGTCCCCCCCGCGATCGGATCGAACGCCGCGCCACCGACTCCCACCGACGTCGGCGAGCGGTAATTCAACGGCGCCACCGGCACCACCACCGTGCCACCGGTGTCCACGCTCGTCTTCAACCGCGCGATCGCCGAGTCGCCGACCTGCAGCGTCGCCACCAGCGTGTCCCCACCGGCGCGAACGGTCTGGAACTGGTAGAGCGACGTGCGATTCACCTGCATCGCGCCCAGCTCCACGTAGATCGCCGCATCCGGCGACAGCGTCGTCGTGCTTGTCGGCACCCCTGTCAACCGGACCCCCGCCGCGGTCACTTGGTGGAACACCGTGTCCGTCACAAACCCGGCCGCACTCACCTCCACCCCAAACGTCGTATCGGCAGAAGCCGCGACGCCTTCCACACCCTGCACGTAGTAGCCGAAGCTCGTCGAGCCATCATTCAGGTGAAGCAACACCGAGTCCGTCCCCGGTGTCGTCGCGTTCGGCGAGATCAGGCCCAGGGTCGGATCCAGGTTCCGGAACACCACGTCCACCCCACCATGGTTCGAGGCTCCCAACGAGCCGCTCGTGTTGATCTGCAATCCCGCGCCCACCCGCGCGGTACCCAGGTTGATCGTCGGCGCCGAGATCGTGGTGGTGCGCGCGTTGGTTTCCGGCAGCACCCCCGGAATCGTCGCCGTTGTCACCACCGTCCCCCCCGCGATCGGATCGAACGCCGCGCCACCGGCTCCCACCGACGTCGGCGACCGATAGTTCCCGGGCAGCACCGGCACCACGACGGTGCCGCCCGAATCCGTGCTCGTCTTCACCTGCGCGATCGCCGAGTCGCTCAGCTGCAGCGTCGCCACCAGCGTGTCCCCACCGGCGCGAACGCTCTGGAACTGGTACAGCGACGTCCGATTCGTCTGCATCGCGCCCAGCTCCACGTAGATCACCGCATCCGGCGACAGCGTCGTCGTGCTGGACGGCACCCCCGTCAACCGGACCCCCGCCGCGGTCACTTGGTGGAACACCGTGTCCGTTATGAAGCCTGTGGCGCTCACCTCCACACCAAACGTCGTATCGGCAGAAGCCGCGACGCCCTCCACCCCCTGCACGTAGTAGCCGAAAGTCGTCGAGCCGTTGATCAGGAAGACCGCCACCGAGTCCGTCCCCGGCGTCGTCGTGTTCGGCGAGATCAGGCCCAGGGTCGGATCCAGGCTCCGGACCACGACGTTCACCCCACCGTGGTTCGACGCCCCCAGCGACCCGCTCGTGTTGATCT
Source organism: Gemmatimonadales bacterium (assembly GCA_036397755.1). Lineage (GTDB taxonomy): Bacteria > Gemmatimonadota > Gemmatimonadetes > Gemmatimonadales > GWC2-71-9 > CAMYLY01. Next base: position 26,778 of record DASWII010000057.1, on the reverse strand, counting down.
GTAACCCCGCGCCCACCCGCACAGTACCCAGGCTGATGGGAGGCGCAGGATCGACCCTGACATAGACCGAGTCAGGGTCGATATTCGGCGAGGTGGCGACCATGTACGTGAAGCACGTGGTCGCCGTCGATCCACCCCACGCCATCTGACTGGTTGTATCGATGAGACCGGCGGGAATCGTGACTGGAGAGGTCGCGACCGCGCATCCAGGATCGCGGGCCACCAACGTCACCGGAATGCCCCCGGCCGGTGCAGGGATCGGTGCCCCGCTGCTCTCCAGACGCACAGTGAGCGTGGCTCCGAACGTCTCGTTGATAAAGACCGTCGTGTTCGGCAGGATGTTGAGATTCGCCGTGGTCGCGACCGACGATTGGGCACTGCCGTAGTCCTCGGTGGTGCCCGTGATCGTCGCCGTACCGGGGGCTACACCGGAAAGCGTCGCGTTGGTCGTTTGGGAGCCCTCGGCAATCGTCACAGTGGGCGTTAACACCGATACGGCAGCGGAGTTGTCACTGATGAGGGTGACCGCCACGCCGCCGACGGGCGCGGGAGAAGATATCTGCACGGGCAGAGACGCCGTCCCGCCAAACGGCACGTTGAGCGACGCCGGCAGCGCCAGCACCTGCACGGAGACCACGACCGGCAGCACGCCGTCGGTGTATCCGCTCGCCGTCGCCCGCACGGTGTCGACGCCGCCGGTGAGTCCGGCGAGCCAGATCGTCCCCGACGTCCCAGCCGAATCGATGAAGACCGTTCCGTCCCCTGCCACCGCGATGCGGGAGGTGTTGTCGTTCGTCACCGTCACCGTGACGCCGCCCGCCGGGGCCGGAGCCGTAAGCGTCACGTCGAGCAGCACCGAATCGCCGAGCGGAATCCTCGTCGCGCCGACGAGCGAGAGCAGGATGCTCGGGTTCTGGAAGACCGCCGTCGCGCTGAACACGGCCGGCGTAAGGTCAGTCACGGTGGCAGTCGCGGTCTGCTCGATCGCGTTCGTCCCGAGTGTCCACGTGTTTTGCGTCTGGCCGCTCGCGTTCGTTTGCGTCGACGATGACGTGAGCGTCCCCTGGAACGCGGTCCAGTCGACCGTGACGCTTGGCACCGGATTCCCGCCGTTGTCACGCACCTCGATCACGAGGGGATTCGGGAGTATCGTTCCGGCGTCAGCCGTCTGGCTGTCACCCGAGACCACCATGATCGTGTCTGGGGCGCCGACGGTTCCCGTCGCCGAGAAGAGAACGGACGACAGTCCGCGTGAAGTCGCTTGTAACGAGTTGCCCCCCGCCGTGGGACCCAGAACCCAGCTACCCACATCCGCCAGCCCGACCGAGTCGGTGAGCGCCGTGTCTACCCCCGGAACGCCGCCACCCGTTACGACGTTGAACGCGACCGGGACACCGGCCACCACCGCTCCGGCCGTGTCGCGGACCTCCACGCCAGGCGCAACGGCGACGGCGGTGCCGACCGTCGCGCTCTGCCCGTTGCCCTGGGCGACAATCATCGTCCACGCACCGTTCACCCCGGTTCCCACCGCCGTGAACGTGACGGGGCTGAGCGAGTCCACGGAGACGGCCAGGAGGTTCGTGTCGGCCAGCGCACCAAGCGTCCAGCTTCCCAGCGTTGCCAGTCCCATGCTATCGGTGGTGGAGCTCTGGGGCGTGATGACCAGCGAGCCGCCTCCGCGCGTGATGGTCCAATTGACCGTAGCGCCCGCGACCGGGGTCCCCGCGGCATCCTCGACCAGCACCTTCGGCGCCGTCGAAACCGTCGACCCCGCGAGCGCTGTCTGTCCGTCGCCCTCCACAATGACGATCGCGCCCGGACCGGCCCCGCCGGTCGCCGTCGCGATGAAGGTCGCCGTGTCCCCCGGCAACACTGGGGTTGTGGCCTCGACCTCTTGGCTCCCCACCACCTGACCCAACGTCCACTGGACGCTAGCCCTACCGGCCTGATCGGTGCTCACCGTGTCCTGCGACAGCACGCCCCCACCGCTGGCCACCCTGAACACGACCGGCACTCCGGGCACTCCGAGGCCGTCACTCGCGAGGACGCGTGCCACGATCGGGCTACCGAGAAGCGCACCGGCGGCGCCTGTTTGTCCTGAGCCCGACTCGGCCAGAAGGTTCGTCGGCTGGGGCGCCACCGTGAGCGTGACCGTGTCGGCGGGCCCCGTGAGGAGTGTGGCGACGATCCCGACCGTGCCGCGTTGCGTTCCCGTAAGCACTCGTCCCGAGTCGGGGCGCACGACCGCCGCACGTTGGGGGTTCGTCGACGACCACGCGATCGGCGTACCCAGGATGGGACTGCCGCCGGCGTCCCTCGCCTCCGCCAGGAACACCACCGTCGCGGCGGGCAGTACGGTGGTATCCGGGGTCGTGATGACCACACCCGCGGCGTCCGACCCGACCCCCGTGTAGCTCAGGCTGACAGCCACGGTCGGCGGATTGGAGCTGGTTGTGGATGGCGAGACGGACACCGGGCCGCCGGTGAACGCTGTGTCGCCCGCCGCATCCAACAATACGATGGTGAGTTGGAACACCTCGTTGGTCTGCACCACGACGACGGTGAGGTTCAGATCGACCGTGGAGTCGGTCGGCGAGATGCTCACGGTCGTATCGAGCGCCACGGTGCCGTCGGACCGTGTCAGTCGGACGTTGGCCTGACTGACGGGGACGATGATCGCAGCAGGACTCGCGAAGGACGGCGCGACGGCGAAGTACGCCGGCACGGCAGCGGGGCCGGTGGACTGGTCGAGGCATGCGAAGGCCACGATCGTGGCACCCACCAGCATGGCAGCCCACCGGCGTCGGGCGCGCACCGGCACCGTCCAGGTCATCCGCCGCAGCTCCGCGCTTCCGGGGCGGCACGCGCCAGGAGCGTACGCACCTCCACGCTACTCGCTGGCCTCACACGGCCGGCCATGCTTGAAGGCGGACCTGAGAGCGTCACGGCCGTCGACCACCGGACTCGCTACCGCCGACGCGCGGCAGTTGAGATGATACACCGCTCACGGGAAGGGATCTCCGCACCGGCGCCCCTGCGAGCGGAGCCGGCCGCGGTGCGGGGGCGGCGCCAGCCCAGGAAAGCGCGTTTTCCCACAGCCGGTAGAAGTCTCCGGAGAACCCCCCATAGTACGGGTAGCCGGGGTATACGGACACCGATACCAATCTCTGCCCGCCAGTCTCGATGCGGTAGCCGATGAGCGGGACGCCGTCGGACCAGGCAGCGAGCACGGTCGTCCCCTCCTTGGCGGCCACCCCCCCATGGTAGGAGCTCACGTAGAGCGCTGTCACCCCGGCGGTAAGCGGATGTGCCACGACCGACGTCACGTCGAGACTGTCCGCATTGTATTCAGACCCGCCAATGGTCTGGAACGGATCCAACGCGTCGAGCTCGCCCCACCCAACGCCATTGTAGCCCGCCTCCGGCTGCTCCTGCCAATAGAACGTGCCGATCACCACGTTCCCACCGGACGCCACATAGGCGGCCACCGTATCTCCCACGTTCACCGCATTCGAGAAAATCCCGTCCTCATAGAGCAATACCGTGGTGAACTGTTGCAAGAATGCCAGCGTCGGGACGGCGCTGTACACGGTCAACGTGTCGAAGGTCAGCCCCGGCATGTATACGCTGAACGAGTCGAGGGTCGCCGCGTTACACGCGTCGCAATTCGAAACGATTAGCACGTTCCCGGACTGCTGTTGAATGAATGGGAATACGGTGTCCGCCTGGCCCGTGAGCAGAGTCGCGATGATCTCGGCCTGGCCGACCTGCTCACCCGCCACCACCAGTCCCCGATCCGGCCGCGGCACCTGCGCGTATTGATTCCCCGACGTCCAAACGATGGGGGTGCCCGGAATCTCCGCTCCGGAGGAATCGAGCACGACGGCTTCGAACAGCACCGAATCACCCGGGGCGATCACCGCATACGATGTCGTGATCTCCACCGACGCCGCGCCGGCCCCTTGGCCCACGTACCGAAACGACGCATCGATGACGGGGGCCGTGCCCGGATTCATCGACGGCGTGACCGCGAGCGGTCCGGCCGTGAACACTTGGGCACCCGTCGTATCCCGCAACGTGATCGTGAGCTGGAACACCTCGTTGGTCTGCACCACGACGACGGTGAGGTTCAGATCAACGGTGGAGTCGGCGGGCGAGATGCTCACGGTGGTATCGAGCGCCACCGTACCACTGGATCGCGTCAAGCGGACATTCGCTGCGCCCAGCGGGACGATGCTCGCGGTTGCACTCGCAAACGAGGGCGCAACTGTAAGGTACGCCGGCACGGCCGCGGGGCCGCTGGGCTCGTCGAGGCACGACAGCGCGACCGCCGCGGCGCCCACCAGCGCCGCAGCCCACCCTCGTCGAGCCCGCGCCCGCGCCGGCCAGGTCACGCGAGTGACCACGCGTAAGAACCGCCGCATGTTGCGTCCCCCCTACGGCGTCAATTCGCCATGGAGCGCTAGCCTGAACCCTCGAAAACCTACTTTGGTGTCGGCGCGCTTGACGAACCCCGACATCCCGCCGCCCTGCAGCACCACCGCGAAGCTGCGACTCGCAGTGAAACGAATGTCCGTGCCGAACCGCAGCGACTCACCGGACAGCAGCAGCTTCGACTGCGTTATGTCTCGCGCCTGCGCCGACAGCCGGAACTCCACACGCGGCCCAACCGTCACGCTGCGGCCGAGGCGAAACTCGTACCTCGCTCCCGTCGCAATGAGGTTGCCACGCGGGAGAATGGGTGCGCCGAGCGCCGTTTCTTCGCGGAACGGCGTCCCCCGGAACACGTCGAACCCGTACAACGTCAGCGTGCCGGCGCCGAGTCCCTGGTTGAGCGACGCGTAGCCGATGATACGGTTACCAACACCGTTCATGACGTCGCCGCCGAAGTGATCCTTCTGGCGGTGGGTCCAGATTCCCGCAACGCGCACATACGTCCGCCGTCCGAGCGGCCCTTCCAGGCCACCGCGCAGGCGGAAATCGGCGCCCGGCCGCAGTTTGTCCGTTGTGGACGCCAGGGCCTCGTACGGCAACCAGTTGCGGTACGTCGCACCGACGCCCAGGGCCCATCGGCCGAGCGGAATCGCCCCGGCAAACCCCCCTCCGACGTTGCCACCTGTGCCGAGATTAGCCGCTGCGAAACCGATAAGGTCACTCGAGAGCGCGCCGAGCACCGCCAGTTCTTCCTGCTCGACACGCTGGACCCCCGTGGGCAGCGTTCCGTTGGCGAACATCACCAGCCGCCCGGGAATCACGTTGACCGCCAAGCGGGTCTCCGTGTCGAGCAGCCCCGAGATGCTCTGATCGTCGAGTTGATTCGGCAGCGCCGACGTGAGACGGACGTTCACCCACCCGGACGAAAGGGTGAAATCGGCTATCCGCCCGAGCGGCACCGTCACACCGACCGGCACGGTGAACTCCTGCACCTTCGAAAAGGCCAGTCCGTCGTTGAACGTGTAGGACTCGAAGAACACCGCCGTCCGCGCCCGGATGCCGGTCTGGGCGCCCAGGGCGCCGGGAGCGAGCGCCGCGATCATGGCCGCCAGCGCGGTCAGGCGCCGGGCGGTCATGGTAGTCTGAACACGATGCGAATCGTGCCCGTGACGGTGGGTGGCGGCGCCTGCGACGTTACGGTTGGCGGTGCCTGCGAGGCGACGGTGTTCGAGGCCTCCGTCGAGGTCGCGTCGCCCGCGGTTGCGGCGGCCGTCTGTTCCGACGCCGTCGCCGCCACGTCCGCAAGTGAAGACGACACGGCGTCGCTCACGGCTTCTTCGCTGCCGGCGGCAGGCTCGTCAACTGTCGCGTCCGACACCGTGGTGACGTCGCCGGCTGACGCCTGCTGCACCGCCGGCGTCGCCGCGGCCGCCTGATACTGGCTGCGGGCCTGCTGGAACTGGGGATCGGCCTGTACCGCCTGCTGATACAGCGCCGCCGCTCCGACGAAGTCTCCGGCATCCTCGGCTGCCAGCCCCTGCGAGTACGCGAGAAATGCGGTGAGATTCTGCGTGCCGTTCTCGAGGATCAATTGGCGCTCGGCCTCGGAAAGCTGGTAGCCAAGCCGTGTCGCGAGATCCAACGCGACCGCCTTCTCCAGCCGCATCAGATCGTTGAGCCTGCCCTGTTGTGCGCCAGCCGACACAACCTGTCCGTCCGCCTGTACCACCGCCGCCGAGAGTTGGACGTCAGCGTCCGGCGGGATGGCCGCCACACCTTGCACCAACCGGCCCGCTTGCAGCATGCGCCCCATGCGTACGGCCGTTCCGGCATCCACGCGGTCCGACTGCGACAAGGCCATTTCGTCGAACAGCGCCTGCACTTGCAGGCGTTCCACCATGCGGAACCGCTGCAACAGTGCCAGATCGGCGGTCAAGAGTTCCGCCAACCCGCGCGAGAGCGGCTGGTACTGTTCCTCGCCAACGATCTCCAGCGGCAGCACTGCCAACGTCTGAGGATCGCCCGGTTGGAGGTCCGCCTCTCTCCCCATCGCCTCCTGTGCGCGCGCCGTCGCCCGCGTGCGTACGGCTCCCAGCCGCCGTGCACTCACGGAGGCCGATCCCCGTCCCTCCGGGCGGCTGGCCAGGAACGTGTCGTATGTGGTGATGGCCGCATCGTAGTCTCCATCCTGCTCGAAGCATTGGCCGATCACCAGCGGTGCGAGCGCGCTCTCGGGACGTCGTCGGCCCCCAGCCGCCGCCACCACGCGCGCGGAATCGCATTGCCCGGCGGCGTACAGCGCCGCCCCGTATCGGAGCAGCACGTCAGCGTTCGAAGGGTTCTGAGACAGCCGCGCCTCGAGGTCGGGAATCTCGGCGGGCGACACGGCCGCCGAGCCTCCCGCGCACGCAGCGGCTCCAACGACGAGCAACGCCGCGAACCCGAGACGCAGGAGGCGCGTTCGTAGACGATCAGAAGGCAGTACAACCATAGCGAAGGCTCCGGCGAGACGTCACGTTCGGTACGAATCGTTCGAGTGGCGAGTACCTGCGAAGTTGCCCTCCGTTTCAGGGGGCGTCAAGAGCCTGGCAACTCGTCAGCTGTCCGCGCTGCGGCAACGTCGGACCTCTCACACCGCCGCAATTCCTGAGCCGCCGCCCGCGCGCCGCCCGGCGCCAGCAAAGTCCCCACCGGCGCGGCAACGGGGCCATCCCCATTGCGCGCAGCCGCAGCGGTTGATGGACGCGGACCACAGTGGCACAGGAACCCTTGAATGTGGGAACGGTGCGGCGTCTGCAGGCCGAACGATGAAACCGGTGCGCGGTGCCCCGCTACTTCGAGGACTCCGTGCCCGTCAGAGACCGCCACAGATCCCTGACGTGATGCGCCCGTAGATCGTGGACGCTTTCCCACAGCTCCGTCTCGCTCAACGCGCAGAAGATCTCGGCCGTCGCCGGAGCGGTGGCGACGTCGCCCTCCCCGAACAGGAGGCGAGCACGCCATGTTCCGTCCTCGGCGCGTCGCACCACGATTCGCACGACGATTTCGTCGCCCGCAATGCGGAGCGACGGCAAGTCGTACGTCGTGGGTTCCGATGGGTCAGTCGCGCCGTAGCGGACGGCATTCCCAGACATGGACGAGTGGCCTTGCTGGTTTGCGCAAATATAATGGTGCCTGTGACTTACGCAATGTCAAACGCGAGGGTCTGCGGACCTTGGCCCGCTCACATCGGATGCACAGGAATCGGTGTGAACGTCACCACGAACAGCACGACCGCGGCCAGTCCATACGGCCAGCGGCTTCGGGGCAACGGCCGATGCGCATCGAGCACGTTCGGGTGTGCGAGTTGCCCGCGACCCATCAGGAGAATGACGACCGCCCAGAGCCACCACCACCACTGGCCCGGCTGTGTGCCGAGCACGAGCAGCCCCATCCATGCGAGGATACCCACCACCCGCTGAAACCTGCCGACCAGCGCATACACGATATGCCCGCCGTCCAACTGCCCCAGCGGCAGCAGGTTGAGCATCGTGACGAACAAACCCAACCATCCGGCGAACGCCAGCGGGTGCAGCAACACGGTCGCGTCACCGAAGAACCAGACACGCATCCACTCGAGGAGCGGCGAATCGCCGATGAAGAGACGCGTGCCGGCGACCGCCACGAACTGTTTGGAGGGCCCAACCGCCATGGCGACCTCCGAGTGCATGAGCCCAACGACCAGCGCGACGACGGCGACCACGAACCCCGCCCAGGGTCCGGCGGCTCCCACGTCGAGGAGTTGGCGACGATCGACGATGGGGCTCCGCAAGCGGATGAACGCGCCAAACGTGCCGACGAAGTTCATGAAGGGAGGCGCCGGAAGAAAATAGGGCGGCGACGCGTCGATTCCGTAGCGGCGGGCCACGAGGTAGTGTCCCGTTTCGTGCGCGAGCAGAATCGCCATCAGGGCCATGGCGAAATTGAGCCCGGGTCTCAGCGTCCACAGGTCCTTGGCCAGCTGCGCCAGCACGACGCCCGCCCCCTCCACGCGCAGCGTAAAGGGAGAAATCAGCGCCACTTCCGACCCCGCGAGCAGCGCCCCTCCCATCCAGACCGTCACGAACGTCAGCACGAACAGCGCGGCGTGGAGCCACCAGCGTTCGCGTCGGGGCTTCTCGAGCGCCCGGATCAGCACGAGATGGCCCTCGGCCTCTTGCGACCAGTAGCGCACGCCGGGCCACTCGCGCATGGCCTGCTGGAACTCGGGGGTCTCCCGTTGTGCCGGATCCACGACGGCGTCGACGATCTCACGATCGCGGACGACGATGCGCCGCCACCACAGGAGGAACGGCATCAGAGAATCCATGTGACCCCTTGACGGAAGTCCAAGCCGGCCATTAAGATTGCGCGAGTTACACCACCAGCAGATACCCCCACAACCACTCCCCGATTCGACTACCGGTTGGCCCAGCTCCTTGGGCTCGTACCGACCACCCCCGAAGTGACACCCACCGTTTGATGGAGCCGTTCTAATCCGTGGATATCGCCGAACTGAAGCAGAAATCGGTCACCGAACTGCATGACATGGCCGAAGGGTTGAACATCACCAGCTACTCGGGCCTCCGCAAGCAAGACCTCATCTTCAAGATCGAGCAGTCGCTGCTGGACGGTGAGACCGTGCTGCGGGGCGAGGGTGTACTGGAGATTCTCCCCGAGGGCTACGGGTTCCTACGATCGACGGACTGGAACTACCTGTACGGACCGGATGACATCTATGTCAGCCCGAGCCAGATCAAACGGTTCGATCTCCGCACGGGAGACACGATCCAAGGGCAGGTGCGACCTCCAAAGGACGGTGAGCGCTACCTGGCCCTGCTGAAGGTGGAGCAAGTCAACTTCACCGAGCCGGACCAGGCCAAGCACCGAATTGCGTTCGACAACCTCCGACCGCGCTATCCGGACAGGCGCATCCACCTGGAGCGCAAGGACGGCGACCTGCCGATGCGGGTGATGGATCTCCTCACTCCAGTGGGATTCGGCCAGCGAGGCCTGATCACCTCGCCGCCGAAGGCGGGGAAGACGATACTCCTCCAAAAGGTCGCCAACTCCATCTCGGAGAATCATCCCGAGGCCACGCTCATCGTGCTCCTCATCGACGAGCGCCCCGAAGAGGTGACCGACATGGAGGAGAACGTGCTCGGTGCCGAGGTGGTCTCGTCGACCTTCGACGAACCCGCCGATCGACACGTTCAGGTCGCCGACATGGTGATCGAGAAAGCTCGGCGGCTGGTCGAACATGGCCGCGACGTGATCATCCTGTTGGATTCCATCACTCGCCTCGCGCGCGCACACAACGTGGTGATCCCGCATTCGGGCAAGATTCTGTCCGGCGGCGTTGATGCCAACGCGCTCCAGAAACCCAAGCGGTTCTTTGGAGCCGCGCGCAATATCGAGGGTGGCGGCTCGCTCACGATCATCGCCACGGCGCTCATCGAAACGGGCAGCAGGATGGACGAAGTAATCTTCGAGGAATTCAAGGGTACGGGCAACATGGAGCTCATCCTGGATCGCCGGATTGCGGATCGACGCGTTTATCCGGCCATCGACGTCAATCGCAGTTCGACGCGAAAGGAAGAGTTGCTGCTCGGCAAGGAAGAGCTCAACAAGGTGTACCTTCTGCGGAACTTCCTTGCGGACATGCCGACGGTCGAGGCGATCGAGTTCTTGCTCGAGCGGATGAAGCGTACCAAGACGAACAAGGAGTTCTTCGCGACGATGCAGGAGGGATGACGGGGAGCGGCACCGTCCCGACCCTGCCACGCGACGGCCCGCTCCTTGCCATCGACATCGGCGAACGGCGGATCGGCCTCGCGCTCTCGGACCCCGACCAGCGGCTCGCCCATCCGCTGGCCACACTCGAGCGGCGAGCGGGCCAGCGGTTCCCCATGCAACGGCTTCGTCATCACCTCGACGCGGCACAGCCCGTCGGCATCGTCGTCGGGCTTCCGTTGACGCCCGAGGGCCGCGAGGACGCGGCCGCCCTCGAGGCACGTGACGTCGGGACACTCATCACCACCAAGACGGGCCTGCCGGTGGAATACGTCGACGAGCGGTTCACCAGCGCCCGCGCGCATGGGGCGATCCGGGAGCTCGGAGGCAAGACCCGCGGGCGCAAGGGCGAGGTGGATCGGTTGGCCGCCACAGTGCTGCTCCAGCACTATCTCGATCGGGTTTCGGGATGAACCCGCGCACCGCACCCCACGTCCTCCTCATCGGTCTCGGGGCACTCGTGGGCGCGTGTGTCGCGCAGCCGGAAGGCCCATCGGAGATGGTGACGATCCCCCGGGGCGCCACCCTTGCCACCGTGATCGACTCGCTGCAGGCCCGCGGGATCATCGTCAAACCCCGGTTCTTCCGTTTCTACGCGCGCGTCACGGGGCAAGCCCGGCGGATCCAAGCGGGCACCTACAGTCTCCCGAGTCGATCCACAGTGCGCCGGGTGCTGGCCGTGCTGGTCGCGGGCCGACCGGCAGAGGTGCGCCTTGTGGTGCCGGAGGGCCTTTGGCTCGAGGAAGTGGCTTCCGTCGTGGAGCGCCAGTTGGGAATCCCGGCCGAGAGCCTGATGGTCGCGGCGCGGGATAGCATGCTCATCGCACACGTCGGCGCACCGGCCGCCACGCTGGAGGGATACCTCTATCCGAGCACGTATCTCGTACGCAGGGACGCGCGCGCCGGCGACGTGGTGCGCCAGATGGTCGAGGAGTTCGAACGGCAGTGGCGGCCCGAATGGAACGCGCGGCTCGACAGCCTGGGTTTCGCCCGACATCAACTCGTGACGTTGGCTTCGATCATCGAGGGCGAGGTGCGGGACCCGCGCGACCGGCGGTACGTGTCGTCGGTGTACCACAATCGCCTGAAACGGGGAATGCGGCTCCAGGCCGACCCCACGGTGGCTTACGGTCTGCACGCGCGCCGGCGCCTCTTCGAGCGTGACCTGTTCGTCCGCTCACCGTACAACACCTACGCGATCGACGGCCTGCCGCCCGGGCCGATCGGTGCACCGAGCGCCGCGAGCATGGAGGCGGCGCTCTATCCTGCGAAGACGGACTTCCTGTATTTCGTGGCGCGAGTCGACGGGCTGCATGTGTTTTCCCGTACGTACGCCGAGCACCTCGACGCCATCCGCGATATCCGTTCTCCCTAGCCCAGCGCCGCGTCGATCTGCCTGCGCATCGTTGCCGCGGCACGCTCGATCCCGCCCGATCCGAAAATCGCCTCGATCACGGCCACCCCTTGCGCTCCGGCATCCAGCACGGCGGTGACGTTGTCCGCCGTGATGCCTCCGATGGCAATCACCGGCGTCGCAGGTGGCGCCATCACGCGCAGGATCGAGAGCCCCTCGACACCGATCGGTCGTCCGGCGTCCGGCTTGGTCCCGGTGCCGTAGATCGCTCCAATGCTCCAGTAATCGGGCGTCACGATCCGTGCCCGCTCCGCCTCGGCGTCCGTTCCGACCGACAGGCCGACGAGCAACGCATCGCCGAACGCGGCACGCACGGCGTCGACCGGAAGATCCTCCTGCCCCACATGCACGCCCGATGCGCCGGCGGCAGCCGCCACATCGGCTCGATCGTTGACGAAGAGGGGGACGTGCACGGATTCCCGGATCGCGACGGCGTGACGGAGCAGAGCGCCCGCCCCCATGCCTTTGACGCGGAGTTGCACCGCCGTGGCCCCACCGGCCTCGGCGGCACGGCATGCATCGACGAGCCGCTCCGGCGCGACTTGCGGGGGCCCGGCGATGGCAACCAAGCGGAGTGCCGACGTGAGCATCCTTGCACACTCCTCGAGAGAAACCCGCGGTCGCGTCGCCGCGCCGCGCCGCGCCGCGCGTTCACACCGCGAATCGTGGCCGAGCGGCGCGCGCGAGGCAAGTGAGGGCCAAGTTGACAGCTGACCCCGACGACCGCGAGGTTGGAGGCATGTCCGCTGGCGGGACGGCGCGCGACCGCAACATTCAAGTCCGTCGAGTGCTTGCCGGCCTCCTCGTTGCCAACGTTGGTGTCGTGGGGGCCAAGTTTGTTATTGGCCTCGGCTCGGGATCGCTGTCCGTACTGGGCGATGCCGTGCACTCCTCCGTGGATGCGATGAACAACGTGCTCGGTCTGGCCATTATTGCCGTCGCCACACGCGGGCCCGACGAAGATCACCCGTACGGGCACCAGAAGTTCGAGACGCTGGGCGCGCTCGCGATCGTCATGTTCCTCTCCGTCAGCGGCTTCGAGATCGTCAAGGGCGCCGTCCAACGCCTCGCCGCCGGTCCCACGCCGCTCACCATCACGCCGCTGCAGTTCGGGCTGCTGCTGGGCACGCTCGGCGTCAACGCAATCGTGGCCTGGTACGAGAATCGCAGAGGACACGAGTTGCACAGCGAGATTCTCCTGGCCGACGCGGCGCATACGCGGGCCGACGTGTTCGTTACGGTCGGCGTGGTGCTGGGCGTTCTCGCCGCCCGTGCCGGGTGGCCGTGGGCCGATCCGGTCGTCGCCCTAGGCGTGGCGGCGCTGATCGTGTGGCTCGCCTACGGCATCCTCGCGCGATCGATTCCAGTCCTGGTGGACGAGCAGGCCGTACCCGCCGGACAGATTCAGTCGGTGGCCGAGGCCATTGGCGGCGTTGCCCGAGCCTATGACATCCGTTCGCGGGGACCGGCCGCGCACCGGTTCGCCGAGCTCACGATCGCAGTCGAAGGCACCGCAACGGTCGCGGATGCCCATGCTGTTGCCGACGCCGTCGAGGCGTCCGTCCGAGACGCGCTGGAGCTCCACGAGGTCGTCGTGCACGTGGAGCCATGCTGAGGGACCCCGCACCTCGTCCCGCCCGGCGGCGACCACCGCAGCGATCACTGCGACAGGAGTACGAGGAGTTCATTCTGCAGCGCATCGAGGACTTCAAGGATCAGCTCAGTCGTGACCAGCTCCTCGGGATCGCGGATGAGGCAGTCCGCGAGCTCGAGGTCGACCCCGCCGAGCAGCTCGTGCTCACCGAAGTCGTGATGCTGGAGCACGTCGATCGAGCCATCATGCGCCGCCTCAACCTTCCAGCGTTTCGGCGGTGGCGAGCGCGTCACGTGCGCCTGCGGCACGCGCAGCGTGAGCCGACGCACTGGGGACTGTCTGGGTCATCACCGCTCACAGCCTTTGGCCCGTGGGAGGAGGTGGATGGCATCGCGCTGGTCGTGGGCGCGCGCGCGATTCCCGCGTCGCTGTATTTCGCGGCGTACGAATGGACGGTCGTGTTCATGGAACGTGAGGGCCACGCGGTGGAGGCTGCCGAAGCCCGCGCCGCGGCGGAGGCGCTGGCTGCTAACTACGAGGGATGCGTGGTCGTCCCTGGAAGCGGATGGTTTCCGGAACTGCAGGCTGCGCTGGTCGTGGTCGACCCGGTGTGTCTCATCGGGCTCGAGCTGGACGCCGTCGATGCGTTCTTCACCCATCTCGAAGCCAGCACGGTACCCCACGGCGTGCATTGCATCTTGCCCGTGGACGGCGACGACGAGATCGTGCTGCTCGAGACGGAGAACTTCCGCGCTCGCTATGCGGGATGGAAACAGGACTCCATGCCCCACCGCGCCGAATGGCTGGTGGCGGAGAAGTCCTAGTCGCGGGCGAGGTTACACGGCGTCCGAAAGCGCCGTGAACTGGAAGTCGCGAACCACGAGGGGCGGAACCGCGACCGCGGCGCCGAGGCCGCCGGACTCCGAAGCGACGACCCTGACGGGTGCCCCCGCCGCGTCCACGCTGCCCAGCATGCGGATGACGCTTTCATTGAATCGCAGGTTCTTCACCGGGCGGGTCACCCGACCGCGCTCGATGAGAAAGACCCCATCGCGGGTGAGCCCGGTGTAGAGCAGCGAACGCGCGTCCACGCTCCGGATGTACCAGAACCGCGTGACGAGCAGCCCCCGTTCCACACCCGTGACGAGATCGTCGGTGGACCCGCTCCCGCCGGCATCCAAGAGGAGGCTGTTGCCGGCCGGAATGGGCTGGCGCGCGGTGCGATCCGCCCATGCCCGACTGCGGGACAGCGTCGTCAGCACGCCGTCTTCCACCCAGGTCGTCCGCGCCAAGGGCTGGCCGTCATCGGTGAACGGCTGCGTGCGAAGCAACGGCGATCCCGGATCCGAGACCAACGAGATCCCGCTCGCCGTGACGTGCTCGCCGCGCTTGGTGCCTCCCCCCGGCCGCGCAAAGAACGAGCGGCCCTCCTCAGCGGCGCGCTCATCCATGGCGAACCCGAGCAACTGCAGGAGGCTCCCGGCGGCGGTGGGCTCCAGCACCACGGTATAGGCGCCGGGCTCGACGGCGGTCGCGCCGGCACTGCGGGTTGCCTTGTCGACGGCGCGCTCCACAAGGTCATCGGGGCTCCGCATCCGCGCCCAGTCGGCGCCCGTATCGCCCGCCCAACCGGACCCGTCGCCAGCCCGCGTGCGCACCGTGGTCGTGAGCGATGCCAGTGTCGAACGGTGGTACGCGAAGAGCCCGATGGTGTTGGCCACCGCAACCGAGCTTGCGCGCCGAGCGAGAAACCCACTGCTGACCAATCCACCGCCACTCGCCCGCGCGATCATCGTCCGCACGGATGCCGCCCGTGCAGCCGGATCCAAACCGGCCGTCGCCTCAAACCACGCTTCGACCTCGTGGTACCGCTGCTGCTCCAACAGCTCTTGCAACTCCGGATCCACCGGGAGCACCTCGGCCATTGCACGAGCGCGCTCGCCGGCGCTGACGAGCGTCTGGTCGTCGAACGCGTTGAACTCCACCGAGGCCTCGCGGCCTTCGACACGGACGCTCAGGGTCGCGGTCACATCCGTGGCGTCACCACTGGTCGTGATTTCATTCGCCGCGAACCGCGTGTACCCATCGGCCGACGAGCGCAGTTGGACAATGGCCTCCGCCGCTCCGCTTCGATCGAGGATGCGGTTCGCTAACTCCCGCGCGTCGTCCTCGGATAGCACGGTTGCGGAGACCTGGCTCAACTCGCTCCTCCCGTGTTGATCACGCGAACATTGCGGAACCGGGCCGGCGGGCATCCATGACTCACGGCGTTGGCCTGGGCCGGCTGTCCTTTGGCATCCCCGAACGTCCCGCCCAGCTCGTACGACGCCGCACCACCCAGCATGTCCATCGAGTTCCAGAATTCGGGTGTCCGCCCCTGATACGCCACGTCCTTGAGCATGCCCACGAGTTTGCCGTCGCGGACTTCGATGAACACCTGACCGCCGAACTGGAAGTTGTAGCGCTGCTGATCGATGCTGTAGGAGCCCCGCCCGGCAATAAGAATGCCTTTCTCGGTGGCCGCCACCAGGTCGTCCAACGTGTGGCCCTCCTCCCCGGGGAGCAGGGACACGTTCGGCATCCGTTGAAACGGCACGGAGTTCCACGACTGCGCGAACGCGCAGCCATGGGAGCGCGAGATGCCGGTGTGCTCGCTGATCAACCCCGCCTGCTCGCGGGTGGTCTGATAATCGACGAACACACCCGCCTTGACGAGCGGCCAGCTGTCCGCCGCTACTCCCTCGTCATCCCACCCGACCGTGGCAAGCGCTCCCTGCTGCGTGCGGTCGGCCTGCACATTCATGATCTCCGGTCCGTAGCGGAAGGTGTTCAGGACGTCCGCCGGCGGGGCCAGGAACGTGGTGCCAGCGTAGTTCGCCTCATACCCAAGGGCTCGATCCAACTCCGTCGCGTGTCCAATCGACTCGTGAATCGTGAGGAACAGGTTGCTGGGGTGGAGAATCACGTCGTAGAGGTCGGGCTCGACCGGCCTCGCGGATAGCTTTTCGACGGCTTGTTCTCCCCACACCAACGCGCGCTCTTCGAGGTTGGCGGCGCGCACGTACTCGTACCCTAGGCCGAGCGGCGCGATCTCGCCGGAGGCGCGCGACTGAAAGTCGGCGTTGTCGCGCGCCACGGCCGTCACGGTCATCTGGGGATAGCTGCGATAGACCGTCTGCTCGATCACGCTCCCCTCCGTGGAGGCGAACGTCGACTCCTTGCGCACGAAGCGCATGGAGGACGACGCAAAGCGGACGCCGCTCACGCCGAGCGCAACGGCGTTCGCGCCGAGCAGCAATCCTACCTTCTCGTCCAGCGAGACGTCGAAGGGGTCCTCACGAACGGGACTGACCCAGCGGTTGTCCGGGAAGGCCCGAACGGGAGCCAGCTCGACCGGCCGGCGGACGGACTGCCGATTGGCGCGGGCCTGGTCCACCGCCTGCTGCGCCAGCCGCCGAACCTCCTCCATGGTCACGACGCGGGACGCCGCGAATCCCCAAGCGCCGTTGACCAATACGCGGATGCCACACCCCAACGACTCCGCGTCGCTGAGCCCGGTTACGCGATCGTCGCGCGTGGACATCGCCTGCTCTCGGCGCCGTACCACGCGCACATCCGCGTAGGACGCCCCTGCGGTTCGGGCGGCATCGAGCCCGATCATGGCAAGCATCCGGAATTGCGAATCGGGCGACTGCGCCGCCCGCGGGTCCGGTTCGATCCCGCGGACGTGTACGGGAACCGCGGCGAGCGCCGCGACCGCCGCCGACGAGCCGTGGACGAAGTCCCGCCGCGACACGGACGCCAGCCGCGGTGGCCTTGGGTCGGTTGACACCGTGCGAATATAGCCTCGGCTCCTGAGGAAGAGGGACCCACACCATCCACCCTTGCCCGACTCTCCACGCACCCGCAAGTTACCCGCCCGCTTGATACCGTCCACTGCGCAAAGAGATCCGGAGGTTCGATGGACCTCGAACTGCACAATCGAACGGCATTGGTGTGTGGCTCGAGTCGAGGGTTGGGCTTGGCGGCCGTCGAGGCATTGGCCGCGGAAGGGTGTGCCGTGGCAATGAACGGAAGAGATGCGGATCAGCTCCACCGAGCGGTCGAGTCGGTCCGCAATCGCGCCTCTGGTACGACCATTGTCGGCCTCCCCGCCGACGTGACCCAGCCGGACCAGGCGGCGGGGCTCGTGAGACGCGCGGTGGAGGCGCTCGGTTCCGTCGACATCCTGTTCACCAACGCCGCGGGGCCGCCGGCAACCAGCTTTGCAGACGCGGCGTCGGACGCGTGGCAGACTGCTCTGGAGTCGAACCTCCTCTCGGCGATCCACTTGTGCCGCGCCGCCGTGCCGGCGATGCGGGCGCGCGGGTGGGGCCGGGTCATCATGCTCAGCAGCATCGCGGCGAAACAGCCGCTCGGGAACCTGATCCTCTCGACGACGGCTCGCGCCGGACTGACCGGCTTCGCGAAGTGTCTGGCGGACGAGGTCGCGCGGGACGGGGTGACGGTCAACGTGGTGTGCCCGGGCTACATGCGAACCGAACGCGTCGACGAGATCGTCGACCGACTGGCGCGGCAGCAAGACCGACCCCGGTCCGAGATCCGCGAGCACCTCATGGCAGACATTCCGATGGGACGTATCGGCGATCCGGCGGAGTTCGGTTCGCTCGTCGCCTTCCTGGCGTCGTCGCGCGCCGCATACATCACGGGAACATCTTTGCAGATTGATGGCGGGATGGCGCGGGCGGTAAACTGATGCATGGCCTCGAGGCTTCCGTGCCCATCGTCCTAACCTCTGCCGCCCAACCGGCCATTCGATGCGCGCAATAGTCAAGACCCGACCGGGCGCGGGCCTGGAGGTCACGGACGCACCGGAGCCGGGGTGCGGCCCGCGCGACGTGCTGATCCGTGTCCGTCACGCGGGCGTCTGCGGCACCGATCTCCACATCGCGGAGTGGGACGAATGGGCCCGGGGACGCATCAAGCCGCCGGTCGTCCTCGGGCACGAGTTCGCGGGCGAGATCGTCCAGATCGGCTCCGACGTCGACGAGGCCTTCGCCGTGGGCCAGCTCGTCACAGCCGAGGGACACATCGTCTGTGGCCACTGCCGTCCGTGCCGCACCGGGAACGGACACATCTGCCAGCGCACGCAGATCATCGGCGTCGATCGCGACGGGGCGTTTACGGACCTCATCGCGATGCCGTCCATCAACGTCATGCCCCTCGGCGAGATCCCGACCACGCTTGGCGCGATCATGGATCCGCTCGGGAACGCCTTCCACACCGTGCTGACTGGGGGCGACGTCGCGGGGGCGGCCGTACTCGTGCTTGGTTGCGGGCCGATCGGGTGTTTTGCCGTGGGTATCGCCGTTGCCGCCGGCGCCAGCCGCGTCATCGCCACGGATATCAACGCGACGCGCCGCAGTTTGGCCACGACGATGGGCGCCCATGTGGTGCTCGACCCCGGTGCGAGCGATGTGGTGGCGCGCGTGCGCGAGGAAACGGACGGGGACGGCGCGGACCTGGTATGTGAGATGTCGGGGCATCCATCGGCCATCCAGCAGGCGTTTCGCGCCGCCCGGCTGGGCGGGCGCGTGAATCTCCTCGGTCTGCCGCGAGGTGAAGTCCCAGTCAGACTGTCCGAAGACGTGATCTTCCGCGGGTTGAGCGTGTACGGCGTGGTTGGCCGCCGTATGTACGAGACCTGGCACCAGATGCGCACGTTCCTGAGCTCGGGGCTCCTCGATCCGACCCCGGTCGTGACGCACGTGTTCGGGCTGGAGGACATCGCTGGGGCACTCGAGGCCATCCGCTCCGGCGAGGCCGGCAAAGTGATCTTGACCATCGGAGGGGAGTGATGCGGGGCACGCTGAACGATCGCCTCATTCGCGAGCTGGAGCAGTTCAAACGGGACGGCGTCTACAAGCGCTTGAATCACCTGGACTCGCCCCAGGCAAGCCGGGTCCAGATGGAGGGGCGAGGCGAGGTCATCATCCTCTCCAGCAACAACTACCTCGGCCTGTCGGCGATCCCGGAGATCACGGAGGCGGGCAAGCGGGCGCTCGACCGATTCGGCGCCGGCACCGCAAGCGTCCGGTTCATCTGCGGGACGTTCACCATCCACCGCGAACTCGAACAAGCCTTGGCGGATTTCGTGGGCACCGAGGCGTCACTCAGTTACGTGTCGTGCTGGAACGCGAACGAGGGCTTATGCGCCACTCTGCTGGGGCCCGACGACGCGGTGATCTCCGACGAGCTGAATCACGCGTCGATCATCGACGCCATCCGCCTCGCCAAGTCGATTTCCAAGTGCCGAGCTTCCGTCTACAAGCATTCGGATATGGACGATTTGCGGGCTCAGCTCACGGTCCTCCAAGACGCACGCACGCGCCTGATCTTCACCGATGGGGTGTTCTCGATGGAGGGAGACGTCGCCAAGCTGGCGGACATCCTCGAACTTGCGCGCGCGCACGACGCCGTCGTGGCGGTGGACGATTCGCATGCCACGGGCGTGCTTGGCGCGACGGGACGCGGAACCGCGGAGCACGCCGGCGTGCTTGGCCATGTCGACATCGTCACGTCGACGCTGGGCAAGGCGCTCGGGGGCGCCGCCGGCGGGTTCACGGCCTCCTCCTCCGCGCTGTGCGACTACCTGACGCAACGCTCCCGCCCCCAGTTGTTCTCGAACGCCCTCCCGTGTACCGTTGCCGGGAGCGCACTGGCCGCCGTGCGATACGTCAAAGCGCACCCCGACCGGGTGACAACCCTGCACGAGAACGCGCGGTACTTCCGCGGGCGCCTCGTGGAACTCGGCTTCAAGCCGCTCGAGGGCGACACACCCATTATCCCGGTGATCCTCGGCGAGACGTCGAAGGCCATTGAGATGAGCAACTTGCTACTCGACGAAGGGGTGTTCGTCACCGGGTTCGGGTACCCGGTGGTGCCGCAGGGGCAGGCGCGCGTACGCTGTCAGGTTTCCGCTGGGCACACGCGCGACGATTTGGATCAGGCGCTCGAGGCGTTCCAGAAAGTCGGGCAGCAGTTGGGGTTGATTTGACCACGGTGACGGACCGCCGTCGACAGGCAATGGGGGGACACCTGAGCACGGGC
Source organism: Gemmatimonadales bacterium (assembly GCA_036397755.1). Taxonomy (GTDB): domain Bacteria; phylum Gemmatimonadota; class Gemmatimonadetes; order Gemmatimonadales; family GWC2-71-9; genus CAMYLY01. The sequence goes on along the minus strand of DASWII010000057.1, from coordinate 6,415 downwards.
GAATCTTCTTCACGGGCACGACGAGACTCATGGACCTGCTGACCGATCTCGCGGGATTCGTCGTCGAGCAGGAAGCTGAGTGGTCCGAGTCCTTCAGCGGGGTGCCGGTCCGCCATCGCTATCGGGTGCTCGACCTTGACGGAACGTATCTCGCCACGGCCGAAGAGCTCCCAGGCTCGGAGGTCGCCCGCACGATTCTCAAGGGATACCGGCCGTTCACCATCGCGGTGTGGGACGCGCAACGGCGCAAGGTGCTCGAGATCAAGCGGCCGCTGCGCCTCCACTGGGCCGAGACGCGGGTGCGGGACGCCCGGCTACGGCCCGCCGGACGCATCGTCCTCAAACGCTCGGTCACCCACCGGCGGTATGCCGTGCAGGACCGTGAAGGCAACGAATTGGGCGTGTTGCAGGGCCCCCTCGTCCGGACCTACCGTTTCGAGATTCTCCGCAACGGCCTGCCGTTCGGTACGCTGTATCGCGCCGAGCGCCAAGCGTCGGATAAGCGGTCTGCCGACAACAGCGGCTTTGGCGCGACGTTTCACGGCGATTTTCCCGCCACGACCAAGGCGCTGTTTCTCGCCGCCGGCTTTCTGGTCGACTTCGTGCATTTCGAGCGCCAACCCTGGTGAAGACGAGACAACTCGGCCTCCCTATCTGCACGGCGCTGGTTGTTGGCAACATGATCGGGTCCGGCGTGTTCCTGCTGCCGGCGTCGCTCGCCTCGTTCGGCGGCATCAGCATCGTCGGGTGGCTCGTGAGCGCCGGCGGGGCACTCGCACTGGCGGCCGTGTTCGCCGCCCTCGCGCGCTCGACAGCCCGGACTGGGGGGCCCTACGTCTACGCGCGGGAAGCGTTCGGCGATCTCGGCGGGTTTCTGGTAGCCTGGGCCTATTGGATCTCCATCTGGACCACGAACGCCGCCCTCGCGGTCGCGTTCACCAGCTACCTCACGGCGTTCTGGCCGGCGATCGGGTCGACGCCGCCACTCGCGGCAGGCATCGCGCTCACCGCCATCTGGGGACTCACGGCCGTCAACGTGTCCGGAGTGCGCTCCGCCGGTTTGGTGCAGTTGGTCACGACGGTGCTAAAGCTGCTTCCGCTCCTGGCGATCGCCACCGTCGGACTCCTGTGGTTCGATCACTCGCACTTCATTCCGTTCAATGCGAGCGGCCAAGGCGCACTGCCTGCCGTGGGAGCGACGGTAACGCTCACCCTCTGGGCGTTCCTCGGACTGGAATCGGGCACGGTGCCCGCGGAGAACGTGAAGAACCCGGAGAAGACGATTCCGCGCGCGACGCTGCTCGGCACGCTGATTGCCGCCACAGTCTACGTGCTGGGCACAGTAGCAGTGATGGGTATCATCGCGCCGTCCGGCCTCACCGATTCCACCGCGCCGTTCGCCGACGCCGCCCGGATGATCTGGGGATCGTGGGGAGGCTACCTCATAGCACTCGGCGCCGTGGTTTCCTGTTTCGGCGCGCTCAATGGGTGGATCCTGCTCGCGGGCCAGATTCCCTTTGCCGCCGCGCGCGACGGCCTCCTGCCGGCACCGCTGGCTCGGATGTCGAGGCGGGGGACGCCCCGGACGGGCCTGTTGTTCTCGAGCGCGGTGACCACCACGCTCACCCTGATGAACTACACGCGGGGCCTCGTGCAGGCGTTCACGTTCCTCATCCTCCTGGCCACGCTGGCGACCCTCATTCCCTACGTGCTCTCGAGCCTCGCCGCCGTGGCGATCGCCCTGCGCAACCGTGCGCTCGCACGGGCGGGGGCCATGGGCGCGTTGGTGGTGGCGGCATTGGCGTTCCTGTACTCGATGGTGGCGATCATCGGCGCGGGGCACGAAGCGGTCTACTGGGGGTTCGTACTGCTCATGAGCGGGCTGCCGATCTACGTGGCCATGACCTGGCGGAAGTCACCGACGGGCTAGCGCCCCCCCGCGGCGTATCCACACGCAACGAACGCCGGCTCCGCTCCGCGATCGACGCGCAGCATCGTGTTCCGCGGGATCGCACGCCACCCCGCTTCGGTCGTCAGCCGTTCGGAGGCCACGACCACGGCCTCACCATGTTCGTGCCGGCGCCGACCTCGCGGGCTGGCGTGCGCCGGCGCGTACAGCGGACCGCGAAACACATAGAGCGTTTCAGGTTCTCGATCGGTCTCGCTCGTGAAGCGTGAGGCCACGACAGCGTCGCCATCGGAGAGCGCGACATTGAGCGAACTGGCCGCCCCGCCACCATGCTCGGCGACCAGCGCCACCACGCGGCGGATGGATCGGTCGAGCACTTCCGCGAGTTGTTCGCTTCCGCCGTCGGTCGTCGTGCGCTTCAGGAGCTCATCGATGACCACGGCAAAGAAATGCTCGGTGTCCGTCGAGCCGAATACGTTGCCAAAGGCCTCATCGCAAACGGATTCCAACAGTCTGCGTCGGACCCGTCGAAAGTTCCCGATGTCGCCGTTGTGCATCAGCAGATAGCGGCCGTACCGGAACGGGTGACAATTCGCCTCGTTCACACCGCTCGTGTCACTCGCCGCCCGCACGTGAGCGAGAATGCACGAACTCGAGATGAGCCGAGCGATATTGTGGAGGTTGCGGTTGTTCCACGCAGGCGTGATGGACCGAAACACCGCCGGTTCGTCGGCGATGTCCGGCTGGTACCACCCGACTCCGAAGCCGTCGCCATTGAGTGGCTCATCACGTTCATCCGAATGCACGCTCTGTCTGATAAGGGAGTGACTTGGCTCGGTGAGCAGGGCCGCGAGCCGAATGGGAGGACCGAGGTACAGCGTGAAGCGGCACATGGGATAGGATGCGTTGGGCGCTGGCCGTTGGAGGTGAGGTATCGGGTGGGAATCTATCTGCACCGCGCGCCGCGTGCCCTACAGCCCCACCCATCGCTGATCCCGATGAGGGTCGTCGCTACGGGTTTTCGACGCTTCCAGCAAGCTCCACGAGCATGGCCGCGTACATCTGGAGGTTGAGGAGAAACTGGTCGCGCGTGATGAACTCGTGCTCGCTGTGGCCCGAGTAAGGCTCGCCTGGCATCGCCGGCCCGAAGTTCACGCCGTTGGGCAGGAGTCGGGCATGCGTGCCACCGCCGATCGAGACCGGACCCGCGTCCTGGATACCCGTATAGGCCCGGAACACCGCGAGGAGTGTCGGAATATGCGGCGCGTCCTCCAGGTAGTGGGGATCGCCGATCGTCGTGTTGACGTCGACCGTCACCCGCGCGGCGTCCGACCACGCAGACACCGCTCGCCGGATCGACCCCTCCACCTCCACCGCACTGCGACCGACCGGCCGCCGGATGTTGATGCCCGCCACCAGCACGCCGTCCTGCCACCCGAGGGTCGTCAATGACAGCGTGAGCGGGCCCATGAAATCGTCCTGATACGCCAGATCACCAAACCGATCGGCATAGTCACCGGTTCCGACCAAGTCATTGATCAACCGCATGAGGCCAACGACCTGGTTCGGGGGCCACCGCTGCGCATCCAGAACACCGGCCAAGTGTGTGATCGCGTTCATTCCGTCCCACGGCGTCGACGAGTGGGCGGCCACGCCCGCGGCGGCGATGAGCAGCGTGTCGCCGCGCACTCGGAACGCGTACGATACGGCCGTATCCGCGTCGGCGGCGGCGCGTAACCCCGCCTCCACCTCCGGCGTGGGACGGACGATCCGGGCCTCGGCGTCCCCCGGGATCTGCGACAGGAACTGCCCACCCGTGAAGGACACGAGCCCAGGGCCGCCTTCGCCCGGCGCCCGTGCGCTCGCCGCCTCTCCGGCCCGCGACGACAGGAAGATCGCGCCCCAACCTTTCTCCGCCGTGACTACCGGATAGTCGGAGTCGAGGGCGACGTTCAGATCCGGTGCGTCCCACTCGGCCAGGAACTCCTGAAACGGCGCCCAGTCGGACTCCTCCGTATACGACACGACCAGTTCGATTCTCCGCCGCAGCGGGACACCGCGATCCGCCAGCGCCCGCATCGCGTACATCGCGAGCGCGATCGAGCCTTTGTCGTCCTCCGCTCCCCGTCCGAGGAGCAGACCGGGCTCGCTCTCGGTGTCCAGCGAGAAAGGATCGCGGGCCCACTTGGTGGGGTCGGCCGGCTGCACGTCGCCGTGCGTCACGATGCCGAGCCGATCGCGGGCGTCGCCGAGCCCGATGACGACCACCGCACCGTGATCCGCGAAATCGAGGCCGAACGCTTCCGCATGGTCGCGCAGGTAGGACGTCATCGCCGTGACCGCCGGAGACCGAGGATCGAATGGCACATCGGTCGCGACCGTGCGAAACCCGACGAGTGCACCAAGCGCGCCGATCGCCGAGTCACCGTAGGCGTCGACGGCGTACGCCGCCGTTTCCCGCGCGAGTGTCGAGACCTCGGGCACTGCTTCTGGTCTGGACACGCAGGATGCGATCAGCAGCATGCCGGCCAGTGCCGTTACACGTATGGCGTGCACTCGCAACTCCTCGGGCTTCTCGTGACGCGTGCGGCGCCGCTAGTCTTTCAACGTTCGCTCGAACAGCTTGAGAATCCGCGTGTACTCGTCCGTCCAGCTGCTCGCCAGCTGGAAGCTATGCCGTTCGGCGGGATACACCGCCAACTCCCAGTTCTCCTTGCCCAGTTCGATCAACCGCTGCGTCAGGCGAACGATGTCGTAGAACAGCACGTTGTCGTCCACCATGCCGTGTGCCATCAGCAGGTGACCCTGGAGCCCCTCGGCGTGGTAGATCGGCGAGGATCGGACGTATGCCTCCTTGTCGTCCTGCGGCTCGTTCAGAATGCCCGACGTATAGGGGTGATTGTAGTGCGCCCAGTCGGTGACCGAGCGCAGCGCCGCCCCGGCCTGGAACGTACCCGGACTGGTGAACATGGCCATCAGGGTGATGAATCCGCCGTAGCTCCCACCGTAGATGCCGATGCGATCCGGGTCGACACCCAGCTCGTCCACGAGCCACTTGGCCGCGTCCACCTGGTCGCTCAGATCTTTGCCACCCATGTGGCGGTAGATCGCCGTGCGCCAGTCACGCCCATACCCTTCGCTGCCGCGATAGTCCAGTGCCAGCACCGTGTATCCACGCTCGGCGAGGACGTGATGGAACATGTATTCGCGGTAGTAGCTCGACCACCAATTATGGACGTTCTGGAGGTATCCCGCTCCGTGGACGAAGATCACGGCGGGTCGCCGCCCCATCGGAGCCACGTCGCCGCGCGGACGATGTAGTCGCGCCGGGACCATCGCACCGTCGGACGCCGGCACCATGACCAGCTCGGGCCTGCGCCACGCGAAGGTCCGGAATTCTTCAGTCGTGCTCTCGGTGATTTGCCGCATGGGCCGACCCGGCCCGTTCTCCTGGATGTACAGCTCCGGGGGATCGTTCGACTCCGAGTGCGTCATCGCCAACCAGCGGCCGTCCGGCGAGACGGATACGTCCTGCCGACCTGGCTGCGTCGTGAGCTGCGTGAGCGAACCGCCCTCGGCCGGCATGCTGTAGGCGTGCACGTCGGCCGGCCCTTCGCGGTTGGTGGTGAGGTACCACGTCGCTCCGTCGCGCGAGAGTGTCGCCGCGTGCACTTCCCAATTCCCCGACGTCAGCGCGCGGGGCTCACCATCCTCGGCTCCCACCGTCCAGAGATGGATCCACCCCGAGCGCTCCGAGGCGAAGTAGATCGTCTCGCCGTCCGGCATAAACCCGGCAGTGCCGTTGAAGCCCGGCCCGGGAAACCCGAGCCACGCCGGATCGCGATCATGGATAATCGTTCGCTCTTCCAGCGACGGGAGATCCACAACAACCAAGTATCGGTGCTCCCGGTCGTGCGTCTCCACGCGAACCAGCGCGTGAGCGGATGTGGACGCGATGTCGTCGAGTTGAATCGACTTCTTCCCTTCACCGACACTGTCGGCGACCCACGTCGCCTTCCCCGTCACGAGCTCGACGACCGCCACACGACTGGTCGACTGCTCGTCGCCCACCTTCTCCCGACCTTCATAGAGATGCACGTACCCGTCGTTCGTGATCCACACCGGCATCTGCGATTCCTTGGCACCGCGCGCCGGAGTCGTAACCGTCACCAGCGCAAATCGGCCATCCGGTGTGACCACGGGCGAGGCGAACTTACCCTGGCCGACGTAAAAGGGCTCCGGCTCCGTCGTGTCGCGTTGCGCACTGCGGTTCCACGGCTGCCCTCGGTACTCATCGCTGTCGATAAACTCGAACAGCGCTTTCTGCTGCTCCACGAGAAACGCCCGCTGGCCCTCAGCGCTCTCCTCACGCGGGGCGTCCCCAGTGCGGATATCGGTCAACTGGCGGATGGTGCCGGCTTCGAGATCGATGGCCATGATGTTGCTGCCCTCACGGAAGTACACGGACCGCTGGTCCGCCGACCACCGGGGACTCGACTCGCTGCC
>DASWII010000056.1:0-36617 GCA_036397755.1 Gemmatimonadales bacterium | reverse complement strand
GGACCACGTTTGGGTCGAATCTGCCGTGATTCGACCGGCGCTGCGTGGCCGCGACGTCCGGCAGTTCGGATGCCGCCAGGAGCGGGTGCTGCTTTGGGGGCACGACGACTTCGGTCACGTGCGAGCCTCGTTGCCACCCCTGGCCACCGAGTACTTCGCGCGCCACCTGTCGGCACTGCGAGCACGCGCCGACTACCAGACCGGTCCGACCTGGCAGGTGTTCCGCGTGCGCGCAGCCCTCGGCCCCTTCCGGCTGGTGTGGTCCGATCTCGCACGACGGCCTCGTGCATGCGTGCTCGAGCTGTGTGATGCGGTCGACACGATTCCTCTCAATACATGTTATGTCGCGACTTCACGTGACGAGACCGTGCTCCTCGCGGCGAGTTGTGTTCTCAACTCCACCTGGGGCGCTTTACATGTCCATACGACGGCCGACGAAGCGCGCGGCGGATATCGCCGGGTCAACGCGCGTGTCGTCGGATCGCTACCCACTCCACCACAGGCTCGTGCGGCTGCGCTCGCTGCGCTCGCGCGAGAAGCGCATGCAGGAAAACCGATCTCGACCCATGACCTCGACGAAGCCGTCGCCGACTCGCTGGCGCTTTCACCCGAGGCGCGGCACACCGTGCGCCGATTCGCCACGGATCTTGGCCGACCAACTGCACGTCGTCCGTGACGCGAGCGCCTGGTCGATCGCCCTGGGCACTCGGCGCGACCCGTCGGCTCTGACTGCTCACCTCGCATGCGCAGCGCAGGGCCCGGCGCTCCAGGGCTGGCGCGGACCGGAATGGCTGTTTCCGCATCAAGTACGATCGGCGTCCCGGGTACTTGGCGTGTTGCAAGCGTTCGGCGGCGCGATCCTCGCGGATGAGGTCGGCTTGGGCAAGACGTACGTGGCCCTTGCGGTCGCGCAGAGCTTCGCGACCGTCACGGCAGTCGTGCCGGCCGCGCTGCTCCCGCAGTGGCGGCGAACGGCAGGATTGGGCGCACAGGCCATCACACTGGTGTCGCTCGAAAGCTTGAGTCGGGGCGGCCGCGTACCTCGCTGTGACCTCCTGATCGTGGATGAAGCGCACCGCCTGAGAAACCCGCGCACCAAACGCTACGACATCGTCGCCCGCGACATCGGGCGTGCACGCGTATTGCTCGTCACGGCGACGCCACTCGTCAATCACCCGCGTGATCTCGCCGCTCTGCTCCGGCTCTTTCTGGCGGACAACGGCCTCGCACCGTTCGGCGTGGCGTCGCTCCAGTCTCCCACGGACGCACTTGCCCTGGGGCGTGCCGCTGCACCGGTGATCGTCGCGCAGGCGTCCACCGGGGTCGCGCTCCCTCTTCCGACGCTGGGCGATCATCCGGTCTGCACGCTCCCGCCGCTCACCCCCCATCGGCTTCGTCGTGTGCTCGATCGCGTCGACGCGCTACGCTTCCCGACGGTCGGGGGGGTGGAAACGAGCCATCTCCTACGCCAACATCTCCTGCTACGCGTCGCATCGTCGCCGGCGGCCGCGCGCGAGACGTTGCGTCGCCACTTGACCTATCTCGATCGAGTCGCCGTGGCCGTCGAGCAAGGCCAGCAGCTTCCGCGCGGTGTGGCTCGCCGGATCCTGGGCCCCGGAGATGACATGCAGTTGGAGCTCCTGGCGGCGTGCGACTGGGAGGATACACCGGTTGAGTCCGTCACGCGGGACGAGATTGCCGCCGAGCGACACCGCATCGACGAGCTACTACAGTTGATGCGCACCGATGGGCCCAACCCCAAGCTCGAAGCGCTCCGCGGTCTGCTGGCGCGACGCAAGGGCCAGAAGACCGTCGTGTTCGTGACATGCGTCGCGACGGGTCGCGACCTGGCGAGCCGGCTAAGGTGGCAGTCAGTCGGGTTCATCGGTGCGGGAACGGCCCGCATCGCCACCGGACCCATTCCGGTCGAGCGAGCGCTGCAACTCTTTGCCCCGCGGGTCCGGCATGCAATCGTGCCGCCGCATCTTCAACTCGTCACGCTCATCGCCACCGACATCATGAGTGAGGGAGTGGACTTGCAAGACGCAGACGGCGTTGTGCACTACGACCTTCCCTGGACACCGATGCGACTCGCTCAGCGCGTGGGGCGTGTCACGCGGATCGGAGCCCGCCACACTGCCACACACGTGTGGTGGTTCGCGCCCACTCCAGCGATCGAGCGCCGGCTGCGGCTCACCGCGCGACTGGATCGAAAGGTGGCGGACCAGACGGATACCGCCGTCGCCGTGACCAGCGGAGTCGGTCGCGCTCGGGTTCTCGGAACCCAGCTCGAAGCTCGAGCCGCGCTCGGTGAGGGGGTATCGGCACCGCCGACGGCCGATCCGTGTTTCGCCGTGGTTCGCGGACGAAGCAGTGTCGTGGCAGCGGTGGAGTGGCGCCTCGGCGCGACGTCGTCAGTCGACCTCCTGGCCATGGACGGCCGTCCAGCCGTGACGGTGGCCGACTATGTGCGAACGCGCATGCTGTGCGAGGAACTCCTGGCGGCCCGCTCATCTGTGGACCTTCCACCACCCCCGGAACTGCGTCGCGGCCTCGCGCACGTGCTCCGCACGCGTGCCTGGGCCGCTGCGGACTCCGAGACGGAAAGCACGGTCGCTCTCAGGCGGTGCGCCCTCGATCGCGCGGTGGCCGCGGGGAACGCGCGCGCAACGGAGCTCCTCCGCACCCTCGACAGGGTGCTCCAGGTCTTGCGTTTGGGGGTCCCCATCGGACCCGAGCGACGTCTACGGGAGATTCTCGCGGGGGAGGTGACCCCGTCGGCCCTGACGCAGTGGTTGCAACTCACACCGCGACCAAGGAGCCCGGTGTCGTATCGCATTCTCGCGGCACTCTTCGGTGACGGAAGCGCCGAGAAGTAGCGTCCCGGGAGTTCCTTGCAGAAGACGAGTCCCGGCAACGAACTCCGGGGACACGACGCCCGCAGGTTCACTTCTCCCCGTCCTGGAACGCCTTTGGCACCTCGTCCTCGTCATAGTAGTCCAGCTTGTGCAGGGGCATGACGACGCTCGACAGCACGTTGAGGACGTGACTGCCGATCCGTTTGTAGTACCGCGTCGCCAGGAGCACCGAGGAGGTCATGTTCGCATCGTAGGAACTGTGCGCGATGCGCGTCACAAGCACGTCGCAGCGATGGGTGAGATCTCGGCCGCTCCGAATCAGGCTGAACGCCCGTTCTCGGTCGGAAGACGAGAAGATGTCGAGGGTGTCGTTGAACGCCTCCTCAACACCGCCGCGCACCGCGCGCAACTCCGCAACGATGTCATCGTCGGGAAGCGTGCCTTCTTGAAAATCGAGTATTTCCGCGAGATTCTTGGCGTAGTCGCCGATCCGCTCGACATCCTTGACGAGGCTCATCAGCAACAGACAATACGGCAGGCTCCCCGCGTTCCCTGACACGGATAGATGGGCGATGACCTTCCGCCGGATGCCGCGTTGCAGTTTGTTGATCTGCACGTCGCCCGCATACACCTCGGTGCGGCGCGGCGGGGTCGCCGACCCGGTGAAGTACATATCTCCGGCGCTGACCGTCAGATCGTGCGCCCTCTGCAGCATGTCGCTGAACGACGCCTCCATCTCGCGAAGGGGCTCGGCGCGTTGAAAGAAGCTTATGAGTTCGCGAAGCACGATGGCTTCCTCCTGACTAGAAGAACCGGTTGAGCAGCGCGAAGATCGCGGGCACACCGTAGAACAGCCCGAGCACGTAGAGTAACGCGAACCGACGTGAGGCCACCGCGACGCCCGCCAGCCGCTCCGCCGCGAGCAGAGGCAGCTGCCGCATCTGAGGCAGCGGATAGATCAACAGCGTTCCCGAGAGATTGAACAACAGGTGCACGATCGCGATCGTCACCCCCGCCATCGCGTTCTCTCCGGTGGCGGCCAGCGCCGCCAAAAGCGCCGTCACCGTCGTACCGATGTTCGCGCCAACCGTGATCGGGAAGGCCTGCCGCAAGGTGATGACACCTGCACCGGCAAGCGGCACGAGCAGGGACGTCGTGATGGAGCTGGATTGCACCATTACCGTCACGACGATCCCGACGAGCAGGGACACGATTGCCGCCTGCTCGAGCCCCCGAGCCACCAGCGCCTCGACTCGCGACCGCATCGCGGTCCGCATGACCCGGACGAGCAGGAAGAGCGACACGAAGATCAGGACGCCGCTGACCGCGATCAGTAGTACGCCTTGCCACTGTCCAGAGTCCGTCACGAACGCCACGAGCTTCTTGATCGGCACCATCGCGGTCTTCAACGCACCCTTGATGGGACTCTCGTACTTGATCCCGCCCAGGCCCGTCACCACGCCGGCGAGAAGCTCAGCGCCATGGCGGAGGTATCCGGTCATCAGCTCGAGCGGAAGGAGAATCCCCACAGTAATAAAGTTGAAGAAATCGTGGCAGGTGGCGACGGCAAACGCGCGGCGGAATTCCTCCGGTCGGCCGATGTGACCGAGCGAGACAATGGTGTTCGTCACGGTCGTACCAATGTTCGCCCCCATGATCATCGGAATGGCATTCGCCACGGGCAGTGGGTTATCGGGCGCCGCGACCAGTCCAACAATGAGGGACGTCGACACCGAGGAACTCTGCACGATCGTCGTGGCCAAAATGCCGATCATGAGCCCGATGAACGGGTTGGATGTGGCCGAGAAGAAGGAGTCCAATAGGCCTGAACCGAGCGATTTGAAGCCGTCCCCCAAACCGTTGACGCCCAGGAGGAACACAAAGAGCAGGGCGAGGACCACGAGAGGTTTCGTGAGCGCGTTCCAGGCGGCCAATGGTGGCTGGGGGCGTACCGGGCTGGTGGTTGAGTGCACAGATCGGCGTCGCGGACGTTTCCGAATCGTGAACAGAGAGCGAAGGAACGGGGGAGGTAACGGCGCCGCAATTTGGCGCCGTGGAATACCTCGAACAAGAGTTGGATTTGCGGTAGTTGCAGGGGAAACTGACCCAGCCGCTTGGAAGGTTGCACCGTACTAACTTCGGGTTATATTCGGGTAGTATGACCGAACAAACGCCGAATATGATTCCCAACTGGCCTGCCCCACTATCTGACCCCACTCCCACCCCCACGTGTCCCGAGTGTGGTGGACGGATGTGGTATGGCTCCGCCTGCTGTTTCTGTCCGGCGTGTGGGTGGGGTAGATGCGGATGACCGCCACCGCCTTGCCGGTCCTGGATGAGCGAAGACGGGGTACCCGGTTCGTGGAATTATCCTGCCGCTCAATTCTCAATACTCCCGAATCAACCGGGATGGGATTCTGGTCGGCCAATCCTTACGTCGGCTGTGAATTCGGGTGCACGTACTGTTATGCCCGATACGCGCATCGCTACGTCGCCGAACGTGCGCGCGACGGGGGCACGCTCACGCACGACGAGTACGAAGATCTCACGCGACCGCACGGACTCGAATCGTTTGAGCATCGAATCTTCGTCAAACGCCGTCGATCGGTCGAAGAAGCGCTCGGGCGTGACTTGCGACGCCTCCGTGGCCGCACGAAGCGTGACGGCCGGCAAAGTCTCATCATTGGAAGCGGCACGGACCCGTACCAACCGGCCGAGCGTGTGTATCAGATCACGCGGACGATCCTGGAGCGGTTACGGCAGGAGCGCGGCATTCGTATCGGCGTCATTACGAAGAGCCACCTCGTTTGCCGGGATGCCGTGCTTCTGCAACAACTCGCACGCTCGCATGCCGTTTCCGTCTACATCTCCCTGATCAGTCTCGACGCCGCTGTCACGACACGCTTCGAAGCACGTTCCCCACGGCCGCACGTGCGGCTTCGTGCCCTCGAACGGCTGAGCTCAGCCGGGATCCGCGCAGGATTGATTGTCGCGCCGGTGCTGCCGGGCTTGACCGATTCCGTCAAGCAAATCGACCGCCTCATGCGAGCAGCCCGTGATGCCGGCGCGGCGTTCGTGCTTCCCATTCCACTACGGCTCTACCCCGACGCGCGCCACCGCGTGCTGCCGATCGTTCAGCAGTGGAATTCTGAGCTCGCCGATCGGTATCGGCAGCACTTCACCGCGGGGTGGAACGTCCCGGATACGTATGCGACGGCGATGCGCGCCCGGTTTCGTTCGATTGCCGCCCGGTATGGAATTCCCGACACCTCCACGGAGGACGATCCGACACCGGGTGAGGTACCAGCGTCTCCCGCGCAGTTGAGTCTCTGGCGATGAGTGGTCGCGCCATGCGCCCCAACAACCCGTTGACGAGCGAGCGTGCGGTGTGTCTTTGGATCGCGACCTTCCCGCTACGCTGTGAGCGCTTTCGACGACCCGAGTTGGAGCGGCGCCCGGTCGTGCTGGTCTCGCCCACGGATCTCCGGCGCGTTTGGCAGGTGGGGGACGTCGCCCGACGAGCAGGTGTGAGTGCGGGGATGACGGTCAGCCAGGCAATCGGTCTCTGCCCGGCCTTGGCGGTGCTGGAGCCCGACCCCGTCTACTACGACGAGCAGTTCACCCATCTGCTCGATGCGTTGGAAACCGTAAGCCCGGTCGTCGAGCCGGTGGAACTCGGGCGTGCCTACGTGGGCGTTGACGGCGTGGAGCGGCTCTATGGCGACCCATCGGGCCAACTCACCGCGGTGGCGAATGCCGTCGCGCGCCGGCCTGCGCTGGGACATGCCAATTGGCATGCGGTCGCGCGGTTGGGTTGGGGTCGCGGCAAGTTCACGGCGTGGGTCGCTGCCACTCGCGCGCGTCCTGGCTCCCCGATGATCATCCCCGACGACGGGTTCCGCGCATTCCTTGCAACACAACCGGTCGCGGTCCTGCCCGTCGGCGTAGAGACACACCGGCGGCTCCGCCGTCTTGGGCTCACCACGCTGGCCCATGTTGCCCGCCTCCCCGAAGTGGCACTCGTTTCGCAATTCGGGAAGGAGGGACAAACCGCATGGCGTTTCGCCAACGGTCTCCAGCACGATCCCGTGGTGGGTCACCGGCGGCCCGAGCCCATCGTTTTGACTCTTCAGCTGCCCGTTCCGGTCGCCGATCGTGCGATGCTCCTTCACGCGTGGCGGATGCTCACCGCGCGGGCGCTGCAGCACCCGCGCCGGAGCGGATGGCGTGTTCGCGCCCTGCGCGCACGCGCCATCCTCGAACATGGGGCATCGTGGCTCACTGAAATAACGCTCAAAGACCCCACCGCCGTCGCCGAGCACATCGTCGACCCGCTTGCCGCCAAACTCGACCAGTCTCCACCGACCGGTGCGGCGACACAGTTGGTCGTTGAGTTCACGACGTTCACGCCCGGCACGCAAGAGCTGCACCTCTTTGCGCAGCATGCGGCGAGCGCCGCGCGCGCCGGCAGGCAGCGAGCGCTTCGCACCGCCGCCCAGGAAATCCGGACGCGGTTTCGGCGCCCACTCCTCCATCACGTCATCGAGATTCAGCCATGGTCGCGGATACCCGAGCGCCGATACGCACTGATCGATTACGAGCCCTGAACACCCCCGTGCGTGCCACTGTGTGGTGCGACGACCTGGGGCATCCAGTCCGTGTCGCGATCGACGGTGAGACGATGATACGGGCAGTCGAGGCACTCGTCGAGCACTGGCGCATCGATGACGAGTGGTGGCGAAACTTCGTCTCACGTCGCTACGACGAGGTCGTACTGCAAGGCGGCAAGCATGTCGTGCTGTTCGAAGATCTCGTGACGGAAACCTGGTACGTGCAATCGCCCTGAGAGACAAGCACCCTCTTTCACAGGCGCGGCGGCGTTCCGACGCCACCGCGCCTGTCTCCGAGCCATGTATATCGAACTGCACTGTCATTCCGCCTTCTCGTTTCTCGACGGGACCACGCTTCCCGAGCAGCTCGCGCACGTGGCGTGTACCATGGGGTATCCCGCCCTCGCGCTCACCGATCATCACGGCGTCTACGGTTCCATGGTGTTCGCGCAGGCTGCCAACCAACTCGGCATCCAACCCATCACAGGAGTGGAACTCACGCTGCTCGACGGCAGCCATGTGACACTCCTCGCGGAGACCCCCACGGGCTACGCCAACCTTTGCCGCCTGATCACGGAAGCGCATCTTGGCCGTGACGATCGACGGGATCCGCGGCTCGATTTCGCTTCGCTCGAGGCACGTCATGAAGGCCTGATCGTGTTGTCCGGCTGCCGGCAGGGGATGCTGCCGACGGCGCTCGTCCGCGAGGGGCCGAGCGCCGCCCGTCGGCTCGCAGAACGCTGCCGTGCCGTGTTTGGACCCGAACGTTTCTTCATTGAAGTGCAGCGCAATGCGGTTCAGGGAGATCGACATCGCTGTCGTGCGCTCTTCGATCTTGCCGATGCCGTGGCGCTCCCCGTCGTAGCGACTGGAGACGTGCACTATCATCGCCGAGAGCATCATCGGCTGCACGATGCGTTGGTTGCGATTCGACATCGCACGACTCTCGACGGTTCTCATGAGGTGCGCAAGCCGAACAGCGAGTTTCATCTGCGGCCACCCGACGTGATGATGGAACTCTTCCGCGACCGGCCCGAGGCGGTCGCGCATACGCTTGCGATTGCGGAGCGGTGTACGGCCTTCGATCTCACCCGCGATTTGGGGTATACGTTTCCCGACTTCCGCGGCGCCGACAGCTGCCCTGCACCCCGTGCGCTCGCGGAACTCTGCCGTAGCCGTCTGAACGAGCGCTATTCCGCCACCTCGGACGAACGTCGGGAGGCGGAGCAGCGTTTGGAAGAAGAGCTCCGCCTCATCGCCCACCACAAGCTCGCCGGGTTCTTCCTGGTCTATAACGATTTGTTCGAGCTCGCGCGGGAGGTCGCGGCCGAGGTGCGCCGGGGCACACGTCGAGCGCGAGGCAATCTGCTTCCGGGCCGCGGGCGTGGCTCGTCGGTTTCCTCGATCGTGTGTTACTTGCTCGGGCTGTCACACATCGATCCGATCGCGAATCGCCTGTTCCTCGGCCGATTCCTGAACGAGACCCTCGCGTCCATCCCCGACATCGACCTGGACTTTCCGCGCGACATCCGTGAGGAACTCATTCGGCGCGTCTACCGGCACTATGGCGAGGAGCACGTTGGACTCGTCTGCGCCTTTCCCACCTATCGTATTCGTTCCGCCGTCCGGGAGCTGGGAAAGGCACTCGACCTCCCGATGAGTGACGTGGAGCAGGTCGCGAAGCTCGCGAGCCGCGGTAACGCCGACACGCTTCGCACCGAGATACACAAACTCCCGGAACTCGCCGCCAAACTCGACTCACCCTTGTGGACCCACCTCTGTGAACTGGCCGAGCACATCGCCGGTCTCCCGCGTCATGTCTCACAGCACGTGGGCGGGATGATCATCTCGAGTCGATCCCTCGTCGAACTCGTGCCACTCGAGCGGGCAGCGATGCCGGACCGGGTCGTGTGCCAGTGGGACAAGGACTCCTGCGATGATGCGCGATTCATCAAGATCGATTTCCTCGCGCTCGGCATGCTCTCCCTCGTCGAGGAAAGTGTCGAGTTGATCGCGCAACGGGAGGGCGAACCGCCGGATCTGAGTCGAATCAATTACGGCGATCGTGCGGTGTTCGATCAGATCTGCGCGGGCGACACGGTCGGCACCTTTCAGATCGAAAGTCGTGCACAGATTCAGATGATCCGCCGTACCAAACCGCGCAACCTCGAAGATCTCTCGGTCGAAGTGGCGATTGTTCGACCAGGCCCCATCGTCGGTGGCGCCGTGAACCCGTACGTGCGCCGTCGAGAGGCGCAGCGCCAAGCTCTCGCTGCCGGCGTGCTCTACACCCCACCGCTCGATCATCCGCTCCTGCACGAGGCGCTCGGCGAGACGCTCGGCGTGATCATTTTTCAGGATCAGGTTCTCCAAGTCTGCCAGGCCTTGGCAGGATTCACGGCCGGACAAGCCGAGGCGCTCCGCCGTGCCATGAGTCGACGTCGCTCGCGGGAATTGATGGAGTCCTTCAGCGACGACTTCATTCGCGGCGCCCGCGCCCGCGGTGTTCCTGCAAGCATCGCGCAACGCGTGTTCGAGCAAGTCGTCGCCTTCTCCGCCTTCGGCTTTCCAAAATCGCATGCTGCGGCGTTCGGGCTGCTGGCCTATCAATCCACTTGGCTCCGGCACTACTACGCCGTCGAGTACTACACGGCGCTCTTCAACAATCAACCAATGGGGTTTTACTCGCTGGATGCACTCACACGCGACGCGGGGCGGCATGGAGTGCGCGTTGTGCTCCCGGACGTCAACCGCAGCGACGTCTATTGCACGGTCGAGGACGATGCCCTCCGCATCGGTGTCGGCTTCGTCCGCGACGTAGGCTGGGATGCCGCCGGAGCCTTGATTCTCGAACGGGAGCGCCATGGATCGTTTCGCGGGCTCGGAGATCTGGTGCGTCGTGCGCCACCGGGATGTTCCCGCGACGCGCTCGAGAACCTTGTGTGGGTCGGTGCCTGCGATTCGTTTGGCTTGACCCGTCGCGAGCTATTGTGGCAGGTGGGACTCTGGTTACCACCCAAACACTCGATCGACCATCGACGACGTGTCCGACGACAACTGGAACTCCCACTCACGCATCCATATGAAACGCTCCGCTTCGGTGGCATCGGCCGGCACGAACGGGTCGTGGCTGAGTACACCATGCTCGGATTCTCAGCGAGCGACCACCCGCTGACATTGTTGCGTGCTTCCCTGCCACCGAGCGTCGTGCGCAGCGATGCGTTGGAACACCTTGAACACGGTACACCCGTGGAGGTGGCCGGATTGGTCGTCGCGCGACAGCGTCCCGAGACCGCCCGGGGGTTTCACGTTTGTCTTGCTGGAGGATGAAACGGGGATGATGAACGCGATCGTACGACCGGACGTGCACGACCGCGATCGCGTCGCTCTGCGCGGAGAACCGTTCGTGCGCGTCCGCGGCAAGCTTGCGCGGGAGGACGGCAACCTCAACATCATTGCCGACGCGGTGGAATCACTCTACGTCACGGATCGCCAGGACGCCACTCCGTCGGCGCCGACGCGTTCGCCACTGCAATTTCTCAAGGAACTGCGTCGCCACCCGCCAGGATCGAAGAACTGGGGTTAGCCGATCTCACGTCGCTTCCGTGGGAAGATCCAGCGCCCGTGTCTGCAGCACTCGCTCGATCGCTTCCCCAATCTTGTTGTTGGGTGTCGACGCACCCGCGGTGATCCCGAGGCACCGGGCACCATCGCCCAGCCACTGTTCTTTCACGACTTCCTGATCGACCCCAACGGGCTTGTGACGAATGTTGCCCGTCTCCGCGTCGATGCACGTGGCGTCCGCGATGTGATAGGTCGTCACCTTCCGCGACGCGATGCTGGCGAGGTTGCTGGTATTGCTGGAGTTGTAGCCGCCGATGACGATCATCATGTCCAGCGGCTCTTCGATGAGGTCCAACAACGCGTCCTGGCGTTCCTGGGTTGCCGAACAAATGGTGTCGAACGTGCGAAAGTGCGCGTCGAGGTGCTCCGCCCCATGACGCGCGGTCATTGCCTCTCGCAGCTTCGCGGCAATTGCAAGCGACTCGCCGGCCAACATGGTCGTCTGATTCGCCACTCCCACGCGCTCGAGATCGTGCTCGAAGTCGAATCCCGAAGAGACCTTGTGACCGAAGGTCTCGCGCATCCGGCTCACCGTCTCCTCCCCCCTGATGAACCCGCACAGGATCTCAGCTTCCGGCATGTGCCTGACGACGAGATATCGGCCGTCCGGATTCTTGGTGACCTGGCTGACCGTTGCTCGCGTTTCCTCGTGATAGTGCTTGCCGTGCACGACGGCCGTGAACCCGTCCCTGGCATAGCGCTCGACGCGTTTCCACACATTCAGCACCGAGCCACAGGTCGTGTCGACCAGCACGGACCCTGATTCGCGAAGCAGGTGCAGATCGCGCACCTGGACCCCGAACGCTGGAATCAGGACGACGTCCTCCGCGGTAATACCCGAGAAGTCGAATCGCCCGTCACCGTCGGGCAGAATGATCGCGATCCCCATGGATTCGAGCTTGGCGTTCACATGCGGGTTGTGGATGATCTCGCCCACGAGGAAGATGCGGCGGTCCGGGAACTTCTTGCGACTTTCGTACGCGTACTCCACCGCCCGGTCGACGCCATAACAGAACCCAAACTCCTTCGCCAGCCGGAAGGTGAGGTCCTCGACGGTGAGCGTGCCGCCCTGCTCCCGGATGCGATTCACCAGGTGACTGTGGTAGTCGTTCGTGAGGGTGCCAAGGATCTCCTGCTTGAGCCCGAACCCTTTGCGGAAGTATCGATCGGTCATGACGTCTAAAATCTAACTCCCGGCTCCCATACCGCCGCGGAATCCGCCGTCAGCCCGAGCGCATCGCACTGCTCGGGGCTCCGGCGGGTCACCCGGGAGTCGAAACTGCCCGCGTACTTCATCAGGAACGTCGTGCCCACTTCCTGCAAGTCCATCGCAAACTCCCCGGAGACACGCCGACCCGCTGCCCGCACTTCGACGGTTCCTCCCACGCCCCGCAACGTGAACCCTCTGCGGCTTGGCATCAGCAGCACGCCCACGTGCGCGACGGGTGGTGCCGCTGCGGAATCCGAATGGACGACTTGGTACACACCAGTCCAGTCGTCGCCGCGCGTCCGCACCAACAGAATCGTGCCCGACGTCGAGTCCTCGCCCATAATCTGGAGCACACCGGCCTGGGAGCACCAATCAGCCCGGGCGTCCCATTCGCGCTCGACGTCGTTGCGTCCCACAGCGCGCACGCGCAGCCGCCCGCGAGCCCGGGGAGGGATCGGCGGCATGGCAATAGTGTCGCCAGGCGTGGCCCCGATGATCGAGTAGTCGGTCTGATGCTCCGCTTGCCGGTCTCCCCCGCAGGCGACCGCTGCCGCAAGCAGGAACGGAAGCGCGTATCTCACGACGCCCCCTTGCCGACAACGCCGAGACCGCTACGAGCAGCTTCGCGCGTCCAAACGTGCGGCTCGAGCGCCTCCCGCAACTCCCCGGGAATCGGAACTGACCCCATCGATTGCCGGTCCGTACACACCAATACCTCGACGCCCGTCGCGGCCAGAGTTCCCAGATCAACGTGCAGGACGTCGAACCGCAGTTCAATCGAACTGCGCCCAAACCTGGCGACGTAGGCCGCGACGCGGAGTCGGTCGTCGAGATGTGCCGGATTCATGAAGTCACAAGACAGATGTACACGCGGCAGCCAAATGCCCAGGCGGTCGAACACTTCCCCGTACGGGACCCCGGCCATGCGGAACAGCTCCGTTTCGGCGATCTCGAAGAACCGCACATATGCACCGTAGAAGATGATCCCCGCGTGGTCGACGTCCGACCAGCGGACGTACTCATCGATCCAGAAAGGAGTTCGGTTCATGCGGGGAACGTAGGAGACGTGAACGGCGCGCGGTACCCTCGGTTGGGATCGTCCTCAGCGTGGCGCGCGAAAGAGGAGATCGAAGCGCACCTTGGTGGCCGGTCTCACCCCAGCCGCGACGTTGAACCGAAGCAGACCGTGCAGAATCGAGATCCCTCCACCCACTCCCACCAACGGATCGCGATCGAACGTGTCTCCCACGTCGACGAACACCACCGGCGTGAACGCCCCGCTGCGCGTGAGCGCCATGTCAAGCTGCACCGCCCACATCGCGGCACCTTGACGCGTCCCATAAGCGAAGCCGCGTACCGTCTGTGGCCCACCCAACCGCCACCGCGCCTGAGGCAGTGAGTCTCCCCTGGTAGCGGCGATCTTACCACCGATCTTGCCGGTGCGCTGCAGGAGGCGGAATCCGACCTCGGTGTGTACCCACCCGCGACCCGCGACAAGCGACCAGTCACTTGCGGCACCCACACCCGCACCGATGGTCATCGGGCCAAACCGACGATCCCACCGCAGTTCCCCGACACCAAACCAACCCTCCGTGACCGGCGGGTTGGGCTGGAAGATGCCGGTACCCCACAGATCCGCCACGCCGGATCCACTCGTCACCACCACGCCGTCGTGCCATTCGTATCCCAACCGGATCTCGAGGTTGCGCAACGCTCCCGCGTTCCACGTCCACTCCAATCCACCGCCCGCGGTCAGGAAATAGTCGGCATCGTCGTGCCCCGTGAAGAGCGCATTGAGTGAGTTGCCGACTCCCAACCCTCGCGTCCACGGTTCCACCTCCCTGAGGTCCCGATATCCCATGAAGTCGAGGCGGCCGGCAGGTCCGTCGTGCCGCAGCGTTACATTCGCGAGCGGTCGCAAGTCCGAGAGCCCCATGCGACCACTCACCAGCACGCTCGTGTGCGGCGTGCGGGGTCGGAACTGCATTCCAGCCCCCAGCGAGATCCCCTGGACGCGGTTGAATCGAACCACGTCACTGACCTGCTGCCAGGCAAGACCCAGTCGGCGACGTGCCGTCCACTCCGAGGGGAGCCGATCTTCGAGTGCCGCCAGTTCAGCCACTGTCTCTCGCAGACGAGCCTCCTCGACGGCATCGAAGCTCGTCGCCAGTTCCTCCTCCCACGCGAAGGAGGCAACCGAATCCCGGGGGGGAACTGTCACCTCCCACCTGCCGTCGCGCCAGGCCGCGCCACGCGAGTAGCCCAGCAAGTCGCGACGTTCCTCGCTCGGATCCACCTCACCTTCCCTATTCCACGAAGACTCGTCCTCGCCATCGGCATCCAAGATCGTGTCCGGGATCGCAAAGGCGAACCGCACACCCGAGTTCACCACGTAATTCCCGAACGTGCTCACCGCTCGGGCCGGAATCGTCAGGTTGACGAGCAACGGCACTTCGGCCGTTACCCCCAAGTACTGGCGCAGTGGCATCCAGTACTGGCTGTTGACCAGTGCGTACTCGAGCTCCGCCTCGAGCGTCACATGTCGCATCACTCGATCGTTGACCTTGCGTGCCTCCACACTGTCCTCGGCGGTGGGGTCCTCCGGAAGGTCCCACAGGTACGTTCCCAGGAAGAGCAGCCGCATCCGCACCACGTCACCCGTTTCGACGTCGAGCCACATTTGACCGGCAACGAGCGCCGGGGCCATGCGCCGGGGCTCCACTTTCACGCGGGCCGTTCGTACGGTGCGTCCCGGAAGGCGGAGCTGCGCCGAGTCGCGCACGGCAAAGCGGTAATGCTCTTCGCCTCCGATCGCGAGCGGATGGAGTGCGGCCACCGTCGGCAAGCCCATCAGACGGATGCTGTCCCCAAGGGAGCGTGGGATGAACCAGGGCCGGTCCATCAGGACCCGTCCGCGAAACTCGTCCCGCACGTCGTCCTCCGCCTCTCGTAAGTCGGGGAACAGCCGCAGCAGCGGCACCTTGGTACGCACACCGACCACGCGGATCTTGAGATCGTTGGGCGCCTGCCAGGCGACCTCCGCCTCGGACTCGTGCACCCACAGAGTCGTCAGCTTGGCAAAGCGGCTGCGACCGGCGGTGGCCTCGATGCGCGTGTGCACCGTCGCCTGGTAGTCGCGGACGATCGAGTCCTGCCGGAGGTGGCGCTCGCGTGCGCGGTAGTACAGGGCCTCCGTGCGCGCGTCAGCGAATGTCGCCGTGTCGCCCTGGGTAGCTGTGGTGAGAAGAGCTGCTAGTAGGATCGGGACCATCGCCCGCGTCCGTCACGGTCGAGACCGTACGCCTTGAGGCGACGCCACAGGGTGGTGCGGGAAATCCCAAGTCGCTGCGCGCTCTCCGATAGGCGCCACCCTGTCTGCTGCAGCGTCTCGACGATCGCATTGCGCTCCCGATCGGCGAGCGTACTCTCCGGTTCAGCACCGCCGTCCACCACCACGAGCTCGCCGATCTTCGCGTCGCCATCCCACACCCCCACGAGCTTGCCCCCTTGCGCGCTGAGCTGCGGCATCGCCTCAGCCGTAATCGGCAGCCGTACATCCAGGCGCTTGGACAGCGTCCGAGCGGACCGATTGGCGAAATGACATCGGCCGTCCGGTCCGAAAAAGAACACGCTCTGCGGGAGCGCGTTCAGGACTGCTCGCGCGGTTGCCTGGGGAAGATCGGCTGGCGGCGTATTCATGGTCAGATCATGGTGCTACAGGAACGTACGACATCCGCACTCACGGGTTTCATTTCGTGACCGCGAACATTCTGGAATGTTGACTGTAGGGTCAATATTGTGCGCTAGTCACCGCACAACGATATTGCTGTACGGTCAGTCAGTTAGGAGAACGGCGGAGGATATGAGTCGAAACCGGAGATCGAGAGACGAGGCGAGGGCCGCACTCGTCGAAGCCACCATCTTCGTGCTTGCCCACACCAACCCAGACGAGATTACGGTGGATGCAATCGCCAAACAGGCGCAGTGCGCAAAAGGGCTCATCGTCTATCATTTCGGGGGTAAGGCGACGCTGATGAGTGCGGCCATCGACCGATTGCAAGAACGCAGAACAGCCCAATGGGTGAGCTGCTTTGCCTCGGTCACTTCGATTCCTGATGCCATGGACCAGGGCTGGAATCTATTGACCAACGAGTCAGCACAAGGGCTGTGCCTGGCCTGGAGCCGCATTCCGGCCTATGCTGACCATATGGTCAGTAAGACCTTCGAGGGCTTCGCGGCGGCGCTGGGTGATGCGTATGCCGACCTCGCTCACCGTTCTGGCGTGGAGGCCAAGCTGGTGCCCGCGGAAGCCGGTTGGTGGTTGGGTTCGCTAATCCTGGGGATTGGAACGGCGTTGGCTAGCGGGGGCGATCGCGCCCAACTGCGCTCCGCCTACATGGCGTCATGGCTCGGAATGCTGGCCATCGCCGAGCAGGCGCTCTAGTGACGCCGGTTACCTCGATAGCGCCCGCGCACCGGGCGGGTCCTGCGAAGCGCGTTCTTTAGTTGCGGTAGGGAGTGCGCGCGGAGCAGTTCGTGCCGCCCCCTGTGAACGGCGAACACGATCCGCCGATCCACCTGCGGTAGATCGTCGGTCCTCAGACGCACCGCCTGTTTCTCGCGCAGTACCAGGCAGACGACCCCCTCGCCGCGGTCCAATTCGTAGCGCAGTGGCACCCGGTCCCCGAGCACCGGCACCGAGTCCGGCAGTTCATCCAACGTGGCGCGCTGGCCCTCAGAGACCGCCTCATCGAGTTGGAGCGAGATCGGCTGGGCAAGGAACTCGGCGAAGCTCGTCACGTCGGCCAGTTGGCTCGCTATACGTTTGCGTACTTGCGCCGGGTCCGCGGCTGGGATGGTCCCCCCGGAACGCCGCCAGTATTCGTCCAGCCGCCGAACAACCCTCACGATGTGCTTCTGTTGGACGTGTTCGGTCATGCCTTCTATCAGGCCGTCGGCGAGCGCGGTTCGGATGGCGTCCAGGAGCTGCGGCTCGAACTCGCGAACGGGCTGGTCCCGCCGATCGAGCACGAAGCCACAGTAGGTGAGCGACTCCGACGCGACCAGCCGCGCGCCGTTCCGCTCCCGCCGGTACGACACCGTCGGGCCCTCTCGCTGCGCGTAGCGGCGCATGAGTGCGAGCGGGATCGCGGTTCCCTCGATGGCTCCTCGCGGATTCCCAAACCGGTCCGCGAAATACCGGATCGGCCCGGCGACGGCACCTCCGGAGCACACCGAAGCGTCGGAGATGCGGACGCGGGTGCCATCCGCCGTCGCCCCGTCCATGATCAAGTCGAACGGCTGCACGCGGGCGAGCAGGTCCCGGAACTCGCGGGTCATCTCGCGATCGACGGGCGCCATCATCCCGGGCAGCGGGAGTTCGAGTGTCCGATACACCGACGCCATTCCGAGCGCCGCGTCCTCGATCGCCTTGACCAACACCCCGCGGTCCTCAGCCCATTCGTCGATTTCCGGTCGAAAGAGGTGCCGGGGCAGTTGATACACCTCGCCGATCTCACCGCACAGATTCAACGCCTCGGCGTACACGTTGTACGCGGTGAGATGGTCGCTCCCGTACACCTCGAGTCCGCTGAGGTCCGACTCGTCCCTGGTCATGCGATGCAGCGAGTCGATGCTGGCCGCGGCCGCTATGCACGGCACCAGGTGGTCAGGGGCGTGGACGAGCAACTCGGCCCAGGGCCGATCCACCGGCATCGCTTCGACGTCCCGTCCGTAGCGCGTGAGTCGGCCCTGCTCGATGATACCCCGACTCGTGAGACGGTCCACCGCCGCACGATACGCGAGGCGGTCCAACGGCACGGGAAGTTCCAGGTCGGTCAGATCCACCCCGATCGCCGCCGCCGTCAGGGCAACGCGCTCCGAGTCGCCGGCGAGTTGGAATTGCGGCGGAACCGGCTTAAGTGCGAAGAAGTCGATATCCCTGTCGGTGAGCAAGTGCACCTCGCCGCCCCGCACGCGACCGTGCACACGACCGGCCATCTGCAGGATCTCGTTGGGACCGAGATACTGGCGCGCGAGCACGTTGCGGCCCCCGATGACGCGATTCTGATAGCACGCGTCGTAGATGACCACCGTGTCGAGTCGATGAATGTTGAGCGCCGACTGCCCCGCTTGGGTCATGGCCAGGAGATAGGGACGCTCCGCCGTACCCTCGAGAAAAGGACGGATGACGCGGATCGGTTCACCACCATGGTAAAAGGCGGTGTTGAGCTCCGGCCATCGGTCACTTAGTTCAGCCGCCAGCCCTTCCACTTCCGAGCGAGTGGGGAGGAACACGGCCGCCCCCCGCCCCTCTCGTACGATCCGGCGCAAGAACTTCGTGTCCAAGAAATCCGCCGGCTTCTTGGCGGTCGTAGTGACGCGGGCGCTGAGCGCCGGGTCGAACACGCTGGATTCCAGCACGGACTCCGCACCGAGATAGGTTTCGTAGAATGACGGGTCGACCGTCGCGGACAGCCAAATGAAGCGACACCCGACCCGCTTGCCCAACGCCAGGCATAACTCGAGTTCCGCCGAGGTCTGGTGAATCTCGTCGACGACCAGCGTGTCTTGAGGCTGCACCAGGTTGTCCTGAAACCACCGACGCGCGATTCCGGTCGTGACGATCACGACGTTCCACGAGGGCGTGTCCGGTGTCGCCTCGCGTTCACGGTTCACAACTCCGACGCGCAACGGCGAGTTAACGGTCTCTTCGGCAATCAAGCGTATGGCCAGCGTCTTGCCGGTGCCGGTGCCGGCCACAATGCCGAAGCCCCGCCCTGGAGCCGCCAGCCGCCGGATCTCATCACCATGGGTGCGCGACAACACCGTCTCGATGACGAGGCCACAGGCGAGCTCGATGGTCTCACAGGACGCACGGGTCGGCGCAATCACCACGATGCGGCCGGTTGGGGGTTCGGCCTTGCGATACGCTTCCGGATCGGGCGGAAGGAGGTGATCCCGGACGTGCCGAAGCGACGCCGGATTCCGCGCTGGACTTCCGCCGTCAGTCACCCAGGCAGACGCCCAGGTCGCGTGCCGTCAGCACGCTATCCGCGTCGAGCGGAACGCCCTTGATGATGCCGAGCGCATCGTCCATGGGAACGGTCAGAATAGTCGGCGGGTCGAGCGCCACCATGTGACCGAACTGGCCACGCTCCACGGCCCGAACAGCGGCTGCGCCAAAACGGAGTCCGAGAAGGCGGTCGAACGTAGTGGGGGAGCCGCCGCGCTGCAGATGCCCGAGCGTGAGCCAGCGCGTTTCCTTCCCGGTTTCTCTGTGGATCATCTCAGCCACGCGCTCCCCAATTCCACCCAGGCGCGCCACTCCGCCCACGTCCGCGTCAGACTGATAGACGAGCGTGCCGTCGGCGGGCACGGCTCCCTCCGCGACCACGACGATACTGAAGTGCCGTCCGTGCGCTTCCCGCTCCCGCACCTTGGCCACAACCGACTCCGCGCGGAACGGAATCTCGGGAATCAGAATGACGTCCGCACCGCCCGCCAATCCTGAGTTGAGTGCGATCCACCCCGCGTGGCGACCCATGACCTCGACCACCATCACCCGCTCGTGGGATTCCGCCGTGGAATGCAGCTTGTCGATGGCTTCCGTCGCGGTGCGGACCGCCGTATCGAACCCGAACGTCACGACTGTCGCCCCCACATCGTTGTCGATCGTCTTGGGAACTCCAACGACCGGCATCCCCTGGCGCCACAGTTCCCGCGCGATGTGGAGAGTGCCGTCACCGCCGACCGCGATCAGCGCCCCCAGCTCAAGACTCTTGAATGTCGCGTGGACCTCCGCCGATCGATCGACCTCCACCCACTCACCGTCCGTGCGAAGTTCGGGCCAGCGAAACGGATTACCGCGGTTCGTGGTCCCGAGAATCGTTCCACCCAGATGGGTGATGCCCCGCACGTCGTCACGTCTCAGCGGGACGATCTGCGCGTCGCCGAGCAGGCCGCCAAACCCCCGGCGCACGCCAAACGCCTCCCAACCCCGATTCAAGGTGCCCACCACCGCGGCCCGAATGACCGCATTCAAGCCGGGCGCGTCACCTCCACCAGTCGAAATCGCGACTCGCATCCTCGCTACGTCCCGCGATGGTCCTGGATGGCATGGAGCACTTCTCCCGGCTCGGCATGTCGACCGGTCTCGATCTTGGAGTAAACAAGTGCCCCGTCGAGCGTCACTTCGAACACACCTCCAGAACCCTCGACCAAGACGACCTTCGCGTCGGGATAGGTCTCGCGAATCTCATCCGCCAAACTGACGGCCCGAGGACCGTAGTTTCAAACGACGCAATATTGGATCGTAACCTTCATCCTATTCTCCTCGACCGGACTACCGTAAGGTAATCTTGTCGGCGCGAGGGACCATTGGCATCGTGCCGTTAGCCCGAACGAGTTATAGATTGTGATCATGCCTCGTTTCCGCATGCCCATGACCACCGCACTGTTGTCGGCCCTGATCTCGACGACGCTCGCGGCCCAAACGGGCCGAGGAGGACAGGTCGAGATGGGCGCGTTTGGCTCGCTGACTCGGTACGATCCCACGGTCGTGGCAGCCGAGTCCGAGTTTGGCGCCGGCGGCTGGCTGGGACTGTACCTCACCCGGTTCCTGTCGATCGATGGCGTGGCAGGCCGGACGCAATCTCGCCTCACCGTGGGCGGCGAGCGACTCCAGGTCGTCCGTCTGGGCGGGACCTTGACGGGCCACCTGGGCACGCCGGTTGGTAACGTGTACCTCGGTGCCGGATACGCTCGCCTGTTCTATCGCGGAATCGCCCGGATCGATGACAGTGGGCTTCACGCCATGTTTGGGAATCGGATCTCACTCGGAGGTCGCACGGCGTTTCGGCTCGAAGGGCGATTGGACTTCGTTCCCTCGTCGGGGTTGGCTGCCGCGAGCGCTCGAGCAGTCAACATGTCGGTGGCCGCCGGGCTGTCTGTCTTTGCGTTCGGCGGACCGCCGCGAGACGACGACCGTAACCTCGTGGCGAACAAGCGTGACACCTGCCCCGGTACACCCGCCGGAGCCGTGGTGGACGAGAGAGGCTGCCCGGCAGACGGCGACGGCGATGCCGTCTTCGACGGACTCGACACATGCCCGGGCACGGCGGAAGGCGCCGAGGTGGATGCCGTCGGATGTGCCATCGACAGCGACGGGGACAGCGTCGCGAACGGTCGGGACATCTGCCCGAATACGCCCGCCGGCGCGGCCGTCGACGTGAACGGCTGCCCTGTCGACGGGGATGAGGACGGCGTGTTCGACGGGATCGATGCGTGTCCGGACACACCGGCCGGCGCAATGGTGGACGTGCAGGGGTGCCCGTTGGATGGAGATCGGGACGGCGTGTTCGACGGACTGGACCGGTGTCCGACCACATCGACCGGCACGCTGGTCGACGAAGCGGGCTGCGTGCTGGACTCCGATGGCGACGGCGTCGT
This sequence comes from Gemmatimonadales bacterium, assembly GCA_036397755.1. Taxonomy (GTDB): domain Bacteria; phylum Gemmatimonadota; class Gemmatimonadetes; order Gemmatimonadales; family GWC2-71-9; genus CAMYLY01. The sequence continues at coordinate 14,865 of DASWII010000056.1, read as the reverse complement.
CGATTCCGACGACGCCTGTCCCGATACGCCTGAAGGAACCGAAGTGAACGCGCTCGGGTGCCGCCTAGTCCGGGACCGTGACGGGGACGGCGTTCCAGACCCGGAGGACCGGTGCCCGGATACCGTAACCGGCGAGAACGTGGATGCCACGGGGTGTCCCTCGCTCTTCGTCATCGAGGAGGGTCTCGCGAGGCCGTTGGTGCTGGAAGGCGTGAGTTTCGCGTCTGCGCGATCCGCGCTCACCGAAGGCTCCTTCGCGGTGCTGGATCGCGTGGCGGCCTCGCTATTGGCCAACCCGAACGTGCGGATCGAGATCGCGGGCCACACGGACGCCACGGGCTCTCTCTCGGTCAACCAACGCCTCTCACTGGCACGCGCGCAGGCAGTCAAGGCGTATCTTGCCCGACAGGGCGTGCGACCCGATCGCATGGAGGCGCGAGGATACGGTCCGGATCGTCCGATCGGGGACAATAGCACGCCGGAAGGTCGAGAGCAGAACCGGCGAGTCGAGCTTCACCTGATCTCGAACCCGTAGCATCGAAACACCTAGGGATGACGCCACCCTCATGACCCTCGCGGGCGCCGCGCGAGCGCTGCTCGTCATCGCCATCTGGGCGGTGGGAACTGCGGACTCCGCACGGGGACAGACGGGAACGCATCCCGCCGTACCGCCGCTCCATGTGACAGGCGTACCCGACTACGCGGCCGAGCTCGCGGGGTACGTCGCGTTCGACGTGGCTGTTCCCCTTCCGCCGTGGCGCGCGCCGATACTCGGTCCCTTGCATCACGGGTCCCAAGTGCCGGTCTATGCGGTCGGCCGTTCGACCCTCGATGCAATCCCGATCCCACCGGCGCCGCGCGGAACCCCACCGGCCTCGGTGCGTGGCATCTATCTGAACGCATGGGTGTTCGGCTCGGACCGATTGGAGTCGCTTATCGCGCTCGCCGACACCACGGAGATCAACGCGTTTGTGATCGACGTCAAAGATGCGACGGGTTATCTCACGTTCCGCTCCGCGGTCCCGACCGCCGTTGAGATCGGAGCCAATCGCATGGTGCGCGCACCGGACATCCAGCGGCGGCTCGCACGCCTGCGAGACCAGGGCATTCACCCCATCGCGAGAATCGTCGTCGCCCGCGACGTTCTGCTCGCCACGGGCAAGCCAGGATGGGCAGTCAAGGACCGCCGCGGCGGACTCTGGCGCGACGGCTTGGGTGAGCCGTGGGTTGACGCCTACCACGATTCGGTGTGGATCTACGCAGCCGACCTCGCAGCGGAAGCGGTGCTTATGGGATTCGCGGAGGTCCAGTTCGACTACATCAGGTTTCCCGACGAGAACGCCTCACGGATGAGCAACGCCGTCTTTCCCGCGCGCCGGAACAACGAGAGCCGGCGCGCCGCCGTGCGTCGTCACGTCACGATGCTCCGCAACAGGGTTCGGGCCACGGGTGTTCCGTTCACGCTCGACGTCTTTGGTCTGACCACGAGCGCCACCGGGGACCTCGGGATCGGCCAGTTCTGGGACGATCTGTCTCCGCTCGCGGACGCCCTCCTGCCCATGGTCTACCCGAGTCATTACGGCCGGGGCGCATACGGCATCGGATTCCCCAACGCCGAACCTTACGAGACAGTCAAGCGCGCACTCGAAGATGGGATCCGACGCTCCGCCCCGATCGCGAACCGGGCGGAGATTCGGCCGTATCTACAGAGTTTCTCCATTCGTGGAGTGCGGTACACGGCGACCGAGGTCCGCGCGCAGATTCAGGCAGCGGAGGACCTCGGGATCACGGATTGGGTGCTGTGGAACGCGCGAGGTGTATATCCCGCGGCCGCGTTTCGACCCAAGCGCTCGCCGAACGACCGTCCCGTCGCCGAGGCTGGCGTCACGCCGGACCCGGAGCCGTCGCTTCGTCGGGATTCCAGGTCGCGATAACGCCGGCTACCGCGCTGGCCGCCGTCGTGTAGGGACTCGCCAAGTACAGTTGGCCCGGCCCCGAGCGCCCAGGAAAGTTCCGGTTGATCGCGCTCACCGTCACTGTCTCACGGTCGTAGGATACGCCCGGCCCGGCGTTGATACACGCACCGCATGATGGCTCGATGAACTCGGCACCGACCGCGCGGAACAACTCGAGATAGCCCCGTTCGTCGCAGTACCGCTTCACCTCCTGCGATCCGCATTGGATGAAGCACTTCACGTGATCGGGGATTCGACGGTTTCGGTCGAGAGCGTCCTGGAACACCGCCGCGTACATGTCCATGTCCGACTTCTTGCCGGCCGTGCATGATCCCGCGTACGCGATATCCACCTGGACCGGCTCGCCAAGCTCCTCGATCAGAAGCCCGTTACCGGGGTCGCCGGGGAGCGCGATCATCGGCCGTAGTCCCGACGCATCGATGTCAATGACCTTCTCGTACTCCGCGCCGTCATCCGAGTACAAGCCCTCGAGCATTGCGCGTATGGCGTCGGCGCCGGCCCCCCGCTCACGCACCAAGAACTCCACGGCCTTCGCGTCGGGGCGCACCAGGCCGGTGAACGCTCCCACCTCAGCCGCCATGTTGGTCATGGTCGCGCGCTCGTCGATCGAGAGCGCCTGGACCGCCTCTCCCGCATACTCCACGATCTTGCCGATCGCATGGCCGTGCTTGACATAGGGATGGCGGAGAATCTGGAGCATGAAGTCCTTGGCCGTCACGTTGACCGGCTTTTCGCCATTCACGCGAATCAGCACCGTGGGCGGCACCGTAATCCGCACGTCTTTGGTGAGCCAGGAATTGAAAATGGCGGTCGTACCGACCCCGAACGCTACGGCACCGATGGCACCGGCATGCGGAGTATGCGAGTCGCTCCCGATAATCAGATGACCCGGGAGCGCGTGCTGCTCGAGGATCTTGGAGTGACAAATCGCTTCTGAACCCACTGGAATCCCGTGCAAACCCCTTCCCGGCAACTCTCCATACAATCGGATGCCCTGCTGCTCCGCGAAGTCCTCCTGCTTCTTCTTGAGTTCGAGGGCTACGTCGAGCAGGCCTTGCGCCTTGCGCTCCTCCGTCATCGCGATCTCGAGGAACGTCAGATGGTCTCGGAAGAAGAACACCGACTCGGGATCGATGACCTTCTCGTCCTCGCCAACCAGGTCTCGCCACAAGATGGCGGACATCGGCGTCACGTATTCGTGGCTGAATCGAATGTCCGTGCGGACGAAGCCCTCGTCGCCCCCCCGCACGGCGACAACGCCGACGTCATTCCGCGAGAGGTCCTTCACCCAGTGACGGGCGATGATCTTCTCCCCGAGGGTCATCGGTCGCGGTGTCGCGTCCGGCACGGGGACCTCGACGTGCCCCTGGGCGCGCGCGACGTTGTACTGGAAGAGCCCTCCGTACTCGATGATGCCGCGGGTGATGTCTCCCACGCCGTCTGTGAACTCCGCGAGCGGGATCTCCTCCCCGGCTCGGAGCCGCCCGATCAGGTCGAAGTCGGTGCTGGTGAGGATGCCGAGGTTCTGGCAGTTCTCGCGATAGATCCGTTCGATGCTCTCCGCGATTACCAGCTTGATCCCGGCACACAGCTCGGCGTACGGCGACTGCTCGCGTGACGATCCCTTGCCACGTCGTTTCCCAGAGACCGAGCAGACGAATCCTCCTTGCCTGACGCTCCCACGCTCGATCGGGAACTCGTTCCCGGCCTTGAGCCCGAGATACGGGAAGTCACCGAGCGTGTCGTCGTAGTAGTAGCAGATGTACGCCGGCGTGATTTCGTCGGTGGAGATGTCGTCACGCAACGGAACATCGAGGGGCCATGGAAGATCCTCACCGCCGAGCTGTCGTCGCACGACATCGGCGTCGTTTGCCAGGAACAGCACTCGACCATCGAACTGAACCGTAGCCGGCAGCTTCGTCACCGGGCGCTTCATGACGTTTCGGGTCATAAGGATGGAAAGATAATCGGTGCCCCCCCCAAGTCCCGCTCCCTCCCACCGATCCACGGGTCTGGGCATCTTAGATTGTTCATGTGCATGCGGAAACGAATATACCCGCCCCGGCGGTCACTCCGAGCCGGTCGTGCGCGTGGCACCCCACGTATCTGTCAGGTATCGCATGGGGGCTCGGACGACACCGGCCAGGGCGCTGGGAACGCGCGGTGGACCCTCGGCCTTGGCGCGCGTACCGCCGGCCCGTGATTCGGGCGACGCGCCAACCATCCACGCTGGGTAGAGTCCGCCGGTTCGCGACGGTCCTGGCCGTCGTGGCGGCGGTCAGCGGACCGCGCGCTGTGGCGCAGTCCGCCACACGCACCGCGCGATACGAGCGGGTCGGCACGTTCGAGAATCGCCTCATCCGCGAGAGCTCGGGGGTCGCCGTGAGTCGCCGAGGCGGCGGCTACCTCTGGACGCACAACGATTCGAGCGATGAACCGGTGCTCTACCTCACCGATCTCCGTGGTTTCGATCGTGGGATGGTATGGCTCCGCGGAGCCAGCGCCGTCGACTGGGAAGACCTCGCTGCGGGTCCCTGTCCTGGAATGACGGACAAATCCTGCCTGTATGTCGGCGATGTTGGCAACAATCTCAAACACCGTGAGTGGATCGACATCTACGTGGTGGAGGAGCCCGCCGTGCTGGCCAGCGGGCGTGACACACTCGACGTCCTCAAGCACCTGCGCGTGCGCTTTCCCGATCGGCCGCGCGACACGGAGGCGGTGGCGGTAGGAGCCGATGGAACTCTGTGGCTTTTTCCCAAGGGACCGGGGCCGACTGACGTGTTTCGTATACCCCCGGCCGCCTTCGACCACGACACCGTTACGGCGATACCCGCGGGGGACCTCGGGTTTTTGCAAGTCAACGTGCTGGGGAGAGTGCTGACCGGAGCAGCCATTTCAGCAGATGGTCGTCGCATGGTCGCGCGCACGTACACGGAACTCTACTTTTTCAGAATGGGCAGCGATGGGACCTGGTCTCGCGATGGTTCGCCCTGTTGGCTCGGCCTGGCCGACGGACAGGGAGAGGGCGTCGACTTCTGGGCGGACGACCAGGTCGTGCTAACGGCCGAAGGGCTGGGAGTCGGCACCGGTCGCATCGGCCTCGCACGGTGTGACGGTGAACCGTAGTCGCCAGCGCAACGCGGCGATCCGCAGGATCGCCATCCACGTTCTCCTTTCCTGCGGATGGTCGGCGACTTTGCGGGCCCAGGCACCCCCAGACGTCACGGCGGAGGAATGGCGGGTCGCGGCCGATCTGTCGTTCCTGACCTCGCCAATCTTGCACGGCCGCACTGTGGGTAGCGCCGGCGCCGCGGTTGCCGCTCAGTATCTCGCCGCGGCCCTCCAGAGCGCCGGACTGGAGCCCTTCGCGGGTGACGGTTCGTACCTGCAGAAGACCGCTGTTCGGCGCGCGGGCACAACCGGATCGATCGTCATTGGATTCGGCCCTCGGACGGTTGCCCTCCGCGTCGATCAGGAGGTGTACGTTGCGGGTCGCGCAGGGCGTGTGACGGTGGACGGGGAACTGGTGTTCGTCGGCTACGGTGTGACGGCGCCGGGCGCGGGATGGGATGACCTCCGCTCCGTGGTACTCGATGGCAAAGTAGTGTTGGCCCTCGACGGCGATCCCGGTCTGGCAGGGAGTCCTCGGTTTCGTGGCGATACGCAGACGGTACACGGCATCCCAAGACAGAAGCTCGAGGCCTTCGCGCGGCTGGGTGCTGTGGGAGCCATCCTCGTACACGATCCCGCGACTTCCGTGTCGCTCGAGACCCGGGTGGCGCTCGACCCCACCGCCGCAGGCACTGTCGAGGTTCCTCAGGGCCTCGCATTCGTTGCATGGATCGATCGGCGCACGCTCACCGATCTGCTTGCATCGGGGAATCGCAATCTCGACGTCATGATTCGACGTGCCGCGCAACCAGGCTTCATTCCGATACCGGTTGGCGCGCACGCGGTGACAGATCTGAGCACGCACTTCGAGATCGTCGAAGCGGTCACCGTGGCAGCTCGCATTCCCGGCACCACCGCGCCTGAGGCAGGGTTCGTGCTCTTGGTCAGCCACTACGATGAGCACGGTGCGGTCACCAACGCTGGTGGACACAATGCCGGGATGCTGGCGGCTCTGCTTGCAACCGCTCGGCGAGTCAGCGGCGGCGCACCGATCCGCGGACGCCCAGTGGTCGTGGTTGCCACGCCGGGCGGTCACGTCGCCGGGCTGCGACAGTCCTTTGCGCGATCCGCTCACAGTGCCGTGATCCTCGATTACATGGGAGCGCCACGCCCGCCTGAGCCCGCCACATGGGGACAGTGGGAGTCTTCACTTGGCTCCTCGCTCAACCCGCTGTTGGATTCGCTCGCGCTCCCACACCCCGCACCCCGCTACGGTTTCGACATGGCCCCAGAGTTCACCGGGCTTGCAGTCCAAGGCGTGACGTCGTTGGCAATCACCGGTTCGGGGTCGCTGAGGTCGGCGCGAGACGAATCGCTCGACGAGCTGAGTCGCGCCGTTGCTGCAACTGCCAATCTGGCAGCCGCGGCCGTGCTCCGGCTCTCTGGAAGCGTCGAGAGGCCGACTTTTCTGCCGAGTTCCCTATTCCCGGCCGCATCTGGAGCGACTCCGCGACCCTAGTACTGGTCGAGTGGCGCAAAAGGCGCTATGTTCACGCCGCCTTGTCCTTAGCGCGGCAGGAGTAGGAACACTGGCTCTCCCCACTTCACATCGCGTTCCCGTCAGCTGGATCAGAGACCACGCTTGCGCACCGATCCGCTGGCGCACCGTTTCTGAGATCCTGCCTGACGGTGCCGCAACGCCTGAGGATATGGCGGCGTTGCGCGCCGAAGTGTCCGAATACAAACGAGTTACACAGACTGAGAAGAAGCAGAAGGCTGACGGTGTGTGGGCCGGCAACATGCTCGGCGTGGCAGCCTCGAAGGCGCAGGGCATCCGCGGAGTCGGAACAGTCGCGCAGTACCGCCATTTACTCGAGCTGGGCGTGCCACCGAACAGGCGCGCGCTCCGTCTCGCCGATCGCGTCTTCTACCGCACCCTCTCACGCGACGACGATCCTGCACTGGCGTTCGAGTTTCGCAAACCAGCCAGGACCAATCCTCGCTTGGCCGAGTGGGGGCGCCAGTTGATTCGGCAGGGAATCACCGCGGCTCTCGCTCGTGCCGGGTGGATCGAGGACCCCCGAGTGCGTGGCGCGGCCCACCGGACGGCCACAGATGTTTCCCATTTCTTGCGCAGCGAATCGGCGCAGAAACCGATCGTTCGCAAGGGATCGCGCAACATGCTGCACCCGGATGCGAACCCGCCCACCCTGTTCCTCGTGGCCACTGTTGCCCACATGCCCAACCTCCAGCGCGAGCGTGCTGGCTTTGTGGACCGACTCACCGCCTACATCACGCAGCCGGCGCCGCGAAGGACCTTCTCCATCATGGTGGGTCGAAAGGTCGTCAAGCCAACGGTTCACCTCTTGGGTGAACCGCTTGCCGCGGACTCGGCCGGACATCCCAAGGACCTGCCATTCGCACTTCACTGGATCGAACTCTTGGTGCGGCTGAAAATGCTCGAGCGCTCAACTGTCGCCATGCGAATACTCTCCCGCCTGCTGAAGGACTGCGACGAACGTGGAGTCTGGGCTCCGAAGAACCTGCGAACCATTCCGAAGAGTCCTTCCCGGCTGGCAGACTTTGCGTTTCCGCTCGAACTCGACGGCAAGACGCTCGAGCAGCGGCAGGCCGACGTGACGTTCCGGCTTTCCCTTATCGCCCGTCTGGCCGAATGGGACTTGAGCTACACATGAAAGGCGATTCCCAGTTTACGCGTGGGTGACTATTATGGTGGTAGTAACAACTACTACCAATGACACCCGACTTAACTCCATTCGGCTTCACGGCCACTGAGTCCGCCGCATACGTAGCGCTACTCGAGCTGGGCCCGGCCACCGGTTACCAAGTCGCTAAACACATCGGGGTGGCGCGAGCCAATGTCTACTCGGCCCTGGCAAGTCTGGTGACCAAACGGGCCGGGGTGGTGCGGGATGAGGAGCCTCGGGTGTTTCGCGCGACCAGACCGGAAGATCTGGTCGCAAACCTCGGCAGAGTTGCCGTCTCACGCATCGAGCTTCTCGAGCGGCAGATGGCATCGTATCAGGGACCCGGCACCCATTCACTCGAGAGTTTCTCGGGTGTGAGGCAGCTCGTGGAGCTTGCCATTCGACTCGCCACGCGCGATCGAGACGTCGTCCGTTTCTTGGGATCCGCAGTGACGGCCGGGGCGTTGCTGCCCGTCTGGCGCAAGCGGGCGGCTGACGGGCTTACGTCGGAGGTGTTTCTGACCGAAGCCGCCGGCGGGGCACTTCCGGTCTCAAGCATCCGGGTCGTCCCGTCCGCAGAGGTCAAATCCTGGTTCGGCGCGACTCCAGCCGTGCTTTCTTGTGCCGAGTCGGCGGTCGTCGGTGCCGAGGTCGAGGCTGAGCCGTCGGGCGTTTGGGGATCCACACCAGTGGTCGTCGGCTTGGCTAGGCTCGCGGTCGCCGCCATCGCTTAGCCATTCTCATTGGCGCGTGCATTGCAATAAGACCAAGCACTACCTACATTATGAATCAACCAAATGGTTAGATGATCGATGCCGCAGGAACTCGGTTCAAGAGAGAGAATACTATCGGCCTCGATCCGTGAGTTCTCGTCCCACGGCTATGCCGGCGCGCGGGTCGAACGGGTGGCCAAAGCGGCCAACGCCAACAAACAGCTCATCTACTACTATTTCGGCTCAAAGTCCGGACTCTACGCCGCTGCTCTCGAAGAGACGGTGGCCGGCTTGATTGGGCCGCTGGGAATCGGGGCGGATCAGGCAGGTCCCGACAGAGTCAGACGCGAGCTGCAGGCCCTCGCGGGGAGGATGTCGAAATCCACTCCTTCGGTCGCGCTGATCCTCCGGGCTCTGTTGGAGGCGGGCGCAAACGAGCATCCGCGCCGCTTGGTGGACGGTGTGCTGCGCACGTTGACGGATGCGATTTCGGAGGGGCAGGGGATCGGCTACTTCCGCGACGAGGCGGATCCGGCGGCGCTTGCGTGGGCGGCTTGCGCATTGGTCTTCGGAGACGCCATTCTCCGGATGACCGCCAATCCGTTGGACGGCACGCCCTCACTCAGCGGCCAACACGTCTCGGGATTGGTGTTACGGGCCTTGGAGTGGTAGAGAAAGCAGCCACGGTCAATTCCGCGACGGGACGAACCCGCGCTCAGTCAGCTCCTCGCTCTCGGCCGCTGGTTCGCCGTGGCGGAGCGCGAGGCCCATCAACTCGCTCAGATCCTTCACGCCGTGCACGGTGAGCCGGTCTCGTTCTGCTTGGGTCAGGTCCTCCAAGTCGGCCAGGTTGTCATAAGGCAGAATGATCTCGGTGATCCCGGCGCGACACGCCCCGAGGACCTTCTCTTTGACGCCCCCAATTGGAAGAACACGACCCGAGAGTGTGATCTCTCCGGTCATCGCCACGTCGTGCCGGACGGGGATCGACGACAGCGCGCTTATCATCGCCGTCGCCATCGTCACCCCAGCCGACGGCCCATCCTTGGGCACCGCGCCCGCGGGCACGTGCACGTGAATTTCCCGATTGGCCAGCCGGTCGTTGTCGATACCGAAGGTCTCGGCGTGGGACTTGGCGTACGTGAGCGCCGCCCGGGCCGACTCCTTCATGACATCCCCGAGCTGGCCCGTCATGACGAGATCCTCACGACCGTGCATGATCGCCACTTCGACGAACATGATGTCGCCACCGGCCGGTGTGTAGTACATACCGGTAGCCATACCCACTTGATCCTCCTGGGCCGCATGTTCCGGGTGTACGGTCGGTCGTCCGATCAGCGGTTCGACGGTATCGGCGCTTAACTCGACGGATTCCTTATCGCCGGCCGCGATCTCGCGAGCGACCTTCCGTGCGACCTTGCCGATCTCCCGCTCGAGCTGCCGCACACCAGCCTCACGCGTATACCCGGCGATCAACGTCCGCACGGCATCGTCCGACAAACTGAATTGCGTGTCGTCCAAGCCCGCATCCGTGAGCTGGCGCGGCACGAGATACTGACGAGCGATCTCCAGCTTTTCTTCCTCAGTGTATCCCGTGAACTCAACCATCTCCATGCGATCGAGCAGCGGGACGGGAATACTCTGCAGAAAGTTCGCGGTTGCGATGAATAACACCTCGGAGAGATCGAACGGGACACCGAGATAGTGATCCGTGAACGAGTCGTTCTGCGCTGGGTCCAGCACTTCGAGCAACGCGGACGCGGGATCTCCCTGAAAGGAGATCCCGAGCTTATCCACCTCGTCGAGCAGGAACACGGGGTTCTTCGTGCCAGCCCGCTTCATTCCTTCGACGATGCGTCCAGGCATGGCACCGACGTAGGTGCGCCGATGGCCCCGAATATCCGCCTCGTCGCGTGCCCCGCCCAGCGAGATCCTGACGTACTTGCGTTCCATGGCGCGGGCAATTGACTTCGCAATCGACGTCTTCCCCACGCCCGGCGGGCCAACGAACAACAAAATCGAACCCTTCGTTCCACGATCGTCTTCGTTGCCGATCTGGGCCTGTTCCCCGCCGTCACGCTGCTGACGAAGCTGCCGCACGGCGAGAAACTCGAGCACGCGGTCTTTGACTTCCTGCAGCCCGTAGTGATCTTCGTCCAGGATGCGCGCGGCGTCCTTGAGATCCAGGTGATCCTTGCTTCGTGTATCCCACGGGAGCTCGGCCACCGTCTCCAGAAACGTCCGAATAACCTGTGACTCCATCGAGTCCCGACCGGCGCGTTCCAGCCGCTTGAACTCGCGATTCACCTCACGGCGCGCTTCTTCAGGCAGCTCGAGCGCCAGGAGGCGTTCGCGCAGCTCCTCGAGCTCCGACGCCGAGTCCTCTTCCCCCAGCTCCTCGCGAATAGCCTTCATCTGCTCCCGCAGGAACATCTCGCGCTGCCGCTCCCCGAGCTCCTCCTGCACCTTCGACTTGATGTCGTCCTGCGCCTCCAACAACTCGATTTGCCGCTGCACGTGAATGAGCACCCGACGAAGCCGTTCCTCGACCCCGCGGGTTTCCAGCAGTGCTTGCCGTTCCGAGGGAGAGATCTCGAGATAGCCCGCCACCAGGTCCGCGAAGCGACCGGGCTCCACAACCCCTTCGAGCACCTGTTTGACGACGTCCTGCGGCAGGCCCGTCCGGATGCCCAACTCCGCCGCCCGCTCACGCACCTCCTTGTGCAGCGCCATGAACGCCGCGTCCTCGGCCTCGAGCGGCGGCAAGTCCGGAGCCTCCTGCACCACGGCCTCGATGTATCCGTCGCCTTCGGAGTACTGGAGAACCGTAGCTCGAAACTCCCCGTTCAGCAGGAGCTGCATGCCACCAAGACCGCGCTGGATCTGGCCGATGCGCGAAACGGTGCCGGTGGTGTAGAGCACTTCGGGTTGTGCCTGCTCGACGTTCTCGCGCTGACCGACGGCGAAGATCAGACGTTCCTCAGTCCGTAGCGCTGCCTCGATCGCGCGGAGCGTCCCAGGCCGACCAGCGCCTATTGGCGCCGTGACACCGGGAAACAGTACCGTTTCTCGCAGCGGCAGCACGGGCAGCCGTTGGCGCGGACTTTGGACTGGAAGTGTCATTGACCTGAACGCCTTTCTGGTTGGTCGCTGCTTGAGTCGAGGGCGCACGCTCCATGCCAACGAATCCCTGCCATTCCCTGCACCCTAGCGTCTCAACCCGACACGGCCACGCAGGTTCCTGCCGCCGCCGAAGGCGACGGAACCATACAACTGCCAATCTGGCCCGCTGGGAGCAGGACCGCGAGAGGCGCACCTACGAGGCTTTGGGAGCCTTTTCCAGGAGGGCCTTCAATTCCGAGTCCGTCATCTGTTCGAGGATGCCGGCGCGCGTCGTAACTTCGCGTACCGCCAGCGACCTGTCGGACTCGCAACTGAAGCGCACGATGTCCAACGGCCTTGGGAAGCCGCTCTTTTCCTTCTTGACGGGTATCAGTCCGGAGGTTCGGCCGACGCGCTCGGCCGTCCACTTGCGGCCATCGTCATCAATCAACCACCGCATCTGGCCTCTGGCTGGACAGGGGAGATTTGGTTGCCCCACTTCAGGGGGTACGTTAATGTATCCCGGCTTCGGAGCGGATGCCATATGGAAATCACGCCACAGGGCGAGCTCGCCAAGCGATTGGCCGATGTCCTTGCCGGCTCGTACGAACTCGAAGGCGAGATCGGGCGAGGGGGCATGGGCATCGTGTATGGCGCCCGTGACGTGAAGCTCCGCCGTCGCGTAGCCATCAAGGTGTTGCCGCCGGAGCTCGCTTATCGCGAAGAAATCCGACGGCGTTTCACCCGCGAAGCCCAGACCGCCGCCCGGCTTTCCCACCCCCACATCGTCCCCATCCACTCGGTCGGCGAGGAGGGAGGGCTGGTGTATTTCGTGATGGGATTCGTCGACGGAGAATCGCTCGCCGCCCGGCTGCGGCGGCGCGAGCGGCTCCCGATCGAAGAGGCTCGTCGCATCATGGCGGAAACTGCTGATGCGCTGGGTTTGGCACACAACCTCGGGGTGATCCACCGCGACATCAAACCCGACAACATCTTGCTCGAAGGCACGCGCCGAAGAGTGATGGTTACGGACTTCGGCATTGCCAAGGCGCTCTCCGCCGACTCGAGCGGCGGGGGCACGCTCACCGGTACGGGAGTGGCCATCGGCACGCCCGCGTACATGAGCCCGGAACAAGCGGCCGGGGACCGGGAGATCGATGCCCGAAGCGACATCTATGCGCTTGGTGTCGTTGCGTTTGAAATGCTCACTGGGCACATCCCCTTCAAAGCGCCCACCGTCCAGGGCATTCTCGTCAAGCAGGTCACGGAACCGGTGCCCGACATTCGGGCGATCCGGTCGGATTGTCCCGACGAACTCGCCTCGTCGGTCATGCGGTGTCTCGACAAGGAGCCGGAGAACCGGTGGAGTACCGCCGACGCCCTTCGCAGAGCGCTCGAGAGTCGGACCAGTGCTCCTTATCGACCCAGGTCTCCGCTGGCTCGCCGCCCGAGCCGCGCGCCGCCACAGCGTCCGGCCCGAGATCAGGAGTGGTGGGATTGGTTTGGAGAGGACGCGCGCCCCGATCGCCGGCCGCGGCGCTCTACGGCCAGAGACCGAAGCAAGAGCCCGCAACGGGCGCGGGCACCGTCCCCGCCTCACAGCGACCCCAGGGCAGCCGGAGAACCGTCGATTGTCCGCAAGTTCCGGGCGAGTCTGGCGTCCTATGCTTCGGTCAATGGCGGTCTGCTGCTGATGGTCGTGGCCACACCGCTGCCCGCCCCAGTGTTCCTACTGCCAGCTATAGGATGGGGCATCGGCCTCGCATCGCAGTACAGCAAGCTGTGGAGCGCGGGCTATAGCATGCGAGACGTGCTCGATCGCCCACTGGCTCCGGACGCCCTCCCGCCGCGAAACGCCCCGCCTGGGGCCGGTCGCGTGGCCTCGAGAGTGGTGCGCGCAGACGTTCCGACCGGTGAATACGGCGCATTTGCCGGCCAGATCGGTCAGGTCCGCAAGGACCGGCAGGCCATTCTTCAGGTGATGGACAAGCTGAGTGAAGGGGACCGCGCCATGCTTCCGGACGTCGTCGATACGGTCCAGGCGCTCGTGGGCCGCGCGGAGGAACTCGCCACTATGCTGCAGCAGATGGAGGGGGCAGGAGATCCATCGACGCTTGCGGGGCTCGACACGCGGATTCGCGAACTCGAAGAGCAGGCACCGGGCGCGGACAACGATCGCCGGCTCGATCTCCTCAGGCGGCAGCGCGCCACAGTTGCGGAACTGGTCGAGCGGCGCGGCCGGGTGGCCGCACACCTGGAATCGTGCGTGCTCGCGGTCCAGAACGTGCGTTTCGACTTGTTGCGGTTGAGATCGGCGGGCGTGCAGGCTGTCCTCAGCGACCTGACATCGGCCACGCAGGAAGCGCGCGCGTTACAAATCGACGTTGAGGCGGCTATAGACGCGGCCGGTGAGATACGCGACGCGCTGAGAGGACCTCCGCGCAGTTGAGTTGCACGCTTAATGTCGCGTCCCAGGAGTTCCTTGCAAGAAGATGCGTCCCGACAACGAACTCCGGGGAGCCGACGTTAGAAGGCGTGCAGCTCGCGAATCGCCGCAGCTAGATCCTCCGCTTGCGGCAGAATCACGTCCTCGAGTTCCGGGGCGTAGGCCACAAACGTATCGGTAGCTGCGACCCGTCGGACCGGAGCATCCAACCACGGGAACAGGTCGTCCGCTATCCGCGCGGCGAGTTCGGCCCCGTACCCCCAGGACAACGAGTCCTCGTAGGCCACCAGGACCTTACTCGTCTTGCGAACCGATTGGCCGATAGTCTCCCAGTCCACGGGATTCAGTGAACGCAGGTCGATCACTTCGGCGTGGATTCCTTCGGTCTCTTCGAGGGTCCGCGCCGCAACGATCGAGCGCTGGACCACGGCGCCGTACGCCAGCACAGTCACATCCGATCCCTCGCGCACGACCCGCGCCTTGCCGAACGGAATCATGAAGTTCGGTCCTGGGTTGGGCGCCTTGTTGTACGTCTGCCGGTACAGGTGCTTGTGCTCGCAGAAGAGCACCGGATCGTCGCACCGGATCGCGGTGCGCAGCAAACCGGCCGCGTCCGCAGCGTTCGACGGATAGGCAATACAGATGCCCGGCGTGTGCGCGAAGATCGAGACGGCCGACTGACTGTGATACGGGGCGCCGCCCTTGAGGTACCCGCCAATGGGTACCCGGATGACGACGGGACACGACCAGCGGTTGCCCGAGCGATAGCGCATCATAGACAGTTCGTCTCGAATCTGCATGAACGC
>DASWII010000055.1:0-62258 GCA_036397755.1 Gemmatimonadales bacterium | reverse complement strand
GAGACCGACGCGCGGTCGGACATCTACAGTTTGGGTGCGGTGCTGTACGAGATGCTGGTGGGCGATCCGCCGTACACGGGCAGCACCGCGCAGGCGATCGTGGCCAAGGTGATCACGGAGAAAGCGCCACCGGTCACGAGCCTGCGGGACACCGTGCCGCCGCATGTGAGCGCGGCGATCAGCAAGGCGCTCAACAAGCTGCCGGCCGATCGATTCCCAAGCGCCCTGAGCTTTGCCGAGGCGCTGGCCCGGCCGGGGTTGGTGACGGAGGCCCGCCCCCAGGTCGACGTCGTCCCGCCCAGCGCGTACCGGAGCGTGCGGATCGGAGTGGCGGTGGCGTTCGCCGCGGTCACGGCTCTGGCCGCGTGGGGCTGGCTCACCGCACGCGCCGCGTCGCGACAACCCGCGAGTTGGCAGTACATCGACATGGGTGACAGTGCGCAGCCGATCAGCACGATCCCGTCGATGGCGCTGTCGCCCGACGGGGACGTGCTGGTGTTTAGGGACAGCCGATCGAACGGCTTGCTCTGGGTCAAGCGGCGGGGTCAGCTGGATCCGACGCCGATCGCGGGTACGGACCGCGCGGCGAACCCCGTCTTCTCCCCCGATGGTGAGTGGGTTGCGTTCGTGGCGGACGCCCGCTTGAAGAAGGTGCGCACCTCCGGTGGCGCCTCGGTGACGCTGGCGGACACCGTGGCGGGGGGGTACGGGGGCGCGGCCTGGCTCGACGATGGCACGCTGGTGTATGCCGTGCCGTCGCTGAACGAGCTCCGGCGCGTGAATGCCTCGGGAGGAGAGAGTGTGCTGGCCCTGCGGGATACGACGCTCATCGGTGGCGGCATCGGTATCCCCGTCGCGTTGCCTGGGGCGCGCGGCGTGCTGTTCCAGTATTGCGCCTCGTCGTGCGTGACGATCGGGATCCACGTGCTGGACTTGCGGACCAATACCCAGAAACTGTTGCTCGACGATGTCGTGCAGGCGTGGTACCTACGGAGCGGACACCTACTGTTTGCGCGGCGGGACGGCGTCGTGCTCGCGGCGCCGTTCGATCTCGACCAGCTCGAACTCACGGGTGAGGCGGTCCCTGTGCTGGAGAACGTCGCCGCGCGCACGCAGAACGGCTTTGCCCCGCTGGTCTGGTCGCCGTCCGGAACGCTGGTGTACGAGCGGGGCACCGGAACCGTACGGGGTAACATCGTCGTGCGCGTCGCCAGGAGTGGGACCATTCAGCCGGTGGATTCGACATGGTATGGAGAGTTCAACTCGCTGGCCCTGTCGCCGGACGGGCGTCGCATGGCGGTGGGCTCCGGCCTCGGATCGGGGCTGAACATCTGGGTGAAGCAGCTCGAGCGCGGTCCGTTCACCCGGCTCACATTCGGCAATCAAGATCGCCGCCCGTTGTGGTCGCCCGATGGACGATCCGTCGCATTCATCCGCGATACCGCCGGCACCACGATTGTCTACGCTCGGCCCGTCGACGGCTCCGGCCCGGACCGACGCATGGCGTCGATCGATCGACCGGTCCAGGAAGTGGCGTGGTCCCCTGACGGCCAATGGCTGGTCCTCCGCACCGACAACGGGGCCGCGGGCGCCGGCGATCTGGTCGGTGTGCGCACCAGCGGAGACACGACGCCGGTGCCGCTCGTTGCCAGCCCGTTCTCAGAGCTGCATCCGGCCATCTCGCCGGATGGGCGGTGGCTGGCCTACACATCGGATGAGTCCGGCATACTGGAGATCTACGCCCGGCCGTTTCCCAACACGAACGACGGTCGCTGGCAGGTCTCCAACGGCGGGGGAGCCGAGCCGGTGTGGTCGGCCAACGGACGTGAGATCTTCTACGTCAACCCTGTCCGTCAGATGATGGCCGCACAGGTAATCCCAGGCGCCAACTTCTTCGTGAGTGAACTGCGTCCCTTGTTCGACGGGTCCGCACTCTCGTTCGACGGCTTCCATCAGTCGTACGCGGTGACGGCCGACGGTCAGACCTTCTTGTTCAACAGCCCGCGGTTTGTCGGCCAGGCACAAGCAGGGCCGCGGATCGTATGGGTGGACAACTGGTTCACGGAACTCCGGGAGCTGCTCGCGCGATAGTTGGCGGGGGTGCGGGATGCGCGCGTTGGCACCAACGGTCCTCGTCGAACGGACGCCATCCCGCTTCAGCCGCGGATCTCTCCACGTCACACCGCCCGATCGTCGCCACGAGTAAACCCAGGCTCGGCTTCGATCGTCGCCACGAGTAAACCCAGGCGCGGCCTCGATCGTCGCCACGAGTAAACTCGCGGCTCGGCTCCTGTCGGTAAACCGACGGTCGAATCGTCTACCGCCGCTTCAGCGGCAGATGCCGAGCCGCGGCTTCAGCCGCGGTTTTCTCCCGTGACACGCCGCGTGCCCGCTGCCCGCGCAACAAAAAGCGGCCCCTTACCGGAAGCCGCTCTCGACCGCCTAACGTCGAACGTCTAGTCCCTTCCCCACCGTCGCCGCCGTAGCGGCATCGCGAACCGCATGAACACCACGCCGCGCCCACAGTCCTCGCAGCGGAACATCCACACTGGATCATGCTCCTCGTCGCCCACCACGAGATACATGGGCGCGGAGCACACGGGGCACAGCGCCGCCTCGTCGCTCATGCTGGTACGCACGGCGCGGGCGGCGTCGTCGAGCGAGAAGCCCCCCGTGTTGCGCGGTGCGTGGCTGAGCGCTGTCATGACCGGTGATCCTGTCCCCTGTACGTAACGGTGGTCCGTCAAATTGGCGCGGCACAGGTAAAAGGAATATGAATCCTCTGTGACGATCGCGGAACCAGGTGCTCGGCCCCCCTTCCCCGCGCCGTCCCCGCTCCCACCTTGATGCGTCAACCGCTACCTTTGCACCGTCATGTCCGACTCGCTGTCTCGTCTTCCAAGGCTACCCGAAGCGTTGAGCGGGCTCGCCGGCATCGCGACCAACCTCTGGTGGAGTTGGAGTCGCGAGGCGCGCAATTTGTTTAGCGACATCGACTATCGGATCTGGCACCGCACGCGCCACAACCCGATCGAACTACTCCAGTTCGTGGACCCCGCGCGCCTCATCGAGTGCGCGCAGTTACCCGACTTCATGGAGCGCTACCACGCGATCATGGCCCAGCTGGACGAAGCGTTGGCCGGACGCGAGACTTGGTTCCGCCACCATTATCCCGACGAGGCCGCGCGCACCGTCGCGTATTTCTGCGCGGAGTTCGGGCTCCACAGCTCGGTGCCGATCTATTCGGGTGGCCTGGGCGTGCTCGCCGGAGACCACTGCAAGGCCTGCTCGGATCTCGGCCTTCCGCTCGTGGGCGTCGGGCTCCTCTACACGGCCGGCTATTTCGACCAGCGCATCCGCATGGACGGCTGGCAGGAGGACGCGGACGACCCGTTGAACCCCCGCGTCACGCCGCTCATCCCCGTGCTCGACGAAACGGGCAGCCCGTACCTCGCCACGATCCCGCTCGGCGGCCGCACCCTGCACGTGGGCGCGTGGCTGATGTCGGTGGGCTCGGTCCGCGTCTTCCTGTTGGACACGAACCTGGAACGAAACGCGCCGGAAGACCGCGGGCTCTCGCTCAAACTGTACGCGGGCGGCCCCGAGATGCGGCTCCGGCAGGAATGGGTGCTCGGGGTGGGCGGCGTCCGCGTGCTCCGCCGGCTCGGCATCCAGCCGGCGGTCTGGCACGCCAACGAGGGACACGCGGCGTTCATGTTCTCCGAACGCGTGCGCGAACATCTCGCCGAAGGCCTGACGCCGGAGGAAGCGGTGGCCGCCGTGCGCACGACAAGCATCTTCACCACGCACACGCCCGTACCTGCCGGCCACGACGTGTACACGCGCGACCAGGTGGACCGCTGCATCGGCAGCTACCCGGAAGACGAGGGTATCGACCGGGAGTTGTTCTACGAGTTCGGGCACCACCCGACGCTCGATCACGGCGCCTACCACATGACGGTGATGGGCATCCGGCTGTCCGGCCGCGTGAACGGTGTCTCCCAGTTGCACGGCGAGGAGACCCGCCGTATTTGGAAGCCGCTTTGGCCCGATCGGCCCGCCGACGCGGTCCCCATCACCCACAACACGAACGGCGTGCACCTGGCCACGTGGATGGCCACCATCGTGATGGACACGTTGGACGCGCACTTGGGCGCGGGCTGGGGTGGGCGGCTCGACGACCCCGAGCTGCCGGCCCAGGTGCGCCAGCTGGACGCGGACGCCCTGTGGCGCACGCACTGCCAGCTCAAGCTGTGGCTGCTCGAGTTCCTGCGCGAGGAAGCGCGCCATCGCTGGCGCGACCAGTGGAAGGAGCCGGGCCACCTGATGGCGGCCGGGACGCTCCTCAGCACCGACGCGCTGACGATCGGCTTCGCGCGACGGTTCGCCACCTACAAACGCGCGGATCTCTTGTTCCGCGATCCGGACCGCCTACGCCGCATCCTCACCGACCCGACCCGACCCGTGCAGATGATCTTCGCCGGCAAGGCGCACCCGGCCGATGAGCCCGGCAAACGCATGCTGCAGACGGTGTACGGCTACGCGCGGGACCCGAGCTTCGAGGGACGCATCACGTTCCTCGAGGACTACGAGATGCACCTGGCGCACCGCCTGGTGCAGGGCGTGGACTTGTGGCTCAACGTGCCACGCGTGCCGATGGAGGCCTGCGGCACGAGCGGCATGAAGGCGGCATTGAACGGCGTGCCGCAGTTGGGCACGCTGGACGGGTGGTGGGCCGAGGGCTACACCGGCAAGAACGGCTGGGCCATCCCCATGGGCAACGGCACGGACCTGGACGCGCAGGACGCCGCGCATGTGTACGAACTGCTGGAGGACGCGGTGGTCCCCGTGTTTTTCGAGCGCAACGACCGCGACGTCCCGACCAAGTGGGTAGATTACATGCGTCACGCCCTGGCGGAAGCGTTGAGCCGCTTCACGGCCCGGCGGATGGTGGAGCGCTACACGACCGACTACTACCTTCCCGCCATGCGCGCGACGCCACTGGTTCACGATCCACCTGCCGGCTGAGTCACCATGTCCACCGTGGCACACACACCGGACCGCTCGGACCCCGGGATCACCCCACTCCCCGACGGTCGGGCCGTGCATCTCACCGCCGAATATTGGCCGTTCGCCCGTACCGGCGGCTTGGCCGAGGCGGTGCGCGGTATGGCGGCGGTCCAGATGCGCGAGGGCCAGCCAACCACGGTGATCATGCCGCTGTACCGGTCGGTGAGCGACACGACCGACCTGCGGCGGCCGGTGCTGAACGACTTTGAGGTGACCGTGGGCGGCCGCAACGAGCGGGGCCGGGTGTGGCGCTGTGGCTGCGAGGCCGGTACGCCTGAGGTGTTCTTCATCGAGCAGCCCGACTACTTCGACCGCGACGGCATCTACGGCGAGGACTCGACCGATTACCCCGACAACCTCCGCCGCTTCGCGTTCTTCTGCGCGGCGGCGGTCGCGCTGCTGCCGCGGCTGTGCCCCGACGCCCGCATCCTGCACGCGCACGACTGGCATGCGGCGCTCGCGATCCCCTTCCTGCGGTATGCCTACGCGGGGCACCGGTTCTACGACCGCATGGGCACGGTGCTGTCGGTGCACAACGCAGCCTATCAGGGACATTTTCCCGCCGACACGCTGCCGGAGCTGGGGCTCCCCTGGAGCATGTACGACTGGCGCTACTTCGAGTGGTACGGTCGCATCAACGTGTTGAAGGGCGGCCTGGCCTTTGCGGACATGGCGACCACGGTGAGCCCCACCCACGCCGCGGAGTTGCGCACGCCCGGCGGCGGGTTCGGGCTGCACGAGCACTTCATCGCGATGGGCGATCGCTTCGTCGGAATCCTGAACGGGATCGACTACCGCCTGTGGGACCCGGCGGACGACCGGTACCTCACCGCTCAGTACTCGCCGGACGACGTGACGCCCAAGTTGCGCAACAAGGAAGCACTGCAGCGTGCGTACGGTCTCCCGCGTCGCCGGCGCACGCCGGTTTTCGTGATGAGTGCGCGGCTGGTCGAGCAGAAAGGTCTCGATCTCGTTTTGGGTGACGGGCTCCTCACGCGGTACGACGCGCAGTTCATCTTTCTGGGCCGTGGAGACCCGCATTACGAGGCGGCGTTGGTGGAGTGCGCGCGACTCGCCCCCGATCGCGTGGCCGTACCGCTCGCCTTCAACGAGCGCCTGGAGCACCGACTGATCGGCGGCGCGGACGTGTTGCTCATGCCGTCGCAGTTCGAGCCGTGCGGTCTCACGCAGATGCGCTCACAACGCTACGGTACGGTGCCGGTGGCGCGGCGCGTGGGCGGGCTGGCGGACACGGTGGTGGACGGCGTCACGGGATTCCTGTTCGACGCGTACCACCCGAGCGGCCTCGACACGGCCGTACGCCGGAGCATCCAGACCTACAATAGGCCGACGTCGTGGAACGCGATCGTCGGACGGGGGATGCAACGGGACTTCAGCTGGAGTCGGTCCGTCGCCCAATACCAAACCCTGTATGAGCGAGCCTTGATCGAGCGGCACCCCACGTGAGTATGCAGTTCGTACTGGCCCTCCACAGTCACCTGCCCTGGGTGCTGCACCACGGGCGCTGGCCGCACGGCAGCGACTGGCTCTGCGAGGCGGCGCTGGACACCTACCTCCCGCTGCTCGAGATGCTCACAGCGCTGGAACGGGACGGGGTGCCGGCGCCGATCACGCTCGGCATCACGCCGGTGCTGGCAAATCAGCTGGCGCACCCGTCGTTCGCGGACGAAATGGAGCATTTCGTGGCGGAGCGACTGCGCGGGGCCCGGGAAGCTCCGGCGGACCTGGCGCGCCTGGGCGAGAAGCACTTGGTGCCGCTCGCGGAAGGATGGCACGCGCGCATCGAGCGACTGTACGACCGGTTCAGGCGCGCGGACGGCGACCTGGTGCGCGCGTTCCGGCGCTTCGAAGAGGCGGATCGGCTGGAGATCATCAGCTCCGCCGCGACGCACGGCTACTTGCCCCTGCTGGCGCGCGACGAGAGCGTGCGGCTGCAGCTCGCGGTGGGCTACGCCGAGCACCAACGGCTGTTTGGCCGCGCCCCGCGCGGCTGCTGGCTCCCCGAGTGTGCGTACCGTCCGGCGGGCGCCTGGGCCTCGGACCGCACACGCACCCGCGCCGGCACCGACGAGCACCTGGCCGCGGTCGGTTTCGACTACTTCTTCACGGACGCGCACCAGGCAGCGGCCGGCACGCCGCTCGGCACCTACCACGATGTGCCCCTTGGCGCCGAGCGGTTCGACGCGGAGCGGCACGACGCCGACCTCGTCCGGCCCCGCACGGTCTCCCGGTCGCCCTATCGGGCGTACGACGTGACGGCCGACGGCCGACGCCCGGTGCGGGCCTTCGTGCGCGACCCGCGTTCGTCGATGCAGGTCTGGAGCCGCCACCACGGGTACCCCGGCGACGAGTGGTATCTCGAGTTCCACAAGATCCGCTGGCCGGGCGGTCTCAAGCTGTGGCGCGTGACCGGCCCCGACACCGACCTCGGCGATAAGCGCCACTACGTGCCGGCGGCCGCGACCGGGCGCGCGCACGAACACGCGCGGCACTTCGCCCGGCTGCTCGAATCGATCGCGCGTGATCAAGGTGCCATGGGCGACGTCATCGTGGCTCCGTTCGACACGGAGCTCTTCGGCCACTGGTGGTTCGAAGGGATCGACTTCCTCGGCGAATGCTACCGGCGGTTGGGCGACACGCCCACGGTCCGCGCCCGCACCGCCTCACAACACTTGCAGGAACACACCACCGGCCAACGGCTCCAACTCGCCGAGGGGTCGTGGGGCGCGGGCGGCGATCACCGCATGTGGATGAACGACCAAACCCGGTGGACCTGGGAACGGCTCTGGCCGCTGGAACACCGCTTTTGGGACGTGGCGCCGGCGGCGCTGGCGTCCGAGGCGGCGCGTCCCGTGCTCGCGCAGGCGACGCGCGAGCTGCTCCTGGCGCAAAGTTCCGACTGGCAGTTCATCATCTCGACCGGCGCGGTCACCGATTACGCCGAGCAGCGCTGCGGCTTCCACTGCGCGCAGGCGGAGGCCCTGGTCACCGCCCTCGAGCGCAACACGCCAGAAGCGCTCGGCGCCGCCGCGCGGCTTGCCGACGACTTGCGCGCGCGTGACGATCTCTTTCCCGACGTGCTGGCCGCGTTGGCCGCGGTCGCCCGAGACCTGAGCGGCGCCACGACCCCATGAGCGCCACGCGACCGTCGATCGTCGTTCACGCACACTGCTATCAACCACCCCGCGCCGACCCGTGGCTCGGCGAGATTCCCCGCGAACGGTCCGCGGCACCGTATCACGACTGGAACGAGCGGATCCTGCACGAGTGTTACGGGCCGCTCGGCGCGGCGCGGGTCACGGACGGCACCAACCGCATCGTGGCGCTGCTCAACACCTACGAGTATCTGAGCTTCGATGTGGGCGCAACGCTGCTCGAGTGGCTGGAACGTGCGGCGCCGGACACGTACGCGGGGATCCTCGACGCCGACCGCGCGAGCGTCGCGCGGCTGGGACACGGCAACGCGATCGCCGCGCCCTACCATCATACGATTCTCCCCCTCGCCTCACGCCGCGACAAGGTGACCGAAGTGCGCTGGGGTATCGACGATTTCCGGCAGCGGTTCGGGCGCGACCCCGAGGGGTTGTGGCTCCCGGAAACGGCGGTGGACGACGAGACGCTGGACGTGCTCGCCGTCGCGGGCATCACGTTCACGATCCTCGCCCCGCACCAGGTGGACGGCCTCCCGCCCGGCGCCGCCGCCGGGCGCTACACCACCGCGGCGGGCCGCGCCATCGCGCTCGTCGCGTACGACGGGCCGGCATCGCACGCCGTGGCGTTCGGCGACGCGCTCCGCGACGCGACGGCGTGGGCACGCGACCTCCGGGCCGCGCGCGGTGATTTCACGCTGCTCGCCACGGACGGCGAGACCTACGGCCATCATCACACGTTCGGGGAAATGGCGCTGGCGGCCCTGCTCCACCAGCTCACCGCGGCCGGCGACGTGCGGGTGGAGAACTGCGCGGCCTACCTCGCGCGCCAGGACGCGCTGCCCGAGGTCACCGTCGTGCCCAACACGTCGTGGAGCTGCGCGCACGGCGTCGAGCGCTGGCGGGCGGACTGCGGCTGCCGGATGTATCCCGAACGCCACACGCAGCAGGCGTGGCGCCCGGTGCTGCGCGACGCGCTCGAGTGGCTGGCCGGGGCGCTGCACGCGGTGTACGAGCGCGATGGCCGCGCGATCTTCGCGGACCCCTGGGCAGCGCGTGACGCGTTGGGATGGATTGCGTGCCGCGGCGGCGCCGTGGTCGGCGCGAGCCTCGAGGAATTCACGCCCACCGCGACCGGGGAGCAGCGGCACCGCGCGCTGGAGCTCCTGGAGTTGGAGCGGAACGTGCTCCGGATGTTCACCTCCTGCGCGTGGTTCTTCGACGACCTCGCCGGGCTCGAGGTCCGGCAGGCGCTCCGCGCCGCGGCCCGCGCCGTGGAACTCGCGGGCGACGAATCGGCGCGCATCGAGGCGGGGTTGCTCGAGCGGCTCCAGGCCGCGGCGAGCAACGACCCGGCCGCGGGGAACGGCGACGCGATCTACCGCGCGGAAAAGCCCCCCGTGCCGATGCCGCTCATGCTTGCGGGCGCGGCGGCCTTCGCGGCGGCGGCCGGGCTTCCGGACGAAGAGATCCTGCCGACCGGGGTGAAGGTGGACCGCCAGGACGACACGATCGGTGTGACCGGCGCGTGTGGCGGGAGGACGCGCCGCGTACGCGCGACGCCGGGAGACGGCCGGCGGCCTGCCGGCAGGGTCACCGTCACCGACGCCGACAAACCCGGCGAGCCCTACGCACTCGACCTCGAGCACCTGCCGGATCGTGCGCGCGAGCGGCTGACCGCGCACTGGCGTGGCGTGATTACCGCGCGCCGGCTGCCGGCGCTGGCGACCGCGCGACTGCGCGAGGGGGAGCGTCTCGAGACTCTCGCGAGGGAGGAACTGCACCACGCGATGGATCGGTTGGAGGAGGACCCGTCGGCCGCGCACGTCGACGCGGTGCTGGATCTCGCCGTGCTCGCGCAGCTGCTCGACACCCCCCTGCCCTACGACGTGCTGAATCGTCTGGTGCGGCTTTGTGGGTCGGGCGGCACCGGCCACCGTGCCGCGGTGTTGCAGCCGCTGGCACGGTATCTCGGGCTCGACTGACATGGCACCCATACAGCTCGTTTTCGGCGTGCACGTGCACCAGCCGGTGGGGAACTTCGACCACGTGTTCGCGGACCACGTGGACCAGGCGTATCTCCCGTTTCTCACGACGCTGGCCGAACGCGATTTTCTACCGCTCGTCCTCCACGTATCGGGGCCGCTGATCGAGTGGCTCGAGGCGCACGACACGCGGTATCTCGATCTGATCGGCCGACTCGTGGCCGACGAGAAACTCGAGCTGTTACTGTCCGGCTTTTACGAACCCATTCTCGCGTCGCTCCCGCGACAGGACCGGATCGAGCAGATCCAGTGGATGCGGGACACGCTCGACCACCGGTTCGGGTCGCATTGCAACACGTTGTGGCTCACCGAGCGCGTGTGGGAGCCCGACCTGGCCGCGGACCTGGCCGACGCCGGCGTGCGTTCCGTCCTGGTGGACGACCGGCACTTCCTGGTGAGCGGCTTCGAGCCGCACGACCTCCACGGACCGTTTCGCACGGAGCACGACGGCAAGGCAGTCTCGCTCCTGGCGATCGACGAGCAGCTGCGGTACCTGATTCCGTTCCGTCCACCCGAGGAGACGGCGTCGTACCTGCGCACGCTCGCCGCACGTGGTCACCGGCTGGCGGTGATGGCTGACGACGGCGAGAAGTTCGGCGGCTGGCCCGGGACACGGGAGTGGGTGTTCGACCGCGGGTGGCTGGCGCAGTTCCTCGACACCATCGGCGCGATGATCGCGCACGGCGAGGTGGAGCTCACCACGGCGTGTCGCGCGACGCGGGACCTTCCCTCCCTCGGCCTGGCCTACTTGCCCACCGCATCGTACCGCGAAATGGAGACCTGGGCGCTGCGCGTCCCGGCGGCCAAACGGCTCGAGCGCCTCGACGCCGCACTAGAGCACAACCACTTGGAGACGGGCTCGAAGGTGCTGCTCCGAGGCGCGCATTGGCGGAACTTCCTGGTCAAGTATCCGGAGGCGAACCGCATGCACAAGAAGATGGTGCGCCTCTCGGAGTTGTGCCGCGCGCGGGGCAACGCCGAGGAACCGCGTCGCGCTATCGGCCGTGCTCAGTGCAACGACGCCTACTGGCACGGAGTGTTCGGCGGGCTCTACCTCCCGCACCTGCGCTCGGCCATCTGGCGGCAGCTCGCGCGCGCCGAGCAACTGCTGCGCGCGGGTGAAGCGCTCACCTACGAACGCATCGACTTCGACAATGATGGGTTGGACGAGCTGTGGATCCACTCGGCGCACTTCTCGGCCGTCGTGAGCCCCGCCCGGGGCGGCGCGGTGGAGGAGTACACCCTGTTCGCGAACGCAACCAACTACGCGGACGTGCTGACCCGCCGGCGCGAGTCGTACCACCAGCTCCACGAGCACCCCGACGCACCGCTCGACAACCAGGGTGGCCACCCCATCCACGAGACCGGCACGCAGCGCGGCGATCGCATGCCGCCCGTGGATCATCACGTGCGCTCGCTGTTGGACGAGCGCGTGCTCGGTCCCGACGTCACGGAAGCCGACTACCAGACCGCGACGTATCGTCCGCTTGCCACGTGGGCTACGGCGCCGGTGGATCTCGAGATCCTGCCGGAGCAAGACGCCCTGCTGCTCCGCATGCACCCGCACTTTTCCGAGCGCCTGCACGTGAAGGAATTGCGGTTCGCGGCGGACGGTACGCTCACGGTACGCTACGATTGGGAGCCGTCGGCGTTTCCGCACGCCGCGTGGTTCGCGCCCGAGATCTCCTCCGCCACGGAGGTGGCCGTGCACTGCAGTCCGGAGCCGGCCATGGTGTGGCAAGCCTCCATCGCCACGGTCGCCAAGTCGGAGCGGGGGCTGGAAGAGACCAGGCAGGGCTATTCGGTGACGCCGGTCTGGCCCATCGTCGCGGGTGAAGGAGTGATGAGCATAGACGTGAGACGGTAGGAGGGTGCGGGGGTACGCGGGGCGCGGGAAGCTGCACGCTGCACGGCGTACGCCGGACGACGAATGATCTCGAGTCTCGACCTAGGTGCCATGCGCAGTAGAACACTCGCTTCCCGTGCCCCGCGCCGTGCGTCCTTCGCACGAATGCTCGCCGTTCTCGCGGCGCTGGCCCCTTGCGCGTCCGCGTGCCGAGCACAGGCCGGCCCGCCTCTCACGATCACGTTTCTCGATGTTGGTCAGGCCGACGCGGTGCTCATCCGGTCACCAGAGGGGAGAACGGCGCTGATCGATGCCGGAGAGGGCTCCATCGTGGGACTGCTCGAGTCCCACGACGTGGACACGATCGATGTCGCCATCGCGTCGCACGCGCACGCGGACCACATCGGGGGGATGGCGGAGGTCTTGTGGCGGTATCCCGTGCGCTACTACCTGGACAACGGCGTGCCGCACACGACGGTCACGTACGGGAATCTCCTGCGGACGCTGGAGCAGTCCGACGTCACCTATCTGCGGGCCACCGGTCGGTCGATCGCGCTGGGCAGCGTAACGTTGCGGGTGCTCCCGCCACCGCATCTGGCCGCCGGCGGTGGCGGGATCGCGTTGGAACACAACAACCAATCCGTCGGGGTGTTGGTGGAGTATGGCGAGTTCCGAGCCTTGTTCACCGGCGACTCCGAGGCGGAAGAGCTACAGTACTTTATGACGCTGGGCGTGCCGCGCGTCACGGTGCTCAAGGCCGCGCATCATGGCAGCCGGGATGCGGTGACGCCAGCGTGGCTATCGGCCACTCGGCCCGCGGTGGTGGTCATCTCGTGCGGCCGCGATAATACCTACGGCCATCCTGATCCGTGGGCATTGCGCTACTATGAATCGGTGGCGCGGCAGGTCTACCGGACCGACCTCGACGGTCAGGTGACCATTGTGGCCGGCGACGACGGGACGTACGAGGTGACGACGGCGCGCAGGAGGGAACAATGAACGCGAGCCATTTCGCAGTTGACCGGATCGAGAAGGACAAGGCCGTGCTCATCGGCGACGACGGGCGGGCCTTCACCGTTCCCATCGTGTCGCTTCCGGCCAGCCTCGCCGAAGGAGACGTGCTCAACGTGCCCCTCGGTGAGGACGGCGTCGCCGTGTGGCCCGACGGGGTCGTGGACCTTGCCGAGACCAAACGCCGCCGGCGGCGGTCGCAGGAAGTGCTCGACGCGCTGATCAAGCGGGAACCGGGCGGAGCAATAGAGACGTGAGACGTTTTGCAGACCGCGATGGGAAACTGCCGATTGCTGATGAGCGATTGCAGCTTCGCGATCGAAGATCCAGGTATTGCCCTACTCTCCTACCGTCCTACATCCTACGACCAAGGGCCGCACCGATTGCTCGATGCGACCCTTGTGTTTGTCGCTAGCAGTCCTGAACTCAGCGCCTAGCTGATCTTCGAGACGTTCTGCGCGGCCGGGCCCTTTTCGCCCTGCACGACGTCGAACTCGACAGCGTCGCCTTCACCAAGCGTCTTGAACCCCGTCGCCTGGATCGCCGAGTGGTGGACGAAGCAGTCCTTTTCACCGTTGTCGGGCGTAATGAAACCAAAGCCCTTCTGATCGTTGAACCACTTCACCTTGCCAGTAATGCGTGACATACCTGCTCCTTCATGTTAGATGCGCGTCGGAGTCCGGAGTGTCCGCACTGGCCGATCGTCCATCCTGTTATCCGCGGATGTTTCCCCCGCGGTGGGGTGCCGCAGATGCGGCGTGCTATCCATACAAGAAGGGAACCGCGTCAGTTGCCGGTTCCCCTGCAATTCCGTTTCGTTGTCTGTGGCGCTTCGAACAGCGCCTCTTGGCTTGTCAAGAAGATACCCTCGCCGTGGCGGGAAGGGAAGCCACGGGGATTTCAGCATGCTTTCGTTTGACTCTGCGAGTGCAACCGACTAAGCTCCGAGCGCGGGCGAAGTTCGCGTGTCGCCCGATGGATAACGATCCGAAAGCGGGAATGCGTCACGGCGCTGATCCCGCTTCTTTTTTTGCGGGGCGTATCGCGTGTGCCCCGACGACCTCGCGGCAACTGGGATGGAGTGGGAGTATAGCACACATCGAGGAGAGCTTTGCCCCTGAGACGTCATGTCCTGACTGCACGGGCCGCCACCGACGCGGCCTTCCCTCGCCGGGCGCACCGCCCGGATGAAGGCACGCGACGAGCCGCACTGCGCTGAGGCCCTGCCGATGAACTCTCTCACCTATCGCGGATGGAAGATCACCCCCCGTACGTTCGAGATCCGTGGCAGCAGACAATGGACATTGGATCTCGTCATCGCGGGCCGCACGAAGCAACGCGCGTTTTGCGGCGCCAAGCGCTTTCGGACCGAGCAAGCAGCCATTCGTGGCTGCCACGCCTTCGGACGCCGCATCATCGACGGCCTCGAGCCGCACTGTTCAATGGAAGACCTGCGATGAGCCGACCGACGGTCGAGCAGCGACGGCTACACTACCGCGGCCGCGAGTTTCACTTCGTGTCGTACGAGGGCCTGCCGGCCAACGTGAAACGGGCGGAACCGGCCACGATCCCGGCATGGTGGCTGATGAGCGCGGGCACACGGTGGGAGGTCATGCCATTCCAGCCCGGCGTGGACGCGGAGGCGCTCGACCGCGCGTTCACCGAATGGTTGGATGCACACGTATTCCGATCCCCCGACCAAGGCGGAGACTGAGATGGCGAGACGTGGCCCACTGTCGGCGGCCAAGCGCAAGCGGGAAGCCGACAAACGCGAGAAACGTCAGGCCAAGCAGGAGAAGCGCGCCAGGCGCGCGGAGGAAAAGGCACAGGCACGCCAGGTGGCGCAATCCGAGACCCCGGCTCAGGAGGAGCATGAACGACTTGATTGAGTATAACGGACACACGATCGAGTCCACGACCAAGCGCGTGGACGACCGGGAATGGACGCTCGAAGTGCGTATTACCCCAACCGGCGACGACACGGACGTGCGGCGATGCCGGGCGCCCAATACCTACGCGACGAAGCGGGCCGCGGTCGCGAACAGCCTCGCGTTCGGACGGCAGATCGTCGACGGGAAGCTGCAGCCGAGGAAGTAGGGGGCCTGCGGAACCCACCGGGACTCGCGATCCAGGCAACGAACCCGGTACATCACACTAGGGCCTGTCCAACCGCCACAGTGTGAGTCGCTCCACGTCGAGTTCGTCGAGCGTCTGCGCAAGGACGTAGTCGGGCCCGATGTCGAGCGGGCGGGTGCGTGACGGCAGGGTGAGGCGCCCGATGGCGCTTCCGTGCGCATCGACGATCGTGTAAGTACGATGCAGCTGACCCGGCAGGAGGTACTCGCCGATCCACACGTCGCCGAGCGCATCGAGCATCACGTGGTCATAGGGCGGCACCAACCCCGGGATCGGCAACTCGGCCACCGACGCACGCGCGGCACGCGCCTCGGCTTCGTCGTCCACATCGGCCAGGCGCTCAGCAAGATAAGCCGCGCGAAGCTCGGCGGTCACGGGCTGTCGCGCGCGGTCGAACCGCACGACGCGCGTGAGTGTGGCGTCCATGGTGTAGACGTTGATCTCCCACGCGTCCCCCGTTCCGAGCCAGAGGTGATCGTGCCCCGCCGCCGCCACGGTCCTCCGACCGAACGGGAGAGTGGAGGCCTGGAAGGTTCCACCCCCCGTGCGCGCGAACATCTCGGCGGCGGGGACATCGCCCAAGTCTCCACGCACGCCGCCCTCGGGCGTGAGCACCACGTAGCGCGAGTTGGGCCGCACCAGTCCAGTCGGAAACCCCTCCGCGCTCGAGAATCGCATGCCACCACCCATGGCGAGCCCGCCATTCTCGGCGATGCCGATGACGACGGGATATCCCCCACCCTCCTCACCGATGAGGTACGACCGCGCGTATCCACCATCGACATGGAGCACGGACGCGCGACGCAGCCGACTGTCGTAGACGACAAGGCTGTCGGACGTCAACAAGCCTGCCAGCACCGGAGACTCGAACTCTCCGGGACCTTCGCCTCTGCGACCGTGCGTGCGCTCGAGCCGTCCCCGCGCATCGTAGATCCGGAGTTCGGCTTCGCCGCCGTCCACCACCGCGACCCGCCCGTCCGCAAGACGTCGCGCGCCACTCACCCGAAACAGCTGTTGCGACTCCGGGGCGTCCACACCGCCGATCGTGAGCAGCGGCTCGCCGCCCAGAGCCCACCCGGAGCGAATCTCCGCGGTGTCCATCCGGTTCTCGACAATCACGATCCCCACGCTGTCACGCGTGGTGACGGTCACTGGCGGCGGCACGGAGGCTTCCGTGCAAGCAACGAACAGCACGACCGCCGCACCATTCGGCACATACCACGGCTTCTGCATCACGCCTCCGCGTCTTCCGCTGCTTTCGCGTGCATCCGCCGAGAGGCCTTGCGTCCCGCCCGGTTGATCTTTGCCGCGCTGACGTCCGAATCGATAAGCGCACGGGACAGACCTATGCTGCGGCCCGCGAGGTCTCGCGCCGCCATGTGAAGCTCCTCGCTCTCCCACACGAACACCACGTTTTGCTCCATGTCTTCCGCCGTCCACCCGCGCGTGTGAGCGATAAACGGGAACTGCGGAAACACGCAGCCCAACTCCGCGAAGAACATCAGCAACTGCCCGGCGACGGCCTGCACGTTGTCCTGGCCCCCGGTGATGATGAACGACGCGACCTTGTTACGCATGAGCACCCGATTACGCAGGGTGATCTGATTCTGCACGCAGTTCAAGCGCTCCGCCATCTTGAAGTAGAGCGAACTCGGCATGCCCCAGCGGATCGGCGTGGCCACCAGGATCACGTCGGCCCAGTGGACGAAGGCCTCGTACACGCGTTCCATCTGATCGGACTGGTCCATTTGCGTGATCGAGCACGGCCACGTGCACGCCTCGGCGCTCTTCGAGTAGTAACCCTCGCACGCGCGAAATCGCAGTTCGTTCAACTTGATGAGCTGCGTGTCGGCCCCGAGGGTCTCCCGGGCATGCGCCAACGCGCTCTCGAGCAGCGCGTCCGAGGTCGAATAGCGGGGATTGGCCAGGTCCATCACGGTCGTCGAGACGCCCAACACCCTGCTGGGGCCATCCGCGCGCGGGTCGCGGCGGGTCAACGGATGGGGATCGTGGGGCGGTTTGCCGCGCTTGGTCGCCGCCTCGAGGTTGACGAACAGGTGGCCACCCTCCTCGCGAAGCTCGTAGCGGGGCACGCGATCCACCTCGAAGCCGGGCTCACCCTCCCCGGTGCGGCAGTGGTACTTGTACTGGTGCCAGGGGCACACGACGTACGCCCCGTCGAGTCGGCCTTCGCCCAAGGGCCCGGCCACGTGATTGCACACGCCCGAAATGGCGCCGAACCGCCCGTCGTGATACGACAGGGCGATGGCCGTGCGGCCGACGCGCAACTGCTGGAGCGGTGTGGCCCGGAACTGCTCGACCGGACCCAGATCATGCCAATTGGCTTCCGCCATGAGTCTCTCCCCGAAATGGACTCCCGGACCCCATTCCGCCCGTCCCTCGTGCCATACTTTAACCATACCTCCTCCGGAGCACACGGCAATGCGATCGCTCGTTCCCCTCGGTCTCGTCTTCGCATCCATCGCCAGCGCGCAGACTCCCGTGGTACTGCGCCCCGCCCGCGTGTTCGACGGCCAGACCGTGCATCCCGGGTGGGAGGTCGTCGTGCGCGGCTCGCACATCGAGCGCGTAGGAGCGGTCGGCGCCGCCCGGCCGGCCGCCGCCCGGCCGGCGGGTGCCCGTGTGGTGGAGCTGCCGGGGATGACGTTGCTGCCCGGCCTGATCGAGGGACACTCCCACCTGCTGCTTCATCCGTATGACGAGACACCATGGACGGATCAGGTGCTGCACGAACCGCTGGCGCTGCACGTGGCGCGCGCCACGGTGGCGGCCCGCGCGACCCTGCTCGCGGGGGTGACGACCACGCGCGATCTGGGCACGGAAGGAGCCGGCTACGCGGACGTCGGGCTCCGGGACGCGATCGCGCAGGGCATTATTCCGGGTCCGCGCATGCTGGTGACGACGCGGGCCATCGTGGCGACCGGGAGCTACGGACCCACCGGCGCCCCCGAATGGTCGCTACCGCTCGGCGCCGAGGCGGCAGACGGCGTCGATGCGCTGACCCGCGTCGTGCGCGACCAGGCCGGCCGCGGCGCCGACTGGATCAAGGTCTACGCCGATTACCGGTGGGGACCAGCCGGCGAGGCGCGTCCGACGTTCACAGAAGACGAGCTGCGGCTCATCGTCGCCGTGGCGGGAAGCAGCGGTCGCCCCGTGGTCGCGCACGCCGCGAGCGCCGAAGGCATGCGGCGCGCCACCCTCGCGGGCGTGCGGACGATCGAGCACGGCGATGGCGGGACCGCCGAGGTATTTCAGTTGATGGCCGCCCACCGCGTCGCCTTGTGCTCCACGCTCGGCGCGACCGATGCGACGGCGCAGTATGCCGGGTGGCGGAAGGGCGTGGATTCGGAACCCGCTCGGGTCGAGGCCAAGCGCACCATGTTCAGGCTCGCGCTCGAGGCCGGGGTGCCTATGTGTTTCGGAGGCGACGTCGGCGTGTATCCGCACGGCGACAACGTGCGCGAGCTGGAACTGATGGTGGAATACGGCATGAGCGCGCATGACGCCCTGGTCGCCGCCACTTCGGGCAATGCGACGATCCTGGGCCTCGACGACAGTCGGGGCGCCTTGCGCGCGGGGCTGCTGGCGGACCTGATCGCGGTCGACGGCGATCCGACCGCCGACATCAGCGCGCTGCGGAACATCCGCCTCGTGATGCTCGGCGGATTGGTGGTGCGGGAGCCTTAGGATCGCGGTCGCGGGACCGCGATTCGCTAGACCCCCTGCCTCGCCACGGCCAGGTGTTCCAGCAGGTCACCCTCGGCCATTTGGCGGAACAGGAGCATTTCCCGCGCGTAGCGCACCTCGTCGTCCTCGGAGCGGAACCGCGTGTAGAGGCCGCCCTGGACGCGCCCACCAGCGCCCGACCGCTGGCGATACCCGACGTACCACACCTCGTTCTCAGCTTCGAACACGCGTTCGGCCTCGCAGAAAAGGTCCTTCAGTTCCATGGTCGTGAGTGCTCGGTCGCCCACCACCTCGCCGGTGACCACGAGCTGACATTTGCCGCAAGTGAAGGTCACGCGCTTGGCGGCGCTCGTGCTACGCTCGATCCGGACCACCCAATCGTATCCGAACCGATCGGTGTATTTCATCCTCGCGCGGCTCATACGCGTGACACCTCCGTCAGCAAATGCGCTTCGATCCATTCAGTGAGCAGCCGGTCGATGTCTTCGGGCGTGTGCTCCGGATCCTGCATCATCACCTCGCGCCGGTACCCGGCGTTGACCAGGAACCACTTATCCGCCGTCCCGGGCTGATTGCGCGCCGGCTTGGCCGGCTCGCCTTCATACGACACGAAGTGAAACTCGCGATCGCCCAGGGTGATGTGCCGGTGCTCGACCAAATATCGACTCGCCATGTAACCTCTCCGTGATGATCAGCCGGATTGCCCCACGTCCCACCGCCTGTATTGTACGCTTTTCCGGCGGCTACCGCCGCCGCGCCGCTCCCTGGCGCGACCGCAGCGGTGACGCCGGCCGCTTGGCGGCCGCCACCGGCCGTTCGCGTGGCTGCATCGGCGCGACGCCCGGTTCCAGTCCGGGCAGGACCTCTCGCGTCAACGTGCGACCCATCAGCTTCTCGATATCCCGCATCTGCAGCCACTCGTCCGGTGACATGAGCGTAATCGCCACGCCCGCCGCCCCGGCGCGGGCAGTGCGTCCGACGCGATGCACGTACACCTCCGGGTCATTCGGCACGTCGTAGTTCACGACCATGACGATGCCGTCGACATCGATCCCCCGCGCGGCCACGTCGGTCGCGATGAGGATCGGGGACGACCCCAGTCGGAATCCGTCGAGCGCCTTGCTGCGGGCGCTCTGCGTCTTGCCGCCGTGGAGCGCGGCGACGCGGTTGCCGTCGGTCCGCAGCTGCCGGGCCAGGCGGTCGGCCCCGTGTTTGGTGCGCGTGAACACGAGCGTGCGGCCACGCTCGGGTGTCTCGCGCAGCAACCGGCCCAGCGCGTGCCGCTTGGACGACTTATCCACCGCGACCAGAATGTGCTCCAGGCCGTCGGCCGCCTGGGCCCGGCGGCCGATTTCGACCGCCGCGTGATCGTTCAGCGCGCGCCTGGCCAGGCGGTCTACATCCGGGGAGATCGTGGCGGAGAACAGCATGGTCTGCCGTTTCGCCGGCAGGGCGTCGAGAATGCGCTGCACGTCGGGCGCGAAGCCCATGTCCAGCATGCGGTCCGCCTCGTCCAGCACCAGGACTTCGAGGTGCGAGGCGTCGACGTGGCCGCGACCCATGTGGTCGAGCAATCGGCCCGGCGTCGCGATCACGATGTCCGTGCCGCGGCGCAGCGCGCGGATCTGTGGGTCCATCCCGACGCCGCCGTACACGGCCGCGGACCGAACGCCGGTGTGACGACCGTACACTTGCGCGCTCGTGAACACCTGCTCGGCCAACTCGCGAGTGGGCACCAGAATCAGGGCGCGCAGCGCGCCGCGGCGGCCGGCCTTGAGGCGCTGGAGGATCGGCAGCAGGAACGCGGCGGTCTTGCCCGTGCCGGTCTGGGCCGATCCGATCAGGTCGCGGCCGGCCAACCCGATGGGGATGGCTTCATGCTGAATGGGTGTGGGTGTAGCGTATCCCTCGTCATCGAGGGCACGCAGCAGTTCGGGCACGAGGCCCATGGATTGGAACGACGTGTGCAAAAGACCAACTCTCGTGTGTGTCTGCGCAAACACGCCGGGCGACACCGATGTCACCGGCACGTCGTGCGCGTCTCATTGTGTGAACCTAGGGAGTGAATCGACGGGATAACGGTGCGCCCCTGTTCGTTCCCAAGCGGGGACCGTCCACAACTACGAAGAGGATACCAGCTCGCGGTTCGTACTACGGCGGGAATGATACCAGGGAACGGCCCAGAATACCAGCCTTGGAACCTGGAAGCCCCCCGAACATGCAGCCGGAGCGCTCGGGGGGCGCCTCGGTGGCAGCCAGCCGCGCTCGTCTTCGATCGACCTGTGACCGCCGTCAGTACTCCAGGATCACACGGAAGACGGACGAGTCGACAACGACCTTGTCCTTCAATTCGTCATGCACCGCGACGTATACACGGTCGCCATACCGGGCTAACCGCTTGAGGAGCCGTCGCAGGTGACGCTGATGCGTCTCGTGCAACACCTCGACGCGCAGGGTGATCGACGCCGTGGTGCGGGTCAGGACCTTTTCCAGGTGGCTGCCGGCGCGTCGGTAGAACCGTCGATCCAGCCAGCCGCGCAGGGAAAGTGACAGGTTGGAGACGGCGTCCTTCGCATCGACGATCGACACCTCCAGGGCACCCCCCTGCACGTAGCGGCGAAACGCTCGCTCGATCCGCGCCATCCGGTGGCGCGCCACGGTGCCCAACTCCCCCACCTGCGTCCCGTAGTGCCGCTCGACGTAGTCGCGCATCGACAATCCCACGATCCAGTCCCGCACGGCGAGCGGGATGAATCGCGGCCGATGAATCGGCAGCGACCGGAGGAACTGAAACAGCCGCGGCGGCCCGCCGGGAAGCAAGCCGCGCATCAGGAGGCGCCGAAGGATCCGGAGCCTAGCGATCCATGACTCGTCCCGGGCGGCCGGTGGCGTCCGGATGAACCTGACCTTGTTCCTAATCCGGTCCGCGATGTTGCGGTAGGCGAGCAACCGCGTATAGAGCCCGCGGTAGCGCTCGACCATCTCGTCATATTTCATGCGCAGCGGTATGACGTTCGTGCCCTGCTTGGTATTGTCGCTGCTGTTGCCTCCCGGGAGGAGCCGCCCCTCCTTCTCCAAACGGTAGTACAGCGGTGTCTTCGGCAACGCGGTGAGCAACCCGACCATCGCGCCCTGAATGCCCGACTCCGTGATGAACCGGTATTGCTGCTCGAACGTGTCGGCTGAGTCGTTGTCGAACCCGACGATGAACCCACCGAACACCTCGATGCCGTGGGCATAGATACGACGCACCGCGCTCAGCATGTCTTGCCGCGTGTTCTGGAACTTTTTCGTCTCCTTCAGACTCGCGACGTCCGGCGACTCGATTCCCAAGAACACCCACCCGAAGCGGGCGTCCCGCAGCAGGCGCAACAGGTCGTCGTCCTGAGCGAGGTTCATGGACGCCTCGGTCCCGAAATCGAAGCGGTAGTCGTGCTCGCGCTGGTATTGCGCGAGAAAGCGGAGGAGGTCCTTGGCAGCCCGCTTGTCGCCGATCAGGTTGTCGTCGACGAAGAACGCGCTCCGCACGCCGAGCTGGCGCAGCTTGTCCAGCTCCAGGCCGATCTGGCTCGGCGATTTCGTGCGAGGTCGGCGACCGAACATTACGATGATATCGCAGAACTCGCACCGAAACGGACAGCCGCGCGAGAACTGCAGGCTCACCGAGCGGTACCGATCGAGCCTGAGCAACTCGAACCGCGGCACGGGCGAATCGGCCAGGGCCACGACGCCGGTCTCGTGGTAGCGTCGCTTGGGCCTCCCGGCACTGAAATCGTCGCAGAACTCTCGCCAGACATACTCGGCCTCCCCGGCGATGACGCTGTCGGCGATCGTCTCGTACGCCTCCGGGCACAGCGACGCATAGCTCCCACCTGCCACGACGAAGTACCCCTTGCCGCGATAGTAATTGAGCAACTCACGTTGCCGCGGGAACTGCACACCCATCCCGCACACGCCGATCACGTCAGCCACGGGCGCGAGCGGCACCGACTCCACGTTCTCATCGACGATTGTCACATCCCAGTCGGGGGGACACAGCGCGGCAACCGTCGCGAGGCCCAGCGGTGGATTCAGGGATCGCTTGCCGGACAGCACCGTGTCCACCGCCCACTTGAAGCTCCAGAAGCTCTCAGGACACCGGGGATTGACGAGGAGTACGCGCATTCACGGCCCTCCACCCGCAACGGCTGCCCGCGTCTCGGGATCTCCGAGGAACACGCATTGCCAATGCACCGACCGCTCGGGTGGACAATCGTGGGGTGTGCACTGGCTGCGGACGGTGCAGACCGCTGCGGGATGTTACTCTCAACTTCGTGGAACGCGTTGGAAGCCACAAGGGCGGGGTGCGATGACGGCGCATCCCTCGCTGCCGTGGCGGAGCCAACGCGTTAGTATACGGGCATCCCGCGCTCGTCACTGCAATCGAGGAATCCCCCTTTCGCCCATGACATTCTTCGACACGCCCATCATGTCCATGCCGCTGAGCCGCTGGCTCGTCGCGACGGCTGTTGGCCTGGGGACCTTCGTCCTCCTTCGGTTCGTGACCCGATGGCTCGTTCGTCGCATCACCCGGGCCGCCGCAAGCACGGACACGCCGTGGGACGATGTCCTGGCGGATGTCCTCGGGGCGACCAACGCGTTGTTCATGCTCGTGGTGGCGGTGTTCGTCGCAACCCGCGGCCTCGAACTGTCCAGCAGCGTGCACGGGCTCGTCAGCAGGGTCACCGTCATCGCGCTGATCGTGCAGGGCGGGCTCTGGGTCAACCGGGGGCTGGGGGCATGGCTCGCGGTCTATCGTAAGCTCCGGCTGGAGGACGATCGCGCGGCGGTCACGACGTTGGCGGCCGTCGGATTCCTGGGCAGACTCGCCACATGGGTCGTGGTGCTCCTCCTGGGACTCGACAACCTCGGGATTGACGTCACCGCGCTCGTGGCGGGGCTGGGCGTGACGGGGATCGCGGTCGCCCTCGCGGTGCAGAACATTCTCGGTGATCTCTTCGCCTCGCTGTCGATTGTACTTGATAAGCCCTTCGTGATCGGCGACTTCCTCGCCGTGGGCGACATGATGGGCTCGGTGGAGTATGTGGGACTCAAGACCACCAGGCTGCGGAGCCTCTCGGGAGAGCAGCTCGTCTTCTCGAATAGCGATCTCCTGGGCAGCCGCATCCGCAACTTCGGCCGGATGGCGGAACGGCGCGCGCTGTTCACCATCGGCGTCACGTATCAGACCCCGCGCGAGAAGCTCGAGCGTATCCCACAAATGATCCGCGAGGCGGTCGAAGCGCAGCCCCAGACGCGGTTCGACCGGTCGCACTTCGCCAGGTACGGCGATTCCGCGATCACCTTCGAGACGGTCTACTACGTAACGGTGCCGGAATACCCCGTCTACATGGACATCCAGCAGGCAATCAACCTACGGATCCACGAGGCGTTCGAGCGGGAAGGCATCGAGTTTGCGTACCCGACCCAGACGGTGTTTCTCACCAAGCAGACTTCCTGAGCGCGGTTTCGCACCGCTGAGCCGAGCGCGCGCCCGATCGGGCTTTGAGCCCGTCGCGCGCCGCGGCGGCCTTGGGGGGGGCGCCGCCGCTACTCTCGGAACCGCCACATTGGCAGGCGACACACCCCCGCCCGAGAGGGGCTGGTCGGGCGGATAACCAAGCGGAGGAGTGCTGCTGCTGGGGGAACCACTCTCCGCCCCGGCCGGTCGGGTTGCGGGGTCGCGTCCGAATCGCCAGAATTCCGACAGGACCTACCCGATTAAACGAAAGTTCAGCCAAAGCATGTGGTTTCCACAGAGCTCTCTGGCGATCCTCGAACGTTCCCGTCGAGCCCCACCCCGCGACGCCGAGTCCGGGGACGGGGAGCGAGGCAGCATCTCACAAGCAGTGGAGGCACACTCATGATCAGAATTCGTCACATACTGATCGCGCTCGGCGTCAGCGCATTGTTCGCGGTTCCCGCCGAGGCCCAAACGGGCACGGTCCGAGCACGAGCAGTCGACGCCGGGTCGCGCGCGCCGCTTCCGAGCGTGGCGGTCGCGCTGGCCGGGCGCACGGAACTCAGCGACGCGGACGGCCGCGTGGTGTTCGCCGGCGTGCCGGTGGGAACCTACGTGGTGCGGTTCACACGCGTGGGGTATCGCGCGGCGTTCGACACCGTGGCCGTCACGGCCGGCGGTGTGGCCGAAATCGAGATCCCCATGCAGATCGTCGCCGTGCAGCTCGAGATGGTGGTGATCTCGGGTTACGGCGAGCAGATGAGTAAGGATCTGACGGGCGTCATCCAGGCGGTTTCATCCGAAGAATTCAACCCCGGCCGCGTGATCAGCCCGGAGGAGCTCATCCAGGCCAAGGTCCCCGGCGTGCGTGTGGTTGACAGTGGTGAGCCGGGCGGTGGCATCTCGATCCGCATCCGCGGCGGGACGTCGGTGACCAGCAGCAATGAGCCGCTGTTCGTCCTCGACGGCATGCCGCTGTCCGTCGGAGGCGGGATATCCGCGGGACGCAACCCATTGAACTTCATCAACGCCGACGACGTGGAATCGATCACCGTCCTGAAGGACGCGTCGGCCACGGCCATTTACGGTTCTCGAGGCGCCAACGGCGTGGTAATCATCGAGACCAAGGGCGGCACGAGCACGGCCGGCCGCCAGGGTAGCCAATTGAGCTATACCGGCACCGTGTCAGGTTCGGTGATTGATCGTGTGCCGGAGATGCTGACGGTCGATCAGTTCAAGGCCGCCGTGCAGCAGTACGCGCCGTCCTCCATGAGCCTGCTCGGCAGTGAGAATACCGACTGGCGCGGCGCCATCCAGCGCACCGGTGTTGGGCAGGAGCACAACGTGTCCTTTGCCGGGGCGACCGATGACCTCGACTACCGGTTGTCGCTCGGATACCTGAGTCAGGGCGGCGTCATCCGGCGCTCCAAGACGGAAAAGACCACGGTCGGTCTGGGCTTCCGTCACCGCTTCTTCGACGGAGGCCTCCAGGTGACGGCGGATCTTCGGGGCGCGAGGCTCAACGATGACTTCACACCTGGAGTGATCGGTGCCGCCTCCATTTTTGCACCGACTCAGCCGATCGAGGATGCTAACAGCCCCTACGGCGGGTATTTCGAGTGGTACGACTACGCCACGGCACTGAACAACCCCGTGGCCGCGTTGAATTTGACGACCGACTACGGCACGACCTATCGCACGGTCGGTGACGTCGAGGCGGAGTTCGACATTCCGTTCGTTCCGGGACTCACCGCGAACATGCGATTCGGCTACGATGCGACCAAGGCCGAGCGCCAGACGTTCCAGCCGACCTACCTGCGCGGCCAGGCCGAGAGCGGTCTTCCCGGGTTCGTGAGCCGTTCCAATGCGACACAGGCCAACGCGCTGTTTGACGTGTTCAGCAATTACAGCCACCGGTTCGAGTCCCTGCGGACGGATTTCGATTTCACCGGCGGGTATTCGTACGAGACGTCGAACGCGGAGTATCCGTATTTCGAGGCTCAGGGCTTGAGCTTCGACTATCTCAGCACGGCGGGTATTCCGGCCGCCGACCAGTATCGAGAGACGATTTTCGTGGACGAGAGTCGTCTCATCTCGTTCTTCGGTCGCGCGCACTTCACGATGGCCGATCGCTACCTGCTGACGCTGAGCTTGCGCCGAGATGGTTCGTCCAAGTTCGGCCCCGACGAACAGTGGGGCATGTTCCCGTCGGCAGCGTTCGCCTGGCGGCTTTCGGAGGAGGGATTCCTGCGGAACTGGGGGCTGTTCTCCGATCTCAAGCTTCGCCTGTCGTGGGGGAAAAACGGGAACCAGGCGTTCGGCAACTACCAGCAGTACCCGTCGTACGCCATTGGTGAGGGGACGGCTCAATACCAGTTCGGCAATGATTACGTCACGACGATCCGGCCCGGCGCGGCGGACCGCGGCATCAAGTGGGAGGCCACGACGTCCTACAATATCGGCCTCGACTTCGGCCTGGCGGACAACCGGTTTACCGGCGCCATCGACTACTACCACAAGAAGACCAACGACCTGATCTTCCGGGTCCCGGTCGCGGCCGGAACGTTCACGTCTAACTTCATCACGACCAACATCGGCTCGCTCGAAAACCGCGGCCTCGAGTTCCTGCTGAGCGCCGTGATCGCCGAGGGGCGGGGTGGTGGCTTCTCCTGGACCGCAGACTTCAACGCGTCCACCAACGCCAACAAGATTTTGGAGATCAATCCGTATGGCGGCGCCGAAGCGATCCTCACGGGCGCTATCGGCGGCGCGGTCGGCAACGAGATCCAGGTGTTGCAGCCCGGCTCGCCGCGCAACGCGTTCTACGTCTACGAGCACAAGCTGGACGCGAACGGGAAGCCGCTGTGGTCGGATGAGAACAGCGACGGCACCATCGACGAGACCGACATCTACGTGGACCAGAATTCGGACGGCATCGTGAACCAGGACGACCGGGTGGCCTTTCACAGCCCGGACCCCACGTGGAGCTTCGGCCACAGCTCGCGATTCGGTTGGGGGAATTTCGATGCCAGCTTCACGCTACGTGCGTATCTCGGTAACTACGTCTACAACAACGTGGCGTCGAACTTCGGGCACTACCGCGCACTCTCGTATGTGGGCGCCCCGAACAATTTGCATGCGTCGGTGCTGGAAACCGGGTTCGAGCGCGAGCAGTACTTCTCCAATTATTACGTGGAGAACGCGTCGCTCCTTCGCATGGACAACCTCGCGATCGGGTACACGTTGAGACTGCCCGCGGGACATGACATGCGGATTTTTGCCGTCGTGCAAAACGTGTTCACGCTCACCGGCTACAGCGGGGTCGATCCCCTGGCCGGTGTGAATGGCATTGACAACAACCTCTATCCGCGTTCGCGCACCTTCACGGGTGGCCTGAGCGTGCGGTTCTGAGGCTGACTGCGGATCTACGAAAGGACAGAATTATGCGAATCATCGGACGCAGAGCCGGCCTCACGATCGCCGCGGTGGCGATCGGGCTGAGCATGAGCGGCTGTACCGACTTGCTGGTCGAACCAAAGAGCACGGTGACGAGCGGCAATATCTTCACGGACGTGGCATCGTACCGGTCCTTCCTGGCCAAGCTGTACGCCGGTCTCGCCCTGAGCGGGCAAACCGGTCCGCACGGCAATCCGGATATCGAAGGGATCGACGAGGGCTTCGGACAATACATCCGCGGCTTGTGGCAGCTGCAGGAGTTGCCGACGGATGAAGCCGTCATCGGATGGGGCGATGCGGGTCTCCCCGAGATGGTGACGGGACAGTGGGCCTCCACGAATCAGTTCGTCGGGGCGATGTACTACCGCATCTTCTTCCAAATCGCGCTGGCGAACGAGTTCCTGCGCGAAACGACGACCGAGGTCCTCACGACGCGAGGTCACCAGAACATCGCCGAGATCCCGCAGTACCGGGCGGAGGCTCGCTTGCTGCGCGCACTGAGCTATTGGCATGGCCTGGATCTCTACGGTTCGATCCCGCTGGTGACGGAGGACTATGAGGCGGGCTCGCCACCGCCGGATCAGGCCACGACTTTGGCACTCTTCAACTTCGTCGAGAGCGAGCTGACCGCGATTCGCAGCGCGCTTCCGGCCGTCGGCGCGGCGGAATACGGTCGAGCCGATCAGGGCACGCTGGCGATGATCCTGGCCAAGCTCTACCTGAACGCCGCGGTGTACGGTGCGAGTGATCACTCCGCCGAGGCCTTGACGGAAATCTCGACCGTGATTGCCGGGCCGTACTCGTTGGATCCCGACTACCAGGACATGTTCCTGGCCGACAACCACACGTCACCGGAAATCATTTTCGCGGTGCCGTTCGACGGCGTGCATACCCAGACCTGGGGCGGCACAACATTCATTTCCCACGCGTCGGTCGGAGGGGCCATGAACCCCGCCGATTACGGGTTGGACTTCGCCTGGTGGGGCCTGCGGGTCACCCAGCAGTCGGTCAGCCTCTACGAGGGT
This sequence comes from Gemmatimonadales bacterium, assembly GCA_036397755.1. Lineage (GTDB taxonomy): Bacteria > Gemmatimonadota > Gemmatimonadetes > Gemmatimonadales > GWC2-71-9 > CAMYLY01. Next base: position 33,291 of record DASWII010000055.1, on the reverse strand, counting down.
GGAGCCGGCGGTCCTGACGGGCGGGCGGACATCTTCTATACCAACGGTCAGAATATGGCCGTGACCAACCTCGGCGATTTCTCGCATGGATACGCGTTCCCGAAGTACAAGAACGTCACGTCCACGGGCGCCGCGGGGTCGCACCCGACACATGCGGACACGGATTACCCCATGTTCCGCCTGGCCGATGCGTACCTGATGTATGCGGAAGCCCAACTCCGCGGTGGCGGTGGTAGTGCCGCAACGGCGCTGGGCTACGTCAATGCCCTTCGCCAGCGTGCCTACGGCGACAACAGCGGCGACATCACCGCTGGAGAGCTGACGCTGCAGTTCGTTTTGGACGAGCGTGGGCGTGAGCTGATCTGGGAAGGACATCGCCGGCAGGACTTGATCCGCTTCGGGCAATACACCGGCGCGACGTACGTTTGGGCGTTCAAAGGTGGAACGGCGGCTGGAGGCGCGCTTGCCGACTACCGTGCGCTGTATCCCATTCCAGCGTCGGAGTTGACAGCCAATCCGAATCTGACGCAGAACACCGGGTACTGACCGGGGAGGGCTCCGTGCCGGCCCCGGATCGCAGACGTGCATCACCCCATCAGCTCGGCCGCCGCTCGGCGGTCGGGCTGATGGCTCGTTCAGGAGGTCCGTTTCCATGATCGCCCGGCGTCGCGCCGCCACGTTCGTCACCTTGGTGGGCCTCTGTCTGTTCGGCAGCGGCGGGTGCGGCGACGCGACCGAACCTCCCGGCGGAGGTGGACCACCGATTCAACGGCCGACGCTGGATCCCACCTACCGACCGAGCGGCCACATGGCAGCCGGAGATGTCGTGGTCCACCTGTTCGAGTGGAAGTGGACCGACATCGCTTCGGAGTGTGAAACCGTGCTCGGTCCGGCCGGCGTCGCGGCCGTCCAGGTTTCGCCGCCGCAAGAGCACAGCATCGTTCCGAGCCACGACTGGAGCCAACGATACCAGCCCGTGAGCTACAGCGTCGAACGCAGCCGATCGGGCACCGGAACGGAGTTCACGGACATGGTGGACCGCTGTCAGGCGGTTGGCGTCGGCATCATCGTTGACGCGGTGATCAACCACATGACGAACTACCCGAGCCCGGGGGTCGGCAGCAACGGCACGCAGTATTCGAAGTACGAGTACCCGGGTTTGTATACACCGACTGACTTTCACCCGCCCTGCGCACTCACCAACTATCAGAGCGCCGCCAACGTGCAGGAGTGCGAGCTGTTCTCGCTGCCGGATCTGCACACCGGCCTCCCCTCGGTACGGCAGAAGATCGCCGACTATCTGATCATGCTCGCCCGCTTGGGCGTGGCGGGTTTCCGCGTCGATGCCGCCAAGCATATCCAGCAGGTGGAACTCGACGACGTCATCGACCGCGTGAACCTGACTCTCGCCGGCGAGGGGCGACCACTGCCGTACGTGTTCCTCGAGATCAGCTCCGGGTTCGGGGAAGCGCTGGCACCACGCGACTTCTACGGTGTCGGGTACGGTTCCGGCGGCGCCGCCGACATCACGGAGTTCACGTTTGTCGGCGTGGGCAACAAGTTCCGGCATGTGGGCGGCGAGTACATCGCGCAGCTCAATCCCAATGGCACCGAAGGCAACCGATTCTCGGAAGCGGCCTGGGGTCTCATGCCCTCCGCCAAGGCCGTGGTATTCCTGCAGAACCACGACACGCAACATCAGTGCGGCATCAGCTACCGCGACGGAGACGTGTTCCGCCTGGCCAACGTCTGGATGCTCGCGCAGCCGTATGGATATCCGTCCATCCTTTCGAGCTATGTGTTCAGCTGTCCGTCACAGAACTCGTTGGGTCCGCCGTCCGACGCCGACGGGAACACCTACGACGTGAGCTGCGCGTCGAGCCTCGAGACGGCCGCGCCGGGCGATTGGGTCTGCGAACACCGCGACCCGGTCATCCGCGGCATGGTCGGGTTCCGCCGCGCCGTCGCCGGAGCCGGCATCAACGGGTGGTGGGACAATGGCGCCAACGCGATCGCGTTCTCACGGGGAGATCTCGGGTTCGTCGCGATCAACCTCGAGGACGCGACGGTCGCCATCGATGTGCCGACACCACTCCCGCAGGGCACGTACTGCGATGCGCTGACCGGGGGCGCCTCAGCCGGATCCTGCGCCGGGCGAACCATCGTGGTCGACGCGGACGGCCACGTGCAACTGGATCTCGAGGCCCGCAACGCGGTCGCGATCCACGCAGGCACCCAGATATGACGCGTGCGGACGCACTTGCGCTGCACGCGAACCCCGGAACGGCATGGATGAGCTGAGGACCCTCACGTCCCTCGCCAAGGCGATGGGGATCCACACCCGTTACAAGGACGGACTCGGCCGGCGTGTGATGGTGGCTCCCGAGACGCTCGTGCGCGTCTGCGCCGCACTCGGCGCGCCGGTCGCGGGGCCCGCGGACGCGGCTGCCGCTCTCCGGGCGCACCGCACCGGCCGGCGGCGCGGCCACCTGCCGCCGGTCCTGGTCGCATGGGACGGCACGCTGCCACCAGTGACAATCCCGCGGCGGCGGGCGGTCCGCGCGGAGCTCATGCTGGAAACCGGCGGCGCCGTCGAGCTCGGAGTGGATGCGCACACGGCGCAACTGCGCGCGCGGCAGCCTCTCCCATTCGGCTACCATCGCCTCACGGTCGCGTCCTCGCGTACCACCGAAGCCTGCACCGTGATTGCCGCGCCCGAGCACGCATGGCGCCGGCCCGGATCGCGGCGCAGTTGGGGCGTGGGCGCGCATCTTGCCGCGCTGCGCTCGGCGCGCAGCCGCTCGATGGGCGACCTGCGGGATCTCGAGTCGCTCTGCCGATGGGTGGGGAAGCTGGGCGGCGATCTCGTGATGCTCCTCCCATTGCTGCCCACCTTCAACACGGACGATCCTGAACCCAGCCCGTACTCGGCCGTGAGCCGCCTTTTCTGGTCGGAGCTCATCCTCGACCTGGGCGACGCCGCTCCGCCCGTGTCGCGGCCCGGCACGCTGGACGTGACGCGCGCGGACGGCGAAGTGCGCGCGGCACTCGCCGGCATTCGTGCACCCGACCTGTCCACCCTGGACGAGGAGCTGATCCGCTACGCCCGCTTTCGCGGTGCCCAGGCCCGGCTCGGCAGGAATTGGCGCGCCTGGCCCGAGCGTGCGCGCTCGGGAACCCTCGCCACCGACGACATCGATCCCGAGGAAGAGCGGTTCCATCTCGTGGCACAGACAATGGTGCGCGGCCAGCTCGACGCGCTTCGGCGGCGGCTGGAAACCGACGGTTTGCGCCTTGGCCTGGACCTCGCGGTGGGCGGTCACCCCGACGGCTACGATCCCTGGTCCCGGCAGGCGCTCTTTGGCAAAGGGATGTCGGTCGGTGCGCCACCCGACCGGGGGTTCCCGAGCGGGCAGGACTGGGGATTCGCACCGGTGCTCCCCGAGGCCTCACGCCGGGAAGGTCACCGCTACCTGGCCGCATCAATTGCCGCCCAGGCATCGGTGGCCGGGGTGCTCCGCGTGGACCACGTCATGGCGTGGACCCGGCTCTATTGGATTCCCCACGGTTTCGCACTGGACCAAGGGACGTATGTGTCGTACCCCGCGGAGGAACTGTTTGCCATCCTCACGCTCGAGTCGCACCGACATCGGTGCGAGGTCGTGGGCGAGAACCTGGGCACCGTTCCTCCGGAGATCGACCACGCACTTCCACGGCATCGAATCTGGGGGATGTATCTGGCACAGTTTCAGGCATCCAAGCCTCCCCCGGTGACCCCCCCGAGCGGTACGGACATGGCCCTCGTGGGGACGCACGACACGCCTCCGTTCGCCGGGTGGCTCGCGGGCGTGGACATCGAGGAGCGGATGCGGTACGGTCTGCTGGCGGAAGAGGCCGTCCCGAAGGTCCGGCGCGAACGCCAGCGGGCCGTCCGGCGGTTGGCCAGGCACCTGCACAGCCGTGTGAAGCAGCCCCGAGACTATTTGGCCGCCCTGCTCGTGTGGCTCGGGCAATCGGACAGCCCGCTGGTGGTTCCATGGCTCGAGGATCTCTGGCTCGAGGAGATCGGGGTGAACCTGCCCGGTACTCGTTCCTCGCAACGTCCCAACTGGCAGCGTCCCATGGCCCGGCTCCTCGACGACATCTTGACCGATCCGGAAGTGCGTACCTTGCTCGATCGCCTACACCGAGCGCGACGGCGCGAGAGTGGCCACACCAACCCCACGACTGCGTAAGGCTCAGGTCCACCATGGAATCACCTGCTGGCACCGCTCCCGTCACCCTCCAGCCCAAGCCGAGCCTGTCGTTCTGGGAGATCTGGAACATGAGCTTCGGCTTCCTCGGCATTCAGTTCGGGTTCGCACTCCAGAATGCCAACGTGAGCCGGATCTTCGAGACGCTGGGCGCCAGCGTGGAGAACATTCCGATCTTGTGGATCGCCGCGCCCGTGACTGGGCTCGTGGTGCAGCCCATCGTCGGTTACTTCAGCGACCGCACATGGAACCGGCTGGGGCGACGGCGGCCGTACTTTCTCGGTGGCGCCATCCTCGCCTCCCTCGCCCTCATCGCCATGCCGAACTCCCCTGCCCTCTGGGTGGCGGCCGGCATGCTCTGGATCATGGACGCTTCCATCAACATTTCCATGGAGCCGTTCCGCGCTTTCGTGGGCGACAATCTGCCGTCCGCGCAGCGCACCACCGGGTTTGCCATGCAGAGCTTCTTCATCGGCACCGGCGCGGTGGTGGCGTCGATCCTCCCATGGCTCCTCACGGAGCGGTTTGGGGTGAGTAACGAAGCGCCGGCGGGCACCATCCCCGACTCCGTGCGTCTCTCGTTCTATCTCGGTGCAGCGGTCTTCTTCGTTGCGGTGCTGTGGACGGTCGTGCGGTCGCGGGAATATTCACCGGAAGCGATGGCCTCCTTCGAGGAAAACCAGGCGCGGGAGGGCTTCGCCACGCGGAGACGCACGCCGGTGGAGTTCGCGCTCAACGGCGCGCGGCAGACGCGTGTGGGCGCGGTCCTGCTGCTCGTCGGCATCCTGGCCAGCGTCTGGTTGGCCTGGAAGGAGATCTACCAGGTGATGATCCTGTCGGCCGGGATCGGCGGTGTGGGCTTGCTGCTGATCCTCGGAGGGTTCATGCAGCGAGGAGGGCGGTACGACAACGGATTCGTCACGATCCTGAACGACTTTCAGGACATGCCCCGCACGATGAAGCAGTTGGCGTTGGTGCAGTTCTTCTCGTGGTTCGCCCTCTTTGCGATGTGGATCTACACGACCGCGGCCGTCACCCGACACCTTTACCACACCACGGACACCTCGTCGGCTCTGTACAACGAGGGGGCGAACTGGGTGGGGGTCGGTTTCGGCACGTACAACGGTGTCGCGGCCCTGGTGGCGTTCGCGATCCCGGTGCTGGCAGCGCGCACCAGTCGGAAGGTGGCGCACGCGATCTGCCTGGTCTGCGGCGCGCTGGGCCTGCTGTCCATCCTGGTCATCGCCGACCCGACGTATCTGCTGGGCTCGATGGTGGGGGTGGGCATCGCATGGGCCAGCATTCTGTCGATGCCATACGCGATCCTGACCGGATCGTTGCCGCCGTCGAAGATGGGATACTACATGGGCGTCTTCAACTTCTTCATCGTGATTCCCCAGATCGTCGCGGCGGCCGTGCTGGGGTTCATCATCGGGCGTTTCTTCGGCGGCGAGGCGATCTATGCGCTACTCGTCGGCGGCGTGTCGCTCGTGCTAGCCGCCGTGCTGACGCTGCGCGTCGAGGACCAGGACGACATGGTCGCCGCACTCGCGAGATGATGCGGACCCCGAATAGCCCAACGAGGTCGGTGCAGAGCGAAAGGGTGGTGCGAACATGAAGGTGACGATACGAGCCGTGGCGCTGCTTGGCCTCGGTGTCTCCTTGCTTGGGGCGTGTGCGGCAGATCGCGGTGGCAGAGAGCCGGCGACGACATCGGCGACCGCCGCCGAACCCGAGGTGTTCTGGAACAGCGCCACGATCTACTTCGTGCTCACCGACCGATTCCGCAACGGGGATCCCGACAACGACCTGGCGCTCGAACGCCGACAAGATGGCGCGGTGCTCCGCAGCTACCTGGGAGGCGATCTCGCGGGCCTCCTCCGCACGCTGGAGGAGGGCTATTTCGATTCTCTCGGCGTCGACGCCATCTGGCTGACACCGTTCGTGGAGCAAATCCACGGGAGCGTCGACGAGGGGACCGGGAAGACATACGGCTTTCACGGATACTGGACCCGCGACTGGACCGCGGTGGAACCGACGCTGGGAACCGAGGCGGATCTGCGAGCGCTCGTTGCCGCGGCGCATCGGCGCGGCATCCGCGTCATCATGGACGCCGTGATCAATCACACCGGACCCGTGACTCCCCTCGACCCGCAGTGGCCCGACGACTGGGTCCGGACGGGCCCGCGCTGCGGGTACGATTCCTACCCCACCACCGTGCCCTGCACGCTGGTGGACAACCTACCGGACCTCCGCACCGACCGCGACGAGCCGGTGGAGCTTCCTCCGCCGCTGCTCGACAAGTGGGCCGCGGAGGGTCGCCTCGATCAGGAGCTCGCGGAGCTCGACACGTTCTTCGAACGCACCGGATACCCGCGTGCGCCTCGCTTCTACGTGATGAAATGGCTGACCGATTGGGTGCGTGAGTTCGGCTTCGACGGGTACCGGGTGGACACCGCACGGAACTTCGAGGAAGCGGTGGCGGCGGCTCTCAAACAGGAAGCCGCACGTGCGTTTGCCGAATGGAAACAGGCGCATCCGGATGAGGTGCTGGACGACCTGCCGTTCCACATGTTTGGTGAGGTCTACGGGTGGAACGCGGGCAACGGACGTGTTTTCGACTTCGGCGACGTGACCGTGGACTATTTCGATCATGGCTACGATGGACTCATCAACTTCGGTCTCAAGAGTCCGGACGCTGGGTCAGACGACGACGTCTTCGCGCTCTACTCCGCGCTGCTCCGCGAGGGCGAGCTGCAAGGGGTCGCGATACTCAACTACGTGAGTTCTCACGACGACGGGTCGCCGTACGACCGGGACCGCACCGATCCTTTCGGGGCCGGTACCCGGCTGCTCCTCGCCCCGGGGGGCGCGCAGATCTACTACGGGGACGAGCTGGCGCGGCCCCTGCGGGTGGAGGGTGCCCGCGGGGATGCCAACCTCCGGTCGTTCATGAACTGGGATGATATGGAGCGCGACGGCGCCACGACGGCGATTCTCGCGCACTGGCGCAAGCTCGGTCGGTTCCGCCATGCCCACCCGGCGGTCGGGGCGGGAGCGCATCGCCGGCATCAGGCCGAACCCTACATCTTCAGCCGCGCGCTGCGGACGGACGACCGCGAGGACCGCGTGCTCGTCGCCATCGATCAGCCGTCGGGCTCCAAGACCATTCCGGTGTTCGACGTATTCGCCGACGGCACCGAACTCGAAGACGCGTACTCCGGGGCGACGGGTACGGTGCAAGCAGGGCAGATCACGCTCGTTAGCGACTTCAGTCTCGTGCTGCTGGGCGAGCGACGGTGAGCCGCCGCCCGGTCCCCACCCTGGTCGCGCTCGCCGTGGTGGCCATGGGAGAACGCCACGCTGTTCGCCTTCGGTGGGGACCTGCTTCCCTCGCTGGAGGAGTTCACAGGAAAGGAATGAGGTCGTGTTGCGGGTTGTCATAGCGCTTGCCATCATGCTGCTGGAAGTGCGGGGAGCGGCCGCGCAGGAGCGCCAGGAGGCGCCCCGTATGCGGGCCGAGATCCACGGCCCCACCGCGATCCGCTTCAAGCTCACCGGCGCCGAGCGACCGTCGGAGTTATCGGCATATCGCCTTACCGACGGCCAGAACCGGGAGATTCCGATTGCCGCGGTGCTGCCCAACACCGCGACCCAATCGCTCGTGGTTCCCGCCGTCGCCCTGGATCCCATGCGGGTGCACTATCTCGAGATCCCGCGCTTCGGTCTTCGCGCCCTCGTCCGCCGCGACCCGCTGTTTCGCAATCTCTACTCGTCCAAACCGCTGGGCGCCGCCGTGGCGGACGATGGCGGCGCGACGACATTCCGCGTCTTCTCCCCCCGAGCGCACGCCGTCCGTCTCTACCTGTATCGCGATAAGGACGACGGTGCGGAACATGCCACGCGGGTTGTGGAGATGGTCAAGGATACGGACGGCGTGTGGGAGGCCGTGGAGCCCGCCAACCTGCACGGCACGTGGTACGACTTCACGGTGCACGGCCCTCCCGACCCGGGCAATTGGTTCTACGGGACTCACCCGGTGCACGTCTCGGATCCCTACGCCCTGGTCAACGACGACGCGCAGGGTAAGTCGATGGTGTGGCGGGACGGCCCACCGCCGCCACCCGTGGCGGGTGGCCGACCGCGCATGGAGGACGTGGTGGCCTACGAGGTACACGTGCAGGACTTCACCGACCTACTCCCCGTCGGGGATGACGAGACGGGGACCCTCCCGGCGATGGCGCGGCCCGGTCTGGTGAACGCGTATGGCGCGCCCATCGGTTTCGACTACCTGGTGAGCCTGGGCGTGAACGTGGTGCACCTGATGCCGGTGCAGGAGTACCTCCACTACCGCGACGCTGAATGGCGGGCCGCCTTCGCCGACGACTCGTTCGCGCAGGCGATGGGCATCGACCGGGAGAACTACCAGTGGGGGTATCGGACCTCGCACGCCTTCGCCGTGGAGAACCGGTATCGCTCGCGTGACGCGGCGCCCGGGATGGAGCGCGAGCAGTTCAAGGCGCTCGTGCGTGCCTTCCACGAGCGAGGCATCGCCGTAATCATCGACGTCGTGCCGAACCACACCGGCGAGAACATGGACCGACGCCACGCGCTCTTGAACTTCAACGTGCTGGATCTGCCGTACTACTACCGCACCGACGAGCGCATCGAGCACATCGGCCCGTTCGGCAACGAAGTGAAGTCGGAGGAGCGGCCGATGGTGCAGCGCTGGATCCTGGATCAGTTGCGGCATTGGGTCGAGGCGCTGGGGGTCGACGGGTTCCGCGTCGATTTGGCGGGACAGGTAGACGAGCAGACGCTGCGCTGGGTGCGGCAGCGGCTCCCCGCGGACCTGATCGTCTACGGCGAGGCGTGGATCGCGCCCAGTGATCCGGACGTGCGGGCCAATCCCGATTGGGTGTGGTACAAGGCCGACGCACCCATCACGTTCTTTCAGGACGATGCCCGCAACGCGTTCACGGGGAGCCCGTTCAACGTGGAGGAGCGCGGCTGGGCGGGCGGGGACGGTTCGGCGCGGGACGCCGCGATGCGCGCGCTGGCGAATCGCTATGACGAAGAGGCACGCGCGACGGATGGCATTTCCTACCTGGACATTCATGACAACTGGACGTTGGCCGATCGCTACGCCCTGCGCGATCACAACGGGCTCGCTGGTGTGGATCTGGCGGCGGTGCGCATCGCCGCCGGGCTGCTCCTCACCTCCGCGGGGCCGGTGGTGATCCATGGCGGGACCGAGATGCTGCGCTCCAAGGGCCTGGCGCCCCACGAGGAATTCGCGTTGGAGGCGGCGGGCGGGCCGATCGAGTTCAAGGGGCGCGACGACACGTACAACCTCCGCGCGCCCAATCGGTTCGCGTGGGATTACCTCGCGCCGGGCTCCGATCACGCCGCCATGCGCGACTACTGGAGCGGGCTGCTCGCGTTAAGAATGTCGGACGATGGCGCGGTCTTCCGCGTCACCGAGGTCCCGGCGGGCCACTATCGCTGGGTCACGCCGGATGACGACACGCTGCTGGGCTATGTGGTCGGGGAGCGCGTGTTGGTGCTCGCGAACAGCGGCCCGCGCGAGGGCGTGTTCCGGTTCGCGCTCTCGGCCGGCGACTGGCGCCAGATGGGCGGCCGCGAGCGCGTGGACCTCAACGGGGTTGGTGGCAGGTACGCGCGCCTGCGCGGTGGAACGCAGGAGGTGCGGGTGCCGGCGGGTTCGTTCCTGATCTGGGTGGCAGAACGATGAGTCGAGGAACAATGGGGAAAGCACGTTGCGGGTGCGGGGGTTCTCGAGCGCGGGGTGTACCGCGGATCGACGCACCCTACTGCTGCGGCGGCAGCCCGTCAGGACCGTCCACGTACCGCCAGAGAAATGTCGCGCGCTCCATCCGCCCCAGGATGTCGGCCACGTAGGCATCGTAGCTGCGACTGGTGACCCCGGGGTGCCACCGCGATGGGCGCGGAAGCCCGGCGGCGAGCATCGCGGCCTCGTATTCAGTCAGGTCGGCGGCCGGCTTGCCGAAGTAGACGCGCGATGCCGCCTCGGCTCCATAGACGCCCGGCCCGAATTCCACCACGTTGAGATACACCTCCAGTATGCGACGCTTATCGAGCGAGCGCTCGAGCTGTCTGGTCAGCATCACCTCTCGCAGCTTGCGAAGCGGATTGCGCGACGAAGAAAGCCAGAGATTCTTGGCAAGCTGCTGCGTAATCGTGGATGCGCCGCGGGGCCGCTCGCGCTCAGCGATTGCTTCGCGAATCGCTTGCCGTATCTCGGTGGTGGAGAACCCCTCGTGGTTGAAGAACTCCATGTCCTCCGCTGACACCACCGCGCGCTTGAGATGCACCGAGATCAGCGAGTCGGCGACCGGCTCCCATCGCAGCGCGGGGAGTCGGGTGTCGGTCCGCCGTCGCTCCTGATAGCGGTCGATGAACGCGGTGAAGCCGGGATCGGTCAACGCGAGCGCCGCGACATCGGGCCACGTGGCGACGGTGGCGACGACCAGCGTGACGATCGCAATCAGCAGGCCGACGCCGAGTGCCGCCACCACGCGGGTCAGTCGCGCGCGCACGCTCGCCTCCACCGCTTCGGCGTACGCGTCACGCGCGCACGCGTTTGCGCGCCGCCGGCGACGTGGCTTTGTCACCGATCACGCGAAACTCGGCACGAGACATCCGCGGCTCAGTCTCGAATCCACACCCTGGCCGCCATCGGCGGCAGGGCCGCCGTGAGGACGCCGCCGCTGACCTGGAGCATATCGCCCGCGGGAAACGCCGGGCGGTACACTCCGTCTTCCGCGTTCAGCGACAGCGTCCGCGGCTCGCGCGACGTGTTGAAGGCCACGATGGCACGCTGCGCCCCAAGCTCGCGTTGATACGCGAGGAGGCCGCGCGCGTCATCGGAAAGGAGCCACGTGAGCGACCCGTCCACGAACAAGCGCAGCTGCTCCTTCCGGAGCGCGATGAGATCTCGATAGACCCCGCGCAGCGCGGTATCGGGCGCGACACGGTTGGGGGGGCGGGCGCGTCCGAAGGGGTGGGTCACCTCGTCCTCGTACGCCAGGTCCCCCCATACCATCGGTTTGCGCATGTCCGGATCGTCGGCGCCCCACATCCCCACCTCGTCCCCGTACCAGATGTGCGGTGCGCCGACGTAGGTGAACTGCTGTACGAGGATCATGCGCTGGATGCGCTTGGTGTTCTCGTTGGGCCGGTCGATGCGATACTCGCGATCGTCGCGCGGTGTGACGCCGCGCTTGTACGGGCCGGGATTGTACACCGACGTCGAGAAGCGGGGCGCATCGTGGCTCGCCGTCAGGTTCATCATGGCCTGCCGGTGCTCGGGCGGAATCCCGCGACCGATGGAATCGAGGTGGGCGACGTACTGGGAGGCGGTCAAATGCGGAGGAGCACCGGCGAACAAGCTACGCGTCGGCATGTACCACCGGTAATTCATCACGGCGTCGAACACATCGCCTTGAAGCCAGGGCGCCGGATCGTACATGGCCTCCGGCCATCGCTCCCACCACACCTCCCCGACCAGGTAGGCCTCCGGATTGATACCGCGGACGAAGCGGCGGTACTCGCGCCAAAAGCCAAGCGGCACGATCTCGGCGACGTCGAGCCGAAACCCGTCAATCCCATCCGCGGGATCACCGTCGCCGTCAGGATCCAGCCAGCGCCTGGTGACGTTGAACACGTGTTCCCGCACGGGCGCCACCAAGGTGCCCTCGATGGCTCCCTTCTCGAGCCCCGCCGGTCGTCCTTCCTTCCTCAGTTCCGGCAGCTCTCGCACCCCGGCCCAGCCCGAGTAGGCGAACTCGTTGGTGTCCGCGGTCGCCGGATCGTCGAAGCGCTCGATCTCGTACCAACCGGCATACGGCGAGCGTTCCTGGCGCTCGAGCACGTCCTTCCAGGCCCAGAAGGTGATGCCCGTGTGATTCCACGAGTAATCGACGATGATGCGCATGCCGCGCCGGTGGATTTCTTCGACCAGGTCGAGGAACAGTCTGTCGGCCGCCGTCCACTCCCACGTCGCCGGGTCCACCGGGTTCTCGCGGGCCATGATCGCCGCGTCGCCACGCGGATCCGGGCCGAAGTTGCGGTCGATATGGCGGTAGTTCCGCGCGTCGTACTTGTGCAGCGACGGCGCGTCGTTCACCGGGTTGAGAAACAGCGCCGTGACGCCAAGGTCCTGGAGGTAGTCGAGTTGATCGATCACGCCCTGCAGGTCACCGCCGTAGCGGCGCAGCTGCACGGTGTGGTAAAAGCCCTCTCCCATCGCCACCGCCCATGGCTCCTGCCGGTACCAGTCATGCGTCCAGGGGGTCGGCTCCCATCCCTCGGGCCGGACGTGGGGCCAGGCCCCTTCGATGTCATCGAGCGTGGGGTCGTTCGACGGATCGCCGTTGCGGAATCGCTCGACGAAGATCTGATACCAGACGACGTCCTTGGCCCACGCGGGCACCCCCAGGTCGCCGGCCGCGCGAGGGGCGCTCGCCGGTGGCCCTTCGTCCGTGCAGGCGCACGCGAGCACCAGGAGGATGGCGCACCACGCGCCGCCTCCGCGCCCCCAACCGCTCGGTGAACCCACTCCCGTGCATGAACGCGAATCTGCTCGCCGGCGTTGCATGGCGCCGCCTGGCTACCAGAACACGACGTAGAGCGCGACGGTGGCCAGCACCACCGCCACGCCACCGATCCTGGCGCCGCGGCTGCCGGTCAGATCGATGGCGGGCGCCGCCGGCATTGCCGCCGGGACGGCGCGGGGACGCCACAGCGTGACGGCGGTCATGAACAGCGCCAGCACCACACCCGTGATCATCATGTGATGCAGAAACGCCACCTCGGGCAGCCGCCAAAGCAGGAGTCCATAGACGGGAATCCCGAGGAGCATCGCGCCGGAAGCGGCTACCGGCGGCGCCTTCTTCCAAAAGAGACCGAACAAGAAGGCCACAACGATCCCGGGTGAGATGAAGCCCCAGAACATCTGGATGTACTCGAAGACGCTCCCCGCCCGCGCGACGAGGGGCGCCCACAGGCATCCGATCACCACGAGCGCGCCGGTCGCGATCCGCCCGACCCGCACGAGATCGCGCGACGCCCCGGCGCCCTTGCGGATGTGCCGCTGGTAGATGTCTACCGTGAAGATCGTCGCCGCTGAGTTGAGCATGGAGTCGAGGCTGCTCATGACGGCGCCGAACAACGCGGCGAACATGATCCCGGTGAGCCCTGCCGGGAGGATCTCGCGGATCAGCACCGGGTAGGCTTGGTCGGGATTGGTGATGCTGGAACCATAGAGCTCGGCGGCCATGATTCCCGGAAAGACGATAATGAAGGGGATGAGCAACTTGATGGTGGCGGCCAGAATGATGCCGCGCTGCCCGTCCCGCAGGCTCCGCGCGCCGAGCGCGCGCTGCGTGATGAACTGGTTCAAGCCCCAGTAGAAGAGGTTGGGAATCCACAACCCGCCGATGAACACCGCGACCCATGGCATTTCGGGATGGTCCCACGGCAACACCGTGTGGAGCTTGTCGCCGGCCAGATCGACGAAGGCACCGACGCCGCCAACCGCCTGGAATCCCAGCACCGTCACCAGGATGCCGCCGAGGATGAGCGCGATGCCCTGAATGAGATCACTCCACACCACGGCTTTGAGCCCGCCGTACACGGTGTACAGGCCTGCCAGTATGCCGATGGCCCAAATTCCGACGGTGGTCCCGACCCCGAACACCGCCTCCAGGGCGAGCGCGCCCGAGTAGAGGACGGTCGCCAGGGCCACCAAGACGTACGCGGTCATCATGAACGTCGCCATGATGGTGCGGGTGGTGACGTCGAACCGATACTCAAGGAACTCCGGCATCGTGTAGATGCCGTACCGAAGGAAGTGTGGCAGGAAGAAGAAGGCCACGATGACGAGGGTCACCGCCGCCATCCACTCGTAGCTCGCGATCGCCAGTCCGATCTCGAAACCCCGACCCGCCTGGCCGACGAAGTGTTCGGTCGAGATGTTCGATGCGATCAGGGAGAAGCCGATCAGCCACCACGTGAGTCTGCGTCCCGCCAGAAAGTAGTCTTCGCCGGTTTCTTCCTTGCGCGACGCGAAGAGCGATACGCCGATGACGAAGGCGATGAAGAGGACAAACGCCGTGATGTCGAGCCAGCTGAGTTGCATGGTATGGATGCTCATCCCGCAAAGAGTGAACGCGCCCGGACCAGGGTCGATCGCTACACGATATCAGGGCGACCTGGGCGGGGCCACAACCGCGCGCCACGGCGCTCTCGACCGATTGTGGAGCCGGCCGCGCGCGCCGCGCGGCGCGACGATCGTCGGGGTTCGGAACTGCTCGCCATCGGTCACTGGGATCACGCCGGGGCAGTACTTCCGGCGATCCTGAACTTCGGAGCGCGCAGGTCGGCCTCGACCACGCGCCGACCGGCCACGAGCAACGCCGCCCGCACCCGCTCCGAGGCGACCAGCGGCATTTCGTACCGGACCGCATCCACCGTTGGCTCGCTGCCGTCCGTCGTGACTCGGATCTCATGCGGTTCGACGTCCCCACCCACGGGGGTGGCTGCGCTCAACACGCGAACCCGCTCGCCGTCGCGCACCAGGCACAGCGCGTAGACCGCGCCCCGCGGCCTGCTTGCCTCGGTTTGCATCACGATGCTCGCGATCCCGGCTTCGGACGAGAACGGATTCGCACCGACGAGTGTCAACGCGCCGGTAGCCCCGAAGAACACATTCTCCCAGGCGTCGGGCACGGTGGTGCCGTCCGCGTCGCGGAGGTACGCGCGCAAAAACGCCATGTCCTTGCCGGTGAGGGCGAAGGGACGCCCGCCTTCGTCGAGCTCCAAGTCCATGCGGCGCAGGCCTCGAGGGGTCCGCACCACCTGCCTCGCCACCGCCCGACCGCCGACATACCCGACCGCCTCGAGCGTCCCGGGCTCGAACCGGCCAAGCGGGAAGGTGAACGGAGGATGCGCGAGATGGGTGGACAAGCGATCCATGTCGGGACCCCGGCGCTGGATGAACGCCCCATTGAGGTAGAGCGCCACTTGATCACAGTTGCTGAACACCCTGACGGTCGGCGGCGATTCCGGGGTCCAGTGGCTCGCGATGAACACCATCGGCCCGGAAGCCGTTCGCAGGCGTTCATCGGGCGAACGCTGGCTCTGAAAGAACGCGAAGGAGAACTTCGGCAGCCGGAACAGGTCCATGCAGCCGGACGACTCGATGTCGGGCGCGTAGCCGCGGTTGTAGTCGAACATCACCCACAGGCCGTCCGCAAACGCGATCGTCTTGCGATTGTCGTTGTGAGCTTCCTGAAAATTGGTGGCCTGCTGCAGGAGCGCGGCCTCGCCATGCCAGCGCAGCTGGCGGCTATTGGCTTCGTCCCGCGCAAGATCGGCCCACGCCTCCTGCGCCAACCCGGCATTCTGCGCGTAGTACTCCCAGTCGCCGTACTCGCTCACCACACACGCACGATCCGCGACCTCGGTGCAGCCTCCGTGCTGCCGAGCCTGAATGAAGACGTCGTACCCCTCCGTCCAACCGCACGTGTAGCACTGGTCACCCGGATACTCCTCGTGGCCGATCGCATGGGTGCGGCGGATGAACTCGGCGGGCATCGCCGTCTCGTTGAGCGACACCTCCCACAGAATCACGCACGGATGGTTGCGATCCCGCCGGAGAAGGCGGCGGCAGTTCTCGTACTGAATCTCGGCGAACGTGGGATCATCCCGGTTGAAGAACTGCCATCCCGGTATGCAGTTCATCACGACCAGGCCCAGCTCGTCGCAGGCATCCATGAAGGCCGGCGCGTGCGCGTAATGCGACAGGCGGACGTAGTCGAACCCCGCGTTCTTGATCTTCTCGGCGTCCCGGTACTGTGCGGCGTCCGAGAACGCATACCCCACATACGGATACTCCTGGTGCCGATTCGTGCCCCTGAGGAACATCCGCTCGCCGTTGATCCGAAAGCCCTCCGGCGTCATCTCGATGCGCCGGATGCCGATCCGGGTCGTCTCGTCGTCGACCACGACGCCGTCCTCCACGACCTCCGTGCGCAGCAGATACCGGTGCGGTCCGCGTGGGCTCCACAGACGCGGGGCGAGCACGCGCAGGTCCTGCGTCACGGCCCGGTCCGCGCCGGCCGCGAGGGTGACCGGACCGGAGAACGCGTCAGCGGCCACGCGCGCGTCTCCATCCAGCAGCAGCGCCCGCACCCGGAACGTGCGCGGGCCCGCACCGTCGTTCCGCATGTGCACCTGTGCACGCACCGTCGCCGCCGCGGGAGACGCCTCCGGGTACGTAACGAACACGCCGCCGCTCGCGGGCTTGCCGGCCAGGATCGGGTCCGTGATATGGAGGGGGTCCTTCACGACCAGCCGGACGCTACGATACAGGCCGTGGTACGGATTGAAATCGAGCTGCGGAAGAGGCTTCGGGCCCGTGACCGAATTGTCGCGATTGTCGAGGCGAACGGCCAGCAGGTTGGCTTCACCGATCAGAACGGTGCGCGAAATGTCGAAACCGAAGGGCAACCATCCTCCGAGATGCCGACCCACGTGCTCCGCGTTGACCCAGACATCCGCCACGTTCATGGCGCCGTCGAAATGCAGGAACAGCTTTCGCCCCGCGTGTTCCCGACTCACCACGAACTGCTTGCGGTACCAGCAGGTACCCTGCCACTGGTACGTATCGCTCCCGGGCTCGCCCGTGACCAGGCTCTCGATGCGCGCCGTGTGCGGCAACGTCGCCGCGTTCCACGCCGTGTCGTCGAATGCGGCGCCCTGCGCGCCGTCCGCATCCCCCAGCAGGAACCGCCACCCGGGATTGAAGTCCACACGGGACGTACCGGAGCGCCTGGGGCCGCGGGCTTTCGCGGGAAGCGTTGGATACACCGCCAGCGCTGATCCCGCGGCGGCGGCTTGCTTCACGAAATCGCGTCGCTTCATATCGCCGCACCTCTGCGTCTGTCGGGCGGGGCGGCGCTCCAGCTGCCGTCGTTCGCGCTTACCCGCGCGCATTTCCGGGCACGAAGCAACTGACGTCGCCGCCGCACCGGCACGTTACGGCCGGTTGCTCAGCACGACGCGGTCGATCCGGAACCCGTGCGGCCCCGCCGCCTCACCACCCTGGAAGAGGTTCGCCGCGACGCTGAACTGCAACCCATCGAGGTCGGCAAGGCGCGGTGCGGCACGGGTCGTGGTGGGCGCTCGGAGGTAGGGCAGAAACTGCGGGTATGGCCGCGGCAGCAGGGCCAGCGCCGTTGGTCGCAGTGCCGAGACGGGAATCGCAAACTCCCGCCACTGGTCGGTCAAGTCGAGCACTGTTCCCCACGCAGCGCCGTCACGCTCTACGACAGAGACCTCCAGGCGATCGGACGCGCGTCCCGCGGCTCGGGCTCGGATATGGAGGACTCCGTGTTCCGTGACCTCACTGAGCCGTGTGCGACGACCCTTGGGAAGAAACGTCCGCAGCGCGAAGTGGTGTGGAGTCCGCGTGAAGTCTTCCACCACGGCCGAGAGCGCCAGCGCCCCCGGCTCACTGCCGCTCGCGATCTCGGTACGGAAGCTCACGTACTCCCAGGGATGGGGATACAGTACGTGGCCGAGGTCCTGCCGGCCATCGAACAGCAGCACGGGCGATCCCTCCCCCACCACGGGCACCTGCCAGAACTCGCGACCGGTGAAATCCCACTGAAACGGATCGCCCGCGACGCCCGCTGGAAACGTCCGCGCCTCGCCGGCGGTGTAGGTCGCCACGGCGTACTCGAAGAGGCCCTCACGCATCTCATCGGCGGGAACCCGCGCCTGGTAGGTGAACGTCGCGGTCGGCTCCATCGCCAACCGCAGCATGCGGCCGCGGGCGCCGGCGCGCCGGGCGAACAGCACCACCGAATCGACGGGCTCGCCCGACACGACATCCAGCGAGATCGTCCACGGACGCGCGGCCGTGCGCTCCGCGGGCGGCGTATGGAGCACGGTCGTCGGAGCCCCCGACGACGGCGGCGCCGCGAACGCGTCGAGTCGTCGACCTCCAACCACGGACTCCGGTGTCCATGACCGACGTGCGCTGCCCGCCTTGGTAAGGAGATACGCGCCCGGGCGAATGTCGAACGCACTTTCCCGCACGACCGGCCGGTGGTCATTTCCCTCGTCGAGGGGCTCCACGACGAATCCCGTTCCCAGATCCGGCAGCCGGACGGTCATTGGTCTCGTGCGCCACACGACGCGCGCGGCCTCGCGATCGAGACTCGGCCGGCTGAACGGATCCACCACCCAGGCCACATCCGGGTAGACCTCCAGCCGCCAGACGCCGTCGTCCAGGCGATCGAGGAAGTACGCGCCGCTGCCGCCGTACGCCACGACCGCGGAGGAGCCGACACCGGCCACGTGCCGGAGCGCGGCCGGCAACGGTGGCTTGGTGTTCGTGGTGTTGGAATAGAGGAACGCGGTGTCGGTCGCCATCTCGCTCAGGTCTTCCGCGTAACTCACGCGGAACGGGCCGAACCGATCGCTTTCCGGATGGTCGCCGTACGAGGCGCCTCTGGGCGAGTAGCGAAACGCCGCCCCGGCGATCATGAAGCTGATCGCCTTGCGCGGCGTGTACACCAGGTTCAGAAAGTGGGTCTGGTACTCGGTGTTGGCGTAGGCGATGGCCAGCGGGTCGTACGCGAACTGCGTGGCCCATTGGAAGCCCGCCGTTCGGAGACTCCGGGCCATGGCCGGGTACATGTACGACCCCGCGACGTCGGCGGCGTCGAACTCGTACACCATGCGCGCCTTGTCGCTGCACTCCGCAAAATCGCGATAGGGGATCGGGTAGCGTTCGACGTTGGGCAGCATGTTGCCGCCGACAGCGCTGTTGCGCACCAACCCGGTGGGGTACCACTGGTGGCTGACCCCCTGGATCCGTGCCGCGCACACGGCGCGGCCGTGCACGTCCGAATAACCTTGACTGATGTTGTAGAAGATCGGCTTCGTGAACCCGGCCTCGCGCAGGGCGCTCGCCATCGCGTCGATGTATCGCGTGGTCTCCTCGGGCCCGCCGGCGTGGCTGGGCTCGTTGAAGATCTCCAGAGCCAGGAGATTCGGGTCGTCGTTGTACGTGAGGCCGGTGTACGGGTTCGTGTGCGTGACGAACTGCCCGAGGTAGTTCTCCTGCGCGCGCCGGGCCTCCAAGCTGACGGTCATCTCGCCCTTGGTGTATCCGTCCGACAGGCCGTCGGTGCGCGGATCCGGCTCCGGGTATCCCGTCCCCCACCAGGCAATGGGTGTGAGGATCGACCTGATGCCGTGGTCCGCCAACCGGGCCATGAGATAGTCGAGCAGATCGAGGTGATCGTTGGCCACGAGGTTCCCCGCCCTGTCACTCACCTCGCGGTCCCACACGTGAATGCGGTAGGCGTCCAGTCCGAGGCGCGCGAAGTGGGACACGTCGGCGTCGATGGCGCGCTTGCGATCGACACCGACGACGCCGTGCGCGCGATACGCGTAGGCAAAGGGTGCCGAGTAGTTCACGCCGAAGAGGGCCACCTCCTCCCCCTTGGCCGTCCAGCGCAGGACGCCCTGCGCGTCGACGACGACCGGGGAGCCGCCGCCGTTGGACACCTGCGCTTGCAGCGACGTCCCGATTGCGCAGATCGCACCGACGAGTCGGACAAGACGCCGACTTGTCATCGTTGGCACTGCTAACGACCGCCCGAAACCTGAAAGATGTAGGTGCGCAGCGGCGCGAGCGAAGACAGCGGTACGTAGTTCTCGAGTCGCCCGTCGGCGCCGATGTCCATCGGCGCGGCGCGGTGGCCACCCCACAGGGCATCCAGCACGTGGCGCCCCGCCGGCAAGGCGCCGTTCCTGGACGACAGTGCCGGGCTCGAGAGCGGCGCGGTGCCGAGATTGGCCACCACCATCACGACGTTCGTGCCGTAGCGTCGCAGGAACGCGGCGACGCCCGTCATGTTCGCGTCGAGCGGGATCATCTCGCCCGCCCCCAGCGCAGCATTCTCCGACCGCAGGTGAATCAACTCGCGATACAGGTTGAGCAGTGAGTTGGGATCGCCGCTCATGACCTCGACGTTGGCGACGAAGGAGTCCGGTTGCAACGGTTCCCACGGCACGCCATCGGTGAACCCGGCTGCGTGGTCGAGCGCCCAGTGCATCGGCGTTCGGATCCGCGGATCCGGCTTGTCGCCGGTCATGCCGATTTCTTCGCCATAGTACACGAATGGCACACCGGGCAAGGTGAGCAGCAGGCTCGCGGCCAGCTTGGCGCGCTCCACGTCGCCACCCAACCACGTCATCGTGCGCGTCTGGTCGTGATTCCGCAGAAACGGTGACCAACGATCGGTCGGCACGGCACGTTGGAGGTGCTCCACCGATCGCAGCAGCCCGGCCGCTGTCCCCGTGGTGGCTGCCCGCAGGATGGCGTCCGCCACCTCGAAGCTGAAGTAGGCGTCCAGTTGGTCCGGATAGTAGGCCAGCAGCGCGGCGGTGCTGTCGAACACCTCGCCTATCGTGAAGGCGTCCGGGTCCACCGCGCGAACATGCGCGCCGTACTCGCCCATCATGTCGTGGGTCCGGGCGACGTTGGTCGAACGCCCGGACGCGTCCTCCATGAGATGTCGCACGGCGTCGAGGCGAAAGCCGTCCACTCCCATCTCCTCGAGCCAAAACGTCGCGACGCGCTTCATCTCTTCCCGCACGGCCGCCGTCTCCCAGTTCAGGTCCGGCATGGCACCCGAGAAGAAGCCATAGTAGTACTCGTCGCGGATCGGCGAGCGACGCCAGTTGTTGTCGCCGTACTCGTTGTCCGGCCCCGGCGCCTCCGACCAACGAAACCAATCGCGGTACGGGGAATCGCGGTGGAGCAGCGCGTGCTTGAAGAACGGGTGTTCACGCGAGACGTGGTTGACCACCAGGTCCACCAGCACGCGGATCTTCCGGCGATGCGCCTCGTCGATGAGGAGCCGAAAGTCCGCGCTCGTCCCGTATTCGGGGTCGACGCGATAGAAGTCGGTGACGTCGTAGCCGTGGTAGCTCGGTGACGGGTTGATCGGCATGAGCCAGATGCAGTTGGCGCCGAGATCCGTCCGGGTTTCCGGATCACCGTCGTTCACGTAATCGAGTTTCGCTACCACGCCCCGCAGATCCCCCACACCATCGCCGTCGCTGTCGGAGAAGCTGCGGACGAAGATCTCGTAGCAGGCTCCACCGGACCGCCACGTGGCACTGTCGGGCACGACCTGCGCCGCGGCGGGCCAAGCCAAGCTCCCTGCGGCGCAAAGCGCCATTGCCGCAAGGCGGTGAAGTGGAGCGTTTCCCATCGTTCCCGACCCGGTCGCGGAAGCCTACATCTCCGGCTCTTCCTGCGGCTCGGCAATCACGCCCAGCTGCCGCAGCATGTTCAACTCGTCGAAGTTCTCCCACTCCTCTACGATCAGCCCACCGACGATGCGAATGATGCTGATGCCGGTCACCGAGAGCGTCTTGCCGGTGGCTGGGAGGCCGGGCGTATCACCGCTGTGTGTGCCGGTGACGGTAAAGCGACTTGCCACAAACTCTCCCTCGGCGACCTGCGCGGCAAACTGGAAGCTCATGCCTGGAAACATGGTCGCGTAGCCGCCGATCATCTCTCTGGCAGCCGCGAGATCCAGGTGTTGGCCGGCCGCGCCATGGTACACGAAGTCGGGCGAAAGCGTCTGGTCGATAAACGCCATGTCCCCTCGGCTCACCGCCTCGAAGACCTGTCGGTGGAGTGCCTTGTTCGCTTCGAACGCCGCCGAGTCGTCATCGTCCGCGCAGGCCCAGGCCACCGATGCCAACGCCACCACCATCCACCAGCTGGTCACTCTCGTTCTCATAGGATCTCCTGTCCGCAGGATCGTCGTGCCCACCTCGCGGCGGATATAGCGCGGGTGTCGAATGCTGGCAAGTGATGACACCCGATGTGGCGGAGGGTCGCAGGCTAGCGCCCGTCGTCGCCAAACAGAAAGATCAGGGAATCGTCCAGGCGCGCGCGCCAGGACGCCTCGTTGTGCGTGGCTCCTTTGTACTCGCGTACCTCGAAGTCCCGTACTTCGACGCGGCCTTGCCGCAGCAGCCATTCGCGCACGATCGCGTGGGTCGGCCCGTAGTCGGCGTCGAGCCCCTCGGAGCCGTAGTCGAACCGGTAGCGCGCTCCCGTTGGTGCCTCCAGACCAGCCTCGATGTCCCGCAGCACGTACGGCGTCTCGTCAGGATTCGGCGTCGGGGGCCCAGCGCGGAACGAACGCGCCACCACCGCCTCCGAGATGGGGAAATGCGTCGACACACAGCCGCACGCGCCGAAGACGTCCGAATGGTGGGTAACCAGATAGAACGACAGAAGCCCTCCCATGGACGACCCCATGACCGCCGTATGCTCGGGACCGGTCTGCGTGCGAAACTCGGCGTCGATCCTCGGCTTGAGCTCCTCGATGAGGAAGCGCGCATAGTCGGGAGCGCCGTGCCACGGTGAGTACTCGACAAGACGCGCCGCGGTGCTCCAGACGCCCACGACGATTACCGGTGGGATGATCCCGCGGTCAACGAGGCGGACGACCGACTCGTCCACACCCCAATCAACACCGGTATTGGCGATCCGGGGGTCGAACAAGTTCTGACCGTCATGCATGTAGAGCACGGGGTAGCGCGTGGACGGAGCTTCGTCATAGCCCGGCGGCAGCCAGATCTCGACGTGGCGTGTCAGTTTCAAATGCGCCGAACCGACATCGGTCCAGTACACGAGGCGACCCTCGACCCCCGAGCCCTCCCAGTCGGCGATGTACTCGCGTGGGTCCCTCCTGGGCGGGCGGTCGCCGAACGCGGTGATCGCGTGAACGGCATCCGTGGCGCCGTCCACCAGCAATTGGTGGTTCGGCGGGACGCTGCCGTCCGAGTTGAGCGCTTCGCGTTCCCACGAGCCCAGCGTGAACTTGTACTCGAAGGTCCCGCCACGCGGGACCGTGACCCGCGCCGTGCGCTCGCGCCCCGTTCCCAGCATGGCCAGCCCGGCGGGATCCCAGGGCCCCAACTCCGGCAGGCTTCCCGTCAAATAAAGCGTGCCCGTGCCTTCCGGCACGGTCGCCGTGATGGTCACCGTGCAGCATGCAAGCGGCGGTTGGCGGCGGGTCGACTCCTCGCTCGCGCAAGTCGCCACGGCACTCCCGAGGGCGACCAAGGCGGCGGCCTCGCGGACGCGGAACCTCGCCCGAATCGTATTGCGGCGGCCGTTACTTGTGGAAACTCCGATTCCCATCGCCGTCACCCTTCTCCTCCCCACCCTCCCACGCGCGGGTCAGGAATAGATCTCCGTAAAAGAAGCTGTAGCGCGGTCGCGGGCCGATGATCAGCGTCGCGTCGTTGCACACGACTTCTTCGGTGGGAATCGGCGGCGTCGAGCGCACGTTGAGGCCGCCACGCTCGATCCGAAGGCGGATATCGCTTCGCAGGTCGTGACGGGAAACCCGGTACTTCGTTTGCGAGAATCCCAGGACGGAACGGAGCGGTCTGTAGGGGCCGAATGCCACCGACACGTCCGTGGAACTCCTGTTGTCCACGTAGACCGTGACGGTGGCCTGCCGATCGCACCTGACTCTCCACCCATTCGCCGCTCCGGCCACTTCGGTCGTGTCCTCGGCAACGGGATCGGCGACGGCCTCCGGCCCAGGCGTCGGTGCGGCGCCCGCCGCACACCCGAATGCGGCCAGCAGTCCCAGTACTTGGCGCATCATGAGACGCTCATCCTTCGGACCCTCGCGACCGAGTGAAAGCAAATCCGCCGGCCGCCGCACGATCCCGCCTTGGTTGGTAAGATAGCCCTCCGGGCTGTCCGTGGGGATCGTGGTCTCGCCCTACCGTCTCCGACCGTCCCGCGAGTTCTCTCCCGTCCGTTCGCGCAGCTCCTCGAACCAGTTCAGGACCACGACGAGTGACGTGGCGGTCACTTGCGTCGGGGTCATCATGACGAACTCACCGGTGCGTGGATCGCGATCGTAGTTCGTATGAGCTGGATTTGGCTGAATGTTTCCAACGAACATCAGGCGCCGGCGCCCCACGGTAAACACCGGCTGGGTTTGCACGCCGACCGCGAGGAGCGAGTCGGCATGCCGATAGTAGATCGTCCGTCCGTCTTGCGACCAGAGCGGCTCGCCACCACCTCCGGTCGAGATCTGCCAGCGCCCGATCGCATTCGGAAACGCCCGCACGTACACCTCGTCCTGTCCGGATTCGTTCGAGGTGTAGGCCGCCCACCGCCCGTCAGGCGCCAGGGACGCCGACCGCTCGGCGAACTCCGTGACCACCCATGGGGTGGGATCGCCGGGCGGGTTCATCGGCAGCACCACCAGATCGGGTCCCGTGGTGGTGACCTCCCTCACGAGCGCGACGTCTCCCGCAGGCGCGACGGCGATCTCCCACTGCGGGGTGGGACGTTCGAGTACGCGTTCGGGACCACCACTCCCATCCGCCGCTCGTCGCCAGATGTCGCGATCTTGACCGCCCGCGTCCGTGCTGTAGTACACCGTGTCACCGTCGGGAGACCATACCGGATAGTCACTGTTCCCCTCGAACGTGAGACGCGACAGGTTGGTCAACGACCTATCGTAAATCCAGATTTCGCTGGTGCCTTCAGAGCTGCCTCGAAGGGCGATCCGCCGCCCGTCAGGCGACAGTCGCGGGGCGCCTCCCTCCGCGACCTCGGGCGCCAACACGCTGATCGAGCCGGTCGAATCCACGAGACTCAGGTTGACGCTCGCCCCCTCACCAGTCACGTACAACAGCGTTCCATTCTTCGCAATCGTGAAGTCACCGTTCCAAGATGCCCGGATCAGTATGCCTTCCATCAGGGAGACCGGATTCCCGGTCAACTCCAATCGTTTGAGATCGAAAGGCACCGCCAGCAGTGCGCCGCTCGACGAGACGTACACGAGGTGGCCCGTCGAGACGTAACGAACGCTGAGGCCAGGTAGCCCGAGGGAGCGCACGCTGTCGGTCGCAAGATCGAGTACGGCAAGCTCGCAGGTGTCGGGACCTCCGCGACACGCCTGAAACACAACGCCCCGCTGGTCCGGCAGGTACTGCGGCCACCGGTGACTCGTGATGCCCCGCTGGGTGTCCAGCCGCGTAAGAGTGTCCACGGGGCCCCCGCCTTCAGCGACACGCAACAGCGGGGACGACGTGCTGGGGGTGAAGACGATCGTCCCGTCAGTACCCCATGTCGCGCCGCGGAACTCAGTCCCTTGCACAATCTCCAGCGGCGGGCCACCCGCGGGAGCTACTTTCTTGAGCGATGACCGCTCGGCGAATCCAACCCAGTTGCCGTCCGGCGAGTAGAACGGCATGAACCCTTGCGCCGGCAACGCCCGGTTCTCGAGCTGACCCATCTCGCGCACATACAGCCGACCATCCGAACCCGCATACACAAAACTCGACCCGTCAGGGGCGAGCGCGAGCGAGGCACCGTTGCCGGACGTTGCCGGGCCGGCTCCGCCTGCCACCGCGATATCGAACCGCTCCACCATCGACGCCGGCGGCGCACGGAACCATCCCCGCAGCGCCACAGCGGCCAGCACGAGGAACGCCACGCCGAACGCGACACGCTCCACCACCCGCCGCGACGGTGCGCCCTCGACGCTCGATTCCTCCCGCGCGGTGGTGCGGTGCTCGCGGGTATCCATCATCCCCGGACGGAGCAGCGCCTCCGCAAAGGTCGCGGCGCTGGGGAACCGGTCGGCCGGCAACTTCTCCAACGCCTTGGCCAGCGCCGCCGCGACATGGGGCGGCACCGACTTCCGCAACTCGGTCACCGGCCGCGCATCGTCGGTCACGATCTTCATGATGATCTGCTGCGCGGTGGACCCCACGTGCGGCGGACTTCCGGTCAACATCTCGTAGAGCACGCACGCCAGCGAGTAGACGTCCGCCCGCGCGGTGATGTCCTTCTCGGCCGTCGCCTGCTCGGGACTCATGTAGTGCGGCGTGCCCAACGACAGCCCCGTCTCCGTCATCCTGCCGCCCGCCGCCGCGCTCACCGCCAGGGCGATCCCGAAATCCGCCACCATCGGTCGGCCGTCGTGCAGCAGGATGTTTTCCGGCTTGATGTCCCGATGGATCACGCCGTGCCGATGCGCGTAGTCCAGCGCGGCCGCCACCTCCGTCGCGATCTGGACCGCCTCCTCCACCGAGAGCTGCGCCTCGCGATTGAGCTTGTCGCGCAGCGTCTCGCCCTCCACGTAGGGCATGACGTAGAAGAGGAATCCGTCCGCCGTGCCCGAATCGAACAGCGGCAGGATATGCGGGTGCTGGAGGCTCGCCGTGGTGGTGATCTCCTGCACGAAACGGTCGGCGCCGAGCACCGCGGCCAGCTCGGGCCGCAGCACCTTGAGCGCCACGTTGCGCTTGTGCTTGAGATCCTCGGCGAGGTACACCGTCGCCATCCCGCCTTCGCCGAGCCGGCGTTCGATCCGGTAGCGATCGGCGAGGGCGGAGCTCAGCCGCTCGGTAACGGCCGTCATGCCCGCAAGACGACCGGGGACGATCGCGCGTCGACTAAAGAACGGGAGGTGGCCGCCACGGTCTCAGACTCCGGAGGTCAGGTCGGGGAGTGCAATCTGCACCCCGCACTCCCCACCCCGCAATCCGGCCCTGTACGCGCTATCGTTCGTCCAACTCCCGGCCGGCATTCAGGTTGTCGAAATTCAGAATCGTATTCCAGACGAGCGCGTAGCTCCCGATCGTCTCGCCGCGCCAGATGGGGTTGATGGCGAACAGCACCACGTGGCCCTGGTCGCGCGGAGCATCGACGACGATGGGGCGCTCCGCGACGTCGCTCCCGCCCTGCAGCAATCCCGACACCAACAGGTCCTTTTGCGCGGCGAACCGCACGGCGACGCGCGGCCGCTGATCGGGCGGGATGATGCCGATCGGGTTGCGCAGCTGTTCGTCGCGCAGAGGCGCCAGCTCCCACGGCTCCACGTCCGGGCGGTCCGGCGCCTCAAACCGCGGATCCAGCGCCGGCCGTCCCTGGACGACGTCGGGGTCGTCCGCCGTACCGCGGCCGGTGGGTCGTCCCCCACTCGCGCCGCCGCCGCCGAACCCGCGTCCAAACGTCGTATTGCTCACCGACAGGCTGGCGCCGTCGCCACTGTACACGGCGAGACTGTCGATCACGCCGTAGGTGATCGGACTCGCGGCATCCACGATCCGCGAGCGCAGGAGGCTTCCGACGACCCGGCTCCGACCGGCGTCGTTGGTCCCCACACCGTTGGTGAACGCGTACTCGATGGCGAACTCGGTCGTGTTGTCGGCGACCACGAGCACGCCGCCCCGCGACACGAACCGCTGCAGGTGCTGGAGGCCCTCGAGCCCGAGACCCGGCCGGATGTCGTCGGTCTCATCGATGACGCCGAGGTTGGGCGTCTCGTTGGTCCGCTTCCATGGCATCGGGTTCCGCCACATGGGCATCCCGTTCACGATCCCCTGCACGCCGCCGCCGGCGGGCGGGAACACGATCACGTCGTATTTGCCGTTCAAGTTCGCGGTTGCCGCCACGTCCTGCACGCTGATGTACTCGTAGGGGATCTGCAGCACGTCGAACGCCTGGCGCCACCAGCCTTCGGTCTGCGTACCCAACCAGGTGTGCAGGATCGCCACGCGCGCCGCCCGGAGCGGATGCATCGCGACGGATGGCGCGGCGTCGAGCGCGTACGCGGAGAGCCCCAATGCCCGTGTCACACGATCCAGGTCCGCGCCGGTGACATTCCGAATCACGAACGAGCCGCGATTGAACGTGCGGCCCGCCGCCTCGAACGGCTCCTCGGCGGCGCGCATATCGGCGTTGCGCAAGCGGTATCGCAGCGTGGCCAGCGCGTTGTCGCCGTTGTGATTGATGGCGAACACACTGCCGGACCCCGACACCCCGCCGGGCGCCGTCACCTGTCCTTCGACCAACTCCATCGGCACCGCGAGGACGGTCGTATCGACCACGCGCGCGGCCGCCACCCCGAATGCCTCGGGAAACGTCCAGCCAGTGTCATCGTACGGTCGGCTCTGCGGATCGTCGGGGCTCCAGTACTGATAGTCGAGCAACGCGTCGGCGATCCGCGAGTACGGCTGATCCATCCGCACGACGTAGCTGCCGGCGGGGAAGGTGCGCGTCGCTACCCGCGCCGAGTCGGGTGGCGGAGCGCCCGCGCTGTCCGGCGTCTCGGCGCCACCGCGCGCCGGCGCCCGGGCGCGCTTGCCGGGCATGGTGACGGTGAACTCTTCCGTGGCGCGGGAGATCTCGACGTGCTGCAACTGAAGCACCCGCAGCAGGTCCGCCTGGGTACCCGGGCGCCGCGTGTCGGCCGCGAACACGTATGCCGCCGGGCCCTCGTTGCTCGGCTTGCGCACCGAGCGCTTGCCGCGCTCATAGAAGTTCTGGAGCGTCTTCACCCGATTGTGCGCGATGTAGCTCAGCGAGACCAGGAGTCCCGTCTGCTGGTAGTTGTTGTTGTTGCGCAGCGACCACTGCACCCTCGGCAGCGGCGGGTTCTGGCGATACCACGTGCGGGCCGTCTGGCTGGGGGACAGCGTGCGCTCCATCGTCTCGGCCGTACCGCCGTTACCGAACGTCTCGTACAGCCGACTCACGCCATTGTGGGTGGCGGCCATGAACATGAGGTAGCCGGGTGACCACGTGTCGAACGTGCCGAACGCAAACACGCCCGGCATGCCCAGGCGCGTCATTTCCTGCACGTTGTTCCAGCCGATCAACTGCCACTCGTTGGTGAGCAACGGGTCCAGCCACGCGTTGTAGGGACCGTCGCCGATCGTGTTGTCGTAGAGGTACGGGACCGACTCGTGCAGATCGTGCAGGACCTGCGCCTTCCACCCCACGAACGTGTTCAGCACGTTCCGCGACAGCTGGAGAGTGAGGCCCATCGCGTCACGATTGTTGTCGTGCGCGACGTAGTGCCCCCAGTAAATCAGGTTGGGCCAGGTCTCGCCGGGGTGCGCCATGTGCCAGCGGAACAGATCGACCTGGCGGTCGCGCCCGTCGACCTCGACGACGGGCGTGATCAGCGTGATCACATGATCGCGGATGTTCTGGATGTACGGACTGTCGTCCACCGCCAGCCGGTACGCCAGCTCCATGAGCGCCGTCGGCGCGCCGGCCTCGGGCGAGTGAATGGTGCCGGTGATGTAGTAGACCGGTGCGGCGGTCGCCTGGATCCGCGCCGCCTCCACATCGTCCAGCCCGATGCTGCGCGGGTCAGCCAGCTTCGCGAGGGCAGCGTTGTTCTCCTCGAGCCGCGCCATCAGCGCTTCGGATGCCACGGCCACCGCGATCATCTCCCTGCCCTCCTCGGTCGTGCCGATCGAGAAGACCCGCACCCGCGCGCTCGCGGAATCAAGCATCCGCATGTACGCGTAGACCTCGTGCGAGTACGGGAGCTTGTTCGGCGATCCCGCAACGTCGCCCAGCACGGCCGCCGGTGTCGGCACCGTCGCCGACGCCGGCATGTAGTCCACGAGTGGGGACAGGAAGAACGGCTCGGTCGTGTACTCGTGAATCTTGCGCGTGTACTCCTCGTCGACCGGCTGATTCGGATTTCGGCCCGGGCGAAGCGCCGAGGGCGGTGCCGGGCTATCCGCGGCCTGCTGGGCGGCGGCCGGGACGGAGGGCAGTGCGCAGAAGAGCACCAAGGCGAACAGACGGACCGGGCGCATCATGACAAACCTCGTGGCAAACTGGAGAGCGGGACGATGGAACAAGGCAAAGGTACCCTGGAGAAACCACACGCGACATGCGGCGCCTCCGTACCAGGGCTACGGCCCGCTCGCCTCGGTGGCGACCGTGCCGACGAGCCGCACCAATTCGGCGGCGTCCACTGGCTTCAGGAGATAGGGTCTGCCGGTGTCCTGGAGCGCGGTGCGCGTCGCCCCATCCGTCAACCCCGTCACGAACACGACCCGCCGCGCCATGGCGGGCAGCTCCTCGGTCAGCTGCGCGTAGAAGTCGGTGCCCTCGACGTACGGCATCCGCACGTCGCACACGATGACGTCCACCGGCCGGAACTGGAGTTCCAGCACCGCCTCGAGGGCGTTCTCGGCGATCGTGGCGCGGTATCCCGCCCGCACCAGGATGGTCTCGAGCATCTCGCACGTCACACGATCGTCATCAACGATCAGGACGTGCTTCGTCGACTCCCCCGCTTCCATCATTTCTCCCGCTCGGCCCGATATCGCCGGCACTCGATCGCCTCCAGCGTCCGTGACTTGTCGGTCTGGATCACGAAGTCGCCCCACGCACCGTCCGGCGCCGGCTGAAACACGGCGATCTCGTCCACCGGCCGCAGCGCCACGATCATGCGTGAGGTTCCGGGCCGGTATGCCTCGAGGTGCTCCGGCGTCCCGGTACCTCGCTCCACGTGGAACCCACCGACCAAGTGCAGCACCAACGCGTCCGGTTGCGCCGCGAGCGACTGCGAGACCGCGAAGGCCATGCTCGCGTCCCAGAGCACCTGGCTGTGCAACTGATTGCCCATGTTGTCGTGGGTGCCGGGGGGCGCGGCGGCTCGCGCTCCCGTGTCGCCCGCTTCGCGCGGAGGCAACGGGACACCGCACTTCAGGCCCTCCTGCTCCATCACCTGCGAGATCGTCTGAATCCACTGGCGGCGATATTCCGGAGACGGTTGCCCATACGGCAAGGGTGGCAGGGTTGCTCTCGCCTCCGGACTCAGATCCTCCAGCGATTCCCGGCCGTGCTGTGACACGCGCGTGACGTACCGGCGTGGGGCGTTCGCCGCGATCACGGCCAGACCGTGCTCCTTGGCGAACTCTATCAGGGGCCTGTAGTCCGTCTCGTAGCGTGGCCAAGGCCGGCTGTCATTGCGGAACGACTTCTCGGTGATGAGCCCGGCCAGATACTCGTCGAGGATCGGCTGCACGTCGCGCTGGAAGAACTCAAGCGACAACACCACCGGACGCGCGGTTCCGCCGTTAGCCCCTGCAACCCCGTACGACTCGTAGGCTCGCGCGAACAGCTCGGCCTCGAGCATGTGCCCCGTGGGATCGTCGTGTGTTTCACCGATGAACACGACCTGATGCCGTCCCATCGCCGCGACCACGTCGTCAATCGACGCGGGCTCACCCGCTCCCGTGAATACCTGGTACTGGCCCGCCACGTACGCCGTGTCTCCCAGGGTGGCGGAGGAATCCTGGGCGCGGGCCGGCGGTGCCAGCGCGAGCACGAGCGTGATGGCGGCGCAAACGACGCGTCCGGTCATGGCGCGGATCATAGCACCCCGCTCCCAGGGCGGGAAGGAGAGCCGCCGGATCACGACGGTCGCAGACGGTGGAGGATGACCGAAGACCGCGCGCAAGGGCATGTCAGCCGGCAAGGCGCACGTCCCGGCTCCCCGTCGTCGCCAGCGCCGCGAGCATCCCCGCGGCCAGGATCGCGCTCACCCAAAACGTGGCCTCGATGCCGAACGCGGCGTAAACCGCTCCAGCCAGGATCGGCCCCAGCGTCTGTCCCAGGCACAGCACCATGCCGTTGACGGACATGAACACCGCGCGCAACTCGGGCGGCGCGATGCGCGAGAGGATCGCGAGAATGCTCGGGATCGTGATGCCGTTGGCGAACCCGAACACCAGGATGGCCACCAGGAGCAGCGGCAGCCACCGCGCGAAGGGAATCGCCGCCAAGGCCACGACGTAAAGCGCGTACCCGGTGACGATCAGGCGCCGTTCGCCAAACCGGCGGGCGAGCCGGCCGAGGCCGAATGCGCCGAACGCCGTCGAGATCGACGTCGAGGCCATGACGAGGCCGATCCACAGTTCGGACAGGCCGAACGAGCGCTCGAGCACGAACGGGAAATAGGAGAGGTAGGCGCCGTAGATGAGCACGAACGTCACGACGCTCGCCGCGAACATGACGAGCGACTCGCGCCGACGCATGATCCGGAGGGCATCGCGCAGATAGGCGCCGAGGTGGCCCTCGCTCTTGGGCGTCGGGTTTCGCAGCACGACCATCACCACGACACCCACGGGGACCGCGACGACAGGCAGGAAGAAGGGCGCGTACCACGCGAGGGAGGCGAGGGCGCCTCCGATCGCCGGATAGAGCGCCGTGCCGAAGCTCAGCACGCCGGCATTATACCCCATGGCCGTCGTCCGCCGCGCCGCGTCGTACAGGTCGCCGATGATCGTCACGTTGATGGCCCCGAGTGCCGCCGCCCCCACGCCCTGCAACGCGCGTAGCGCGAGCAGCGCCTCGAAGTCCCGCGCGAACCCACAGGCGGCCCCCGCGATGGCGAACGTGAACAGCGACGGCACGAGCACCCGCTTCCGGCCGTATCGATCCGCCAGAACGCCGAGGCCCGGAGTGAGCACGACACCCGGCACCGTGAACACGGAGATGAGCAACCCGACCTGTTGCGGGCTGACGCCCAACTCGGCGCTGATGGAAGGGAACGCCGGCGTGACGCTCGCGACGCCGAGGACCGCCATCAGCGTCACGCTGAACACCACGTACAGATTGGGATCGGTGAGCAGCGGCGCGCTCGGGCGGGTCTCGCTCATCGGAAGCGCGGTATCCTCACGTCAAGCGTGCCGGGCGTGCGCGCCACGTCGACACACCGCAAGCCGTCAGAACGGCAATGCGTCATCCTCGTCGCTCAGGCCTTCGGGCTCTTCCGTGAGGGGCGGTACCTCGTCGCGAGGGGACGGCGCGCGACCATCGGCCTTACGCTCGATCTTCCAGACTTTGACATCCGTGTACCAGCGGTCCTTGAACTCTCTGCTCTGGATATCGATGTACGCGGTGATCGTCTCGCCCGTTCGCACGGCAAACTTGTCGATGTTGTCGCCCCACTGAATGACGCAGACGTCTCTGGGATACTCACCCGGGGTCGTGAGGATGAACGCCCGCTTGCGCCAGGGTCCGTTGCGACCTTCGCCGCTCTCTTCGTCCAGGACTTTGGTGACTTCGCCGGTAATGTTGAGGTCCATGTCA
>DASWII010000054.1:0-13998 GCA_036397755.1 Gemmatimonadales bacterium | reverse complement strand
GCCCACCCCGAGCGCGAGCGTTGGGAGCGGCCGGTACTCCACCGCAGCGCCCACCCCCGTCGTCCAGCCCTCAAGGTCTGACCGGATCCAGGCAAGCTGGTCCCGGCGGTCGCGGTGCTCGCGGCGGAATGTGAGGCGTGCGAGCAAGCGGAGTGCCGGTACGGGCACGACGGCGACATCCGCGGTCAGGTTGAGCACCGACTCCTCTCCCACAAAGGTGACCGTGTCCGGCAAGTCTCCCCGCCGGGCTTGCCCCGACAACGTGGTGTACCGGCCGGACAGCACGATCTCGGTCCCTCCCGACCCGAAGGCACGGTGCACCCCCGCGCCGACGGTCCACGCGTCAGCGGTCCACGTGTCCGATTCGGGGACGTTTTGACCGGGGGGATGCTGGCGCTCTTCCTGCTCGCCCCGCTCGACGAACGCCGTCCAGGTTCCTCCGGCGGCCTCGCCGGCTGCCGAAAACGCGAGGGCCATCCCGTCCCGCTCCAGCCGCCGCTGGTACCAGCCAGCGGCAATGTCCTGCGGGCGCGCCTCGAAGTACCCCTGCAGCCAATACACGCGCGATGTCGCGGCGACGGAGTAGAGCAAGACGCGCTCGGCGTGTGCCCGCCAGCGCCCGTGGACGCCGACCCGGAGCCGTGGGGACGGCGCCCACACCGCACCGACGCTTGCCCCAGGATCCGCAGCCGAGAGCACGCGCGGCACCGGCGCCGCGCTGGTCACCGTCTGCTGAGCACGGTAGCCCAAGGCGACGCCCAGGCCGAACGTCCTGAGCCGCCAGCCGAGCGCGCCTTCCAACGCGGCCTCGGTGCGGCCCAACTCCGATCCGGCCGTGTCCAGAACCACGTAGGGACTTCCCGGATACGGGAGGTCGTAGTCGCTGAGCGCGCGCTGGAGACCCGAGCGGCCGAAGCGAACCCGGCCGAGCGCGGCACCGTTGCTGCCGAACGGCCGCCATCCCACGGCCCGCGCCTCGGTGTCGGACGTGCGAGCCGGATCGAGCGGCCGCCGGTAGTCGCCGTCCTCCCGGTCTACGCTCGCGCGGAAAGCACTGAAGTTGTCGTGCAGCTCGAACGGCAGCGCCGCGGGGTTGCCCGCGTTCCAGAAGAGCCCTGCCCGGGGCGACGGCCACAGGAGGGGCTCGGGGAGCGAGGGCACGGCACTGGGAAGCGTTCGCGGCAGGTCCGCGGTCCAGAGCAGCGGGCTCCAGTTCCGGAGCCACACCGGACCGACCCCGGGTGCGGCGTCCACGTCCTGCGCGGCCAGCGATGCAGCCGCTCCGGTCGCCGCCGTTGCACCGAGCGTCAGCACCGCCCGCCAGCGCTTGCCCCACATCCGCGCCCTCATCGCCACCCCCGCGCGAACGCGCCCGGCCGCAAATTCACCTCGACGCCGAACTGTACCCGACGGTACACCCGAGACCGCTCGCCCGATTCGGCGTAGCGGCCCACCCGGTCAAGCGCGTTGAACGCCCAGAAACGCAACTCACCGTCGAGCGGGAGCGCCTTGCTCACTTGGAGCCCCAGCATCCAGTCGCTGGGCGTGGACAGGGGAGCGATGAGGCCGCCCCGGGCCACCCGCAGGTCTTGGTATTCGGCCAGCGCCCGGTCCGCCTCGGGCACGGGTACGAGCTGCCCATCCCGCGTTACGTAGCCCGCGAAGGCGAGCGTGTCGCGCGAGTCCGGGTCGTCGAGCAAGTCCTTCAGATTGTGCTGGATCGTGGCGGTCACTACGAGACCGAGCGCCGGCTGGTGGTGGATGAGCCGGTAAGTGATGAGCTGCTTCTCGCCACGCTCGTGTACCCCCTCCCAGTACGGCGCGCGCTGTTGCACCGTGCTCACCTGAAAATCCGAGAATCGGCTCGCGGTCCCCACATGGATGGCGTCGGAGCGCCAGTCCGTCCGTACCAACGCGCCCTGCACCTGGATGCGCGTCCGGAGCTTCGGGATCTCGGGCAACGTGGCGGTCAGCTCGATCCCCTCGCTTACCACGGTGAGATGGTTCGCGGGACGCTGGATCATGATGGGCACCGTATCGGCGCCTGACGCGGGCTCGATGATCTCGGGTGGGATGCCGTTCCCGGTGATCGAGTCCGTGAGCTGGTAGTGGTCGCGCAGCAGCGAGGTGAGATCCTGGCGGAAGCCCACGCCGCCACGGATACGGTCGCGGAAGACCACCACCGAGATGACGGAGCCGCCGGTCCCCACTTCGAAGCCGGCCTCGGCCTTCTCGCCGGTCGAGAAGCCAAGTTCGGGGTTCGTGGGATCGAAGACGAACGTGGTGAGGACCGCCAGCCGCTCGTCGGGGACGTCAGCAAACCAATTCACGTTGACCACGTCGTTGTATTGTTGCGCCGGAGCAAGATGGCCGAGGGACGGTGTCTTCGCCGTCCGGCCCCAACCGCCGCGCAAGCGCAGCCAGCGGAGCGGAGAGAGTTCGCCGGAGACGCGCGGCTGCAACACCGCATCGCGCGGCTTCGGCAGCCACGACCCGCCCTCGTGGAGCACGTCGAGGCGGAGACCGAGCTGGAGCGCGTAGCCGACGCTGCCCAGGAGCACCCCGCCAATGCGGTCGTCCACGTAGAGCCCCGTGGTCGCGAGGGCGGGGATGGTTTTGTAGCTGCGCGGCCGGTCGTACCCCTGCACGCCGTTGAACGTTACTTGCGGCGGGAACTCAATGTCGAACTGGTAGCCGTCGCCGCCGTTCCACTCGCGGCGGAATTCGACGCCCGCCCGCGCCGTCTGCGCGAGGCCGAGCCACCCGGGCTGCGCCTCCGCCTCGATGCGGCTGTACACCAGCCACGGAGCCCCGTCCACCGTCAGTTCCGACGTGTACGGACCGAGGAGGAACCAGCCCTCCGACCGCCCCGCGGTGAGTCGGTCGGTGAACGGCGTCGCCCCGCGCGACAGCTCCGCGATCGCGAAGGAGTGCTGCCACAACCGCGTCACCGACGCGGTCGCAGACAGCGACAGGCCGGACGGGAAGCGGACGCGCGCCCGTTCGGAGACGCGGAGACCCGCGTCGCGGGACCGCGAGGCAAAGCCCGGACGCGTGTTGGGGTTCTCGGGGCGGTCGTCCGCCAGGCGGTAAACGTCCAGGCGGGAATCGAGCGTCAGCCCCGTCGCGTTCGGGTCTCCCGACCCGCTGCCGAGCCGCACGGCGTGCCGGAGTTCTCCGGCCAGCCGATTGGCGTGGTCCTCCGTCACGCCGGGGGACGTGCGCGTGCGGGCAAAATCGAAGCTGGCCGTGAGTCCGTGTGCGGCGGACAGGTCCCACCCCCCCAGCGCGGTCGTCTCGACGGTCAACGCGTCGTACTGCACGCGCACCTCGGGCGCGAAGGCGCCCACCCGGGTGTCCACGATGATGGCGCCCTGCGTGAGGTCGCCGTACCGCGCAGAGGGCAGGCCGCGGATCACTTCCACCCGCTCGAGCGTCACCGCGGGAATCTGGCGCAGGTCCACCCCTCCCCCCGCCGACGTGGTGAACCCACGCTCGCCGCGCGGTCCGAGCGACTGCAGGTTCGCGTTGTTGGAGAGCGGGACACCGTCCAGGACGATCAGCGTGCCGAACGACGCGAGGTCGGACGCGGACGCGCCGCCGGCGATGCCCGATGTCGGGACCGACCGGAGCGCAATCTGCTCCACATCTCCGAGGCTGGGGGGCTCCAGCTCGACGCCGGGCAAGAGCTCCAGCACACCCCGCAAACTCGTGGCCGTCTGGTGCCGGATGGCCTCGGCCTCGATCACGGTGGCCGTCGCGATCTCCCCGCCGGCGCGGCCGCTGGCGTCCGCGGTGACGGTAAGGCCCTCGAGCCTGAGCGCCGCGACCGCCATCCGGATCTCGACCTCGATGTCGCCGCTCGCCGGCACCGTGATCGGCACGCGAGCCATTGCGTACCCCAGTCGCCGTGCTCGCAGCACTTGCGCGCCGGGCGGCACCCCGTCGAGGCGGTACGCCCCTGTGTCGTTCGTGACGGCGACGAGGGCGGTGCCTTCGACCTGGATGCTGACACCGGTCACCGGCGCACCCGCCTCATCCACCACCCGGCCCCGCACGACCGCCGCGCCACTGGGGACTTGTGCCGCTGCGGGGGCAGCGAGGAGAAGCAACGCCGCGAAGAGCGAGGTGCACACGTTCACCCAGAACTCCTTGCCGTATGGTCCGAGGCCCTCAATTCAGGGGCAGCGAATCCGGCAGCCACCCAGGCGTCCGCACCGCCTTCACGAAGTCCGCCATGCTGGTTTCCGTATCCTGGAGCACCTTCCGCCCGTCGGGGAGCACCGTAAGCACGCGCCGCTGACGGGAGAGCCTCTCGTCGAAGTCGGTTAAGGCCGCCGCTGGTCCGGGAAGGCGCTCGAAGGAGCGGTGCAGGTTCTCAAGGCACGCGGGGCTGTCTACCTCCAGTGTTTGTGTGGTCCAATCATATGGGTTGGACCAGGCGTCCAGCACGAGGCGCCCGGGGATACGCACAAACGCATAGCCACTGTGCGGATCCACGTACCGTGGCAGCGTTGCGAGGTCCACGGGCTCGGAGAGAAACTGCGGCATGTTGAAAGGTTGTGGGTAGAACCACCACAACGGCGTCAGACCGATGTCCTCAAGGTTCGGCACGTCCGGGTTGGGGCCGCCCCATTCGAAGTCGGCGTGACGCAGATCGAACAGCCGCGGGTCCACTTCCCGGTGGTCGATTGCCGCCTTCGCGATCAACGCCGTGTTGCCCGGCGCGAGTGGGTAGTCCGTCCCCCTGCCGGGGAAACGGAAGACATGCTGAACCCAGATGCCCTCAGGATCGTTCCGGACGACTTCCGTCTGGGCGCACGGCCAGGCCGCCCCATAGTCTGCGACCTTGTCCCATCCGACTCCCCAGTATTTGCCGTCGAGGTAGATCGTGGTGTCGCTGTTGTTGTAGACCTCGAAATACTTGACCTTGGCAGCGACCGTTGTGGGGATTTCCCAGGGAAGTGGCCAGGCGAGGCTGATCTCGCTGAACACCAGCGACCCGCGGTGGTCCGGTGCCATCGTCACGTCCTGCGCATCGGGCGTCGGGAGCCAGAGCCGCCGCCCGCCCGCGAGGAGGCGGAGCGCACTGTCCGCCTGCACCATCTCGGAGGCAGTCAAGAGCCGCGTTACTTCCACCTCGTAGAGCCCGTACAGCAGATCCGCGAACGCGGCAACACCCATGCTGTCAGCGGTGGCCACGCGCCAGTAGCTCTCGTCATACGGCTCCTCCATCCAATGCACCCGGACCCGCGCGTTCGGCACCCCCGCGGTCCAACCCAGCGAGGTCGCGACGGCCACATAGGGCGTGTCGATCACGGCGTGGATCGAGACGGAAGGCGCTCCGGTGCTGGTCTCGTCCGGCGCGAGGAGGACCACGTCACCCGGATCGCAGGCGGCGAGGAGGAGAAGGAGTCCCAGCGTCGGGCCTCGCCTCCTCATCAGTGAGACTCCGGCGGCAGCGAATCCGGAATCGATCCCGGCGTGCGCAGGGCCTTCACGAAGTCCACCATGCTGGTCTCCGTATCCTGGAGCACCTTCCGCCCGTCGGGGAGCGCCGTCAGCACCCGGCGCTGGTAGGAGACGCCGTCGTTGAAGTCGAGTGCGCCCGCCGGGGGCCCCGGGAGCCCTTCAAAGAACCGATGTACGTACTCGAGACACTGCACGCTGAGGTGCGGTACGCCTTCCGTGCTCCAGTCGAGGAGTCCCGCCCACACGTCCAGCACCGACGCGCGAGGAATACGCACAAACAGACTGCCGCTGTACGGGTCTACGTACCGTGGCAGCGTCTCCAGATCCACCGGGTCGGAGAGGAACTCGGGCATTTCTCCAGGTAGGGGCAAGTACCAGTACATCGGCCGCACCCCGATATCCTCCAAGTTGGGAACGTCCGGGTTATCGGCGCGGCCGCCCCATTCGAAATCCGCGTCCCGCAAATCGTAGAGGCCAGGGTGTACCGCGCGGTGGTCGATGGCGGCCTTGGCAACGAGCGCCGTCTCGCCGGGCGCCAACGGATAGTCTGTCCCGCTACCCGGAAAGCGAAAGATCCATTCGGTCCAGAGGCCTTCGGGATCATTGCGCACGACCTGCGTCTGCGAGCACGGCCGGAACGTAGCGTCGGTGAGGTAAATCCATCCAATTCCCCAGTACTTGCCGTCGAGATAGATCGTGGTGTCGCTGTGGTTATAGACCTCGAAATACTTGGCGTCCGGGTAGTTGGTGCCGCCTGTTTCCCAGGGGAGGGGTTCGGGCAACCCCAACTCGCTGAACACCAGCGAGCCCCGGTGGTTCGGTGCCATCATCACGTCCTGCGCATCGGGCGTCGGGAGCCAGAGCCGCCGGCCGCCCGCGAGGAGGCGGAGCGCACTGTCCGCCTGCACCATCTCGGGGGGACTCAACGGCCGCGTTACGGCTACCTCATAGAGCCCGTATAGCAGATCGGCAAACGCGGCGACGCCCGTGCTGTCGGCGGTGGCCACGCGCCAGTAGCTGGCGTCATACGGCTCGTCCATCCGATGCACGCGCACCTGTGCACCCGGCACCCCCGCGGTCCAGCCCAGCGAGCTCGCGACCGCCACATAGGGCGTGTCGATCACCACGTGGATCGAGACTGGAGGTGCCCCGGTGCTGGTCTCGTCGGGTGCGAGGAGGATCACGTCGCCCGGATCGCAGGCGACCAGGAGGAGAAGGAGTCCGACCGTCGGGCCTCGCCTCCTCATCAGTGAGACTCCGGCGGCAGCGAATCCGGAATCCACCCAGGCGTCCGCACCGCCATCACGAAGTCCACCATGCTGGTCTCCGTATCCTGGAGCACCTTCCGCCCGTCGGGGAGCACCGTAAGCACGCGCCGCTGACGGGAGAGCCTCTCGTCGAAGTCGGTTGAGGCCCCCGCTGGTCCGGGAAGGCGCTCGAAGGAGCGGTGCAGGTCCTCAAGGCAATAGGGGAAGTACCCCCCCAGTGTTTCTGTGGTCCAATCATGTGGGTTCGACCAGGCGTCCAGCACGAGGTGACCGGGGACACGGACCAAGACAGTGCCCGAGTACGGATCCACGTACCGGGGCAGCGTCGCGAGGTCCACGGGCTCGGAGAGGAACTGCGGGGTTCTGAAAGGCGGCGGGTCAGACCAATACAACGGCGCCAGACCGATGTCCTCGAGGTTCGGCACGTCCGGGTTGGGGCCGCCCCATTCGAAGTCGGCGTGACGCAGATCGAACAGCCGCGGCTCCACTTCCCGGTGGTCGATTGCCGCCTTCGCGATCAACGCCGTGTTGCCCGGCGCGAGCGGGTAGTCCGTCCCCCTGCCGGGGAAACGGAAGACATGCCGAACCCAGATGCCCTCAGGATCGTTCCGGACGACTGCCGTCTGGGCGCACGGCCACGTGGGTATTTCGTCCTTGACCCTATACCACCCGACTCCCCAGTACTTGCCGTCGAGGTAGATCGTGGTGTCGCTGTTGTTGTAGACCTCGAAATACTTGACGTTGGCGGCGACCGGTGGGTCGATTTCCCAGGGAAGTGGCCAGGCGAGGCTGATCTCGCTGAACACCAGCGACCCGCGGTGGTCCGGTGCCATCGTCACCTCCTGCACATCGGGCGTCGGGAGCCAGAGCCGCCGGCCGCCCGCGAGGAG
Organism: Gemmatimonadales bacterium; assembly: GCA_036397755.1. Lineage (GTDB taxonomy): Bacteria > Gemmatimonadota > Gemmatimonadetes > Gemmatimonadales > GWC2-71-9 > CAMYLY01. Next base: position 6,368 of record DASWII010000054.1, on the reverse strand, counting down.
GCGGAGCGTACTGTCCGCCTGCACGACTTCGGTGGCAGTCAAGAGCCGCGTTACGGCCACCTCATAGAGCCCGTACAGCAGATCGGTAAACGCGGCAACACCTGTGCTGTCGGCGGTGGCCACGCGCCAATACGACTCGTCGTACGGTTCCGTCATCAGGTGCACCCGGACCTGTGCACCCGGCACCCCCGCGGTCCAACCCAGCGACATCGCGACGGCCGCATAGGGCGTGTCGATCACCGCCTGGATGGAGACTGGAGGTGCCCCGGTGCTGGTCTCGTCGGGTGCGAGGAGCACCACGTCGCCCGGATCGCAGGCGGCGAGGAGGAGAAGGAGTCCCAGCGTTGAATTCCGCACCGTCTCCAAGAACCTCCGTCGACCTTTCTCAGCATCGGGGGCGTGCCCAGCACCGACCGGTCGACGCCGGGCAGCCCCGCGTAGGGCTAGATGATACAGGTGCAGCAACCGCCTATACAGTTACCCCCCTGGTAGCCGTGGATTGGGAGGATGCACTCTTCGTGGCAACTGTTTTGGTTGAACGGTGGACATGTCCCGATCTGCTCTGGTGCATCACAGAAGTCCGCCATGAGATACCGTGGCCCGGCCACCAGCATCGCGCCGGCCACCAACGCGGCGAACACGCCGCGCGCCAGCCACTTCATCATTCTGCCTCTCATGATACCCTCCTTGCGGGGGTTGGGTTAGCGTGGGGGCATCCGGTGCTCCCCCACCGAGTCGTTCTCCTGCACGTGGGTCGCGCGCACCAAGCGATGAATCTCAACCCGGGCGCGATCCAGATCGTCTCGCACAATGCCTACCAGGTGCTCATCCCCGACCTGTTGAATCGTCAGATCTACGGGTGTCACCACGGTGCCAAGGAGACGCCCGTCCGTCCGAAACACCAGCCAGTGCCGCACGCCGTCGTTCGGGAGCAGGTATCGCCCGATCCAGAGATTGCCCCGCGCGTCCACGAGGAGTTGGTCGTAGGGGCGCGCGACCTTCGGATAGGGCACTTTGTTCGCGGCGTAAAGCGCCGCATAGAGCTCGCGCGTGGCCGCGTTGCGGATGCCGGACAGGCGCGCACGCTCAAACGCCACGAGCGTCTCACTCGCCAGCCTCCGGCGCTCGCACGAGAGGCGGACCAGCATCGCCGTCTCTCTGTCGGCGCCGTATACGGCGAGCGTGCAATCGTCACCGGTGTTGACGACAAGCACGTCCCTCCCTGCAGCCCCAATCGCGGCGCGGCCGAATGGGCGGTGGCCGTACAGCGACCGGCCCCGGAAATGCGTGCGAAAGAACTCCTCGCCGGGGAGCACGGCCAGGGTGTCGAAGGCGCTGCCATCTGGAAGGATGAGAGCGTAACGCGCCGGCTCGCGCCAGATGCCACGATTGCGCCCAAACCCGACGGCCCGGACGATGAACGATCCGTCACCCAACGTTCCGACAAGCTCGATTTGCGGGGCGGCGAGCCGGACGGGCACCGAGCGCGCGAACTCGCCGGCGGCGGAGAAGACCGAGATGCGGCCAAGTCCCGGGTCGAAGACCGCGACCGAGTCGCCGTGGTAGCGGCGAAGACCAGTGGGGGACGTAAACTCGCCTGGACCCGCGCCTTCCCGCCCAGCGGAGATCAGCAATTCCCCGTCAGCTCCATAGAAGTGGAGTTGGTGTGCCATGGCATCCAGCAGGACCACGGTACCATCCGTCAGCAGTGCTGCCCCGGTAACGTCCGCCGCGCCTTCCAAGATGCGCTCCGGCTCGGCCTCCATCGTCCATCCGGTGCCCTCCGGCCATTCAGGCCGGAAGTTCTCGACGATCGTGACGCCGGCGCTGTCCCTCACCACCACAGCGTCGGGCGACCGGACCGTTCCGCAGGCCGCGACGGCCACCGCCGACACCGCTGCCATGATGGTCCGGGCCAGGAGGGTTGCCAAACTCATGTGCCTCCCTTGCCTGCCATCCTCGTCGATGACGCGCGCACGGCGCCCACCACAGAGTCAATCCCTGCCGGGGATTCGAGCACGCCAAGCCGCGCGTAGGCCATGCGGCCGTCCTCATCAAGGATCAGGACCAGCGGCACGCCACTCACCCGGTACAGTCCCGCGAGGCGAGGCTCGGGCTCCGCGATCACCGGAAACCGGAGACCTTGCTCAGCTGCATACGCCGCCGCGATCGACGCCGAATCGAGCGCCACGCCATAGACCTCGAGGCCGCCGTCCACGTCGAGCCGCTGCGCAATGTCGTTCCATGCGGGAACCGATGCCCGGCAGTAGGCACAGGTGTGAGTGAAGAAGAATAGGAGCTGTCTGCGGCCGATCTGCCCGAGGACCACGGAGTCCCCATCGAGCGTGACGGCATCGAGGGTCGGAGCGTAGAGCCCCGCCCGTGGCTCCACTGCCTGCCGGGCGAGCAACCGGTTCTGATCAGACAGCGCACGGTTTTGGCTCACGAGGTAGACACTGCCCGCTGTCACGACACCGATCAACGCCAAGACAACCGTTTCCTTCAGGTAACGTCCCATGGCTTCACACCTTCCGGGCGGACCAAGAACCGGAACCGCAACTCAGGGGGCCGCCAGGGCACATCTTGGGCCGATCGGTTGTACCCGTGCCGAGGCGAGTGCCCGCGGCGGCTGCGCTTCCTACGTTGAACAGTCTCGCACTCAGTCTTTCGCAATACACTGGTTGCGTTTCTCCCCGGTGGTTGGCTCAGTGTGGCGTACGTCATGGTCGGATGTAGGCCAGTTCGAACAGTTGCGGCAGCGGTGCCAGGTGTCGCTCCGCTTGCGACGTCGATAGGTCATCAATCCCCCTTGAACACCACATCCAGTATTCCGAGGAGTGCTGTCGCGGGCAGCTGTCCGTGCAACAACTGCCTGGTCTACTCTTTCTAAGGGTGCGCCAACTGCGGCAATAGTTACATCGAGGAGTCGGAAGCTGAGGGACGTGACGAAGAAGCTCGAAACTGGAAGGGGTTGCTATCGTCGGGCTTTGGGGGAACTGGCTCGTGCCGTCTGGACCTCGTCTCAAACTCCAGTCGAACAACTCCATCTCTTTGATGGCGATGTTCTTCCACCGCACAACGCACTTCGATTAGCCAGGAGCGCCGACTGGCGGCGAATTACGACAGAGGCTAACGCAGGCTGCGTTCTTCCAAGAGAAGTATTCGGCCATGCGCCGAAGGATCACTGATCATCCCACCGCAATCGACGCCACAAACGTCGACCAGCTTCAAGCAATGAGCTTTGTCTTTCTATGCTTGGACAATGGAACGGCAAAGAGACTCAGCGTTGATAGGCTCAAAGAGTCCGGCAAGTCGTTTATCGATGTCGGGATGGGTGTCGAACTGATGAACAACACCTGCTTGGAACCCTTCGGGTAGCTACCAGCACTCCCTCGATTGCCGCCATCCTAACAGCGAGCGATAGATCGTTTCGTGGGACACGCGCAGCAGTGCGCCTGGGGTGTTGCGCAACTCCCTAGCGCTAAAGAACTTGAGCATGAAATCAATGACCGCGCTTTCTTGTGGATTGCCATCGGCCGTGTAATTCGCCAGGAACGCTTATCATACTGTGCACTAAGTCATGGTTATGACAGCACTGCACAAAATAGCAGATATTGACAGGAGTTATCTTGCAGCCAATATTATGTGCATTATGACCATGGAGGAGCCGATATGCCCAGTATATCGGGCGCACTATCTGACATCGAGTTGATGGTCGAGTTGGGGCGCCGTCTCAAGGCGCTGCGGCTGGCGCGGGACCTGGGCGTGGCGGACGTCGCCGCCAGGGCGGGGGTGAACCGCAACACGGTGCTCGCTGCCGAGGCGGGACGCAACCCACGGCTCGGCACCTTGGTGGCCATCTTGCGGGCGTTGGGTCGGCTCGACGCCCTGGACGGGTTTCTGCCGGCGCCGCCGGTGTCGCCGCTGGCGCTGATCCGGGGCGGGCGCCGGCCGCGGCGGCGAGCGAGCCGCCGTGGCTGAAATCCGCGCGCTCGCCGCGGTGCACTTGTGGGGGCACTTCGCGGGCGGTGTGGCTGAGAGCGACGATGGGGTGGTGACGTTCGAGTACGACCCGGAGTTCGCGCGCACCGGTCTGGAAATCTCGCCGCTCAAGCTCCCGCTCGCCGTGCGGGGACCCGTCACCTTCCCCGAGCTGGCGCGCATCGCGTCGTTCCAGGGGCTGCCGGGCGTGCTGGCCGACGCGTTACCGGACCGGTTCGGCAACGCGGTCATCCGGGCCTATTTCGAGCAGCGGGGCCGGCCGGAAGCGGCGCTGAGCCCGGTCCAGCGCCTGCTGTACATCGGGGGCCGAGCGATGGGCGCGCTGGAGTTTCGCCCGCCGACCGGCGTGTCGCGCGCCGCCGAGCGTGAAAGTCTGGAGGTGGCGGACCTGGTGGCGCAGGCGCGACGCATCGTCGAGGGTTCGACCGATGTCGCGGTGCCGGAGATCATGCGGGTGGGTGCTTCGGCCGGGGGGCTACGGCCCAAGGCGGTCATCCTGTGGAACCGGGCGGCGGGGGTGGTGCGCTCGGCATTCGCGCCGCCGCGGCCTGGCGACGAACCCTGGATCGTCAAGTTCGACGGGGTCGGCGAGCCGGACGCGCCCGACCCGATGCCGCGGCCGTTCGGCCGAATCGAGTACGCCTATGCCGTGATGGCGCGGGCCGCGGGCCTCGACGTGCCCGAGACCCACCTGCTGCGGGAGCGGCGGCTGGCGCACTTCATGGTGCGGCGATTCGACCGCACGCCCGATCACGGGCGGCTCCACCTCCACACGCTGGGCGGCATGCAGCACGCCGACTATGACGCGCCGGGCACCTTCTCCTACGAGCAGCTGCTGCGCACCGTGCTGGCGCTCGGCCTCGGCTACCCGGCGCTGGAGGAGGCGTTCCGGCGGATGGTGTTCAACGTGGCGGCGGTGAACCAGGACGATCACGTCAAGAACGTCGCGTTCCTCATGACGCCGGAGGGCCGCTGGTCGCTGGCGCCGGCCTACGACCTGACGTTCGCGCGCGGCCACGGCTTCACCCGCTACCACCAGATGACGATCGCCGGCACGCGCGAGGGCATCACGCGCGCGGATCTGCTGGCCGTCGGCGCGCGGTTCAGCATCCGGAAGGACGGCGCCGAGGTGATCGAGAGGGTGGCCTCGGCCCTAGACCGGTGGCCGGCGGCGGCGCGGGAGGCCGGGGTGCCGAAGAAGCTGGTCAGCGAGATCGGCGCGCTGCACCGGCGGCTGGTGTGAGCGGCCGAGCGGCACCAGCAGATCTCGGTCTGGCGCGCCTCGGCGGTGAGGGCGGCGCGCGGGTCACGAGCGTGCTCACCGCGTCCACGGCCACGTAGCCAGCCAGCAGAGGAAGCAGGTCCCGATCAGCCGGAGGGCCAAGCGTTCGGCGCGTTCGGCGCGTTCGCGGGCCGCGGGGCCGCATCTGAGCGCAGCCGCCACGCACCGGCGACGCTGCTGCCGAGTTCGATGAGGCTGTCGAAGCCGAAGCCGACGAGGGCGACCGAGCCGGCGATGAGCGATGGATCTGGGCCTGATTGGGGCCCACTGGGGCGGCCAGGTCTTGTTGCATGAGGCCGCGGGCTTTGCGGAGGCGGGCGAGGCGGTCGGTGACGACCACAGCTGCCGAGGCGACTCGGTTCGGAGCGCACTAGCTTCCCTCACCGGAGGACATGGGCTCATGGATCGCGATACTCTGCTGTCTCGCATCACCGTCGACCCGGAGATCTGCTTCGGGAAGCCGTGCATCCGCGGCCATCGGATCTGGGTCTCGCTGATCCTCGATTTCCTGGCCGGAGGGATGATGGTCGAGGAGATCCTCGCGGACTACCCGGACCTCACCCCCTCCGGCGGGCTGGCTGATTCCTCTCAGATACGCTGGCAAAGTCACGCTGTCGGTCAGTTCTGGCGTCGTCGTGTTCTTTACGGCGAGCGAATTCTCGTGGGGTACGGCTGCACTACTCGTTTCTAATGGCCTGCCGCGAGCTTGGTTCGTGCTTGGCAAGCTTGTGCTCGCAACTTTGGTTGCTGTGGTATTTTCTCTCGTGAACGTTCTCGCAATTGCTCCATTTGTTTATCGGGAGTCTGGGACCGCGATTCTGGCTTGGTCGAACCTCCCTGTCTCAGCCACCGTCGTGTTCGTTTTGGCAGCAATCGGATACAACATGTTGGCGCTTCTCACTGAGACGGAGCTGGCGAGGATGATGAACTCAGGCGACAGGACGGGTGGGATGGGGAAGAGGGCCAGGAGCCCTGCCAAGAAGGTGGATGCTGCACTTTGGAGTCGACCCGCTTTCGCGGACCGTGGGCAGCTTGGGAATCAATCGAACCGTCACCGCCGTCATGTGAACCTCCGGAACCGTCG
>DASWII010000053.1:0-26761 GCA_036397755.1 Gemmatimonadales bacterium | reverse complement strand
GTTGTAGTCGAGCTGTTCCATCAGCTGGCGCTCGCTGCGAATCGTGTAGAGCTTCTGCAGCAACAGCGCGCGGAGCAGGCGCTCCGGCGGGATCGACGGCCGGCCCAGCCGGGCATACAGGCCCTGAAACCGTGGCGAGAGGGCGGCCAGAATGGGATTCACGAGCGCTTGGATGGCCCGCAGCGGGTGATCGACCGGAATCCGATCTTCGATCGAGACATAGCTGAACAGCGCCGTCTGCGGATGATCGGGACCACGCATTGCGCGCACTCGCTGTTGAGGTCGCGCCAAGATAGGAGAATCTCGCAATTCCGCCATACCCAATGCATGACTTTTTCAGCGACCTGTTAAACGTCGGCTCGGCGGCGCTGCGCGCCGACACGTCGTGAAGGCCTTCATTGATGTGCCTGGCGTTGACGGACTCGGCCGAGCGGTTGCAGAGGAACCTCGGTTCTCACTGCTTGACGGCATCTTGACGCGAGCGACTCACCGTAGCCTGTGCCTGACAAACCGAGGTTATTATGGCTCGCGTTCTGACTTGTCTCCTCCTTGCTGTTCCGTTCACGGCGCATGTGGCTGCGGCCCAGAATGCGCGGACGCTCTGGCCGGGTCAGAGCGTGCGCGTTGCCTATCGATGCAGCGTCGCAAGCGACCAGGTGATCGAGTGCCGCAAGAACTCGCGCGTGCGAGTCGAAGTCGGGAATCTCGTAGCGCTTGACGCCGACACGTTGCGGATGCGGACGCGGTCCCGTCACACACACCTGGCTATTCCCACGGCTTCCGTTTCCCAACTCTGGGTGCACGGGGGGACCAAAGGCAACTTCTGGGCGGGAGCTGGGATTGGTCTGGTCGGAGGTGCGATCGTTGGAGCTATCATCGGCTCGCAGACGCAATTCTGCTTCTTTAGTTGCAGCCCACTTACTGCATTGGGTGTCATGATCGGCGCGCCCGCCGGGCTCGTGCTCGGGGGTGCGGTTGGCGCGGATATCCAGTCCGTCCGATGGCGTGCACGGTCGCTCAATGCCCTGCGGGTGACCGTCGAGCCTCGAGGAGGCGCGATCGGCGTTGGAGTGTCCATAGCCTTTTAGACTGGATCGAGCAGCGAAGGCAGTAAGAGCGGATCGGCCGCGCCGTCACGCCCGCCGTTCTTTCCCCGGCCCTTCGTTCCCTAGTGCTGTCCGAGAATCGGTAGCCCCATCGACTCCTTGCAAACGGGGAGTGTGGTTGTCGGAGATCGCGTGACCTTCCGCCGCGCATGCGGGTATACCCAACGAGGCCCCGTCGCGGAGATGCAATCCGGACGGCGACCGAGCACCATGCTCCCTCGCGTGGTCGGTCCTTCCTCCCGTGACTGGCTACGGTGTGTGCCTGGTGGCGTCAGTCGATCTGGAGGCACGCATGCACCGATTCCTCTGTCAGACGCTCGCCGCATTCGTTGCTGGGGCCGCAGGCAGATGAAGGCAACTGCGCTACTCGGGCTGGTGTGCCTGCTCGCAGTCGCGTGCGCGACTCCCGTGGACGTCGTGTGTCCTGACACTGACGGAGTGTGTTCCGAACTTGTGGAGCTCCGAACGGATCGCACCTCATACAGGTTCGGCGATGAGGGTAGGTTGTTTTCCGTTTGGAGTGATTCCCCGCCCACGGCAACATGCGGGTGGAGTGTAGAGCTCGAGCAGTGGGTCGAAGGGCCGGGATTGCTTGGGAGGTGGTACCACATCGGGTCCTACGGTGTCGCGTGCGCGCTCGGCGGTGCTTCAGGAAGCACTAACCCAAACGTCGAGATGAGTTTCCGCGTCACGTCCACCCAATTCACGCCCAATTATGAATTCCGGTTTGCACGGACCACCTTCGCACATGACCGGCGCACCAGGATCGAGAAGTTCTCGAACATCTTCGTGGTTGTGCCATAGCGTGTACCTGCAGCGCCAGAGGGCGGCTTCACCGGCCCGACACGGGATGCGCGCGATGTGATTGTGGCCTGCGAGGACATGCTCGAGGTATCAGGATTGGGGGAGTGCGCCGCTGCATGAAATCGGCAGCGAAGCTTTCAGAGGTAACCGGGGGCCCCTTGTTCCACGTCAAGGTGCTGGCTGCCACGATTCTCGTCTGCGCCGCGGCGCCGACCACGTCGTTCGACATCGCGCACGCGCAGACCCGGCTGCACCTGACCGCGGGTGTCGCGGATTCCTGGGGGATGATGCACGGGTGGTATTGTCCAAACGTTGCGCCGGAGTGCTTCTGGTCAACCTACTGGACGGCCAACCACCGGGTGACCCCAACGGCCGGCGTGGCGGTGTCTTCGGGGTTCCGCCGGTGGTTCTGGTTCGAGATCGGCGCCACGTTCGTCGCCAAAGGATGGGATAGTGGTCCGGCCGTTCACGTCGTCTCCCTCGAAATCCCCATGCTGGTCCACCTCGGCTACCGACCTCGACGCGCGGGAGTGGGAGCGAGTGTCGTAGGTGGTTTCGCACCGGACCTCTCCGTCTCCCAGGCGAACCCGAGCGACTTTGCTCTGATGGGCGGCGTCGAAGTGGAAGTGATGACCGCCATGGGTTGGGGAGCGTCTTTGAGCGCACGCCACGCCTTTGGCTTCCGCCGTTTTGACGAGTACCAGCTGAGATGCTGGACCGTCTCCTTCGGTGTCTCCCGCGGACTGTAGCCTTGGCACCGGGCGTGCGTGCCATGTTCCGACGCTGACGCGTGGGCTCGGCGCTTCGCGACGCGTCGTACATCGAGCGAAAGAACCATGCGATCGCGGGACGGGGGCTCTTTACAGGGTGGGAGTCTTGCGGCATCGTGCCGTATGTCGTGCAAGTCCATGAGGTGTTGGAACGACGCCAAGGTACGATCCATGAGACAACTGCGTGTTGGTCTGACAGGGGTGGTCCTGATGTCGGCGCTTGTGACGCCGACCATCCGGGCTCAGCAGGTTGCTGACACCGCGTTCCGGTATCCCGTCGCGAATCCAGCGTACCCACAAGCCGAAGGACCACGGGTGTGCGTGGACAGCGGGCATCGCAACGCTCTCCGCATCGACGGAAGATACGCACCCTTTGCTCGTCTTCTCGAGGATGACGGATTCCGGGTCGCCGATCTCCCGGGCACGATGGACGATGCGTCTCTGGAAGCATGCGACTTGCTCGTCATCGCGAACGCCGGTGACGTGGCGGGTCCGCCTCCGCCCGGATATCCTCATCCGAGTGCCTTCACGAAGAGCGAGCACGACGCGCTTCTCACCTGGGTTCTCCGAGGCGGCGCCCTGTGGATCTTCATGGATCACCCGCCCTACGTCGGCGCGATGTCGACGGTCGCGTCCCTGATGGGGTTCCAGCTCTTTGACGGTTATGTCGGGCCAACACCGAGCTCCCCCACCTGGTCGGCCGTGTTTGGAAACCTCGATGAGGAGGCGCTTCGCCAGACCACGGACGCGCATGGAATGCCGTTTGACAGGTTCCGCAAGGGATTAGGGGATCCGGGTACGCTCGCGAATCACCCGATCCTTCAAGGGCGAGCACCTGAGGAGGCCGTTGACCGGGTGGTGTCCTTCACTGGAACGGCGTTCTTCCCATCGTCGGGCGTGGAGCCGTTGTTGGTGTTCGGCCCGACCGCCACGGGGGTGGTGGTGTTGGCAGGAAACGTGAGAGGTGCCCCGGCAGGAGAATACCCCCTCTTTGCGCTCGGTGGGTGGCTGTTGGGCGGGAGCCGTCGAATCGGCCAAGGCCGAGTCGTGCTCCTGTCAGAGGCCGCCATGTGCTCGGCCCAGATTGCTGGCCAGCAACGCATCCCCGGCGGTTTCAACATGCCGTTCGCCGAACGGAATGCGCAGTTCTGTCTGAACGTGGCGCACTGGCTGATGGGTCTCATGGACTAGGGACGGGAATCCTGGGCAACGGGGGCCAACGATCGGGCCGATGCTTGACGCTTTGTTCTGGGTGATGCTTTACACCTTCACCGCCTTGACAACGTCCGGCTCCCGTTGCATTGTACAATAGGACAGCTATGGGGGCGTCGTGGACCTCGTGATCGATACGGCCGCGGTCTTGGCAGTGCTCTTGGAGGAACCCGAGCGGCCAGCCCTGATCGCTGTAACTGCGGGAGCCGTGCTGTTCTCGCCGGCGTCGCTGCCCTGGGAGGTCGGGAACGCTTTGGTGGCTGCTGTGCGACGTCGACGGCTGTCCGCTGCCGAGGCCGACGCTGGCTGGGCATCATACCAGAAGATCGCGATCCGCCTGGTCGAGGTGGATATCGCCCGGGCTATCGCGCTGGCCACCGAGCGCGGCGTCTACGCCTATGACGGCTATATGCTCGAGCTGGCTCGCAGTCGGGGCCTGCCACTCCTGACGTTGGATGCGCGGCTCAGCGCCGTGGCGCCGCTAGCCGGTGTCGACCTTGTGGAGGTGTTATGAGAACCTATACGTATTCGGAAGCCCGGCAGCGGCTCGCGGCGCTGCTTGATCAGGCACGCCGAGAAGGTCGGGTGCAGATCCGCCGTCAGGATGGCTCGACGTTCGTGGTGCAGCCCGTCGTTTCTGATCGGTCGCCGCTGGATGTCCCGGGGGTCCGCACCAGGCTGCGGCGCGGCGAACTGGTTGCGCTGGTGCGTGACGAGCGCGAACGCTCCGCTGGCCGCGTGCTGATGGCGCTCTCTAACAACAAGCGTTTACAGCCGACGAAGGCGCGGCGCCGGACCAAAGCGCGCAAGGGCAAGAACTAGGAGCGCGCCGCGCCTTCGCGGCTGAAACGCGGGCCGTTGAGGATGTGGGAAAAGCCGGTACGGGGCTGGCCGATTGTAAATGCGATTTACAGATTGCGCAACACGGGGTCGCACCGTGTTCGACGCTAAACCCGCCTCACAGTCCGCGACTCGATTCGTGCGTCGATTCGTGGGAGTAAGGGCAGGCTCGGCGCCAACCCAGCCGAGCGCGGACTCCTCAGTCCGCGACTCGCTGCGGCAGGTCTCGTGGATCTCGGACCAGGTGTTGGTGCATGGTACGGCGTCACCCTCTTGCTGCTTCCAAGGTACCTTCCACGCTTGAACCGGGTTTATGCGCCATAGGCAGAAACGATGCCGCCTGACGAGCCGCTGCAGCCGACGAGCAGCGCGAGAGCAGGACATTGAGTCGAGCGGATCGTGAGCGCTGCTCGCGGCTGAGCGGCATGGCGTCACACGTCACCTCCGCCGGGTGACTTGTGCCTCGCTACCCATGTTTCAGGGTCGGGTCCAGTGGCCGATTCGTTTGACCGCCTCAAGTCTGCCCTTTCGGGGCGCTACGCGATCACGCGCGAGCTCGGCCGTGGCGGGATGGCGACGGTCTACCTCGCCGAGGACCTCAGGCACCGCCGCAGCGTAGCCGTAAAGGTCCTCGAACCAGACCTGGCTCACGCCATCGGCTCCAGCCGCTTCCTCCGTGAAATCGAGATCGCCGCCCGCCTCAGCCATCCCAACATCCTGCCGCTGCACGACTCTGGTGACGCCGACGGGCTCCTGTACTACGTCATGCCGTTTGTCGAGGGCGAATCGCTGCGCGATTGGCTCAACCGGGAGAAGCAGCTTCCCCTGGAGGACGCCCTCCGCATCGTCCATGAGGTGGCCGACGCGCTGTCCTACGCCCACCATCACGGCGTGGTTCACCGCGATATCAAGCCGGAGAACATCCTCCTCGCGGAGGGCCACGCCGTGGTCAGTGACTTCGGGATCGCCCGGGCGATCGATGCGGCGGGCAGCGAGCGCCTGACCGGGACCGGCCTCGCGGTGGGCACCCCGGCGTACATGAGTCCGGAGCAGGCCACCGGAGAGCGGGGCGTGGATGCCCGCAGCGATATCTACGCGCTCGGCTGCGTGCTGTACGAGCTGCTGGCCGGGGAGCCGCCGTATGCGGGCCCGACGCCGCACGTTGTGCTTGCCAAGCTGTTGGCTGACCCGGTGCCCTCCGTCCGGCGCCTCCGGGACACGGTCCCTGCCGGGGTCGACCAGGCACTCGTCAAGGCGCTCGCCAAGACCCCGGCTGATCGCTTCGCGACCGCGGCCGCTTTCAGTGCGGCGCTGGACCGGGCGGCGAGCCAGCCGTCCGTCGGACGGGGTCTGACGGTTCGGGGCCGCCGGGTAGCGGTTCTCGCCGTCGTGCTGGCGGTCCTGCTACCTGTTGGCGTCTGGCTCGGGATCCGGGCCGGCCTCTTCGGAGGGCCGCAGCTCGATTCGATCGCCGTCCTGCCGTTCGAGAACCTGTCGCGCGATGCGGAGCAGGAGGACTTCGTCGACGGGATGCACGATGCGCTGATCAGCCGGCTGGCACAGATCGGCGCGCTGCGAGTCATCTCGCGGACGTCGACCCTGCGGTTCAGGAACACGAGCAAGTCCATCGGTGAGATCGCCGGGGAGCTGGGTGTTAGCGCGCTGGTGGAGGGATCGGTGCTCAAGACAGGGGACAGCGTGCGCATCCAGGTGCAGCTGATCCAGGCGCGCCCGCGCGAGCAGCACCTGTGGGCGCAGACCTTCGACCGGGATACCCGCGCCGTGCTCTCGGTGCAGAGTGAAGTGGCGGAAGCGATCGCGCGCCAGATCGGAGTCCGGTTGACATCCGGCGAGGAGGCGCGCCTCGCCGTCTCCCGCGACGTGGATCCCCTGGCCCACGAGGCGCTGCTGAGAGGTCGGCGCGCGGCACGGACGAGGACGCCGGCTGGTCTCGATGAAGCGATGCAGCATTATGAATCCGCGGTGCGACAGGATCCGAACTACGCCGCGGCGCACATGGCGATCTCGAGTGTGTGGAATGCCCGCGCCGTGATGGGGTTGTGCCCCCTGAAGAGGCTCTACGAAGGGCCGAGCCATCGCTCATTCGGGCCCGGGAGCTCGATAGCACGATGGTCCAGCTACGCATGGCGCTTGCAAACATCCGGATATGGCAGTGGGATTGGATTGGTGCGGAGAGGGAGTATCGGCGCGTGCTCGAGACGGACCCGAACGATGCGTCCGTCCAGAGTGCGTATGCCATGTTGCTTGTGGCCGTGGGTCGCCCGGCTGAAGCAGCATCTCTTATGGAGCGCGCCGTGCAGCGCGACCCGCTGAACCCCGGCATCATCCTCCAAAGTGGTTTCCTCTCGGTGTTCCGCGGACGCTACGACGAAGCCGAGGCGCGATTTCGCGCGCTGCTCCGGATTCCGGCGAACGTGCAGCAAGCCCATTACGGCCTCTGGGGGATTTTCCATGAACAAGGGCGATACCCCGAGGCATACGGAGAAGTAAAGGCGTACTTCAGCGTGTTGGATGACCACGGTACCATCGAAGCGTTGGAGCGCGGGCATGCGGAAGGCGGCTATAAGGTGGCGCTCCGACGCGCCGCCGACGAACTGGCCGAGCGCTCAAGAGCAACGTATGTCCGGCCGTACACTGTGGCGACGCTCTACGCCCGCGCTGATGAAACGGAGCTGCCACTCGACTGGTTGGAACGGTCGTTCGACGCACGTGACCTCGACATTAAGTATTTGCGGGTAGGCCTGTCGTTCAGAGGGCTCCGAGGTCACCTGCGGTTTGAAGCGCTGCTCAGGCGCATGAATCTCGGTGCTGGCGGGAGCTGAGTGCGGACGCAGCGTATCTGTTGTCAGCCGACGGTGACCCGACTCCGGCGGTAGCAGCCGTGCGCGATCGCAAGAAGAAGGTGTACGGCGTATCACCCGCGTACGGGGCGCAGCTCGGCGCCGCAGTGAGCTCCATTATCCGCCTGGACAGCGCCTGGTTTCATGACTACTACGGTTCATGAGGCGGCCGCATGACCGGACCGTCGTTCTATGAGAGCGATTGTCAAGGACAGAGGTGCTGTCTTCGACCAGGTTCTGAGAGGTTCGGGCCAGCTCCTGCAGCGTCGCCCGCCGCCCGTCCCCGTGATAGACCGGATGCAGCCCGCCGCGCCGGAGCACCTCGGAGAGGTGATCCGCATCCACGACATCGCCCTTGTTCCCCTGGCGCACCTCTCCCCGCCGGTCGCACACCACCACCCGATCCACCCGTGGCGCGAGCAGCTCGTGCAACCACTGCGCCTGGGTGCCCTCCTCGAACGCCACGTGGATCGCCCCGCGCATGCCGCGGACGAACTCGAGCAGGGCCCCGGCTTCCGTCGGCAGCGCACGCGCGATCACGCGCCCGCATTCCTCACGCACCGAGGCCACCGTGGTTGCCTGATGCACGTCCAGCGGCACATACTTGGTCGTCCGTTTCATGAGAGCCGCTCCTTGTTGGGATCCATGGATCTTCGACAACTCCATGGTACCACCAAGGGGCGCGGTCTCAATATGCGTTAGACCGCCCCGAGAGAAGCTCACTCGCAGATGCTAGGCTTGCCCACTCGCGTCGCCCTGGTCGTGGCGCTCAGTGGTTCTCCACTACTCATGCTGCTCTCCGATTGGCCACTTCAGCAGTTGCCATCTCTCGGCGCGCAGATCCTGCTTCAGGCTCTCTACCTCGGCCTGGCAGGCTTTATCGTCTGGGTCGTTGTCACGAAAGAGCGCCAGTCCCTCAGATCTATCGGCTTGCGGCCACCGACTCTGGCCACGCTATTGTGGGGTGCCCTGCTCTGGGTCGCGGGGTTTTACGTGCTACCGTTGATGACCACGCCCCTAGTGGGCGCTCTTGGGTCCGAGGGCCTCGAGCCTGGGCTGACTCGGTTGGCATCGCTGCCAGTGTGGTTCCGAATCGTTCTGGCAGTGACGGGCGGAGCCGTCGAGGAAACCCTGTATCGCGGGTACGCGATCGAACGGTTGAGCACACTGACCGGCAAGCGGTGGCTCGCTGCGTCCATTTCCGCAATCGCGTTTGGACTATCACACATCCCGGCGTGGGGTCTCGGCTTTTCTCTCGGCGCCGCTCTGCCCGGGGGGATCGTGATGACGCTCTTCTACTTGTGGAGGCGCGATCTGCTGGCAAATATCCTAGCGCACAGTACCGGACTGGTCATAGCGATGCTGACCGTCGTGCAATGACCTCGGGCGCCCGTGGCTACCCACGTCGTACGATCCAGCGACTCAGTCGCCAGCGTAGGAGTCGCCCGCAGCTGGCGTGTGCCTGGTACGTCGTCGGAACGTCAGCCGTCGGCGAACGCATGTCGAGCCCCACGATCAGTGGGGCGATGGTTCAGTCATGAGACCGGTGCGTTGCAGGTTGGTGGAGCGAGTCGCAGATTGGGAGGCGCAAGTAAAGTAGAGGTTAGGCGTCACCTTCCCGCCCCGGTGGCGGACGACACTGAATCGGAGGCGTTCTTCGATGTCCGGGAGAGCACTCAACGCTATCAGCCTGCTGGCGTTACTTATTGTTTCCCGATCAGTTCATGGTCAGGTGATCTGTCAATTCACCCCCAACTACGTCTTAGCGGCTCCGGTCCAGCACCCGGAACCCAACGTGTTTCTTGGCGCAAGCTTCAGTTACGCCCTCGATTCCGTCAATCAGTGGGCTGCGGGCGCCGATGTCGCCTACCACCCTTCTCCCGCTCTCGCGCTCGGTGTCGGCGCTGCCTACTGCGACCCCAAGTTCGACCTGGACCCCAAGCCCATGTTCGGGGCGAGCGTTACTTGGAGCACCGCGGTCTCAGCAGACCGGACCTGGGCCGTGAGCGGCGCCGTGGCGGTGAGCTATGTTGCCATTGACCTCGGCTCGACAACGCAAAAGGAAGTGGCGGCTCCCGCCATCGTGGCCATCCATTACACTCGAGGACGGCTTCGAGCCTACACGGGCGGAATGATCCAGTACGGTCGCAGTTGGACCACCGTTACCACCATCCGCTCGACGATCGATCCCGGGGGCGTAGCCGGAGTTGAGATTCAGTTATCGAGAACGCTCGCGGCAGGAGCCGGCTACAACTTCCTTTGGCTCAAGGACGCCTCCGGCAATACGGGTTTCTTGGATAGAGCCGGGCTCCGGCTACGCTACGGACTGTAGTGTCACGCGATACGCCGGCAGTGCTCCGTAAGAGTGTGACGCCTAACCGGCCAACGGACCTGCCGGCGCGGCGACTCCCTCAAGTTGGTGTAATGGTCCACGCGGCAGGCGATGCATGGCTTGGTTGGTTTCGGCGGCTGCGCCGCCGTTCATTCGCGAACCGTCAGACCGCACCCGCCCGCAGACCACTAAGGCATGCGCGGTTTGGTGTCCCCATGAGGCGAGGAAACATGACAGGAGCCTATTCCGTGACCGCACTCCCCAGATCAACTACCCTGGCGGTGCTTCTGGCTGCAGCGCCCCCCGCCATCGTGCTCGCCCAGGCTCCCCATCGTGCGGCGGACAATCTCTGTTTCCGCGCGCGCCCGGCGCCCGAGTGCAGCGTTTTCTTCATTACCAATGCGGGCGGATACATCAAGCCCGGACGAACCAACGGGGGCACGCCGCTCCGCGCGATCGTGGACTGGGGCGTGATGGTGAACGCAAGCCCGCACCACGCGATCGGCGCCTCCTGGTTCGTGACCGGGGACGAGGACGACGCCACGACCGGGCCAGTGGTCCGCTACCGTCGCTGGTTCGCGCGCGACCGCTCGCTCGACGTCGCGCTCGGGACCGTGGTCGTCGGCGGCCAACTCAAGGCCGGCTCCATCCTCGGCCTTGTCAAGTACAGCCCGGTGCACTGGTTCGGCGTCGGGGTGCGGCCGGAGTATGTGCGCCGCTCGGCGTTCACCTGCGGCCCGTCGACCTGCACGGGGTATACCGCGACTTCCGTCCGCGTCTACGGTGGAGTGGAGTTCGGCTGGGTCCCCGGTCTCGCCCTGTCACTCGTCGGCGGCGGCGCTGCGCTCGTGGCCCTGGCCATTGCCCACTCCGTCAACTAGCGCACCGCCGCTTCGCCAAGCTGCTGAGCGCGTGCGGCTGCTCCCCAGACCCAGAACGATTGAGGTCGAGGAGGGACGCCTGCGCGTTCCCGTGCGCCACGCAGATCCAGGCGCCGATTCCATCGAGATCCACCTCGTCCGCCCGCGGGGGGGAGGGATCTCTATTGATCATGAGTGGCCGAAGGTGAGCCGCAGATCGTCAAGCGCACAGGAGCACGCCGGGTGGGCGGGAGCGCCAACCCGCCGCTCATCCGCACGACTAGCCGGCCCCACCACGCTTCGGTTTCTCGGTGTGATCTTTGAGCCATCGTGAGGTGACTATGCGACGACTACTCTTTCTCGCAGCGTTGGTTTCCGCGAGCACGCTCGCCGAACCACAGGCAGGCGGGCGTGGCGCCAATCCGCTTGCGCGATTCCTGCACACGGACACCGCCATCATCGCCATTCGGGACGTACGTGTGATCGATGGCACCGGCGCGCCGGCGAGACCGAACCAGACGATCGTCATTCGCAATGGCACGATCGCGGCTGTGGGCGACGAGGCACGCACGGCGATCCCGCCGGACGCGCTCGTCCTTGACGGCGCGGGCAAGTCTGTGATTCCCGGCCTCGTGATGGTCCACGAGCATTTCTTTGGTCCGTACGGCAGCATCGGGGCTTGGTATGGCGAGAGCTTCACGCGTCTGTACCTCGCAGGCGGCGTGACGTCGCTTCGCACCGCGGGCGGCGTCAATGGCTACGCAGATATCGCGATGAAGCAGCAGATCGATCGCGGGTTGAAGCCAGGTCCGTGGATCGATGCAACGGCACCGTACCTCCAGGGTCCCGGCGGACCGCCCATGGCGGCGTACGTTCTGCAGAACGCGGACGACGCCCGGCGGTTCGTGAACTTCTGGGCCGATGCGGGCGCCACGTCGTTCAAGGCGTACACCCATATCACGCGCGATCAGCTGCGCGCGGCGATCGAAGAGGCGCACGCGCGCGGGCTCAAAATCACACTCCACTCGTGTTCGGTGACGTTTCGGGAAGCCGCCGAGCTCGGCATCGACAATATCGAGCACGGGTTCTTCAATTCGACGGACTTCCTCCCGAACAAGCCGCGGGACGTGTGCCCGGGATTCTTCAACCCGGGCGGGCAATCGGTTGCGACTCTCGATACGGCGAGCTCGGAATTCAAGTCGCTGCTGCGCCTGCTCGTGGACCGCAAGGTCGCGCTTACCTCGACCTTGCCCGTGTTCGAAACCGCGACACCTGAGCGGCCGATGCCGCCGGGGGTCGACGTGCTCACGCCGCAGCTCAGGGATACGGTCGAAGCCGTGTTCGCGCTAAGGCAGCGTTACCCATCGGCGGTCTTTGCGCAGCTGTATCCGAGGGCTGCAGCAATGGAAGTCGCATTCGCGCGCGCCGGCGGCCTGCTTGTCGCGGGCTCAGACGCTGGTTCGGGGCAGGGCGGGGTCATTCCCGGATATGCGAATCAACGCGAGATCGAACTCCTCGTCGAGGCCGGCCTCACCCCGCTGGAGGCGTTGAAGGTAGCAACGCTCAACGGTGCGACATATCTCAATCGGGCGGACGAGGTTGGGTCCATTGTCGTCGGCAAGCAAGCGGACCTGGTGCTTGTCGTGGGAGATCCGTCGGTGCGGATCGCTGACCTGCGAAACGTCGAGCTCGTGTTCAAGGCAGGGAAGGCCTTTGATCCGACTAAGCTGATTGAGTCAGTGAAGGGGTGGGTCGGGATCTACTGAGGATCCAGACGACCAGGAGACGCAGCGGCGCGAGCTGCGCGGCAACGCGAGAGCAGTGCGCCAGTTGTTGAGGTGCCCTCCACAAACCGAGTTTCTCGTGCAGGCTGCCACAAGCACGCCTCCCCAAGCGTGCACGCGGCATGAGCGACCTCGATGACCACCAATGCACCTGACCGGTCAACATGCCGAGTGCGTCGGTCACGACCTTGAGCAGTATTGGGGTTGCGCCTGGCCGATCAGAAAGGTTTCATATGGCCGACATCCAACTTTGCGATCAGACGACGATTTGGACATGTCGATCTTCCGACGCCGCCGTAGTGGCCTGCCGTGACCAGAGGCACTAGCTCCGAGTTCATCGCCCTTCAAGAGGCGCTCGCGGGTCGCTACTCGCTCGAGCGCGAGCTGGGCCGTGGCGGGATGGGCATCGTGTACCTCGCTCACGAGGTGGCGCTCGACCGGCCCGTGGCTCTCAAGCTCCTTCCCCCGGTGATGGGTGCCGAGGCGGCGTTACGCGAACGGTTCATGCGCGAGGCCCGGACGGCCGCGAAGCTCTCGCAACCCAACATCGTTCCGATCTACACGGTGGAAGAGGTTGCTAGGTTCGTGTTCTTCACGATGGCCTATGTCGATGGTGAGACCTTGGGTTCCGCGATTCGGCGCCGGGGAGCCTTGCCCGGGGGTGAATCGTCACGAATCCTGCGTGAGGTGGCTTGGGCGCTTGCCTACGCGCACGCGCATGGCGTCGTGCACCGCGACGTCAAGCCCGACAACATCCTGCTGGAGCTGAGCACCGGGCGTGCATTGGTGACCGACTTCGGCATCGCCCAAGTGAGCGAGGGGCCGATACTGACCGGAAGAGGAGAGATCCTTGGCACGGCAGAGTTCATGAGCCCGGAGCAGGCCAGCGGCGAACCGTCAACCGAACGGAGCGACATCTATTCGTTGGGTGTCGTAGGCTTCTATGCCCTGACCGGTCGGCTGCCATTCGACGGCGACACGGTTGCAGCGGTCCTCGCGAAGCACATTACGCAGGTTGCCCCACCCGTGGCCAGTGTCGCCCCCGAGGTACCGCGACAGCTCGCTCGGGCGATCGATCGCTGTCTGGCCAAGGATCCGAGGGATCGGTTCGCCAACGGCGAAGAGCTGGCAGCCGCCTTGACCCGGTCGATCGAAGTGCGCCGAGAGATCCCGGTGCCACTCCGGGCCTTCATCAACCAGAATCGTGAAGAGTTTCGAGGCTTGAGCCTCTGGGCGATCATCGTCGCCTACGGGGTGGCGATCGCGGGCGTAGGTCTCGCGGCCGACGCCCCCGTCGCCACGTTCTTTGGCGGATTGATGACGCTCACCGTTGGGTCTGTCCCGATCGGGATGCTGTTCCGGATGACGCGCCAGCTCGCGCGGTCGGGCTATGGTCATCAAGAGTTGTTAGCGGCGCTTCGGGAAGACCTTCGCATGCGCAAGGAGGAATTGGCATTCGAAAGCGGCGCCAAGCGCAACTGGATCGATCGACTCGCATCCGGGTTGTGGTATGGTGGCCTCGGCGCGATGGGCGTGGGGACGGCGTTGGCGGTCGTGCTCGATCTCAACGCGGTGTCCAACCTCGTCCTGGCCGGCGTGAGTTTGCTCACCGGCGGAGGCATGATCGCGTGCCTGGTCGGGCTGCCGATCAAAGCCCTACGCGGCAGCCGGAAAGGGGTTGTGGGCAAGTGGTGGGGGAAGTTCTGGGAGAGTCGTGTGGGGAAAGCGCTCTTCAAGGTCTCTAGGGTGGGTCTCAAACAAGTCGGCGCCGGTGCGACTACGTTTCGTCACACCGAGATGGCTATCGGTATGGCAGCGGAACGCCTTTTCGAGGATCTGCCGAAGGCATCGCGGAGGGGACTCGAGAGCCTCCCGGATGTCGTGGCGCGGCTCGAAAGGGACGCGCAGGAGATGCGGCGCACGGTCGATGAGTTGAACGAGATGTTGGTCGACGCACGGCCGACAGCCGGCCGCGACTTCGACGACCTCACCCCTCAGCGCGAGAGCCTCGCGCGAGATCTCACGCAGGCTCGCGATGTTGCGCAGGCCCGACTTCACGATGCGGTGACGGCGTTGGAAACGATCCGCCTGGCTCTACTGCGAATGCATGCGGGGACGGGCAGCCTCGACGGGATTACTCGAGACCTTTCCGCCGCTCAGGACATCGCGGCGGATATTGAACGGTTGTTGGAGGGACACGCCGAGGTGGGTCGGTCGTTGCTGGACCCCAACACGCCTGACTCGTCGCTGGGATCCCGCCCGGCTATTGACGCTCCCTGAGCCGTGTCGACAACCCGGTTTCAAGCTCAGAGCGCCGCCGTCACGCCCGACGATCGGGTGATGGCCGGGAGGCGGAAGGCTCAGGAACCTCGGCCCGCACAACCACGTAGTGGAAGCCCTACGTTCCGGCAGAGGTTGAGAATGACGCAACGCCGCCAATGCTCGCATCGGTCGGGTCGTTCCGTACTGCTGCTCACCGCAGCCACGATGGCGTGCGGCTGGGACGCCGGCCCAATCCGTGAGGCCCGAGGGCCGTCAGTTACTCAAGGAGCCTTGACGCTCACGCCAATCACGTTCGCGGAAACCGAGTACTGGCTGATACCCTCGCCGCGGCGGCTGCTCCCCGGACCCAGAACGATTGAGGCCGAGGAGGGACGCCTGCGCGTTCCCGTGCGCCACGCAGATCCAGGCGCGGATTCCATCGAGATTCACTTCGTCCGCTTCAAGAGCACCAGCGAGAACCCCGGGCCTCCCATCGTCTACCTGGCCGGGGGACCTGGAGGGTCCGGCACGCTCTCCTCCGCGGGTGACCGGTTCGACGTGTTCCAGGCGCTGCGGGCCGCAGGTGACGTGATCGCGCTCGATCAACGCGGGGTCTATCTCACGGATCCCTACCTGGTCTGTCCCGATAGCTGGAGCCACCCGCTCGACCAACCGACCACCGTCGCGAACCTGCGTCAGGCGAGCGGGCCGTTCCTCGACGCGTGCTACGCGCACTGGTCAGACTCCGTGGACGTGCAGGCATTCAACACGCGCGAGAGCGCCGCCGACCTCGACGACCTGCGCGCGGCCCTCGGCGCCGAGCGGTTGGTGCTGTGGGGCATCAGCTACGGCACGCACCTGGCCCTGGCGTATATACGGCAGTTCCCGGACCGGGTGGCCGCCGCAACGCTCGCCGGCGTGGAAGGACCAGATCACACCTACAAGCTTCCCGCGAATCTCGACCGCGTGCTCTTTCGGGTGGACAGTGCCATGCAAGCCGATCCCCGGCTGCGCGCGGTCGTCCGTGACTTCCTGGGCCAGCTGCGGACCTTGCTCGCCCGGCTCGATGTGGAGCCCGTGCGCCTGCCGTTCGTCGATCCGGACACGGGGGACAGCCTCACGGTGGTGCTCGGTGCCGATGATCTGCGCCGCGGGATCTTTGGCGAGCTGGGCGAGCGCGAAGATATCGTGCGGTTTCCGGCACGCATCATCCCGATACTCCGGGGAGACCTGTCGGCGATCGTCCCGCTGGTGGTCCGGTCACGGCGCGGGATCCGCGAGCTGGCGATGACCGTGGCCATGGACTGCAGCTCCGGCGCTTCGGCCGAGCGGCTAGCGCTCATCGAGGCACAGGCGGCGATGGCCATCCTGGGCGATGCGGGCAACATGGGCCTCAGGGCCAGCTGCGCCCATTGGCCGGTCGAGGATGTCGGTGATGCGTACCGGAGCCCTGTGGCGTCGGATGTCCCGGTGCTGTTCATCAGCGGGTCACTCGATATCAAGACGCCACCCAGCAATGCGAACGAGGTGCGACAAGGGTTCCCCAACAGCCATCATCTCATCATTGATGGTGGCTCGCATGACGACGACCTGTTCCTCTCATCGCCGGTGATCCTGGAGACCATGTTGGCGTTCCTGCGTGGCGAATCCGTGCTGCCGGAGCGAGTGGTGCTGCCCCCGATCCGGTTCAAGCGTCCGTGAGCGCAGTCGCGGATCCAAGTGTCGCCCCATTGCCCGAGAAGTCTACAGACACCGTCACCAGGGAGAAGCAAGGCGTTCGTGCGGCACACTCTCCAACGAATCCGGGGCTCGACCGTGGGCCGGCGTGATCAGGCGATCGGGTTCACCCAGCGCAGGCGGCCGAACCGGGCGAAATCACCATCGGTGGAGTACAGCTCGCACCCGTGCTCGATCGCGAGCGCTGCCAGGTGAGCGTCCGTGGTCAGGTTGCCGGCGGTGCCGCTCGCGGCGAGCAGCTCGCGGAGAATGCTCCAGTGCTCCTCGCCGGGGTTCAGGAGGACCACGCCCGGCATTTCGAGCCAGCCATCCACTATGGCCAGGGCCTGCTCGGCGGTGAGCGGCCGCGGCATGATGCGGTGACTGGTGGTGATCCGTAGAAACCCCAGGACAACGACCCAGGGAAGGGCGACCGTCTCCACCCCCGCCAGCGCGCCCTCGAGCCACGCCTTTGCCGCGCGGTGCGGTGCGCTTTCGCGGTTGACGGCGTAGGCCAGGAGGTTGAGGTCGAGCAGCTTCAGCGGAGGCTACCTTCGCAGGAGCAGCTCGCGCGCGATCTCCTCATCCTCCAGCGCGGTGGCCAGGCCGAGGGCCTTGTCCAGGTTCAGCGAGGGCGCGGGCGATCCCATCGCGAACGTCGGACAGCGGTAGCGACGGGGTCGCGCGTCGGGACGCTCCAGGCCCTGTCGCAGCAGCGTGTTCAGCAGGTGCTTGAAGGGTAACCGGCGCCGCAGCGCCTCGTGCCGCAGGCGCTTCAGCAGCCCAGCCTCGATGTCCACGGTGGTGCGCATGATTGATGCTAACGCATCATCATGAAGATGTCAACGCGGCACCCTGGACTCTCAATTGCCTCGCGCGACGGACGTGAAAAAGGCGAGCGGCCCCACGGCGGGTGCGGAGACGGTGGAGGCTCTCGAGTTCCTGGCGCGAGTAGTGGCCCACCAGAGTGCGTTACGCCGCTCCCTGGCCCAGATTGCTTACAATAGCATGACTACAGTGCTATCACGGTATCATGATCCGCTCGTTCCGAGATGCGGGAACCGAGGACATCTTCAACGGCGCGGATACAAGGCGGGCTCGGAAGGCCTGCCCGCGCTTGGAGCTGACGCGGCGACAGATTAGGGTGGTGAATCGATCTTCCGTCACGCTGCGCAGCTCAAGCGCGATCCGTCAGGCGACTCGGAGAGCATCGGTTGAACATCCCCATCGTGGTCTTGATCGGCTCAGTCCTCGGCGCTTTGGGGGCGGCGGGCATCTACTTCGAGCCACGGGAACCATATAAGCACCAGATCGTCACGGCTGGAACGATTCGCGGTATCCTTGTGGCGTTGCTCACGGGGTTGTCGATGTCATCCGCGAGCGGATGGTTCGCTGGGCTTGGTCTGGGCGGGCTCTACGGTGCCTTGTTCGGTGTGGTGATCTACCTTGCTAAAGGTGGCTCAGCCTCTGGGGATGCACCTCTCGTGATTCCCGTGAGCGCCACCACGGGAGCTTTGAGCGGACTGCTCATCGTGTGGTTGGCGTTGTGATGAAGGCTAGAGTCATAGTGGCAGCCGTCGGCGCGGTGCTCCTTTTCGTTGCCGTGGTTTACAGTTCGCTGTGCGCCTGTGTCACGCTCGTCGACATCGCGCACAAGAGGTTGCGAGGCGAGATCCATCGTGCCCTAGATGCCGAGCAAGCGTTCTTCCAGCATCACGGGCGATTCGCTCGCACCCTCGACGAGCTTGCTTACGTTGCCGACTCTACGGTTAGCCTTCGCTTGGTTGCCGCGTCAGATTCGAACATCGCGATCACTGGAACCTCGGCGACGATGCCAGATGTTACATGCAGCCTTGAAGTCACTCCCAGCACGCGCGGAGTTCAAGCCTTGCGATGCACTCCTTAGCAGGCCTCCGCCAAGCGCGACCATATGAAAGCGCGGAGCGGCCCCGGGGTCATGCGCGCGACGTTATCCCGCCGCAGCGGTCCTCGAGATCACCGCTGTGCCCGAAGCCCGACTCTCCCACCACGAGGTGCTCGAGGCCAGCGCAGCGATCCCGCTCGGCTACTGACGTTCCCTGAGCCGTATCAACCACCAGCTTCCAAGCATGGAACGTCGCCGTCACCCCGACCGCCCGGCACTGTTGAGGCCAAGCGGTCGCCTCCACTCGATGCGGTCCCCGAGACATCCGTGCTTCCGACCACTGAGGTAGCGGTCCCCCGCCTTGGACCCAGAGCAATGTGTGCGGCCGCGCAGCCGCCGTGATGCGTCTCATTCGTCACCGGCTCCATAAGTGTCTCCCCGCCGCTCACGCTACGAACCGGAGATCGCCTCGAGTCGCGGCGATGGGATTGCCGGCACCACCGGTGCGCGCGCGGGAAACACCCGCCACCGCGCGTGATACCGCTGGAACCGCGACAGCTGGAATAGCACGAACGAGATCAGGGCACTCCCGAATAGCTTGTCCCACCCAGCCCCGCTCCCCCAGTACGCGCGCATCAGCCGCCACCAGCGCCGCGCCACGCTGGGCCAGGAGTAGAACGTCCGCATCAGCAGCTTGCGCGTCGCGAACACCTGCTCCGGCGTCACGAGCTTGGGCTCGAACACCAGGTGGTCCCCTTCGTAGTGGGCAAGGTCCTCGTCGAAGATCCGGCGCTGGCCGTCCAGCTCGCGATGGAACGGTGTGCCCGGGATGGGGATCGAGATTGAGAGGAAGATGGCGCTGGGGTCCACCTCCTCCAGGCGCTCCGGTAGCGTGGCGTAGTACTCGGGCGTGTCCTCCTCCAGGGCCAACATCATGCCGGTGAACGAGAGGATGCCGCGCTCCTTGAGCATGAACAGCTTCCGCTCGTACTCGGCGACTTTGTTCTGCCGCTTCTGCACGGCCAGCAAGCTCGGCTCGTTCAACGACTCCAGGCCCAGGAACGCCATGTGGCAGTGGGCCGCCGCAAGCAGGTCCACGAACTCGTCGTCGTTAAGGCAGCTGAAGGCGAACTGCACGCCCAGCGCCCAAAGATCCAGCTTGGCCACCTCCTGGAGCAGCTCCTTGGCGTATCCCATGTCGCCGCCCAGGTTGTTGTCGTACAGCATGGCGAGCTTCCGTCGCGGATAGGGAAGGCGCGCGGTGGCGGTGAGGTCCGCCAGGACGTCGTCAATGGGCCGGCAGCGGAACCGCAGCGGGTCGATGTTGAGCTGGCAGTAGGTGCACTTGAAGGGGCAGCCTCGCGTGGCTTCCGTCACGACCGAGACCGCGTACTTCGACTCCACGAGATCGTACCGCGGCGACGGTATCCGCTCGAGTGACGGCCCGGCGGGTGCCTGGTACAGGCGCCGCTGCCGGCCGGCCACGATGTCTTCCACGACCTGCGGCCAGATCCGCTCCGCTTCTCCGGCCACCGTGACGTCCATGTGCGGCGCCACGGCGTGCGGGAACGTGGACGGATACTTGCCCCCGGCCACGACGATCTTGCCCCGCTCCCGAAACCGACGAGCCACCTGGTACGCGTGCGGCGCGCAGAAGTCCATGAAAGAGAGCGCGATGATGTCCGCGTCGGTGTCGTAATCAATGGGCCGCACCATCTCGTGCCGCACCCGGACGTTCACCGTGTCGGGAGTGAGTCCCGCCAGCAGGATGCCGGAAAGCGGCGGCGCCGGAGACCGCGCATAGTAGGCGCGCTCTTCGCCGAGGTTCTGGAACAGCACGATGATCTCGATCGTGGGCCTGGACATGACTCCTCCGTAGCAATCCCGCTCGCCCAAGCCTCGCCCGGTCACGTCAGGTACCCGTCAAGCCGCCGTTCCCTGCTTGCCCGTTCCCGCCCGTCCCGCCGTCCCGCCTCCTCTTGACCCCCCCTTGACGCCCCTCCGGCATCGTTTCCTCCAGGAACTCGCGGGACGGAGCCATGCGGTACACGGAAGGGAGTCGCACCCGGCAACTGGCAGGGGCAGCCACGCTGATCGGTGGCGCCTGCGTCGCGGCGTTTTGGGTCTTCTACTTCACGTCCTCCGCCGCGCTGGGCCATGGCGACCCCGCCGTGACGGCCTTCGAGGGAGCGTTCCTCGTGGCCGACGGCGTGTTTGCCGGCCTGCTCATAGCCGCGGGCGTGGGATTGCTACGACGGCGACCGGCTGGCGCGTTCTTGCTGGCTGCCGCGGCGGGCATGAGCCTCTATCTGGCCCTGCTCGACGTCACCTTCTACGCGCGCCAAGGGCTGTACGCGCCCCCCAGCGCAAGCGTCCTGATCGAACTGGTGGTGAACGCGCTCTGCCTCGGTGGAGGTCTGCTCGGCCTGCGTTGGGCGTGGCGCCTCTGGCCCGGGAGGCAGACATGAGCCGTGTGACCGCCGCGCCCGTCGCCTCCATCGCGCACGCCGCGTCAGGCGCAATCGTCCTGATCGGCGCGGCCAACGGCATCGGCGCCGCCACCGCCTGGCGCCTGGCCAGCGCCGGAGCCGGGCTGGTCCTGGCGGACGTCGAGGCCGGCCCGCTTGATCGTCTGGCCGCCTCCATCCGCGCCGCGGGCGGCCGCGCCGTGGCCTTCCCGGCCGACGTGCGCGATCCCGATGCCCTCCGTCGCCTGCGGCGGTTCACCCTGGAGACCTACGGCTCGCTCGCGACCGTCATCAACTTCGCGGCGGTCATCAGGCCCGCCGGTATCACCGAGACGACCACTGACGACATCCGCGAGCAGGTGGACATCAACCTCACGGGCACCATGCTCGTGGCGCGTGCGTTCATCCCGTACTTCCGGGAGCGCCGGGCTGGCCATCTGATCACCGTGGCGTCGCTGGGCGGGCTCGCGCCCATGCCGGGCGAGTCCATCTACTGCGCTACCAAGTTCGGGGTTCGCGGCTTCAGCCAGTCTCTCGCGCTGGAGCTGCGGGGCACCGGTGTCGCGGTCTCCTGCGTATGTCCCGACTCCGCTGATACCCGGCAGCTCCGTGCCGAGGCGCGGCACGACGCCTCCACCATGGCGTTCACCAGCCCGGCCATGGCGGCCGACGATGTGGCGCGCGCCGTGGCCCGGACAGTCGTCCGCCCGAGGCGCGAGGTGCTGGTGCCCAGCCCCCGGGGGTTGCTGGTTCGCCTGCTGACATCGTTCCCCGGCGTCTTCGCCCTGCTCTATCCGATGCTCGACCGCCTGGGCCGCCACGGCCAGGCGCGTTTTCGGGCGCGCGTGGCCGGCCTTGCGGTCTGTCCCATCGAGGAGGTGGCACCGTCACGACCCTCGTCCATGTAGTCGCACCTGCGCGGCTGCTGACCGCGCGCTTCTGGCATGACTACGCCGTCACCATGCGCCCGTATCTCCTCTTCGTTTCAGGGATCACCGGCCTGGCGGGCCTGGCGCTGGCGCGCGACCTGGGTGCCGCCGCCGTGGCGGCACTCGCCGTCGTGTTCTTCCTGACCTACGGATTCGGACAGGCGCTCACCGATTGCTTCCAGTTGGACACCGACCGCCTCTCGGCGCCGTACCGTCCGCTCGTGCAGGGCCACATCCGCCGGGCCGACGTGCTGGCGGTGAGCCTCGTGGGACTGGTGGCGTCCGGCCTCGTGATCGGCGGCCTCGCTCCGGGCACGCTTCCGCTCTGCGCCCTCGCCATTACCGGTCTCGCGACTTACACGTGGTTCAAGCGGCGATGGTGGGGCGGACCTTGGTACAACGCGTGGATCGTGGCGCTCCTCCTCTTCATCGCCGCGCAGGCCGGCGCCGGCCTGTCCTGGCGCACGCCCGCGCTACTCGGTGCCCTCGTGGCCGCCCTGTGTGGCTACGCCAACTTCGTCTTGGTCGGCTACTACAAGGACGTCGCGGCCGACCGGGCGACGGGCTACCGCACCCTCCCCGTGGTGTTCGGCCTGCCAGCGTCCCATCGGGTGAGCGACCTGCTCGCGGCGCTGGCGCTGGTGGGTGGACTGGCATCGGCCGCCGCATCCGTCGGGGCCTCCGGCGTCCGCGGCGGGACGATGGCGGCGGCGTTCGCGCTCGCCGCGCTCGCGGCCACCGTCGTGGCGCAGGTGCGTGTCCACCGCGTGACGTCCGATCGCGACGCCCACGTGGCCATCGTGCCCGTGGTCCACGCGTATCTCCTCCTGCTGGCGACCGTGGCCGCGGCCGCACAGCCCGCCTGGGCGCCGCTGCTCGTGCTCTTCTACCTGGGCTTCGTGGCCACCCTCCACCGCCGGCCCATGGCGGAGCAGATCTGATGCTCGCCATCGTGAACCCCCACGCCGCGGGGGGCAAGGGTCTGGCCCGCTGGCGGCGCGTGGCACCGCGGCTGGAGCGGGAGCTGGGTCCCTTCACCACGGTGGTGCCCCGCGACGCGGACGATGCCCGCGCTGTCGTGCGCCGCTCGATTCTCGACGGGGAATTCGACCTCATCGCCGCGGGCGGGGACGGCACGGTGAACCTGGTCGTCGCCACGATTCTCCAGAACACCAGCGCGGGCGACCGCGACTCGCTGCGGCTCGGCGCGGTGGGACTGGGATCCAGCAACGACTTCCACAAACCCATGCGGCTCGACCGCCGGATCGGCGGCGTGCCCGTGCGGGTGGCTTTCCATCGCACCGTCCGTCACGACGTCGGGCGGCTGCGGTACCGACTGGCCGGCGGCACGTGGGATTGCCGTCGCTGGATCCTCAACGCCAGCATCGGGATCACCGCGGAAGGCAATCGGCGGTTCAACGACGACCGCGTGGTCCGGCGGCTCAAGCGGGTCTATACCGACCTCGGCATGGCGTGGGCGGCGCTCGGTGCCCTTCGCAGCGGCGAGCCCCGCGGTATGATGCTCTCGACCGACGAGGGCCGGGAGCGGGAGCTGCTCGTCACGAATCTGGGCATCGTGAAGAACCCGCACTTCACGGGCGCGCTGCGCTACGACTCGGCTTACGATCCCGGCAGCGGCCGCTTCACGGTCCACCTGCTGGGCGACGTGAACGCACGGGACCGCCTGCGCGCCTTTCTCGGCCTCCGGCGCGGACGCTTCACCGGCCTTCCCGGCACCGCTACCTGGCAGGCGCGCTCGATGCACGTCGCCGCCGAGTTCCCCTTCGCGATCGAGGGAGACGGCGAAGTCGTCGTGGCCACCGAGGCGGAGTTCTCCCTCGACCCACGCGCTCTGGCGGTGTGCGCGTGACGGCCATCCTCGAGCACCAGCTCATCGGGCGGCTGGTGTCCGCGCTGCCGCGGTCGCCCGCTCAGCGCAACCGGCTGCACGAGACGGACGCGGAGCTGGTCTCCCTGCCGGGCTCAGACACGATTCTCGCCGTCACCACGGACGGGCTGGTGGAGGAGCTGGCCACGGGGCTGTACCGCGACCCGTGGCACATCGGCTGGATGCTCGTGATGGTGAACGCCAGCGACCTCGCCGCGGTGGGGGCCGAGCCGCTGGGGCTCGTGCTCTGCGAGTCGCTTCCTTCCGACACCGCACTTGAGTGGGTAGACGCGCTCCAGCGTGGCATCGCCGACGCCGCGATCGTCAGCGGCCTGGGCGTCCTGGGTGGCGACACCAACACGTCGGCCCAGGTCACCCTGGTGGCGACCGCGCTCGGCGTGCTGCGGGGTCCTCCGCCCCTCACCCGCCGCGGTGCCCGCCCCGGAGACGTCCTCTACGCGTCCGCGCGCCTCGGCACGGGCGGCGCCTACGCACTGGCACGTATGCTCGCTCCCCACGGGGACGTGGCACCCCCGTTCCGGCCGGCGGCGCGCCTGGCGGAGGGCCGCCTGCTCCGCGGTCGCGCCACCGCCTGCATGGACACGAGCGACGGCGCCTTCGCCACCCTCGACGAGCTGATGGAGCTGAACGGCGTCGGCTTCCGGCTGGATACACCGCTCGAGGCGTGGACCGACAGGCACGCGGTGGAGCTGGTCCGCTCGGCCGACCTCGCTCCGTGGATGCTCCACGCCGGTCCCCACGGGGAGTACGAGCTCCTGTTCACTGCGTCCCCGGGTCGCGAGCGCGACCTCCTGCGGGCCGCCGCCCAGATTGGTTGGACCCCCGTGCGGCTCGGTACCACCGTGGAGGAACCCGGACTCGAGTTGTCCCTGGACGGTACCATGCAGGCGATGGACACCCGCCGCATCCGGAACCTGTTCGCGGAATGCGGGGGCGATCCGCGGGAGTACGTGGAGAGGCTGATGCGGCTGGACGGGCGAGACGGGCGGGACGGGCATAGTGCGAGTGCAGCCCAAAGCACGGCAACACAAGCGGGCACCTGCTCAACGAGCCGCCGTGGGGGGGCAACAAGGTCTGACCCGATCGGCATGCTCGCCCGTGATCGACTCAGCGACCGGATCCTCAGCGCGGCGGCTCCGTGCGCGACCGAATCTCCTCCCGTGCCTGCTGGGCGAGCGCCTCCCGATCGACCACGTGTCCGCCCTGGATCACCCTCCAGATCCGGCGTGTGTTGCGGATGTCCACGAGCGGATCGCCATCCAGCAGGATGAGATCGGCATGCGCACCCACCGTCACGGTGCCGATCTCACCCTCGCCGCCGATCACGCGCGCCGACACGCCCGTCGCCGCGGCGATCGCCTCCAGCGGCGCGAGACCGGACGCGACTAGGTCCTCCAGCTCGAGGTGGAGCGTGCCCGGGACCCAGAGGAAATCCGTCCCCGTCGCGAGCGGGACGCCGGCGGCGTGCAGCGCGCCGACCGCGGCCCGGTGGCTCCGGCGGAGCGCGTGCCAGACCTCGGCTCCTGGTAACGGCTGCCGGGACGCCGGGATGAACGGGGCCACGTCCGGCGCATGCAGCACCGTGGTGTCGGCCGCCGCGATGCGCCCGCTGGACACGGCGAACGTCGGAACCACGGTGACGCCGGCCTCGCGGTAGAGCCCGATCAGGTCCGCCCGTGGCGGAGCCTGACTGCGAGGACCACAGCCGGTGAGATGCTCCGTCTGCGCGATGCCGGCCGCCACGAGTGGCAGCGGGTGCGCACAATGCCCGCCGATGCGGAGGCCAAGCGCATGGGCCTCTCGCACCAGATCGGCACCGCCCGCCCACCGGGCCGGGAACTGCATCTTCACGTACGACGCCCCGAGGGCGCGCACCAGCTCGAGCGCGCGTCGTCCCTCTGCCCGGTCGCGCGTGCCTTGGGTTTCGGCCCCCGTGAACGGCGACGGTGCGCCGGGGTTGATAATGGCGCCACCGAGCACAATCCGCGGACCGGCAAGGCGCCCTGCCGCGATCGCCTCGGCCTGCGCGGCCCGGGGAGCCATCGGCGAGCCCATATCGCGCACCGTCGTGACCCCGTGATACAAGAGGGCCAGGAAGACGACCGGGTCCATGTTATGCACGTGAAGGTCCATGAGGCCGGGCATCAGCACTCGTCCGTCGGCGGTCAGAACCTCCACGCCTGCCCCGGGGCGGATCGCCCCAGCCTCCGCGATCCGCGCGATCCGCCCGTCCTCCACGAGCACGTCCGAGAGGCCGCGGGGCGCGGCACCGGTGCCGTCGATGATCCTCGCACCGCGGATGAGGAGTGGCGGCGCTGCGGGGAGGCGGTACGACAGCGGCCAGCCGAGCGACGTGACCCGGCCGTCCGGTCGCCGGATCCGGTAACCATCGGTCGAGAGGTAGAGAACGCTGCCGTCGCGGGCGACGCTCGGATACAAGGCGGGATCCTCCGTCAGGCGCACCGGCTCCGCGACGGTCCGATTCCGGAACGGTGCCCGCCAGAGCTGGCTGCCCTGCACATAGACGAGACTCGAGTCGGCCGTCCAGTGGAGGAACGTTGCGGCATCCGACAGCGGCTCGAGTGCGATCGGCTCGCCCGCGAGTGGCACGATCCGCAACACGTCGGTAGCGGCACCGCCACCGTAGATGCAGGAGTACTTCGCGCAGCCGGGCTGGTAGTGAAGGAGCGCGTCGGATGCGGGGCTCCAGGCTGGCCGCTCCTGGCTCAGCGCAGGCCCCTGGAACGCCACGGGATGCACGTCCGACAGCAGGATCAGGTCGGATGGGTTCCTCACGTTCTCTGCCGCGGCCGGAAGGACCGCGAAGCGCGGCATCCGACTGGCCGGACCCGCGGCGACGCCCGCAGCTGCGCCCGACGGCTGGTAGAGAAACGCGACATGCCGGCCGTCCGGCGACCACGCTGGGCGTGCCGCCGTTCCCGGCAGGCTTGTGAGCTGCCGCGTGTGGCCCGTGCCGAGCTCGGTCACCCGGATGTTCTCGGCGCCGTCCACTTCGGCGCTCCACGCCAGTTCCCGCCCGTCGG
>DASWII010000052.1:0-32102 GCA_036397755.1 Gemmatimonadales bacterium | reverse complement strand
TTCGACCGTTGCCTTCTTGGACTGCTCGGCCAGGCTGCGGATCTCCGCGGCGACCACCGCAAATCCGCGACCCTGCTCACCGGCGCGCGCCGCCTCCACCGCCGCGTTCAGGGCGAGCAAGTTGGTCTGCTCCGCGATGTCGGTGACGCTGGCGATGATCTCGCCGATCGCCTGCGCCTGTTCCGCGAGCGCCAGAATACTCTCCGCGGTCGATTCCACCTGCTGCCGGAGCGCTTCCATCGCATCGCTCGATTCGCGGACCGCCCGCTTCGCCGAATCGGCCATCGCCTTGGCCCGTTGCGTCGCCTGCTCCGAGGTCTGGGACACTTCGTCCACGGTGGCAGTGGTCTCCGTCACGGCCGCGCTGGATTCGCGCGCGCCGGCGGCCTGTTGCGTCGTTGCCGCCAGGATCTCCGCGGCCGTGGATGCCAGCACGCCCGTCGTCTCCTGAAGCGGACCGGCGACGGCGCGGTTCAAGAGCAGGCCCGAGACGACGCCGACCCCGAGCGCCAGGAGACCGCCCACCAGAAGCACCGTCTTCATCCGACTGCCCCGGTCCCGTGCCGCCCCGATCGTCGCGTCCGTGCGCTGCTCGGCGCGCTGGATCGCGCGCTGAATGGCATCGCGAACAGCCACGCGCGCGGGGAAGATTCGATCGTTCTGAAGCTGCACCGACTCGGCGTCACGACCCGCGCGCTTCGCCACCATGCCACCGCGCACTGCCGCTTCCCATGCGTTCATCGCCGCCAGCACGTCGCTCCACAACGCGCGGTCGTCGGGAACCGTGACCGAATCACGAACCAGTTCGACAAGCGTTCGGGCCCGTGCCGCGGAGCTGTCCAGCGCAAGGGCAAACCGCTCGTCCTCCGTGACCATGAACCGAAGGAACTCGATCGTGGCGGCACGGGACTCCGATTCGGTCTCGAGTCCGGTCACCAGCAAGCGCCGCTCGAGAGCGAGCGCCGCCTCGTAGGTTGTCACCGCGTTCCGGAGCGCCGTGATGCCTATCAACGCCACGATCACCATGAGGCCGAGACCAACCGTGAACCCCGCGCCGATCCGGCGACTAACCGTCCAATGCATGGTCATCCTCCCGCCGACCGGCGCGGCTTCGCTCCGTCCCCGCCAACCAGGTCGACCAGCGCCGACCCAAGGGAATGGAGATCATGCGCTGCGCGCTCGGCTTGCTTGGTAGATGCCAAGTTCTGCTGGGTTGCCTCCTGAATGCTCGCCATCGCTTGGCGGATCTGGGCCATGCCGGCCGCCTGCTGGCCGGCGGACGCCACGATCTGGACAGCCGCCTGCGCCGACTCCGCCACGGCCTCGGCCAGCGCACGAATGGTCCGCCCGGCTTCGGTCACCTGTGTGGCAGTGGCGTCGACGACCTTGGTCCCCTGCTCGGCGGTCATCACGAGCGTGCTCGTCGCCCGCTGGATGTCACTGAGAATCCTGCGGACTTCGACCGTTGCCTTCTTGGATTGCTCGGCCAGGCTGCGGATCTCCCCGGCGACGACCGCAAACCCGCGTCCCTGCTCGCCGGCGCGCGCCGCCTCCACCGCCGCGTTCAGCGCGAGCAGGTTGGTTTGCTCCGCGATGTCGGTGACGCTGGCGATGATCTCGCCGATCGCCTGCGCCTGCTCCGCCAGCGCCAAGCTGCTCTCCGCGATGGCCTCCACCTGCTCCTGAACGCCCGCCATGGCCGCCGTGGAGTCATCGACCGCCTTGCGGCCCGCCTTCCCAATCTCCGCGGCACGCTGCGCCGAGTCCGCGACGCCCCGGGCTCGCTCGGCAGCCTGATCGACCGTCTGCACCACCTCGTCCACCGTCGTCACGGTCTCCGTCACCGCGGCGGTGGACTCCTCGGCTCCCGAGGCCTGCTGCGTCGTTGCGGCCAGGATTTCAGCGGCGCTCGCCGCCAGGACGCCGGTCGTCCGCTGCAGCGGGCCGCTCACGGCGCGATTGAGGAACACGGCCGACACGGTCCCCACGCCGAGGGCGACCAACGCGACAATGACGAGCAGCAGCCGCATGGTGCCCGCCGTCGATTCGCTCTCGATCACCAGCGCGGCGGCTTGCTCCTCCGCGCGCCGTACACCGCTCTGGAAGGCGGCGTGCGTCCCAACGCGGGCTGGGACGGCCTCCTCATCTCGTATACGCAGCGCCTCCGCCTGTTCTCCGGCACGGGCGGCGGCACGGGACCGCTGAGCCGCGGTGTCCCAGCGGTCGACCGCGGCTAGCGCCGACACCCAGATGTCCCGGTCCGATTCCGAGCGCGCCGAGTCCCTCAGTTGTTCGAGGCGTGCTCGGGTGACGGCCATCAGACTGTCGCTGCTCCGCGCCTCACTCTCGTTTCCGGTGGCGAGGAATGCCATGTAATCGATGACAGCCCGGCGGAAGTCAGACTCCGTCCTGAGCGCCGGCACCAGCCCCTGCTCTCGGGTTGCCAGGGCGCGCCGATAGCCCGAGGAGGAAATGGCGGTGGCGATCGTGCCCATCGCCGCGACGACGACGACAAGCCCCAGAGCGAGGCCAAAGCCTGCCACAATTCGACGACTGACGGTCCAACGCATGGTCATGCTCCTTCCGCCGGTCACGCGTCGCGGCCGGTTGCGGGCGTATGCTCCGTGAGGAGCATCTCGGCGGCCAGCACAATGATTGCGTCGCCCGTGATGCCCTTCACGTACTTCCTTTTGGCTGCCACCCCTTCGGGTGGCTCTCGAACATCCTCGCGCCGCACCGCCGCGATCCGTCCTACGCTGTCGGCGAGGATTCCAAAGGCGGGCCGCTCGTCGCCAAGCACGATGACGCTGCTGAGGTCCGTCAGGTCACGCACCGGCACCCCGAGTACCTGGCGCAGATCGAGGATCGTCAACAGGTTGCCACGCCACGCGGCAAGGCCGAAGACGGGTGGTTGGGCGCCGGGAAGCGCTGACAGCGCGGTGAGCCGGAAGACCGCCCACACGTACCGGGCATCGAGGGCGTACGTCTCGCTCGATAATTCGAACAGCACCACCTCGTCCGTTGCTTCCCGTTCTCGATCGAGCGGAACCGCCAGTGTGCGCGCGCGCGCCTTGAGGATCTCACGCATTTCCTCCAACGGCGCTTTGGTGTCGCCCGCCAGCGTGCGCGCCACCACGTCGAGGCGGTGGCGAATCTCTCCCCAGTCCACATGGCGGGGCGCTGCTTCGCCGCGCTTGCTCATGCGGTGGCCTGTCGCAGCAGCTCCAACTGGACGCGCGCCATCGCGGCCAGGCGTCCGGCCCGCTGCCCGTCCGAGGCTGGCACCACGGCGTCCGCGGGGAGCCCGGTGAGCAAGCGTTGCGCCGCGGTGAACGCCCGGCGCGCACCGGCCAAGTCGCCGGTACGAAGGAGCTCACCGCCGAGCGTGAGGTACACGACAGCGAGGTGGCGGTCGAGATACAACGCGCGCCGCAAGTCGCCCACCGCGGCCGCGTGCCGACCGGCGGCTGCCGAGAGGAGCCCGTGCAGATAGAGCACCTCAGCGGACATTCGGTGGCGATCCAATGCGGCGGCGCACGCGCGTCCCGCCGCTTCCAGCGCTCCCTGATTCGCGTATGCGCGGACCAACAACACGGACGTCGGGAGATCGCCCCCGCCCTCACGAACGATTCGATCGGCGAGGGTCGCGGCCAGGCGATAGTCGCCGGCTCGGTATGCGGCGTCCGCGGCGGCGGCCAGGGCGTCAGCGCCTTGGTCGGGAGGCGCCCGTGCCTCGCTCTCCATTGCGTCGAGTTCCATGTCGGCGCTCACACGCGGCGACGCCCCATTCCTTTCCACCGGCCCCGCCGGCGCGGCGGCACCCTCCGGTTCTGCCCGCGCCGCCCCCGCCTCCGGCGCCCATGTCTGTACCGCCGCCCGTGCCACTCCCGCCGCCGCGCGGCGGTACGCGAGCCCGGCGTCGGTGAGCAGCACCTCGACATCATCGCAGCGGTTCGCGGGCGGATCGGACGCGCCGAGCAGGAGCCAGCCGTGCGGTGCCAGACAGCGGACGAGGGCACGAATGACGCGGGCGGCCGTCTCATTGTCGAAGTAGATGAGCACGTTGCGGCAGAGAATGAGGTCCATCGACCAGATCCCGCTTGCCAGTGAGGGATACACGTCTTCCGCCAGGTTGAGGTAGCGGAAGTCCACGGCATCGCGCACCGCCGGTGCAAGCCGATATTCGTTTCCCACTAGCTCGAAGCTTCGAGCTACCACGCTCTCCGGCACGCCACGGAGCGACCAGCGGTTGTAGCAAGCGCGCCGCGCAAGCGCGAGCGCGGCGCGCGACAAGTCGGTCGCGACAATGCTCGCACCATCCCCGAGCCCAAGTTCATCCGCCACGACGGCCAGCGTGTACGGCTCCTCGCCCGTGGCGCACCCGGCGCTCCACATGCGAAGTGGCGTCCCGAGCGGCGCTCGCGCGCGTAGCTCGGGGAGGATCCGGTCCCTGACGAGCCGCCACTGGTTCGGATCCCGAAAGAAGTAGGTCTCGGAAACCGTGATGTCGGCTACGAGGTCGTCGAGAACGCGAGCGTCGGTGCCGAGGCGTGCGAGATAGGTGCTGGGATCGGAGATGGCGAGGCGGTGCATGCTCGCATCCAGCGCATCCTCGAAGTCGGCCCGCCTGGTTTCTGAGATCCGGAGCCCCGTGCGCCGGCGCACAACCTCTCCGGCAGTCCGGAGCAAGCCGGCGTCGGGCGGGGGGTGGTCTGCTCGGACGGGCGTGCTCACGGTTCAGGGCGTCCGCGTGCCCGATCCAACGCTGTGTCGACCGCGTCGCCCTCGTCGAGCGACAGGAAGCGTTCGAGATCGTGTATCACCAGGAGCCCGTCCGACAACTTTGCGATTCCCGCGACGTACTCCGTCTCGGGCACAACCGCGCGGGCATTCTCGATGGCAGCGGCCGGAACTCCCATCACGTCAACCGCGCGGTCCACGCGCAGCGCAACGGATCGGGGCCCGGCCCGGGCCACGAGGAAATGTTGCTCCGGTGCCACCGGGGACGGCGGCAACCCGAACCGCGCCCGCACGTCAACGACAGGTACGAGCGTTCCACGCACGTTGATCACGCCCTCGACGATCCTGGGAGCCTTGGGCAGGCGGGCGATCTCCACCGCACGGATCACTTCCAGGATGTCGAGCGCCCGGATTGCAAGCCGACGATCGGCCAGGTCGAAGGCGAGCAGGGGCACAGTCGCCGTCTCGTGCGACCCGGCCGCCGGGCCATCGACTCCCGGCCGCACCGACATCACTGGTCCCTCCGAACCGCCCCTGGATGCGGTGCCGGCGGCGCGGCGGCCAGGCTTGCGATGCAGATCATGATAAAGTTTAGGGACCTTGATGTGGGCGGAATAGGCCCTTTTTGGGGCACGAGTGGTCGTTCTTGGGACATTCCGGTCGAAAACCCCACCCTTTCTTCCGCGGGCCCGTCCGGGCCAACATCTTACCGGGGTGACCAAGCTCCTCGTCGCGAGAGCGATCGGCGTCATCATGAGGACCTCATCGATCGTATTGACCGCCGTCGCCGCCGTGCTGTCGGTCCACTGCGGGACTGACACCGGGCAGGCGCATCCGGCCGTGCCGGATTACTCCGCCGTGAGCCGCGTCGATTCGGGCACGCCCGTCGCGGTCATGCTCACCACCTACAGCACCACGCTGCGGGCGAACGGCGAAGACCGGACCAGGTTGCGTATCGCGCTGACGGACAGTGTGGGGCGGGAGATCATGTCGGCCACCGACTCCGTGCGGGTGTATGTGGCCGGCGACGGAACGATCACCACGGTGGATGGCGGGAGTTTGCCCGTGGTGGCGGACACGGGCGATACGCGGTACACCCCGACGCGGTTGGTGAATGGCGTCGTCAGCCTCGGGTTCAGAGCGGGGACGTCACCCGATCGCGTGCGCGTCGAAGCTCGCTCGGGCGCGCTGTTCCCGGGATCGCACGAGATTCATACGATTCCGGCGGATGTGGGGCTGATGACGCCCACGGCGGAGCAACTGCCCCCGACCACGAAGTCGATTGCGCGGATGATCGGCGCGGATATCTCCTTCCTGCCGCAGATCGAGAACAACGCCGGGAGGTTCTTCCAGGGAGGAGGAAAGTTCTTCGACAACGGGCAGGAGATCGACGCCATTACGCTGCTCAAGAACCACGGGTTCACCGCCATACGGCTGCGCGTGTTCGTGAACCCGGAAAACGAGGGCGGTTACGCTCCCGTGCAGGGGTTCTGCGGGTTGGATTCGACGCTCAGCATGGCGCGGCGAATCAAGAACGCCGGCCTGGAGTTCCTGCTTGATTTCCACTACAGCGACTATTGGGCCGATCCACAACAACAGAACAAGCCCCTGGCGTGGGCCGAGCTCGACTACGCGACGTTGCGGGACTCGATGCGGAGCTACACCGCTAGGGTGCTGCGCGCCCTGGAACGTCAGGGGACCCTGCCCGACATGGTGCAGATCGGCAACGAGATCAATCATGGCCTGCTATGGCCGGACGGGCACATCGGCAATCTCGATCAATTGGCCGGTCTGCTACAGGCGGGTGTCGAAGGCGCGGAAGCCGTCGATCCCAACATGCCCATCATGCTGCACATCGCCCTCGGTGGGCAGAACGACGAGGCGCGGTTCTGGCTGGACAACATGATCGCGCGCGGAGTGCGGTTCGACATCATCGGCCTGTCGTACTATCCGCGCTGGCACGGCACGCTCGAGGACCTGTCCGGCAACCTGCACGACCTGATCGACCGCTATCACAAGCCGATCAACGTTGTGGAGTATTCGGATTTCAAGCGCGAGGTGCACGACATCGTCTTCAACCTGCCTCGCGACATGGGGAGAGGGACGGCGATCTGGGAGCCGCTGGGGTTTCGCAGCGGGTTGTTCGACCGGGACGGCAACGTCACGGATCGCATGCGGATCTATGATGCGTTGAACGAGCGGTATATCCGAACGGAACGACGGGAGTGACGGGAGGGTGAACCGGTTCGTGAAAGCGGGATCGCTGATGGGGACCGAACCTGGTCATGAAGCTCGCACCGGTCTTCGCCTGAGGTGGTCGGCGCAGGCCGGCGGCATCGCGACGGCGGCCGTGCTCCTGGCGGCGTGTGGCGAGCCGACGCGGTGGGTCACGCCCACCGACTTCTGGATGCGTCCCATGAGCGGCGACTTCGCCCAGGTGTCCTCCTACGATACGACCGGCGGCAATCGCGACCGGCTCGAGCTGGCCGCGGGCGACACGGCGGTGTTGCTCGACGAAGCCGGAGCCGGTGTGATTCGGCGCATCTGGATCACGGTCTTCAGCGTCGATCCGCATTATCTCCGGCGCGTCACGCTCAAGATGTATTGGGATGACGAGACCGAGCCGTCGGTGGCGGTGCCACTCGGTGACTTCTTCGGCAACGGCTTCGACAAGCGCCACTACACAGCGCTTCCCATGGGAGTTTCCAGCGGCGGGTTCTACTCGTACCTCCCGATGCCGTTTCGCGAACGCGCCAGGATCGTGGTCGAGAACGGCACCGGACGGCCGCTCGATGCGTTCTACTATCAGATCGGCTTGGAGAAGGTTCGGTCCCTGCCTCGCAAGGTCCAGACATTCCACGCGCTGTGGCATCGCGACCCGCGAACCGAATCCGCTGCGCCGCATCGCGTATTGACCGCGCACGGGAGCGGCACGTTCGTGGGGCTGTCGTTCAACGCCGAGAGCTATGTGAATACGCTCGGCTTCCTCGAGGGCGATGAGACCTACGTGATCGATGGGGAGCAGCGCGGCGTCGGCACGGGCACCGAGGATTACTTCAACAGCGGATGGTATTTCCAGGACGGAGCGTATGCGGCGCCGTTCCACGGGGTCGTGCTCAAGGACGACGCGCGCGGTCGCATCGCGGCCTTCCGCTGGCACATCCCCGATCCGGTCCCGTTCCACGATTCGATACGGATCGACCTGGAGCATGGCCACGCCAACACCGAGGTCGCCGACTACGCCACGGTCGCCTACTGGTACCAAACGGAGCCGCACGCCCGCATTCCGGCGCTTCCGCCCCCCGACGCGCGCCTCACGCTGGGTGTGAAGATCCCACCGGGCGCCGCCCTGCGACCCGAGTTCCGTGTCGCGAACGGCAGCCTGGTGGGACAGATCGCGGCGCCCAGACCCGATCGCTATCGGGTGACGCTCTACCCATCGGGGTCGCCGCTGGCGGAGCAGGTCACCATTGCGGTCGCCGGACAACCCTCGCGCACGGTCTCGCTCCACGCGGACGAACCGGCGGTCCTCGAACCCGTGGTCCTTGGCGACGTCGCGGTTGAAGGTGAGGTCACCGTGGTGCTGCGCGGCAGCACGCGCGCGGACGCGGTGGCGGCGGTGCACCTGGTCCCGGTGCGCCGCTGGGCAGCCAGGTGGGAAATCGTCGCACCCTTCGCCAATCCACGAACGCCCGGTACCGAGCACTCGGCCGCGATCGACAGCGTATACGGACCGGAGACCGATCCGACCGCTGCCGCATACGCGGGGTTGGAGGGTAGGGAGGTAACGTGGCAGGTGGTGCGGGCGGGCGCCGACGGGCGGGTGCAGTTGAATCCGCACTTCACGCCCAATGACTGGGTCGCGGCGTACGCGCGGGCGGTTCTCTACTCGCCTACCGCCCGCGCGGCGACGCTGCTCCTTGGCGCGGACGACGCGCACGTGCTGTGGGTCAACGGGGAGCGCGTTTCGGAGC
Organism: Gemmatimonadales bacterium; assembly: GCA_036397755.1. Taxonomy (GTDB): domain Bacteria; phylum Gemmatimonadota; class Gemmatimonadetes; order Gemmatimonadales; family GWC2-71-9; genus CAMYLY01. The sequence goes on along the minus strand of DASWII010000052.1, from coordinate 23,388 downwards.
GCCAGGGACGCAACATCTCCGAGCCCGACAACCTCGCGATCCCAGTGCGGCTGCAGGCGGGGGTCAACCGGATTCTGCTCAAGGTCGCGGACCTGGATGGCGGATGGGCGTTCATGGTGCGCGTGGCCGATCCGGCGGGCGACCTCGAATGGCGGTGAGATGATCGGTGCGGCGGTGTTCGACATCGGGAACGCCAAGCCGGTGGGACTCGCGGCGATCGATCCTGACTTGCCCGATCCGCTCGTGCTGAGTCTTGGGTCCGACACGCTGTCACGATTCGTGATGACGGTGGACTTTGCCGGCGGGTGGGCGCTCCTCTGGGAATCGCGTTGAGCCCTCCGGCCGCTCGCGCCGTCCGCACTCAGGGCCTATGTTGACCCTCCACTGCTTGTTCACTGCCCCGCGGCGAGTCATCCGGATCCGCGTCTTCTCGGGGCGGTGACCTAGGGAGGTCACATGGATCTGTGGTTGTTCCTCGCCATCATCATCGTTGGCAGCCCGATCGCCAAGGCCATCGCGCTGCGGATTCGGCAAGGGGGTGCCGCCGATCTGGCTGGGCTGCGCGAGTCCATGGAACGGCTCGAGGACATGGACATCCGGCTGGAAGAGACGGCGCGCCGACTGGTCGACTTCGAGGAACGGTTGGACTATACCGAACGCGTGCTGGCGCAGCAGCGTGCGCGCGATCAGCTCAACCCTTGAGGCCCAATCCCCGCGCGAGGTGTCGGGCGATCTGACCGCGAATGTCCACCGACTGGCAAGCCCGATACGCGACGAAGGTCGCCACCGTCGAACAGGCGATTCACAAGATTCCGCGGGGCCGGCGCATTCTCATCGGCTCCGGCGCGGGAGAGCCAAACAAGCTCGTGGAGGGCTTGGTCGAATACGGCGCGCACCTGGCGGACAACGACATCGTGCACTTGATGACGCTGGGGCCGGCGCCGTATGTGCAGCCCGGCATGGAGCACCGGTTTCGCCACACGGCGTTCTTCATCGGCCACAACGTGCGTGAGGCGGTCCAACACGGACGAGCCGATTTCATGCCGGTGTTCCTGTCGGACATCCCCAAACTGATTCACAACCGGCGCGTCCGGATCGACGTGGCCCTGATACAGGTGAGCCCGCCGGACCGCCATGGTTTCGTGAGCCTCGGCGTCTCCGTGGACGTGGTGCGGGCGGCGGTGGATACCGCGGATCTCATCTTGGCCGAGGTCAATCCACACACGCCGCGCACCCACGGCGATTCCTTCGTGCACGTCGACCGGATCGAGGCGCTGGTGCCGGTGGAGTATCCGCTGCCTGAGCTCGCACCGACCGCTGCTGACGAGGTGTCCGCCGCCATCGCGCGACACGTCGCGACGCTGATCCCGGATGGCGCGACGTTGCAGCTCGGGATCGGCAAGATCCCGGACGCGATCCTGGCGGCCCTCACCGACAAGCGCGACCTCGGCGTGCACACGGAGATGATGTCGGACGGCGTCATGCGTCTCATCGAGGCCGGGGTGGTCACGGGGCGGCGGAAAACGCTCCTGCCCGGCAAGGCCGTGAGTTCGTTCATCATGGGGAGTCGCGCGCTCTACGAATGGGTGCACGACAATCCCGCCATCGAGATGCGCTCGACCGAGTTCACGAACGATCCGTTCACCATCGCGCGGAACCGGGACATGATGTCGGTGAATTCGGCGCTCGGCATCGACCTCACGGGACAGGTCGCGGCGGATACCTTGATGGGGCGGTTCTTCTCGGGAATCGGGGGGCAGGTGGACTTCATCCGCGGCGCGTCGCGGAGCGAAGGGGGGAAGCCGATCATCGCGTTGCCGGCGACGGCCAAGGGTGGCCAGGTAAGCCGCATCCAGCCGGCGTTCGAGGCCGGAGCGGGCATCGTGACGAGTCGCGGCGACGTGCGGTTCGTGGTGACGGAATTCGGCGTGGCCGATCTCTGGGGCAAGAACATCAGGCAGCGGGCCCTGGCGCTCATCGAGATCGCGCATCCGGACGCCCGTGCCGAGCTCCTGGCGCAGGCAAAGGCCCGCCACTACGTGTTCGCCGATCAGGTGACGTCCACCGCCCAATACCCCTGGCAGGAGACGCGCACCGAGCGCTTGCCGGACGGGCAGGAGATCGTCCTGCGCCCGGCGCGGCTGAGCGACGAGGAGCCGCTCCAGGACCTCTTCTATCGCCTGTCCGACGACAGCACCTACCGCCGGTTCATGGCGTACAAACAGGTCCACCCGCACTCGGAAATGCAGAAGCTGGTCGACCTGGACTACGAGAACAACATGGCGTTGCTGGCGATTCAGATCAGCGATGCCGGAGAGAAGATCGTCGCCATGGCCCGGTACGACGTGGACCCTGCCACACGCCTCGCCGACATCGCGTTCGTCGTACGGGACGAGTGGCAAGGGAAGGGGCTCGGCACGATCCTGCTGCGCCGGATGTCCAAGATCGCCAAGGCGCGTGGGCTGGCGGGGTTCACCGCGGACGTGCTCGACACCAACAAGCCCATGCTCATGATCTTCCACAAGAGCGGGCTGGAGGTTCGCAGCGAGCGGGTCAACGGGACCTACAAGATGACGCTGCTCTTCGATGCCGAGGACAAGAAACGGGGAGCCGGGAAAAGCGGGCGGCGGCGCAGCACGTAACGACCCGCCCCGCCCGCCGCCCGAGCTTTGCGGAACTCCCGCTGCCAATTACAATCCCGTTTACCACGCGGGCGCTTGGACGCCAAGGTGGCAAGCGCTCCGTGACGGGTCGGTCGCGCAAGTTGCGCGGGACTCGTCGGTTCGACCCCCACCGGATGGGCTGGTGCGTTACCCAACGGGAATCCTGTCGACCCAAGGGCGAGCCGGTGCCGCTCGGGGGAACAGAGGCCTCCCTCGACTGGTACGATGATGAGTTCCATGCGTACAGACTCCCGATCTTCCGATCGCCGGCGCCGCGCCGGCGTGGTCGCGCTCGTCCTGCTGGGCGGCGTGGCCGCCGGCGCCTGTGGAGGCGACGCCTTTGGTCCCGTCTTCGCGCGACCGGGGTCGCTGGCCGTGGGGCTGTTCCACACGTGCTGGTCCGATCCGGGTGGCAACGCGTGGTGCTGGGGGAACAACTCCGCCGGGCAGATCGGCGATGGTAGCGGCGGGAAGGCGGCCAATCCCAAATCGGTGGAAAGCGACGTGCCGATCGCCCAGTTGGCCGCCGGGCTCCTGCACAGCTGCGCGTTGGACGACGAGGGCGGGGCCCGCTGCTGGGGTGACAATAGCGCCGGGCAGATCGGTGACGGGTCCGTGACGCTGCGCCTGCACCCGCAGCGAGTCGATACGGACCTCTCGTTCGCGGTGATCCGTGCGGGAGGGTTCCACACCTGTGCGCTCACGACGGACGGCGTTCCTTACTGCTGGGGAGCGAACGACGACGGTCAGCTCGGGCTATTGCACCCGTCACAGTTTTGCAGCACGCGCCCGTGTGCGGATCGGCCGACTCGCGTGGAGGGCGGCGTGGTGCTGCGATCCCTCGAAGCCGGATTCACGCATACGTGCGGCCTGACCGCCGACGGGGTGGCGTACTGCTGGGGCGCCAACGGGAATGGTCAGCTGGGCAACGGGTACTTCACGTCGGTCTCCCGGCCCGTGCTTGTCACCGGGGGCATCCGATTTCGGAGTCTGACGGTGGGGGAGCGGCACACCTGCGGGCTTACTGCAGACGACGAGGTGTATTGCTGGGGACGGAATGTGGACCAGCAACTTGGGGTCGAGCTGCCGGTCAATGAGTGCAGCGCGTTCTTCCCCTTTCCTTGCTCTCCCCGACCGGTAAAGCTCGTCACGTCGCTCGCCTTCCGGTCGATCACGGCGGGAGCGGACCACACGTGTGGCCTCACTTGGGAGGGCCAGGCGTTCTGCTGGGGACGCAACGAATCAGCGCAGTTGGGGATCGGCGGAGTGACAGCGTCGCAGGGAACGCCGCAGCCGGTGTCCGGAGGCCACCGGTTCGCCGTCGTCGGCGCGGGCAACAGCCACACGTGCGGCGTCAGCACCGATCGGATCCTCTTCTGCTGGGGTGACAACCTGTTTTGGCAGCTGGGGATCGGCCCGCAGGGCATCTACAGCCCTGCGCCGATTCTCGTGGCGTTTCCGGAAGTAGTGCCGTGAGCGTGGAAGGGCGCCGACGTGGGGTCGTCTGGACCCTGCTCGGGACGTTCGTCGCGGGCGTCGCGGGCGTCGCGTGCGGCGACGGCCCTGTGTCGGTGGGAGCGGTCAACGTGTCACCCGCGAGCGTGACCCTGGAGTTGGGTCAACTCACGGACCTCAGCGCCACCGTGCTGGACGAGGCAGGGACGCCGCGAACCGCGGCGGGTATCGTGTGGGCCAGTAATGACCCCAGGGTCGTGACGGTGACGGAGGACGGCACGCTGCACGCCGTCGGGGCGGGTTCGACGACGGTCACCGCCGAGAGCGGAGGGATGAACACCGAAGTCCACGTGGCGGTCTCCGTGGCATTTGCGGCACTCAGCGCGGGGTTGTTCCAGACGTGCGGGCTCACGCCGGATGGTCCGGCGACTTGTTGGGGGATCAATGGTGCGGGCGAGCTCGGTGACAGCACCATCGCAAACAGCCCTCGTCCTGTCCTTGTGGGGATCGACGTCGTGTTCAGCACGGTTCATGCTGGCGGATCGCATTCCTGCGGGTTGACCGCGCAAGGTCGAGCGTGGTGCTGGGGCGCGAATTGGAGCGCGCAGCTCGGCATGGGAACGATCGACCGCCTTCCGCATGCCAGCCCGATGCCCGTCGCGGGCCTGCTCACGTTCACTCGGTTGTGGACCGGCGACCGCCATGCGTGCGCCATGACGGACGGGGGCGCCGCGTTCTGTTGGGGTGGCGATCTGTCCGGACAGATTGGCGACGGCCCGACGGCGGACTTCTGCGAAGAGATCGGTGAGCGATGCGGGACCGTACCGCGCCCCGTCGCCACGTCCACGGCGTTCGTGAGCGCGACGACGGGGACGGAACATAGTTGTGCACTGTCGCAAACCGGGACGGTCGAGTGCTGGGGTCTCAATCGCAACGGACAGCTGGGTGACGGTACGAAGGTCAGTAGCACGGTGCCGGTGCAGGTGGCTGGTGGGGTGTCATTCAGCTCGGTCGTTGCCGGAGGCTACCACACATGCGGGCTCGACACGCAGGGACGTCCGTATTGCTGGGGTGACAACACGGTGGGGCAACTTGGGGTTCCCACCGTGGCGACCCCATCGGCGGCCGCACCCAGGTTGGTGGACGGGGGCCTGACGCTCGCGAGCCTCGTAGTGGGTGGTGGGCATTCGTGCGGCCTGGGCCCCGATGGCGTGGCATACTGTTGGGGACTGAACCAGTTCGGCGAACTCGGGATTGGTTCAACCATGGGAGTCGATTACCCCGCGGCCGTCGCCACGGACCTGCGCTTCACCGCGATCGTGGCGGGTTGGACGCATACCTGTGCCATTGCAACCGATGGCGTCGCGTACTGCTGGGGTCGGAACAACGCCGGGCAACTCGGCGTTGGCGTCTTCGGCGGGATTCGGACCACACCGACCAAGATTATCGGCCAAGACTGAAGTAACGGCGCCCTCGGCCGGCGCCGCTCCGTTTCTTCCCGTCGCCCCAGTCACCGCCTTGAGATCGGCAGTTGTGAGACTGCCGATTGCGAGTCTTTTGTATACAAAGTATTCTTTGATGTTTCAGTCTCGTGATGGTCATACTGCCTGCCACCGGCAGTGATGCACAAGTAGCTGTCTTTGTTAGGCTTACGTGAATGTGTGTACCGCTGGGCTGGACAGGAGGAACAACCGTGCGTACACGTGAGAATCAGTGGGACGAATCGCAGGCCGTGCTCGTGGCGCTGCGCCGCATCATGCGGGCGATCGACCTTCGTTCGCGGCAGCTCGTCCAGGAGTTGGGTGTGACCGGTCCGCAGCTCATGGTGCTCGAGCGACTTGTGCGGGGTGGGGTCGGGGTGCCGGCGGGGAGTCTCGCGAAAGCGGTGAGTCTCAGCCACGCCACGCTGACCGGAATCGTGTCGCGACTCGAAAGCCGCGGGCTCGTGCGGCGGCGTGACGACGATCGTGACCGGCGCCGTGTTCTCGTTGAGGTCACGCCTGACGGCAGGGATCTCGTGGCGGCGGCCCCGCCGCCGATGCAGGAGTCGTTCATCAGGGAGTTCGAGCGTCTTGCGGACTGGGAGAGGACCCTCATCCTCTCATCGCTGCAGCGTGTCGTTGCCATGATGGAAGCAACCGACTTGGAAGCCGCTCCCATACTTGCGGCCGGAGCGATCGACGACGAGGCCGGAGAGGTGACGATGGCGGTAGGGAGCGAGCGCTAGCGCGTGAGGGATGCCTCCGGTGTGGTAGCGCGAGTGGATCGTGGCACGGAGGATTGGTAGGCAATCGGTGTGCGGCATTTGTGGTGAAGTGGCCTTCAACGGATCGAGTGTGTCGTGCTCGGCGGTGCGAGCGATGGCGGATTCGTTGGCGCCGCGCGGACCGGATGCGCAGGGGTTCTTCGCCGAGCGGAACGTGGCGCTCGGCCATCGGCGGCTGAAGATCATCGACCTCACCGATCATGCCAGCCAGCCGATGGTCGACCACGAGCTCGGACTCGTAGGTGTGTACAACGGCGCGATCTACAACTTCCCGGAACTGCGGGTCGAACTCGAATCGAAGGGCTACCGGTTTCGGTCGCGCGGCGACACCGAGGTGATTCTCAAAGCCTACGACGCGTGGGGCGCGCGGTGCGTGGAGCGCCTCAACGGCATGTTTGCCTTCGTCCTTTGGGAGCGCGAGAGTGGACGCGTGTTTCTCGCGCGCGATCGGCTGGGAATCAAACCGCTGTACTACGTGCGCGAGCCGGGCAAGCTCCGCTTCGCATCCACGCTGCCGGCGCTCGTGGCGGGCGGCGGCATCGACGGGGCGATCGATCCGGTGGCGCTCCACTACTACATGACCTTCCACGCCGTGGTGCCTGCGCCACGTACCATCCTCGCGTCCGTGAAGAAGCTCCCGCCCGCCACGTTCGTGACGATTGAACCGGACGGTAGTGAGCACGCGACCAGCTATTGGCATCTGCGCTTCGACCGTGATGCCGAGCAGGACGCGTACGGCGTGGAAGACTGGATGCGGCTGCTTCGCCTTGAGCTTGAGGCGGCGGTCCGACGGCGCCTTGTGGCGGACGTGCCGGTGGGCGTGCTGCTGTCGGGCGGCCTCGATTCGAGCTTGCTGGTCGGACTCCTGGCGGAGCAGGGACAAGACGGCCTCAACACGTTCTCGATCGGCTTCGAGAGTGCCGGTGGGGAGAGCGGGAACGAGTTCCAGTACTCTGACGTGATCGCCCAGCGGTTCCACACGGTGCATCATCGCATCGAGGTCGACGCGGCGCGCGTCCTTCCGGCGCTGGATACGACGGTGCGGGCGATGAGCGAACCGATGGTGAGCCACGACTGCATTGGTTTCTACCTCCTGAGCCAGGAGGTGGCGCGGCACGTGAAGGTTGTGCAGAGCGGGCAGGGTGCCGACGAAGTGTTTGCCGGCTATCACTGGTATCCCCCGTTGATGAGTAGTCGATGGCCGATCACGGACTACGCGAGGGTGTTCTTCGATCGGGATCACGACGAGTTTCTGCGGGCGGTGCACCCGCGGTTCGCGAGGGAGAACCACAGCCTCCGGTTTGTCACCCGACACTTCGCCGCGACGGGTGCGGACCGGCCGATCGACCAGGCGCTGCACCTCGACACCACGATCATGTTGGTGGACGACCCGGTGAAACGGGTGGACAACATGACCATGGCCTGGGGGCTCGAGGCCAGGGTGCCGTTCCTGGATCACGAACTCGTGGAGCTGGCCGCGCGCATTCCAGCGGAGTACAAGGTACGAAACGGCGGCAAGCACGTACTCAAGGAAGTCGCGCGCGCGCTGGTGCCGGCGGAGGTCATCGATCGTCCCAAAGGCTATTTCCCGGTGCCCGCGCTGCGCCACCTGCGCGGGCCCTATCTCGCCAAGGTGCGGGAGGTGCTCGACAGCTCAGCCGCGCGACAGCGCGAGCTCTTCAACCGCTCCTACGTCGACCTCCTGTTGCGAGCGCCCGGGGGGCATGAGACGCCGCTGCGTGGTTCGAAGCTGTGGCAGGTGACGCTACTCGAGTACTGGCTTCAGGCCCACGGCCTGTAGCCGGAAGGGGATGGTTGCTATGACGACGCACGCCCATGGCCCGCACCGGGTCGCCTCCCGTGGGGCGCTCACCCTGCGCAACTGGGGGGACCGTCCCGTCGGGCCCGCGGCGGATCAGCTGCATCCCGACGTCGCGGTCGCTTGCGGGTGGGGTCGGCTGATCTTCGCGCACACGTTCACCGACAACCGCGCCATTGCCGATCTCTTGCTTCAGGAAACCCGGGACACGCGCGATATCGCCTTCTATATCCGCGACCCGCACGTCCTCCTCTCGCTCGAGCCGCAACAGTTGTTCCTCGATCCGTCGCATACCTATCGCCTGTGGCTGGCTGACTACCGACCGCCGGCGACGCGCCCGCGCGGGTTTGCCATCCGGCGCCTGCGCACCTCGGGCGACGCCAAGGCGATGAACCGCATCTATGGCGAGCGAGGGATGGTCAAGACGCGCCCGAGCGCCTTCCCCTATGACTCACGCAAGTCCAGAACACTCAGTTATTTCCTCGCCGAGGAGACGCGCACTGGGGCGGTGATCGGCACCGTCACCGGCGTCGATCACGTCGAGAGCTTCGACGATCCCGAGCAAGGATCCAGTCTGTGGTGCCTCGCCGTCGATCCCCAGGCCGCCCACCCGGGCGTGGGCGAGGCGTTGGTCAACCAACTTGCCGAACACTACCTGGCCCGGGGACGTGCGTTCATGGATCTGTCCGTGCTGCACGACAATAGGCAGGCGATCGCCCTCTACGAGAAGCTCGGTTTCCAGCGGGTGCCGGTGTTTTGCGTCAAGCGGAAGAACCCGATCAACGAGGACCTCTTCATCGGGCATCGCGATGCCGCGGAGCTCAACCCATACGGCGCGATCATCGTCAACGAGGCTCGACGCCGCGGGATCGCGGTGGAGGTGATCGATGCACAACACGGACTCTTCTCTCTGGCCCTCGGCGGACGCACGATTCGCTGCCGCGAATCGCTGACGGAACTCACCACCGGGGTCGCGTTCTCTATCTGCGATGATAAGGCGGTCACGCGAAGATTTCTCTTGGATGCCGGCCTCGCCGTGCCCAATCAGTGCGAAGCGGGCACGCGGCAGGAGAATCGTGCTTTTCTCAAGGAGCACGAGCGTTTGGTGGTCAAGCCTGCGCACGGCGAGCAGGGGAATGCCGTCACGGTCGATGTCCGCACACAGAAAGGACTGGATGCCGCCATCGGGCGCGCACGGCTGCTCGACGATCGTGTGTTGCTGGAGGAGTACGTGGAGGGTGACGATCTGCGCGTCGTCGTCATCGACGGGAACGTCGTGGCCGCGTCCGTGCGCCGCCCGCCGGTCATCACGGGCACCGGTCGCCACTCGGTGCGCAAGCTCATCGAAAAGCTCAGCCGCCGCCGGTCGGCGGCTACGGGGGGCGAGAGCAGAATCCCGATCGATGACGAAACCGAGCGCGTGCTGTGGCAATCCGGCTATGGTCTCGATGATATCCTGCCGCCCGGAGACGCCATTCCCGTGCGCAAGACCGCCAACCTGCATACCGGGGGCACGATGCACGACGTGACGGCGAGCCTGCACCCCGCGCTCGTGGCGGCCGCCGAGCAGGCGGCGCGCGTCATTGACATTCCGGTGGTTGGGCTCGATTTCATCGTACCGGCGGTGGGCGGCGCGACCTATGTCATCGTGGAGGCCAACGAGCGACCCGGATTGGCGAATCACGAGCCGCAACCCACCGCCGAGCGGTTCATCGATCTCTTGTTCCCCCAGAGCGTGCCGATCAGGTAGCCACTGCCCATGACGACCGTGCCACACCCGCGCGCCTCGCGCCCCGACCGACCGGTCATTGACGTCGAGTACATCACCGAACTCCTGCTCGAGTTGCTGGCCATTCCGAGTCCCACCGGGTACACCGACGAGATCGTCCATCGTGCGGGTCAGGAGCTCGAGCGGCTCGGGGTGCCGTTCGAACTGACACGGCGCGGCGCCATTCGCGCCGATCTCGCCGGACGGGTGTCCAGCCCCGATCGCGCCATCGTGAGCCACCTCGATACGCTGGGGGCGATGGTGCGCACGCTCAAGCCCAATGGCCGATTGGCCCTCGCGCCCGTCGGGACATGGTCGAGTCGCTGCGCCGAGGGCGCGCGCGTACAAGTGTTGTCGGAACGCGGGTGTCGCACCGGCACGATTCTCCCGCTCAAAGCCTCCGGTCACGCATTCGATCGGGCGGTGGACTCTCAGCCCATCGACTGGGATCACGTCGAGGTGCGCATCGACGAGGTCGTGCAGCACGACCACGACCTGCGTGACCTCGGACTCCGGGTAGGGGATTTCGTGGCGATCGACCCTCATCCTGAACTCACGGCCAGCGGATTTATCAATGCGCGCCATCTCGACGACAAGGCCGGCGTGGCGGTGGTGTTGGGGGCGACCAAGGCGGTGCTCGAATCGGGACGACCCATGCCGGTGGACTGCCATTTGATCTTCACGATTTCGGAGGAAGTCGGGTCGGGGAGCTCGCACACGCTGCATGGGGACGTTGCGGAGATGGTGACGGTGGACACGGCGCCGCGGGCGCCAGGGCAGAACACGATCGAGTTTGGCGTGACGATCGGCATGATGGATTCGACGGGGCCGTTCGACTACCACCTCACGCGCAAGTTGATCCGCCTTTGCGAGGAGTACGATATCCCGTTCCAACGCGATGTGTTCCGCTACTATCGAAGCGACAGCGCGTCGGCCGTCGAGGCGGGCAACGATCTACGCACGGCACTGGCCTGCTTCGGTGTCGATGCCTCCCACGGCTGGGAGCGCACCCATACGCACGCGTTGCAGTCGCTGGCGGAGGTGCTGGCCCTCTACATGCTGAGCGGGCCGACCTTCGCGCGGGACGCCGAGGAGTTGAGTTCCCTCGACGGGTTCTCGCGGCTGCCCACCGATCCCGGGGAGCCGACCGACGCAGAGGACGTGGATCTGCCGCCCGACGGTCAGGCGCCCCGCGCGTAAGGGTCGTGGCGCTCGATTAACACGAGCGGGTGGGGGGCCTCGAGGGGGCCCAACTCGACGCGCTGTGGGTACTGTCGTTACTCCGGCAGTCCGCCCGGGCCGCTCAGGTGGGATTCCACCCAGTCAACCGGAAGAAAGAGGATGCACCCCAAGTGGGTGCGTGACCGCGTCGCGAGGCCCTGAATGGCGAGCGCGGCGCAGCCCCCATCCCCGCGCAGGGCTTGCAGCACCAGAGCGGTTCCCAGGTACGCGACGGCGGCGACGCGGGGGACCCATCCACCCACGAAGAACATGAGTGCAAGTGGTGCGAGGGCGAGTAGCGCTCCGTACCATGGATGCAGCCGGTATCTCCGGGCCATCAGGTGCAGGATGAGATAGAAGAAGATCATCCCGAGCCCCACCCACAGGACGTCGAGATTGTCGGCCGCCTGCCTTCTGCTCATGACGGCGTATGTCATCCACAGAAGCAGCAGCCCGACCATCAAGCGCAGAGTCCGGCCGATGATTCCGGCGGGACGGCCGGGTGGCTGGGCGGGCGATTGGCGCTTCGTCATCCGTGCGTGAGGTCCGCTCTGGCTGGAGTGCGCTGGTGCAAGCTGATTCGGTGGGAGACGTTTCGCCAGGAGGGAGTGTCGTGCGGCTCGCCGGAGGCCGCGCTGTCTTCCGAGTCGATGGACGCTCGTCTGCGCCGCCGGCCGGTCCCTTCGTTCGCGCCGCACGCGGCGTGCGGGCACCCGTACCCGAAGGTACTTTTCCTACCATTCCTAGCCCGGTTTCCCTGGGCACGTTTTCAGTACACGTCACGTGAGGGTAATATCCAATGCGTTTCCGTCATGTTCGATTCGCAGCGCTTGCCGCTGCGTCCATGTTGTTGCTCGGTGTGACCACGACGGCTGCGTATGCACAGCGCGGTGGTGGTGAGGAAGGGGATTCCGCAGCAGGTGGAGAGCGCGATCCGCTCGCGAGTGCGATCGGCGCGCTCCGGTTCCGCGCGATCGGCCCGGCGGTCGTCTCCGGGCGGATCAGCGATCTGGCCGTGGATCCCGACAATCATTCGGTGTGGTACGTCGCGACGGCTTCGGGCGGATTGTGGAAGACCACCAACGCGGGCACATCGTTCTCGCCGATCTTCGACAGTCAGAACTCCTATTCGATCGGTGCGGTGACGCTCGATCCCAACAACTCCAACGTGGTGTGGGTGGGGAGCGGCGAGAACAACGCCCAGCGTTCGGTGGCCTACGGCGACGGGGTCTACAAGTCCATCGACGGCGGCCGCACGTGGCGGAACGTGGGACTCAAGACGTCAGAGCACATCGGGAAGATTCTGATCGATCCACGGAACTCGGACGTCGTGTATGTCGCGGCGCAAGGCGCGGTATTCAGCGGTGGTGGCGAGCGCGGGCTCTACAAGTCCACGGACGGTGGCGAGAGCTGGACCAAGGTGCTTGGCGAAGGCGAGTGGGTCGGCGTCGCGGATGTCGTGATGGACCCGCGCAATCCCGACGTGCTGATCGCCGCCACGTGGCAGCGGGCCCGACGGCAGTATGGCGCCGTGTTCGGTGGACCGGGAGCTGGGTTGCACCGGTCGACCGACGGTGGAACGACGTGGACCAGGCTGCGCGGGCTCCCGAGCGGTGATCTGGGACGCATCGGTCTCGCGATCTCGGAAGTCGATCCCGACGTGGTCTACGCGATCGTCGAGGCCGAGGAGGGCGGCTTTTACCGTTCGACCAACAACGGAGTCACATGGGAGCGGCGGAGCAGCCACAGCACCAGTGGGAACTACTACTCCGAGATCGTCACGGATCCCGTGGACGTGGACCGGGTGTACTCGCTGGACACGCGTAACTGGATCTCCAATGACGGCGGCGCGACGTTCGAGGTGCTCGGCGAGCGCAACAAGCACGTCGACAACCACGCGCTCTGGATCGATCCCGATGATACCGATCACTTGATCCTCGGATGCGACGGCGGCCTGTACGAGAGCTTCGATCGCGGCCGGACCTATGACTGGTTCCAGAATCTCCCGCTCGGGCAGTTCTACCGGGTCGAGGTCGACAGTCTCCGGCCCTTCTACCGCGTGTGGGGCGGAACGCAGGACAATTCGACGCTCGGTGGGCCGTACCGCACGCGCACGCGCGCGGGCGCCCGCAACGCGGACTGGGTGCTCACGCAGGGTGGTGACGGATTCTATACGCGGGTCGACCCCCTCGATCCGAACATCGTGTACTCGGAGTCCCAGCACGCGGGGCTCGGTCGGTTCAATCTCGCCACGGGCGAGGAGGTCTCGATTCGACCTGAAGGCGCGCTCGACGAGTCGCTCGTGTGGCACTGGGACGCGCCGCTGATGATCAGCCCGCATTCGCCGAGCCGGCTCTACTTTGCCGCCAATCGGTTGTTCCGCAGCGACGATCGCGGGAGCAGCTGGACGACGGTGAGTCCCGATCTCACCCGGAAGATCGATCGCAACCGGTTGAAGATCATGGGGCGCGTGTGGAGCGTCGATGCGCTGCGGAAGAACGCCTCCACCTCGATCTGGGGTGCCATCGTGAGCATCGCGGAGTCGCCGCTGCGCGAGGGACTGCTGTTCGCGGGGACCGACGACGGGATGATTCAGATCAGTGAGGACGGCGGGGCCACGTGGCGCGCGATTCCGTCAGTGCGGGGCGTTCCCGACACGACGTTCATCACGGACATCCAGCCGTCGTGGCATGACGCGAACACCGTGTACGTCGCGTTCGACAACCACAAGACCGGCGATTACAAACCCTACATCGCCAAGAGCACCGACTTGGGGCGCTCGTGGGCGCTCGTTCAGAACGATCTGCCGGAGCGCGGGACGGTGTACACGTTCCTGGAAGACTACAAGAACCCCAACCTGCTGTTCGCCGGCACGGAGTTCGGGGTGTACTTCTCCAACAACGGCGGGCAAAAGTGGATGCGGCTGCGCGGTGGGCTCCCGACCATCCAGGTGCGGGACATGACCTTCCAGACGCAGCACGACGACCTGGTGCTCGGCACGTTCGGGCGCGGGTTCTACGTGTTGGACGATCTGGAGGCGCTGCGCGCCCTGGCACCGACGCTCCTGGCGAGCGAGGGCGATCTGCTGCCGGTCAACCGAACGCCGATGTTCGCCGTCTCCGATCCGGATCCCGATTGGCAAGGTGAGCGGTTCTACACGGTCGACAACCCGGCCGGAGGCGCGACGGTCTTCTACTATCTCAAGGATGCCATCCGCACGCGCGAGCAGCAACGGCAGCGCGCGGAACAGGCGGCGGCGCGGCGCGGGGAGGATGTGTTCTACCCGTCGTGGGAGGATTTGCGCGAGGAGGATCTGGAGGAAGACCCACAGATGGTCGTGACGATCTCGGATGCGGAGGGGCGCGTGGTCCAGCGGCTCACCGGCGGGACGTCGGTGGGCGTCACGCGCGTCACCTGGAACCTGCGGTATCCGTCCCTGAGCCCGGTCACGGGTGGTGGCGGGGGCGGTGGATTCGGCGGTTTCGGTTTCGGTGGCGGCGGGAACGGACCCTACGTCGTACCGGGCACGTACACGGCGACGCTCGCGACGTGGGTCGATGGCGTCACGACGCCGGTGGGCGCCCCGCAGAGTTTCGAGGTGTATCACCTCGACAACCTGCGGCGCGCACCGGAGGTGCTGGCGTTCCAGCAGCGCGCGGCGGAACTGCAGCGCGCGATGTTGGGCGCCAACGCGGCCGCCAACGAGGCGCAGACGCGTATCAATAACCTCGAACAGGCGCTCGATCGCACACCGGGGGTGGATGGCCAACTGCGCGCCGACCTGCGTACGCTGCGCGCGGCCATTCGCGAGGTTCAGTGGTTGCTCACCGGCGATCCGACGGTGCGAAGGCGTGGCGAAGCGACACCCACGTCGCTGGTGCAACGGTTGGGGCGGTTTACCGGCGGTGCGTGGTCTGGATCGCTGACCGAGGTCACGGGGTTGCAGCGCGAGCAGTACGACGTCGTGGCGGGTGAGTTCGGGGGGATACTCGCGCAGCTGCGTCCCCTCGTCGAGGACGAACTCGAACGCATCGAGAATGCGGCCGAGGCCGCGGGAGTTCCGTGGACGAGTGGGCGGATTCCGCGATGGCGGCAGTAGCGCGCCGCCGATCGGCGGACGCGGAGCAGGACAACGACAGGGCAAACGGTGACTGCAAAGGACGGTGCGGATGAACGGGGTGAAAGGCTGCATGGTGGTGGGCGGATCGCTTGCGCTGGCACTCCTGGTGCCGGCTGGCGTCGCGCACGCGCAATCCTATCGCAACTTCGATGAGCTGACGCGCGAGTTGCGTTCGCTGACCGGCCCGTCGAACGCGGCGCAGTTGCGCTCGATTGGGAGGTCGCACGAGGGGCGTGACATTTGGCTGGTGGAGATTGGCAGCACATCCGGCGTGCCGCTCGGGGAGCGGCCCGGCATCCTCATGGTGGGCAATCTGGAAGGTGACCAGCTGATCGGCAGTGAGTTGGCCCTTGGTGTCATCCGCCACCTGCTGGGAGGCGGTGACAGCGTGGCCGGGGTGCTGGCGAATCAGGTGGTCTACGTCGTGCCGCGGCTCAATCCGGACGCCGCGGAGGCGATGTTCGCCCGCGTGCGGTACACGCGCACCCGGAACGCCCGCCCGCACGACGACGACAACGACGGCCGCGTCGATGAGGATCCGCCGGAGGATTTGAATGGCGATGGCGCCATCACGATGATGCGGGTCCGCGACCCGTCGGGCGCCTACATGGTCGATCCCGACGATGCGCGGCTGATGAAGCGCGCCGATCGGGCCGAAGGTGAGTCCGGTTCCTTTGCGCTGTACTGGGAGGGTCGGGACTCCGACGGAGACGGGTTCTTCAGTGAAGACGGTGCGGGCGGTGTCGACCTCAACCGCAACTTCCAACACGCCTATCCCTATTGGCGGAGCGACGCCGGGCTGTACATGGTGAGCGAACCAGAGACCCGGGCCCTGATGGACTTCACGCTCGCGCACGGCAACATCGGCGCGATCGTGGCCTTCGGGCCGTCCGACAACCTCGTCACGGCGCCCGACTCACGCGGAACGCTCGCGGCCGCCAAGACCCTGGATCTGGTGAGCTTCGCGGATGCGTCGAACGCCGACGTGTTCGACCAGGGTGTCTTTCGCGGTGGCGGTGGCGGTGGCTTCGGGGGGTTCGGATTCTTCTTCGGTGGTGGTGGCGGGCCGCGGTTGCGCGGCGCGCAACCGGGCGCGGACAACGATCCCCAGTCCGGCCGCCGCCCGTCCACGACGGTGCATCGCGACGACATCGAGTATTTCTCGGCGGTATCGGAGGCCTACAAGGAAGTCACGGGCATCACCGCGATCGGACTCAATCGCGAGGCCGAGGGAGCCTTTTTCCAGTACGGCTACTATCAGTTTGGCGTCCCGTCGTTCAGCACGCCGGGTTGGGGACTTCCCAAGGCGGCGGCAGCGGACACGAGCGAGGCGGACGAGGGTGCCACGGAGACCCCGCAGCGGACGCCACCGCCGGGAGAGCGCGCCGCTGCTGCCGCCGGTCGAGCGGGTGGCGCGGGGCAGGGTGGACGAGCGGCGGGCGGATCGGCCGGCGACGGTACGGATGCCACCATGCTGAAAGCGTACGATGCGGCGGGGATCGACGCGTTCGTGAACTGGTCACCGTTCGCGCATCCCGAGTTGGGTGAGGTGGAGATCGGTGGCTTCCGGCCCTACGTGTTCTCGAATCCGCCGGAGGCGCAGCTGGAGGCTCTGGGACAGAAGCACGGGGCGTTCGTCGCGCGGCTTGCCTCCGTGCTCCCGCGCGTCCGCATCGCCGGCACCGAGGTGACGAGCCACGGTGGAGGGGTGTTTACGGTCATGGTCGAAGTCGAGAACGCCGGGTTCTTCCCGACGTCGACCCAACACGGCGTCATGTCGCGTTCGGTGCAGCCCACGACCGTGCAAATCCAGGTGCCGACCGACGCCGTGCTCACCGGTGCGGCCAAGACCAGTACGATCCAGAAGCTGGACGGATCGGGCGCCCGGGAGAAGTTCACCTGGGTGATCCAGGGACGGCAGGGCAGTTCGGTCGAGATCCGTGTGCGATCCCAGAAGGGTGGGTCGGACACCGCCACCGTCACGCTGAGGTAACGGACATGACGCGCAGACGACAGGACAGAGGGGGGACGACGCTGGGGCGGCCGGCGCGGAACGTCACGCTCGGAGTGCTCGCGGTGCTGGCGCTCTCCGCCACGCCGCTCGCGGCGCAGCTCCGGGGATCGGATCCCGAACACCGGCTGGACCTCACGTGGGATCGGTGGCTGGACCACGATGAGATCGGAGACCGGTTGCGGCTGATGGAACGCACGTGGCCGGAGTTCTTGAGTCTCCAGTCGCTCGGGGAGAGCTACGGCGGCCGCGAGATGTGGCTGATGACCGTCAACAATCCTCGGACCGGGGATGAGATGGACAAGGCCGCGATGTTCATCGAGGCCAACGTGCACGGGAACGAGATTCAGGGCGCCGAGGTCATCCTGTACACGATCTGGTATCTGATGGAGAACTACGGGCGGATCGACGACCTCACGCGCCTCGTGGATGAACGGGTGTTGTATCTCGTGCCCAGCGTGAACCCGGATGGCCGAGACTACTTCCTCGACCACGCGGGCGCTGGTGCGCGGACCGGTCACGTCCCTGTGGACAGCGATGGCGACGGGGTGGCCGACGAGGACGGGCCCGAGGACCTGAACGGTAACGGGGTCATCGAGCAGATCCGCAAGCACGTGCCGGGCGAGGGAACGCACCGCGTGAGCCACGACGACCCGCGCATCATGGAGCGCGTCCCGCCGGGCGAGTTTGGCGACTGGGTGCTCCTCGGGAGCGAAGGGATCGACAACGACGGCGATGGTCGCGTGAATGAAGATCCCGTCGGGGGGTACGATCCCAATCGCAATTACGGCGCCGACTGGCAGCCCGAATACATCCAGGGCGGAGCGATGAACTATCCGTTCCAGTTGCCGGAAGCCCGCGCGATCAACGACTTCATGATGGCCCATCCCAACATTGCCGGGATGCAGTCGTTCCATAACTCCGGCGGCATGATCCTGCGGGGTCCAGGAGCCGCATGGCAGGGGACCTACCCGGCGGCCGACGTTCGCGTGTACGACGAGCTGGGCGAGAACGGCGAACGGATGCTCCCGTACTACGATTACCTGGTCATCTGGCGCGGCCTCTACACGGTGCACGGCGGGTCCATCGACTGGACCAATGACGGGCTGGGCATCGTCTCTTTCTCCAACGAGCTGTGGAACGGCGGGCAGTACTTCAACAGTCCGTTGCTGCAGGAGCAGGCGCGCGACCCCGGTTCGCCGATCTCGGGACAGAAGTCACGGTTCTTTTTCGACGACTTCCTTGAGTTCGGCGATCAGTACGTC
The DNA here is from genome assembly GCA_036397755.1 of Gemmatimonadales bacterium. GTDB lineage: Bacteria > Gemmatimonadota > Gemmatimonadetes > Gemmatimonadales > GWC2-71-9 > CAMYLY01. The sequence goes on along the minus strand of DASWII010000052.1, from coordinate 4,800 downwards.
GACTGGACGCCCTTCGATCATCCGGAGTTCGGCCCGGTCGAGATGGGCGGGTGGAAAAAGCTCTCAGGGCGGGTGAATCCGCGGTTCATGAGCATGGAGCTGTTCCATCGCAACATGGCGTTCACGCTCTATCACGCGGACGAGATGCCGCTCATGACCATGGGCGCGACGTCCGTGGAACGCCTCGGTGGCGACCTCTTCCGAGTCCGCGTGGACATCCGCAACGAGCGGCTGATTCCCACGATCACCGAACGCGCCCGCCAAAACAACGTCGTGCGACCCGATCTCCTTACCGTCGAGGGCAACGTCGAGGTGGTGGCGGCGGGATGGGTTGCCGACAAACACCGACCCGGTCCCACGAACATGATCGATCAGCAGGAGCTGGATCGGATCCTGGTGCGGAGCGGCCATCCCGGACGCACGACCAAGACCATCGAGTACCTGGTGCGCGGCTCGGGCGCCATGACGGTGCAGTATTCTGCCGTGAAGGGCGGCACGGTACGCACGACCGTGCAGTTGAGATGATCGGGGGGTAGGCGGGTAGGAGGGTGAGACTCGCCCTCTTACCCTCCTACGATTCTCCTACATTTCCGGCATCGGCATCGGCATCGGCATCGGCAGGTCCGAGTTCCAGATGGCGGCCGCGAACTTCCACGAGCCGTCCGCCTGTTTGCGCAAGACGACCATGTACTTCCCGGTGTCGTCGATGGGAACGGGCATTCCTTCGGGCGTACCGGTGAACATGAAGGTCCCGCGCTCGTAGGCCAGGTCGCCGGTGCCCGCCGTTTCGGCCGGATGCAGCATGAATTGCGTGACGGCCATCGGGATCGAGTTGCGCTCCTCGATCGCGGCGGAGCCCTGGGCAATCGTCATGTTCGGCGCCATCTCGACCCCATCGGCGGTGTACAGCGCCGCGATGGCGGCGGCGTCGTTGGCCACGACGGCCTGGCGATACGTTTCGCGCAGTTGGTCGATGGCGGCCCGGTCGGCGTCAGTCAGAGGGGCCTGGACCGGCATGCACGCCGCGAGCACCACGGCGACCGCGCCAAGTCCCAACTTCGTCATTTGCTCGCGCATGGAGCCTCCTTGAGCGCTAGAGTGAACGGCGATCTCTAAGAGGGTAGAGCCCGGTACCAGGGCCGTCAATCGAACACCGGGTGGTTGTCCAGAGCCCGCCGGGTAGAACACCGAGGGGCGCGAATGGTCGTGGTGGGGACCGGGGCAGGGGCCGTCCTGATGGACGAGACGTGCTCCGGCGCGTACCTTAGCCGGCGAAGGTCAACTTGCGTCAACGCTCGAACGCTCCACGGGTCGGAGGAGGTGGCGACGATGTCCATCCAAGCCACGGCTCACGTGAACGCGATGAGAAAGCCCCGTGATGACGAGGTCGACGTCTTTGGCCTCACGCACCCAGGCAAGGTTCGCAAGGAGAACCAGGATCACTTCCTGATCTGCTCGCTTCGCAAGCAGGTCGAGGTCCATCACACGAGCCTCCCGGCCTTCAAGGAAATGCGGCAGGAGGGGGACCGGATGGCCTTCCTCGCCATGGTCGCCGACGGCGTCGGTGGGGGCTCCAGGGGCGAAGCGGCGAGCCGCCTGGTGGTCGAGACGGTCACGCGGTACGTGCTCGAGAGCATGCACTGTTACCACGACGCGAGCACGACCGAAGACCAGACCTTCCATGACGCCCTCCAGGAGGCGGCGTGGCGTTGCCATGCGAGTGTCGCGGCCGAGGCGGAAGCCGATCCGTCCCGTCGAGGCATGGCGACGACGCTGACCCTGTGGTTGGCTGTGTGGCCCCGCGCCTATCTTCTCCAGGTCGGTGACAGCCGCTATTACCTCTATCGCCATGGCGAGCTGAAGAAGATCTCGCGGGACCAGACGATGGCGCAGGAGTTGGTGGATCAAGGCGTGCTGGCCATGTCGACCGCGATGAACTCGAAATGGGCGCACGTCCTCTCGAGCGCCATCGGCGGGCAGCAGACCGCTCCGATCGTCACGAGGATGGACCAGGAGTGGGACAACATCTACCTGCTGTGCAGTGACGGGCTCACCAAGCACGTGCCCGAGGAGCGCATCGCCGAACGGTTGGGCGACTGGACCAACGCCAAGGATGTAGCGGAGAAGCTGCTGCAGGACGCGCTGGACGGGGGCGGTAGCGACAACGTCACGATTCTGGTGGGGCGGGATACCAAGAAGGAGTGAACGCCGCGGCCACCTCGGTGGTACGCCTAGTTTCTCCCGCGCCTCCGAGCGAATTGGCGACGGAGCAGTTCGGCGATCGCATTGATGCGCCGATCGGTCTCCCGCCCCCAACTCAGGAAATACGGCGAACAGCTTTCCTCGGGTGCCGTTCCACGGAGAAAGGCCTCCGGCTGGCCACGACACCCCCGTCCGGCGCGCAGCCCGGTCTCCGGGTCGATCTCGACGATCTCGACATCCCACGGCACGGCGAATCCGGCGTCGCCGTCACGCCCCTTCGCGCTCAGCAGCAGTCGAGCGAAGATGGGCAGCGCCGCGCGGGCGCCGGGGAGGCCCACCGGTGTACCGTCGTCGAATCCCACCCACACGCCGATGACGATGGTCGGCGTGTAGCCCACGAACCACGCGTCGCGGAATTCATTCGTCGTGCCGCTCTTCGCGGCCACGTCGCCGCGAAAACCGAACTGTCGTAGCCCACGCCCGGTGCCGCGCTCCACCGCGCCTTGCAGTGCCGAAGTGATGAGGTAGGCGACGTCGGCGTCGACGACGCGTTCGCCCTCGTCGGGGGGAGTGGCGACGATCCGGTCGTCGGGCGTGAAGACGCCCAGCGTCGTGACCGAGGGCATCCGAACCCCCTCGGCGGCGAAGACCGCAAAGGCCCGGGTGAGTTCGAGCGGGGTCACTTCACTGGTCCCAAGCGCCAGGCTGGGCACGGCCGGCAGCGGGCCACCGATCCCGAGACGTTTCGCCGTCTCGACGATGCGCTCGGGCCCGACGGCCAACCCGACGCGCGCCATCGGCACGTTGAGCGAGCGCTCGAGCGCGTCACGAAGGGTGACGGTCCCCCGAAATCGCCCATCATAGTTGGCGGGCTGCCAGAGTCCCGCCGGTGTCCGCACGGACAGCGGTTCGTCCGCGATGGTGCTTGCCAGCGTAAACTCGCCGCCGCGCTGGAGGGCCGCCAGCGCGACGACGGGTTTGAAGGCGCTCCCCGGTTGCCGGCGCGCCAGCACCGCGCGGTTGAACTGCGATCGGCCGTAGTCGCGGCCGCCGACCATCGCCAGGATCCCTCCCGTCCGCGGGTCGATCGCGACAATCGCCACCTGGAGTGGCGCACCCCGCTTGGTGAGATCGGGGTGCTCGCGCTCGAGAGCACGGAGGCCGTCTCGTGCGGCGCGCTCGGCGAAGGCCTGCACGCGGACGTCGAGTGATGTGAAGACGGCGTGCCCGCGTCGGACCACCGGGCCCAGGTTGTCCTCGAGCGTTTGGAGTACGTAGTCCGTGAAATACCGGCCGATGGGCGTCCTCGTCGTCGGATCGCTCAGGCGCAGCGGCCGGTCAACCGCGTGGGCGAAGGCGTCTTCGTCGAGCACGCCCGCGTCGCGCATCATTCGGAGCACGAGGTCGCGCCGTTCCCGCGCGCGCTCGGGGTTGCGCCTCGGGTTGTACAAGCTCGGCCCGCGGATCATTCCGGCGAGCAGCGCCGCCTCGTGCACGTCGAGCTCTCGGACGTCCTTGCCAAAGAAGTACTGCGATGCGCGTCCCACGCCGTGCACCGCGAGCCGCCCGTCCTGCGCGAGGTACACCTCGTTCAGGTAGGCCTCGAGAATCTCCTCCTTGGAGTGACGCAGTTCGAGCACCACCGCCATCGTGAGCTCGCGGATTTTGCGAACGAACGAGCGCCGCGGCGTCAAGAACCGGTTCTTGATCAGTTGTTGCGTGATCGTGCTGCCGCCCTGCGAGAGCCGACCCGCGCGGACATTGGCGAGTCCGGCGCCCACGACACGAATGACGTCGATGCCGTGGTGGTGGTAGAACCGGCGGTCCTCGACGGCAAGGACCGCCTGCGGTAGCACATCGGGAATCTGCTCGAGCGGCACCGGCACGCGGTCCTCGCCTTCGCGCCCGGTCACGGTGCGCAGCATTGGGGGCTCCAGGACCAGATAACGTGCCGATCCCTCGTGCTCGATCTCGATGTCCGACACTCGGCCGCCCCGGGTGAGTTCCACGGTCGCGTGCCCTTCCGTGAGCACCCGGCCCATGTGGCGAAAGGCCCGTTGCTCGAGTTCCAGGCGCCGTGAGGTGAGACGGAACTCCCCGGGGTTGCGCGGGCGACGGCTCACGGCCCGGTATCCGACGCGCTCCAGATACCCTTCGACCGCGTCCGTGTCGAGGGTCTGACCCTCGTAGAGCACCAGCGGCTGCGCGTAGATGCGGGTGGGGGCGCGCAGCTCGTCGGGATCGAGCCGCGCGCGGATCAGCGCCTCGCCACCCAGGCCGACCAGACAGAGGCCAAACGTGCCAACCGCCCCGCGCAGCACCCGCCTACCCCATCGGTGCCGCCCGGCCGCGAATGGATGGCTCGGGGTCGAGGACGGCTTCGGTATGGCGGTGGGACCGTTCATCCCGGCATCTCCCTGCTGGTAGGATGCCCGATCGGTCCAGACCGTCGCGGCATCGGCTCTCGTGACCCTACGGGCCGCGAGAGCCGAGCGTTTCGAACGCCGCGTGCCGCGCTACCGCTGTGACGGTGGGATCACGAATCGCGCAACCAGGCCGGCGTGATCGGACGGCCACAGCGGACCGGCCGGCCCCACG
>DASWII010000051.1:0-5441 GCA_036397755.1 Gemmatimonadales bacterium | reverse complement strand
CTTGTACGTCCAGCGACCGTAGTAGGTGCGGGCCTCGCCGCCGAACAGCGCTTGCCCGTCCTCCTCGACCGGCGGGTCGTTGTTCAGGAAGAGCAGGACCTTGCCGCGCAGATCCTCGCCCTTGAAGTCGTCCCATCCGTATTCCGGGGCTTCGACGCCATAGCCGACAAAGATGATCGGGACGTTTCGCAAGTCGATCGTCTCCTCGCCGGCGGTCGACCAGTACGTGATGGTCTCCTCGTTCGTGATGGGGAGCACCCCGTTCGGGCTCCGGAGCGTGAGCGTTGATCGATCGGTGCGTTTCCGGAGACCGACCAACTCCACCGGCAGCATGTAGGAGGCACCGGCCGGCTCCAGGCCGATCGCGTCGAACCGGGAGGCGATGTAGGCGGCGGCACGGTCCTCGCCCGCCGTGCCGGCGGCGCGGCCCTCCATGCTGTCCGCGGACAGCACGGCGACGTCTTGGCGGATACCGTCCGCGGTGATCAGGTCGGCGGGATCGGAGGCACAAGCCGAGAGTATCGGCAGCGCCACGAGCCCAAGCAAGGAAGCACGAAGGCGAGACATGGTGCCACTCCGTCAGTCGAAACGAGTACGAGCAATGCCGGCGACGCCGGACTGACAGGATAGCCTGCCGGACGCCATGCAAACAGGGTGCGTCCGATCCCTCACCTGCGTGTCAGTCGTTCAGAATGTCGAGCAACTTGTCGTACGCCGCATCTCCCACCTCGATCACGGCCAACGCGCCGCGCCGCGCGAAGTCCACGACCGACTCCACGACATCCTTGAGTTCCCCGTAGGCGTCGTCGTGCGCCTGCGGGGCATCATCTGCTGTTCCATCGGCGCCATCGACCTCGACCTCAGGGGCCTCGTGCTCATCGCCGGCATGTTGCTCGTCCATGGTTCCTCCGTCGTCGTCGGGAGTCCGCATCGTCGCCAGAATACTCGCAAGCTCTTCGTCCGCCAACTTCCGGGTGGCGGCGTCGTTGGGGCCAATCGTCCTGGAACGTCGCCGGCCGTCTTCGGTCCATTCGATGCGCACGCGGTCATTCACCACAACCCGCCGCCCAACGACGGGTGGCGTGCCGATCGACTTGGTGTAGCGTGGGTCGCGCGGGCGGCCGCGCGATGGGCGTTTGCTCGACATCCACTGTCCGTGTCTGGGGCCCACTACTCCTACGCTGGATCGGCGCGGAGGTTTCGGTCGGTCGGGCGTCGCGGTTTGACGGCTCGATAGTCCGTGGCGCATCTTAGCGGCGCCCCGCCAACCGTCTCCCGACATCAGCCAGGAGATCGCCGAGCAATGGATGGACGGAAACTCCCGCGCACCGCCTACGAACCGCAGGAAGGTCAGGAGTACATCCCGCTGACAGCGGGCGAGAGCCTGACCGAGTTCACGGTCAAGGCGGTGTTCACCGGCGCCGTATTGGGCGTGTTGTTCGGCGCGGCGAACACGTACCTGGGCCTGAAGGCAGGGTTGACGATCAGCACGTCGATTCCCGTTGCCGTGCTCACGATCGTGGCGTTCCGGTTGCTGGCGGCGTTCGGGATGCGGCACAGCATTCTCGAGAGCAACATCTCCCAGACGGTGGGCTCCGCCAGCTCCTCGGTGGCGTCCGGAGTGCTCTTCACGATTCCCGCCCTGTTCATCTGGGGCCTGAGCCCCGCGTGGGCGCAGATCACGCTGCTCGCCATGGCCGGTGGGTTGATCGGTGTGCTCGCGATGATTCCGTTGCGTCGCTACCTGATCAAGCGCGAGCACGGGACGCTGCCGTACCCGGAGGGCATGGCGTGCGCCGAGGTGCTCGTCGCGGGGGAGCAGGGTGGGAGGCAGGCTGCCCCCGTGTTCTGGGGCTTGGGCTTGGGGATGCTGTTTCAGATCCTCACGGACGGGTTCAAGCTGGTCGCGGATCGCTTTGAAGTAGCGGTTGGACTCAAGGCGAACCTCTCGCTCAGCGTTTCGCCGCCGCTCATCGGGGTCGGCTACATCCTCGGAATCCGGATCGCGGCGGTCATGGTCGCGGGCTCGGCGCTCTCGGCGCTCATCATCATTCCCGCCATCAACATCTGGGGCTCGGGCTTGACGGCGCCGCTGTATCCCGAGACCGAAAAGCTCATTGCAGCCATGACCGCCGGCGAGATCTGGCACCGGTACGTACGCTACATCGGCGCGGGGGCGGTGGCGGCCGGTGGCATCATCACGCTGATCAAGTCGATCCCGACGATGGTCGAGTCGTTCCGGCTGGGGCTCAAGCATCTGGAGAAGGGCGCGGCGAGGATGGGCGTTTCGCGCACCGATCTCGATCTGGGCTTTCGCACGGTACTGCTGGCGGGGGGCGTGATTCTCGTCGTGCTGACGCTGACCCCGGGCGTGCTGGGGTATCTGGATTCGATTGTCGTGCGCGCCGTCGCGTCCGTGCTGATCGCGGTGTTCGCGTTCTTCTTCGTCACGGTGAGCTCCCGCATCGTCGGTCTCGTGGGGGTGACCTCCAATCCGACGTCGGGAATGGCCATCGCGACGCTGCTGGGGACCAGCGGCGTCTTCTTCCTGTTCGGGTGGACCGACCTGCCAGGCAAAGCCACGGTGCTGATGGTGGGCACCGTCGTGTGCATCGCGGCGTCCATCGCGGGCGACACGTCGCAGGACCTCAAGACCGGGTTCGTGCTGGGGGCGACCCCGCGGTTTCAGCAGATCGGCGAGATGATCGGCGTGATCACCTCGGCCGGCTTCGTCTGTTTGGTGGTGATGATGCTGCACCGCAGCGTCCCGGGGGGATTGGGAGGCGCCGAGCTGCCGGCGCCGCAGGCGGTGCTCATGAAGCTGGTGATCGACGGCGTGCTCGACCAGAGTCTGCCGTGGACGCTCATCCTCATTGGGCTCGGCATCGGCGTCGTCGCGTCGCTGTTCAAGATCCCGGTGCTGGCCTTCGCCGTCGGCGTCTACCTGCCGCTGTACACCATGGCCGCGGTGTTCGCGGGCGGACTCATGCGGCACCTGCTCACGCGCAAGGCGGAGCCCGCGCGCGCCGAGAGCCGGCGGGAACGCGGCGTGTTGTTCGGGTCGGGTCTCGTCGGCGGCGGTGGGCTCACCGGGGTGGTGCTGGCCGTGTGGGTGGTAGCACGCGGTGGCGAGCCCATTCGCGGGTTCCCGCCGGACATTCCGAATTGGGCCGTGCAGATCGTGGCGCTCGTCACGATCGGGCTGATCATCGGCGCGATCAGGTGGGTCGCGATTGACGGGCGTGAGGAGTGAGGCCGCGGGCGCGTCGGTCCGCGGCTGCCACTCGGGCAGGGCCCAGGACCTTCACCGAGTCCACCGTCGCATGGGCCGCCCTCGCCTGACCGAGCTGGGACCTGGTTGTCGGGGCCCATCAGCAGCCGACTCTCGACTGGGGGAAGACCCGCCGCGGTCGACGCCTTCCGTATCCGCATCGCCGCGGCCAATGGAGTCGGCTATCATAATCGAAGGCGTGACCACGCCCTAAACTCAGGAGGAAAGGGACATGTCCCTGGGACGCGGTGGACGCGCCACGACCGCTCTCGTGTTGGTGAGTTTGTGCGCCGCACCGCTTCAGTCGCAGGCTGCGGGTGGTTACATGGTGCCCGCAGCTTACGAGGACGGGTGGCCGGTTGCGCGGGCTGTCCTGGTCCAACTCTCCGAGGAACGTTTGAGTGCGATGGCTCGCGCGATCCGGGCCGACGAGTTCGGGCGGATCACGAGCGTGCTCGTTGCCCGGAACGGACGTCTGGTCTTCGAAAACTACTTCAGCGGCTCGGCGGTGCAGCTCAGAAACACCCGCTCGGTCACGAAGACCGTTACCGGAATGCTCGTGGGTCTCGCCATGGCGGGGGAGCACCTATCCGGAACCGACGCACGCGTGTTCACGGTCCTCGGGGAGCCGGCGGTGGCGAACCCGGATCCGCGCAAGAATGCGATCACGGTCGAGGATCTGCTCACCATGAGCTCCATGCTGGAGTGTGATGATTGGAACCAGTTCTCGCGCGGCAACGAGGAGCGGATGTACGTGATCGAGGACTGGACGCAGTTTGCGTTGGATCTGCCGGTCAGAGGTTTCCCGCCGTGGGCGACGAAACCGCAGGATGCACCGTACGGACGGAGCTTCAGCTACTGCACGGCGGGTGTTTTCCTGCTTGGTCGCGTGCTCGAGCAGGCCACCGGGAGAAGAGTCGAAGCGTTCGCGCAAGAGAAGCTCTTCGAACCGCTGGGAATCACCGCCTTCGAGTGGCAACTCTCGCCGCTCGGCCACGCACAAACGGGTGGCGGCCTCGGCCTTCGGAGTCGCGACCTGCTGAAGCTCGGCCAGCTCTATGCCGACGAGGGACGTTGGAATGGGCGCCAGATCGTTCCGCGATCCTGGGTGGCCGAGTCGACTCGTCCGCACGTGCGGATCGACGAACGCAACGAGTTCGGCTTTCTCTGGTGGCTGACGTCGGTGGAGGTCCGTGGGCGACCGGTCTCCGCCTACTACATGACCGGGAGCGGCGGCAACAAGGTGTTCGTTGTTCCCGACCTCGGCCTGGTTGCGGTCATCACGAGCGAGAATTTCGGTCGCGGAGATGCGCACGAACTCAGCGAACGGCTCCTGTCCGAATACATCCTGGGAGCTGTCGAGGGCCCGGGCAGATGAGAGAGCGGTACGTCGTCGATCCAGGGGTGAACCGGCCAACCCGATTGAAGTGGGCGGTCGCCCGCGGCGCTGGCCGCGGGCTGTGGACGCTGCGCTTGCCAGCGGCATTGTTCATGATGCCCCGCAGCAGAAGCGCCACGCCTTGGGCAGACGAGTCCGGTGATTCCGTTTGCGGTGGACTTAGATGATCGGCCCCTCAGGGCCGCCAGCGGGGGGGGACGCGTGGCACTTGTGGTTCTTCTGAGAGGCGTCAACGTCGGGGGTCACAGGACCTTCCGACCTACCACGCTCGCCGAACAACTGGGGCGTCTGGACGCCGTCAACATCGGCGCGGCGGGGACGTTCGTGATCCGCCGGCCCGTCACTCAGGCACGACTCCGCGGCGAAGTGACGCGCAGGCTTCCCTTCGATGCGGAAGTCATCATCGTGAGAGGGCGGGAGATCGCCAGTCTGATGGCTCAGGACTATTTCGCGGACCAGCCCGCGCGACGGGACATCGTCCGCTTCGTGAGTGTCCTGTCCCGACGACCACGCTTGACGCCGTCCACGCCCATGCGGTTTCCCGCGAGCGGCAAGTGGCTGATGAAGATTCTCGCGCGGGAGGGCCGGTTTGTCGTCGGCCAATACCGACGCCAGATGAGGGCCATCAGCTATCTCGGCACGGTGGACCGGCTTTTCGGAGTCCCAGCCACGACGCGTAACTGGAATACCATCACCGCGATTGCCAGGGTGCTGGATGACAGGGGATCCGACCCCCGTGGCTGAAAGGTCGCGGAAGCAGCAGAGGCCTCT
>DASWII010000050.1:0-4396 GCA_036397755.1 Gemmatimonadales bacterium | reverse complement strand
CGGGCGGCTCATACCTGGATCGGCAACGTCCGTATTCTCCGACCCGTGAGCGTGAACACCGCGTTCGCCACCGCAGGCGCGATCGGCGGCGTCCCGGGCTCACCGACGCCGCCCTGCGCGTCCGCGCTGGGTACGATGTGCACCTCCACGGCGGGCATCTCGGGCATGCGCAACATCTGGTACGTATCGAAGTTGCCCTGGACGACCCGCCCGTTCTCGATCGTGATCGCGCCGTAAAGAGCCGCGGTGAGCCCGTACACGATCCCGCTCTCCATTTGCGCCGCCACGGTGTCCGGATTCACCACGGGGCCGCAATCCACCGCGCACACTACGCGATGCACCCGGAGCTGGTCGCCGTCGAGCGAGACCTCGGCCACTTGCGCCACGAACGACTCGAACGACTTATGGACCGCGACGCCGCGCGCCCGGCCCGTCGGAAGCGGCGTTCCCCAGCCGGCACGGTCCGCCGCGAGGTTGAGCGCCGCCAGGTGGCGCGGCGCGTTGGCAAGCAACCGGCGCCGGAACGCCACCGGGTCCTTGCCCGTGGCATGCGCCAACTCGTCCACGAACGTCTCGACCACGAACCCGTTGAACGAGTGGTTCACCGACCGCCAAAAGCCGACGGGGATACCTGTCTCAGCCATGACATAGTCCACCCGCACGTTGGGAATGGCGTACGGGAGCTCCATCGCGCCCTCGACCGCCTCCGGATCGAGACCGTTCTGCACCATGTCGGGGAACACGCGGGACATGATGGACTGCGCCACCACTCGGTGCGTCCACGCCGTCGGCCAACCCTCGGCGTCGAGGCCGGCGGAGAGAACGTGAAAACTCGCCGGGCGGTAGAACTCGTGGCGAACGTCGTCCTCGCGTGACCAGACCACCTTAACGGGCGTGCCGACCGCCTTCGAGATCTCCACCGCCTCGGCGATGAAATCCAGCTCGAACCGCCGACCGAATCCGCCGCCCAGGTAGGTCGTGTGCACGGCAATGGACTCGGGCGGCAGGCCTGTGATCTGGGCCGCGACTTGTGCGCAGCCGCCCTGAAACTGCGTCGGTGCCCAGATATCGCACCCGTCGGTGCGCACGTGCGCCGTGGCGTTCATCGGCTCCATCGTGGCATGCGCCAGATACGGTAGCTCGAATTCCGCACTGACACGCTGCGCCGCACGGCCCAACGCGGCCGACGCATTGCCGTCGGTGCGCGCCGGCACCGCGCGGCCACGGGCGAGACGGCGGAACTCGGCACTGATGCGCTGGCTGGATTGGCCCGCGTTGGATCCCTCGTCCCACGCGACGTCGAGCGCGCGCCGGCCCTGGGCAGCCTGCCAGTACCCGTCAGCCACGACCGCCACACCGCTCGACATCTGAACGACCTGGCGCACGCCGGGCACGGCGCGCGCCGCGGAGTCGTCGAACCGCACCAGGGCGCCGCCAAACACGGGGCATCGCTCCACCTGGGCCACGAGCATTCCCGGCACCTGCACATCGATCCCGAAGCCCGCGGTCCCGGTGACCTTGGCGGGCGTGTCGAGCCGCTTGATCGGCTTCCCGATGACCGTGAAGTCGCGCGGATCCTTGAGCGGCACCGCCTGAGGCACGGTCAGAAGCGCAGCGCGGTCTGCCAGGCGGCCGTACCCGATGCGCCGGTTGCCCGACGGGTCCACCACCTCTCCGTTCTCGGCCCTAAGGCTTCCCGCATCCACGCCCCACTTTTCGGCCGCGGCGGCGATCAGCATCAGGCGCGCCGCCGCGCCCGCCTCTCGCATCGGCTGCCAAGCGGCCCGGATGCTGGAGCTGCCGCCCGTGGCCTGCATGCCGAACAACCGATTGTTGTACGCCGCGTCGGCAGGGGCGAACTCGATCCGGATCGTGCTCGGATCGACCTCCAGCTCCTCCGCCACGAGCATCGGCAAGGACGTAACCACGCCCTGCCCCATCTCCGAACGGTCCACGAGCACCGTGACCGTGCCGTCTGTTCCGACGCGCACCCACGCGTTCGGACGGAAGGCCTCGAGGTCGACCTCTTCTCCGGCGCACGCACCGATATGAACGCCCAGCACGAGTCCGGCGCCCACGGTGCCGGTCACGCGCACGAAGTCCCGGCGCGTCAGTATGATCGTCGAGGGCATGTCACGCCTCCTCCGCCGCGCGGTGAATCGCCCGGCGAATGCGATTGTACGTGCCGCACCGGCAGACATTGCCCCACATCATCGTGTCGATATCGGCGTCGGTGGGGTTCGGGTTTTCCGCCAGGAGGGCCGCGGCGCTCATCAGCTGGCCCGACTGGCAGTAGCCGCACTGCGGCACGTCTTCGGCGATCCACGCGCGTTGGAGCGGGTGATTCCCGTCTCGCGAGAGACCCTCGACGGTGGTGACCCGGCGGTCCGCCGCCTGGGAGATCGGCGTCGAGCACGAGCGGATCGGTTGGCCGTCCAGGTGTACTGTGCACGCACCGCACAGCGCCACCCCACATCCGAATTTGGTGCCCGTCATGCCGAGCGCGTCGCGCAACACCCAGAGAATCGGCGTTTCCGGGTCGACGTCCAGGGTCTGCCGACGGCCATTGATCGTCACGGTGATGGGGGCAGTCATGAACCGGCTCCTTGGGGGCGACACGAATCAAACCTGTGGTGCGTATCGTGAGACCGGAAGACCCCACGGAATCGCGCCGGGCTGGCGGCGCTCGTCGTGCCACCGGCCGCGGATTCACCGCACGCCCACCGACGAGTGGAAGACCTCGGCGACGCCAACCCCGGCTCGCTCGAAGAAACGATCCTGAGCGGGCTGGGTGCCCCTTGAGCAGGTCCTCGGCCCAGCGCAGACTACTTGCTCTTGGGCCCGACGGTCCCTTCGACCTCGATTACGATGGTGTGCAACGAGAACAGACCGCCTCGGGCGTCGGACCATAACACGCGGAACCGACCGCGGTCGTCGCCCACGATCCCATAGTAGTCCGACCGCGCAGAGCCATTGGCCAGACTCTTACAGGCCGGCGCGTGGGTTAGACGCGTCTCTCGGAGAAAAGTGTCCCCGCCATCCAGTGACGCAAGAAAGTAGATGTGGCTGCAATCGCCGCCCGGCCGTGGTCGCGTTTCGGGCCAAACGAGTCCCAGAACTCCACGCCCGTTGACCGTGGCGGCCATGAGGCGGGGAGTGGTAAGAGTATCACGATGAACGGAGAAGATGGGCCGCGCATCGGTCCAAGTCGCCCCGCTATCAGATGAATGGGCGACCAGGATCTCACGCGTGGCCCGTTGCACGCAGACGTAATAGAGGCGGTCACGAAACGGACTCGAGGAGGTGTCTGCGACAAGCCAGGAGAACCACATCCCGGAACTCCCGGAACTCAGAGTTTCGCACGCGTCGCCTACGAACATAGGATCCGAAAAGTGATCGTCGCCGGGCCGTAAACGCACCACCCACGCGTGATGCCGTTGTAGACGCCGTCCGTCTGCAGTCCTGTTCTCAACGAAGGAGGCGAGGAGCGATCCGTCGGAGAGGATCGCAGCCGTCTGTGCTCCTCGCATCAAGTTGTTGGGACGGATATACAGCGGCAGATCGAACGTCTTGCCGCCATCGCGTGAGCGGCTGATCGCGATGCTGGCGCGCCGGAATTCTGGTCCGTCGAACTGGGTCGACATGACATAGAGCCAGTTGCGACGAGCGGCATTCCCGTCAGCGATGGCTGTTGGGTGGTCAGTGACGACGCCAAGCCCCGTTGGTTGTTCGTCCCACGTTTGCCCTCCATCCGGAGAATGGTAGACAACAGGTCCGGCACTGAATTGGTACGGGAGCTTGGGGTCTCTACCAAAAGCAACAAAGACCGCCTGGCCGTCGGGCGTTATGGCTACCCATGGGTCGAAGCAACCAAGCAGGGGCAAATCGTGGCGGGTCCACTCGACGCCGCCGTCCAGCGAAAGGAATGTGGTGCAACGAATGTTCCCTGCAGGCGCGTCCCAAGCCATCGCCGCGCCGAGGAGGTGCCGAGAATCCGTGGGATGGATTGCGAGCGTTGGCTCGACAAGCGGTCGATCAGGCAGGCCAATCTCGACAGCTGTCTCGCTGCCCACTCGGATGGCCTGCGCGGTGGCACGTCCGCCGAGCGTCAGCAAGACGGAGCCAGATGCGATTGTGGCAACAACCCACTGACGCTGGATAGCGCGCATGCGAACGACCCGATGACTTCCTTTGAAAACGTACGCGCCCGGCAGCATTTCCTCATTATGCCGCAGCCTTGACACGGTGGGCTCACTTGTACAGACTTTCTGTACAAGTCACCCAAAGGCCCTATGCCCGTGAAAGTGAGCTATAGCCACGCCCGCGACAACCTGGCCAGCCTCTGGGATGAAGTGGAGGACTCCCGGGAAGCGGCGGTCATTGAACGCCGCGGTCA
>DASWII010000049.1:0-11184 GCA_036397755.1 Gemmatimonadales bacterium | reverse complement strand
GTGCCGGAATCCGGACGTCTCGGGAGCGAACGACCCTGGAGCAGACCGTCTTGGCGCCCTTTGTCCGCCGTGGCCGAGTGATTACTCCGAGCGGGGCAGCCTGGGATGCGCTCGGACTTGCCCTAGCCACGCTGCGCTCTGCGACGGGTCTTGATCCCACCTTCGCGAAACGCTCCTTTGCCTTCGACGTGCTGCTCGCCTACTCCGCCCGGGAGGCCGGCGCGGTCGTCGTTACGACGAACGGCCGCGACATGGAGCGCATTCGTACGGTCTTCAGGTTCGAGTTCGTGCCACCCTATCCCGACCGCCCCTGAGGGTTGGGCTGGGGTGCGGCATGACACGCGCTGACACGCCGACGGGCGCTGTTCGCTGCAAAGGAACCGTTGATTTGTGCGCCCGCCCTCATCGCTGCACGTGGCCTCTCAAGCTTGGTGTTTCTCTTGCAGTCGGTGCGCTCGCTACATTCATCTTCCCTTGGGTATGGATTGCCGCCCAGCAGGGCTACAACCGCGCTGTGCAAGATGCTGCGAACATCGCAAAGCCGTAGATGGCCGCATGACACGCGTTTGCTGCGGCCGGGCGCTCACGTTTTAGAGGAATCGGAAGGTTTGTGCGCCTGGCAAGATCGTGATACGTTCGCGTTCGACTGCGCCTGCAGGCCGGTCGCCCGCAGCAGAAACGCAGGCCGTTCTATGAGAGCGATTGTTAGGCGAACGACCCGGCCTCGGCTATATTGTAGGTCCACCAGAGAATCCTATAGATGACCAAGGTCGAGAAGCTCGAACGCGAGATTCGGAACTTGTCCGCCAAGGAGCTGGCGAGCTTCCGCGCGTGGTTCGCGGAGTTCGACGCGGTGGCGTGGGATCGCCAAATCGACGCTGATGCAGAGGGCGGTAAGCTCGACCATCTGGCCGACGCCGCGCTTGCCGATCACGCCATGGGTCGGTCTCGCAAGTTGTGATTCACCACGCATCGCCGAGCTTCCGGCGGTGCTATGACGCGCTTCCACCCGCAGTTCGCGCGCTCGCCGACAAGCAGTTCGAGCTCCTCAAGAGCGACCCACAGCATCCCACCCTCCACTTCAAGCGTGTCAAGCGTTTTCACTCCGTCCGCGTGGGGGCCAGGTACCGCGCGCTCGGCGTGGACGCCCCCGATGGCATACTATGGTTCTGGATCGGGTCTCATGCCGACTACGATCACATCGTCGCCTAACGGGGGCTTGCTGCTGTCGGGCTGCGCGCCTGGCGTTGCGCTCACTCGCGTGGCAGGTTCCCCTTAAGCCGGCGTCGACGTCTCACGCGTCGTCGCTCACCTACGGGCGCCGCTACGGAGGCCTCGGCGAGCCGTGCCGAACCTTCGGTAGGCCGTGCCGGACGTTCGCCAAGCCGTGCCGAACCTTCGGGGAGCCGTGCCGAACCTTCGGAGAGCCGTGCCGAACCTTCGGAGAGCCGTGCCGAACCTTCGGAGAGCCGTGCCGAACCTTCGCCAAGCCGTGCCGAACCTTCGGGGAGCCGTGCCCCGATTGCGATCTCATGTGCCAGGCCCATGCTCGGCACCCGCAGCCTAAGGGAATAGCGCGGCGAGGGATTAGGCTGCGAGGGATTAGACTGCAAGGGATTATGCGGCGAGGGATTAGGTAGCAAGCATCCCGTCTCGACGCGCACGTCCGGAGCTCGTAAGCACCGGCGTGACAACGCGCTGCTACCCAATTCGCGGAGCCACAAGCTCTTTACAGGGTGGGATTATTACCGCATCGTGACGTATGCCCCGCAAGTCCATTATCTGTTAGGCGGAGATGCAGCCCTTTCCGAGGGCCTGCAAAATGGAGGCTCCATGAACTCGCGAAAGAGGATGGCAGGAGTTGGCGTCTCTCATGCTGCCGTTGCGCTCTGTCTCCTGACCACGGGCGCTGCAGCGCAAGGCGTCCGGCGACAAGCGACCGTCGTGGAGATTCTCGGCCTGCGTCACTGGACGCGGCAGATGGTGGAAGACTCCGTAGCCCGGTACCAGCCTGGCGTGTCGCTCTCGGACCACTCCTGCGCAGTCATCCTCCGCGACTCGGTCGGGTTTGCCAATGCTGCAGTCCTCAACTTCGGTTTGCGCGACACCAGCTGGACCGTCCTGACGGTGCTCGAGCCGGACTTAAGGGCCAACGTGCGACTCCCGATCTATACGGACCGCCAGCCCAAGCCCGAGCGATGGCACGACCTGTTCATCATTCTGGAGCAAGACCCGCACGCGCTTGAGCCGCTCCAGCATGCGGAAGTGCTGGTTGGCGGTGCGGACGCGATGTGGGGTACGCCGGTTGGACCAGCTGCCCGGGCGCTTCGCGATGCGCTGCGAAGGCACGGCTCGGCGGAGGACTGGCGCCTTTCGCAAACCACGATCCTCACGGATTCCAGCATAGCCAACCGCACGGTCGCCGCGCTCGTGCTGAGCAACTTCGCCTCGCGCGATTCGGCCTACCATCTCTTGGCCCATGGGACCCGGACCTACGACAACGGCGGGTCGGCGGCCCAGCTGGTGCTCACCGCTCTCACCCGCGGCGCGGCACGCGCGGTCAATTGGCGGTCAGCGACCGAAGCCTTAGACGCGCTGGTTGGTGGCACCAATCTCTTCGCATACACGGCGGTGCTGGACGCCCTCGTCGCCACGCAAGTGGATCGTGGGCTGGGCCGCGAGCTTGCGCGTCGGCACGCGGACCTCCTGCTCGAACACGTCAGCGCTAGGAATCCCTTCTCCCCTCCGCCAGCGCAGCGGTTCCTCACGTATTTAGCCGGCCGCGATCTCGGTCGGGATACGGTCGCGTGGCGGCGATGGCTCGAGAGCCCCTGATCGCCGCGTTGCTGACGTCACCCTCCCGCCTAACAGAGTTTGCAGCTGACAAGCGAGGCTGCGGAAGCGGCTTCGCCGCTTTGGTTATAATTCGCTTGCAGCTGAAACTTGACCGTTATGCCGCACCGGTCGGGGTTTGCTAGTGTACGTATGACATGCTAGACTCATACGTACGCTGACTCGTGAGTCTCCTATGCCCGCTGCAACGAAGCCGCCGTCCCGACCCAGCCGCAAAGGCAAGGTCCGCAAGGAATTCTGGCTTGATCCCCGGACGCTGCGACGGGCCCAGACCCTCCTGGGTACCGATACGGAGCGAGAGACCGTGGAGTTGGCCCTGGATTTGGTGGCGTTTCGTCAGGAGTTGCTAGAGGGCACCCGGGCCATTCGTGGCCTCCAGTTCGACGCCGTCGACTGAGTGCGGAAGTACGTCCTCGACACCAACTGTTACGTTGACGCGGCCCGAGATCCAGGCCGGCTCGCGGCCCTCGGTGAGTTCACGACGTGGGCGGTCCCCCACCTCCATCTGAGCACCGTCGTCGCCGCCGAGCTCCGTGCCGGAATCCGGACGTCTCGGGAGCGAACGGCCCTGGAGCAGACCGTCTTGGGGCCCTTTGTCCGCCGTGGCCGAGTGATTACTCCGAGCGGGGCAGCCTGGGATGCGCTCGGACTTACCCTAGCCACGCTGCGCTCTGCGACGGGCCTTGATCCCACCTTCGCGAAACGCTCCTTTGCCTTCGACGTGCTGCTCGCCTACTCCGCCCGGGAGGCCGGCGCGGTCGTCGTCACGACGAACGGCCGCGACATGGAGCGCATTCGTACGGTCTTCAGGTTCGAGTTCGTGCCACCCTATCCCGACCGCCCCTGAGGGTTGGGCTGGGGTGCGGCATAACACGCGCTTACACGCCGACGGGCGCTGTTCGCTGCAAAGGAACCGTTGATTTGCGCGCCCACCCTCATCGCTGCACGTTTGAACCTCGCGCTGCCCGTTTGCCACGTCGCCCGCGGGTGAAGCGCAATCGTTATGCGGCGAAGTAGCGAGGGTACTTCGTGGCATCCAATATCGACATCGTAGCCGTCGACAACTCCGGATCCTATTGCGTTAGGAAGCTCAAGACGACGGGCCGGGGTGCAGTCGTGCAGGTTCTCGATGCCGCGGGCAATACAGGTGACCACCGGACGTGGCACCAGACAGGCTACGTACATGACCGAACGACGAATCCTCCCTCCACGACCTCGACCGGCCAGATCCCCCGTCCCACGGAAGCCGTGTGCGAGTGTTGGACCAGGGAAGACCTCAAGGCTGGTAAGCTAACGCGATTCAAGAGGCACGAAAACGCTACCGAGCAGTTCCGTATCGACCTGCGCAGCGATTCAGGTACCCGCCGGTTTGAAGCGTGGTATGTCGCCCCCGAGCGCCAAGCGGAACTCCTTGAATCACTACGGGCTCAAGCAGCTCCGGGTACTCTCCAGCTTCGCCAAGATGAAGACCTCGGCCGAATCAGGATTCTCGCATCCTTCGAGCCGCGATCATTCGCCGCAGGAGCAGTCCGCCCGCCGCGCTGAACTTGTAGATCTTCGACGTGTTTGCGTCGACCGTCCACACATTGCCGGCAGGGTCGATGCGAATCCCGTGCGGCATCGTGAACAGACCCTTGCCCCGGGACCGCAGCACGCGCCCGTTGGGATCGAGGACGACCACGGGGTCGCCATCGGCCGCACGGTTCAAACGGTACGTCTCATATCATGCTCCTGGTCCAGGATGCCCGCGGGGTGCCTGCGCACGTCCTTCGATCGCCCTCGCCACTCCCACAAATTCCCGGGGTGATCAAGGCGCTGGTTAACCCGACCTCACGAAAGCGCAGAGCCTCCTCGCCAAATCCCGCAAACAGCACCCCACGTCCGGCTCGAAGAAGCCGCGTCTGGTCCATCGAGGTCGACACTGATGCTCGTTCCTTCTCTCCACCGCTACCAGGTGTTACCCATCCTCCCGGTGTACTCTGTTGCCTATCTTCCGGCTGCTCACTCGCGGAACTAGCCATGCCCCAGCGCCACGCACCGCACCTCGCCGTGATAGTCACGCTCGACCCGGGCGCGGAACGCCGCCTCCGCCGGGCCGGGACAACAGGCGGCGCCACGGCGCTGCGCGAGGACCGCGGGTAGGCCGGTGAAAATCTCCCTCGTCGTTCTCGCCGCCGGGCTGGGTACGCGCTTCCAAGGCGACAAGGTGCTCGCCGACGTCGGCCCGGACGGCGAGGCGCTACTCGACTACTCGCTCTACGACGCATTCCGCTGCGGCGCGACCAATGCTGTGCTCGTGATACGACAAGCACAAGCCGCGACCGTCCGACAACACCTCGACCGCATCGTGGGCGACCGTCTTCCCATCACGCTCGTATTCCAGGACGCGACACCACTGCCAGCAGGACGCGTCAAGCCATGGGGGACCGGTCATGCCACCCTCGTCGCCGGCGCAACCGTGGGCGGCGGATGTGTGGTGATCAACGGGGATGACTTCTACGGACGGCGGGCCATCGCCGCGGCTGTCCAGCACCTGCAGGCGACCGCGGATCGCATGCCGCGAGAGCATGCGTTGATCGGCTTTCGTCTGGACCAGACCGCGATGTCGGCAGTCGGTGGCGTGTCTCGCGCGGTGCTGACGGTCGACGAAGATGGCGGGTTTCGCGACGTCACCGAGATCCGCGATATCGTGCGCGGCGCCGATGGGTTCCGCGGACGCGCGGAAGACGGCGCCGAACGCGTTCTTTCGGGCAGCGAACTGGTGTCGATGAATCTCTGGGCCCTGCATCGCGACATCTTCCCCGGGCTCGAGCAAGCGTTTCGCCGGTTTCTCGCCGACTCACCGGCAGCCGACAGTGAATTCCTGCTCGCGCCGGGCGTGCGGGAGGCGGTCAGTCTCACCTCCGGTCGCGTTCGCATAATCGAGGGCGAGGGCGGCGGCATTGGGATTACCTGGCCACAGGACGGGCCAGCGGCGACGATCGCGCTCCAGGAGTTGGCGGCGGACGGCGAGTACCCCACGCCGCTCCGCCAGGGGTTCCGCGCCCTCGTGCGCCCGTGACCTCCTGGCGGGCGCCCGCCGCATCCTCTATGCTTGACCCCCTCGCACCCCACCCCAGGGACCACCAATGCAACTGACTGGCATCGACTGGCTCGTCGTCGGCGTGTATGGGATCGTCGTGGTGCTTGCCGGCCTCGTGTTCGCACGACGGGCCGGAAGCGGTACCGACGAATACTTCCTCTCGGGCCGATCGCTTCCCTGGTGGCTGCTTGGCACGTCGATGGTGGCGACGACCTTCTCGACCGACACGCCCAACCTCGTCACCGACCTGGTGCGAACCGGGGGCGTGAGTCAGAACTGGGTGTGGTGGGCGTTTCTCATCACGGGCATGTGCACCGTGTTCTTCTACGCCCGCCTGTGGCGGCGCTCGGGGGTCTTCACGGACATCGGCTTTTACGAGCTGCGCTACGCCGGCAAGCCGGCCGCGTTCTTGCGCGGGTTTCGTGCGTTGTATCTCGGCGTCTTCTTCAACGTCATGATCATGGCGACGGTGACCCTCGCCGCGATGAAGATCGCCGGCGTACTGCTCGGCGTGGGGAAGTACACGACGGTACTCGTGGCCGGCTCGCTCACCGTCCTCTACTCCGCCACCGCCGGCCTCTGGGGAGTGGTGGTCACGGACCTGCTCTTGTTCGTCGTAGCGATGGCGGGTTCCGTCGCGGCCGCGCTTGTTTCGCTCAATCACCCCGACGTAGGCGGTCTCGGCGGCCTTGTGGCGCACCCGGCGGTGCAGGGCAAGCTGGCGCTTCTCCCCGACTTTTCCGATTGGCGGACGGCGGCCGCCGTATTCATCATCCCCGTTGCCGTGCAGTGGTGGAGCATCTGGTATCCCGGTGCGGAGCCCGGCGGCGGCGGGTACGTGGCGCAGCGGATGTTGGCGGCACGTGACGAACGGCAGGCCATGCGGGCGACGTTGTGGTTCAACATCGCCCACTACGCGCTCCGCCCCTGGCCCTGGATCATCGTCGCGCTGTGCTCGCTTGTCGTCTTCCCCGATTTGACCGCGCTACAGGAGCGGTTCCCGCAGGTGGACCCCTCGATCGTACGGGACGACCTCGCGTACTCCGCCATGCTCGTGTTCCTCCCCCACGGCATCCTGGGGTTGGTCGTGGCCTCGCTGGCGGCTGCTTATATGTCCACGATCAGCACCCATCTCAACTGGGGGGCGTCGTACATCGTCGACGACTGCTATCGTCGGTTCATCGCACCGGATCGCGACGATCGGCATTACGTGCTGGTCGCGAGACTGGCAACCGTCGGTTTGATCGTCGTCTCCTCCTTGGTGGCGTTGCAGTTCGAAAGCGCATTCCAGGCGTTCCAGATTCTGCTGCAGATCGGGGCAGGCACCGGTCTCATCTTTCTCCTGAGGTGGTTCTGGTGGCGGATCAACGCCTGGAGCGAGATCTCGGCCATGATCGTCTCGTTTCTCGTGGCCGTGTACTTCCAGTTTGTCCACACCCGGATGGGATTCGCGGCGTGGACCGGCTCGACCCAGCTGGTCGCCGGCGTGTTGGTGACCACCGCCGTGTGGGTCACCGTAACACTGCTCACGGCGCCCGTTCCCCGAGCCACCTTGCAGGCGTTCTACGATCGGATCAAACCGTTCAGCGGGGGATGGCGCGCGGCGGTGGCCGTAACCCCAGGCCCGAACGAGGGAGCGGGGATCACCACGGGCCTGCTGTGCTGGTTGCTCGGATGCAGCGCCGTCTACGGGGCGCTCTTCGGAACGGGGATGGCGATCTACGGCAACGCGGCTGGCGCGGCGATCGGCACGGTCGTGGCCGGCCTATCCGCCTGGGGACTGTTTCGACTCCTCCCGCGCGTGGACATCATCTGATTCCAGGGAGTGGGCGGTCACTCCCGGGCATGGCTTCACCGCAAACGCGAGGTCGGCCATGTCATGGCTGCGGCTTCTGGGGCCGTAGAAGTTGCGCGCCAGCGTGCGGAGCAGGTTGTCCTCGGCACCGTCATCGCAGAGCATGATCACGCAGCCGCCGAGACCGGCACCCGTGAGCCGGGCGCCGCGCGCGCCCGCCCCTCGCGCCAGCACGACCAGGGCGTCCAGCTCGGTGGTGCTGACATCGTAGTCGTCACGCAGGCTGGCGTGTGAAGCGTCCATGAGCGCTCCAAACGCGGCCAGGTCAGCCGCCCGCATGGCTGCCTCGGCGTCACGCACCCTCCCGGCTTCGGTGATCACGTGGCGGAACCGGGCGAACAAGACCGGCTCCATGACGGAGCCTGCCACATCGAGAAGATGGGTGGTGGGGTGGCCGGAGCCCAGTTGGGCGTACGAGAGCCCGGGCGTGCCAAGGGCGTCGCATACGATCTCGAGCGCCCGGGCGCACTCGCCGGTTCGGCGATTGTAGACACGCTGGGCGGCGCCGGATTTCTCCGCTCTGGTCAGGCTGTGCGCCACGACGAATCGCCAGTCGTCGGGCACCGGAACGTGCGTGAGCCGCACAGGGTCGAAGTCGACGCGCGCGGCGCTATTCACTTCGGCCCCGAGCACGATGGCCTGATCCATCCCGCCCCCGTGGGTGCCAACGTAGCGTTCGCCTTCCGCCAACAATCCCGCGAGCTCCGCGCGATCGGCGTGCACCTCGTTGAGCGCGAGGAGCGCCCACGCCACGGCCACGACGAGCGCGGAGGACGAACTGAGACCGGCGGCCACCGGGATCGTGGACTCGATGAGCGCGTCCATGCCCGCGTGCACGCCGTAGCACTCCGCCACCACTTGGGCCGCCGCCTTGACATAGTTGCCCCAATCGCCGGAAGCATACGGTTCGATATGCTCTCCCAGCGTGAACTCCCGCGGGCCGAACTCCGACATCGCGGCCACCGCGCGTACCGTGCGATCGCGGCGGCGGCGGCACACGATCCGGATCTCGCGCTGGATCGCCATCGGAAACACGGCAAGACCGTTGTAATCGATGTGCTCACCGATGAGGTTGACGCGTCCCGGGGCGCGCACGCGCAGCGTCGGTGACACTCCGTACAAATCGCGGAACGCCACGAGTACGTCACGGGGTTCCAACGCGTGGTCGGTCACGCGACGCTACCGGCGATCCGACGCCGACAGTCGGAGCGGAACGCCATCCAGCCTCCAGGAGCTATCGAGGGCGACGCCGAGGTGCACAAGCGCGGTGGCCGCCACGTCCACGATCCCCGGGCTGGGTTCGATCGAACCGACACGAACGCCCGGCCCGCTGGCGAGCACGAAGATCGTCTGCTCGAGGGCTGAATTTCCGCCGTGTCCGCCGTCGTCGCGCCGTCCATGATCGGTGCTCATCAGGATCAGCCAGTCCTCGCCGGCGTAGGTGGGCCTGCTCCGCACGGCATTCAGCAACGTCCCCACCTGCCGGTCGGCGGTTTCGATCGCCATGCGGTACGCTGGGTCGAGCGACGACGTTTCGTGCCCTACCACGTCAATGTTGCCGAGGTAGACGAACGCGGCGTCTACCTCGCCCGTGGCCAGGTAGTCGGCCGCCAGTTCCGCCGAGATCGAATCCGCGGGACCGTATCCGATCACGTCGCCGTCCACCAGCGCGATCGAGTCGATCGCGCCACTCAGAAGCGGTCCGTTGGAGGCGGTGCTCGCGAGCGGGGGCCAGTCCACCACCGCGTAGGTGCGGAAGGTCGGATCGACCTGCTCGAGTCGGGTGAGGAAGTCGGGGTACGCACCGTACGCGTTGCCGGCGAAGTCGTTGCCGAGCACACCGTGCTTCTCGGGCCAGACCCCGATGAGCATACTCGACCACCCGGGACCGCTGACCGTCGGTCGCCCCGTGTGGGCGGTCATGCTCAGCGCTCCCGTCGCCACCAGCGCGTCGATGTTGGGCGTCGTGGCCTCCACGAGCTTGTCGACCCGGACGCCATCCAATCCGATCAGCAGGACCTTGGGCGCACGTGCCGGGGACGCGCAGCCACCCACCAGCACGAGCGCCAGTATCGTCGCGAGCCGCATCGCTAGAACTCGTCCGACAGCCCGAACGTGGGGCGCCGGTTCGCCCATCGCCCCGCCGTGAAGTCGGGGAACGACACCGGATGGTTCCCCAATGCAATCGACTGCTCGGAGAGCGCGCTGATGGCGCTCCAGGTCGCGGCGTCGTACACATCGAGTGGCGGCGGCACCTGACGTTTGACGGACTCGACGAACCCGTTCATCACGAAGAAGTCCATGCCACCGTGACCGGCCCCCGAAGCGTCCGGGCCGAAGCGACGCCAGAGTACGTGATCGAATTCGTCCTGGTACGAGCGAAACGGTTCCCATGAGTGGGCTTCGGGACTGCGACCTTCGAGGTAGATGGAGTGGAGGTCGTCCATCCAGATCCCATTCGTGCCCTGCACCCGAAAGTTGAGCGAGTACGGCCGGGGGAGATTCGTATCGTGCATGATGACGACGGTCTCGCCCCGCGAGCACGTCAGCACCGTGGTCACGATGTCGCCGAGCTTGAACTCCACCTGGGCATTCGGATGATCCGGACCGCCGTGCTTCACGATATGGTGATGCAGGCCGCGCGTCTTCGTCGCGGTGGCCGTGAGCGTGGCGAACCGGTTGCCGCGATTGATGTCGAGGAAGTTGGCGACCGGGCCGATCCCGTGGGTGGGGTACACGTCGCCGTTGCGTGTCACGGAATGCTGCGTGCGCCACCGGGCCGGCCCACGCGCCGTCGCGCCGAATTCCACACCCGGCCGGAACTTGAACCCATAGCGCAGATCGTGCTGGTAGCCGCACTGCGCGTGGATGAGCTCGCCGAACAGACCCTCGCGCACGAGGTTGAGCACCGCCATCACGTCGCGCCGGTAGCACACGTTCTCCATCATCATGCACGGCACGCCGGTCTCCTCGGAGGTCGCGACCAGCTCCCGGCACTCTTCGAGGGTCACGGCGGCAGGAACCTCCACGGCCGCCCACTTGCCCGCGCGCATCGCCGCGATGGCCATCGGCGTGTGCCACTCCCAGGGCGTGGCGATGAGCACCGCGTCGAGATCGTCGCGATCCATCATCCGACGGAAATCCTCCTCGCCCCGGTCGTACACGCCGTAGCCCCGAACCCCCGCATCGTCGAGGCGCTTGCGGCCGCGGGCGATCGCCTCCGGATCGATGTCGCAGATCGCCCGCACTTGCACGTCGCTGCGTCTCAGCATCAGGCTGATCGTGCCGGTACCGCGGTCGCCGATCCCAATGAGACCCATGCGCACGACCCGGTCGTCCTGCCCACGCAACACGTTGGGAAACGTGGTCACCCCTGCCGCCATGGTGGCACCCG
>DASWII010000048.1:0-96651 GCA_036397755.1 Gemmatimonadales bacterium | reverse complement strand
TGGGAGTTTCTCCCGGGGTCGACCCTCTTTCTCGTGTGGCAACAGAGCCGGCGCGATCGGCTGTCCGACGGGAATATCTGGGTACCCTCGGCGCTCGACGACGCGATCCGCGCCGAAGGCTCTCACGTGTTCGCGGTGAAGATCTCCTACTGGCTGGGGCTGTAGGTTCCTACCTCCGCCTCGGCGCCGTCTCCCCCGTAAGTGCCGCAAGCGCGTCTCGCGCGCGGTCGACCAACGGCTGTACTTCCGCGTCGCCCGTCTCCAAGGCCTCAATCACCTTCTCGTACATCTCGATCGCGCGGCTCTCATCGCCCAGCTGCTGATACAACGCCCCGCGCTCGGCCCAGGAGCGGACGAGCGTGCCGCCGGGTATTCCGCTCAACGGGATCTCCTCGAAGTACGCGTACAGGTCGATCGCGTCCTCGGTCCTGCCGAGGCGGGCTGCGACCGCCGCCCACAGGCCGGCCTCGGCGGGGGCAATATGGTCCTCGGACGCCCGCCGTTGCTGGATGGCGGCCAGCATGCGGGTTGCCGCGGTCGCGTCGCCTTGCGACAGGGTGAGTATCGCGTTGCCCAACTCGCGCTGAGCCTCCGGCAGCAGCGGCGCCAACCGTCGTAGTATTTCGTCGTCGCCCGAAAGCATGGCGGTGAAGAGCAGTTCCACCTGCATTCCCAAGGCGGCGATCGTCCGTCGCAGGATCGTCGTGTCCCGCGGAAAATGCTGCTGGAACGCCTGCAACGCATCCCAATCGCGCTTCCCGTTCCGTAGCGGTGTGATGTTGGTGCCCATGATCGATGTGAACAGGTCGATGAGTGGTTGTTTGGGCACCAAGGGGCCGTCCGGGCCGAAGATTGGAAGGCGGTCGGGCGCTCTCCCTGACCACCGACCGAACGTCGTATCCACGGCACGTTGAGCCGCCTCAGTCCTGCCCGCCGCACCGAACACCGCCATGGCCCATGCGAACGGCGATTGTTCCATGTCGGGAGCGCCAAAGTCGCTGGGAAGGTTCCGCCACGCCACTTCCATCGTGTCCGCCGCCGCCACGAACTCATGCTGTCCGTAGAGGACCGCCGCGCGGAACGCCAGCGCCCGGGCGGTATCCCCCCGCTCCCGGAGGATCTCCGTCTGGTTCTTGGCCTCCTCATAGCGCCCTTTGGTCAGAGCGACGAGCAGGTAGCGATCACGGGCTTGGTAGGAGCTGGGCGCGGCCGCCACCCACTGGCGCGCCGTCCGGAGCAGGGTCTCTTCCGCCTCGACCCGCCGCCGTTCGATCTCCTCACGCCCTAGCAGGTCCTCGAGCTGGCTGCGCGTTCCATACACCGCGGAGTCGGCGAGGCAGACGAAGGTGGACTGCCCCGCGGGTAGGTTCTCGATCCGGTTGTCGCAGCTCCCCAGTACGTCCATGATGTGGCGATAGGCGATCACCATGGCTGAATCGATTGCCAGAGCCCTCTGGAACGCTCGCAACGCCGTGCCTTGGTTGCCCGAACCACCGAACGTCGACGGGTCCCCGTGAAAGTGCGCCTCACCGTACTCGTACCACGCCTGGGCGTCGGACGAGTCACGGGCGATCAACTCGGCGGCAAGCTGTCCCGAGCGTTGCCACTGGGCGTTGCTGGCGGCGCTGTAGATGTCGATGAACGATCGATATCGCGCCGGCAGGTTCTGGCTATAGCGGCGGGCGTCCTCGATGAGGGACAGCTGTCGCGCCGGATCTCCCCCAGTGGCGCGCCAGCCGTCAACGGTGCGGAGTTGGAGATAGGCCATCGCAAACGTCGAATCGAGGGCCACCGCCTCCTCGAGCAACGTCTGCGCGGAATCGAGCTGGAACTGCTGCAACCGCTCGACGCCGCCGAGGTACAGGCGGTACGCCTCGAGGGAATGGGTCGTTTGGGCGGTGACCCCGGGCCGCTCGCCGATCGGCGCGCCGCTCACGTTGAGAATGCGCCCGACGAGCGCGTCGAGCACGGACCGTGGGTCCTCGGCGCGGCCGGTGCGCGCGATCTCGGTGCTCAACCGATTCCCACTCGCCACATCGTGGACCTTGGCCTGCACGACGAGCGAGTCTCCCTCATAGCGGAAGTCGCCAAGCACCAGCGTGCCCACGTTGGCTTCCATGGCCATCCGCTGCGCCAGTTCAAAGTCCAGATCCCCGGCTGACTCGACGTTCCGCCGCCGCAACAGCGAGCTCGTGCGCTCGTCGTCGAACACCCGGAGATCCTCCCAGTGGGCGAGCCCCAGTCCCAGCAGATTCATGGATCCATCTTCGAGCCAGTCGAGCGCGGCGTCGCCCGTCTGATTCTCGAACGGGAACACGATCAGGCTCTGGCGGGGATCGCCATCGACGTGCCACCCCTTGGGCCAGAGGATCACCGCCGCGATCGCCGCGACGACCGCTGCCATTCCCGCCCCAAGCGCCCACCGCGTCTTTCGCGGTCGAGCGGCGAGTTGATCGCCGGTGCGGATGCCGACGGCATCGCGGAACTCGGCGGCGCTCTGGAGCCGCTCGGCCGGGTTCTTCGCGAGCGCTTTGGTAATCGTCGCCGTGAGCTCCACCGGCGTATCGGCACGCAAGTCCGTGACGGGCCTTGCCGTTTCCGTGAGATGGGCGGCGAGCACCGCCTGCATGCTCGTGCCCGTGAACGGCTGCTGGCCCGTCAGGATCTCGTACGCCACCACGGCCAGCGCATACACGTCGGCGCGGGCGTCGATATGGGTCTCGCCGGCGACCTGCTCGGGCGACATGTACCCCGGTGTCCCCACCGCCATGCCCGTTTGCGTGAGACGCCCGCCGCTCTGCGCTTCGGCCACGGCCCGTGCCACGCCGAAGTCGGTGAGCACCGCGTGCCCGTGTTGCAGCAGGATGTTCTCCGGCTTGATGTCGCGGTGGACGACCCCCTGCGCATGCGCGTGCGCCAGCGCGTCGGCTACCTCCGCGAGGATCTTGCGTGCCTCCTCGATCGGCAGCCGTCCGTGCGCGGTGAGCCGGTGGCGCAGCGATTCACCCGTCACGTACGGCATCACGTAGTAGATGAGATCGTCGCGCGATCCCGCCGTCAGCACGGGCAGGATATTGGGATGCTGGAGGTGGGCAGCGAGCTCGATTTCCTGCTTGAACCGGGCCGCCGACACCTCCGACGCCATGTCGGGCGGCAGCAGCTTGATCACGACTTGACGGTTGAGCGACGCCTCGCTCGCGAGGAACAACCGCGACATGCCGCCGCCCGTGATCTCGCGTTCAAGGCGGAAGGCGTCGCCGAGTGCGGACTGGAGGCGGTCTTGGAGCTCGGACATGGAGACGGAAGGTAAGATGGGAGGAGGGGAGGAGGGTAGGAGGGAGGCGGCTCAATCCGTCCAGCTTCCATCATCTAACGGGCCCGCGTCCCGAGCGCTATCGTTGCGGACGTCGCATGGCGGCTGGGCGACGGCCGGGAGGTGTCGATGCCTCTGCCTCATCATTCCTCGCGAGTTGCGGACAGTTCACGTTGTTCCACCGCGTCGGCGGCGCTGCTCGCTGCGTGCTCCGCGGTGCTGCGAGTTCGGTGCCTGACGTTTCTGCTGGCGCTCGTTCCGACGCTCGCCGCGGGCCAGGGGATCGAGAGGCTTGCGCTGGAGGGCTTGGCCGACCAGGAACCAGGGCCATGCAGCGCCAACCTGGACGCGCTCCCACGGTTGGATCTGCTTCACGTGCAATCCGGGCAGCTGCCGCGCGGCGCCGCAGCTTGCTTTGGTCTCCAAGCCAACGCCGGCGAGTTCATTCGCATGTCCGTCGCCAGCGGCGATCCGTACGTCCGGGTGCGGATTCTCGAACCGCGAAGCGGCGTTCCTCTTGTCGTCAGCTGGGGCACGGATCCGTTTGCACTCGAGGTGCCCGCATGGGGCGTCTATTTCGTGGAACTGAGCGTCCCCCCGGTGCCTCAGATCCCACTTGAGGCTGTTTCGTCATTCACGCTGCAGGTGCATGAATGGCGGTCCGCGGCGGTGCAATCCGGCCGCCGCGAGGACCTGCGGCGCGACGTCCGCACGGTCTGGCTCAGCGAACACGCGACCCCGATCCGTTCGCTCGACCCAAGCGACGACGACTTCTCCGACCTCGATTTCTTGCGCACGCATCTGCGGGGCGTGCGCGTCGTGCTCCTCGGTGAGGAGCATCACGGCGCCGGTTCGACCTTCGGGGCCAAGACGCGTCTGATCCGGTTCCTGCATGAGGAACTGGGCTTCAACGTGTTGGCGTTCGAGTCTGGCATATTCTCGATGTCGGAGGCGTGGAGGGCGCTCTTGCAGAACGTCGAGCCGCGCGCGGCGTTTTCTGCTGGTGCACCAGGAGTCTGGGCGCGCTCTGAACAACTCACGCCGCTGCTCGAGTATCTCGCGCAGTCGGTGCACAGCGACCGCCCGCTGGAGCTCGCCGGGGTCGGCAGTCAGTTCACTGGGCTGGCCGGGCCGTTGTTGCTTTCGGAATTGCGGGCGCTGCTGCAACGCCACGCCATCGAGAGCCCTTTGGCTGACGAGCAGAGTGACCCCAGTCAGGTGTTCGCCGGCGTGCTCGACGGACGTTTCGCCCGCGATCGAGACTTCCTGCCGAGCAGCGATCAGCAAGACGCGGCCATCGCGAGCGTGCTGGCAGCCGCGACGCAGGTGGCGCACGTCGTGTCAGGGCGCGATGGGGCCTTCTGGGGACAAGTTCTGCGGAGCGCCGCCGTCCAACTAGGGCTCTACCTCGACGGCCTGCGGCCCGACGCTTCGGTGCCTGCGTACGCGCGGGGTCGAGATCGCCAGATGGCCGACAACCTGGTTTGGCTGGCCACCGAGCATTACGCGGACCAGAAGCTGATCGTGTGGGCGCACAACGTTCACGTCATGCGCAACCCGGCCGCGGCCGGTCACCTCATACCGGACCAAGGCGGATTCACGATGGGCCACGGCGCATGGGAGCGCCTCGGGCGACAGAGCTTCGCCATCGGCTTCACCTCCTATGGGGGGAGAACCCACAACGCCCATCTTCCAGACGAGATCGAGCAGCAGATTCTGGAGGACCAGGATTCGGCGTTCGAGTTCGAGGAGTTGATGGATGCCGCGGGTTATGAACAGGCGTTCGTAGACCTTCGCGAGACGTCCGCGAGCAATACCTGGCTCGACGGGGCTTTCTGGGCGCGCCCGCTGTTCCTGAAGTCCGGCCTGGCACCATGGGGCGAGGCGTTCGACGGGCTCTTCTTCATTCGGACGCAGGAGCCCAGTAGGGCGACACGTTGAGACCGGCGACGAACTGGTCGAGGGGCGACCGCCAACCACGACGCCCCGGTCCGACGGCCGCTACTATACAACCCCCACTTGGCGAGAGTGGCGTGCCTACCGAAAGCGCATCAGCCAGGCCGACGATGATTGAGGGAAACCGGCTGGCGGGCGTGTTCCCGCCGCGGGCTGTCGGTCGCACGACCGAGCGGGTGGTCTGGCGTGACGGACTGGAGGCCCGATGTGCGCCGCTGAAGGGATCCGCTTCGTCCCGGGTCACGCTCTCTCCATGGAAGCGATCCACGGCGGCAAAGCCAAGAACGACCGAATCGACGCCAAGAAGATCGCCGTCCTCTTGCGGGGCGGGATGCTCCCTCAAGCCTACGTCTATCCGCCCGCGATGCGGGCCACCCGCGACCTGCTGCGCCGCCCACGACGGTATCGGGCTCGTGGTGAAGAGGGTGATTCCGTGAACGGCGGCAACCACTTGGCAGAATGGCGTTTGGGGCCGCCGCGGGTCCATTTACAACGGCGGTTTGTCCGTGGACAACAGCCCATTGTCCGTGGACGGAAGCCAATTGTCCATGGACATCGGCCGACCGGCTACAGACATCAGGCGTTCGTCCGTGGACATCACCCCGTTGTCTCCGGACATCACCCCGCTGTCCACGGCCATCTCCCCGTTGTCCACGGCCATCTCCCCGTTGTCCGCGGACATCACCCCGTTGTCCACGGACACCGGCCTGTTGGCTACGGCCATCCGCGCATCCACTCGCGACCTGCTGTGCGCCGGCTGCACTTCACGCGCAAGCTGACGGAGCTCCTCTTCTCCAAAAGACTGGGGACACTACCATCATGATCAAGCGTGACGCGAGAAGGTGCTCGGCCGCGGTGGTTGCCGGCGCGCTCACAGTGGCGACTGCGGTCGCGACCGCGCGGCAGTCTCCTCTCACTGAGCCACGGGGTGACGTGTTCGTCATCGGCACGATGCACGCGCCGGTGGGGCTGCTGTTGGACTCGTCCTACTCGGCGGCGCACCTCCGCGCCACGCTCGATCGGTTTGGACCAGACGCCATCGGGGTCGAGACGCCGCCGCTCTGGAACGCGTGGGGTGTGAGTTTGGACGCGACGTGGGAGATCGAGCACGTCGTTGTCCCGTGGGCCGCGGCGCGCGACGTTGGGGTGTACGGTGTGGCGTGGGTGGACGTCGAGGATCTGGCATCGCGCGCTCGGCGGCGACTCGCCTCTTCCGTGCAGACGTTGGAACGCGAGCCGCGAACGCTGGCCGAACGGCGCGCCCGCGCTGTGAACCTCGCGGCGGGTCTCACCTCCGGCCGGTTCGACGATTTCGCCGATCCGGACCGCGCGCACGCACACGAGTGGTTTTGGTGGATCAACAGTGGTGCGCGGAGTGACGCGCCCGCGCTCCGCGAGTGGTGGGAGAGCGCGGGCAGCAACGATCCGGCCGGCGCCGAGATGGGTGCACGGGTCGTGCCGATGGTGAGAGCGCAGGACGACCGCATCGTCGAGCAGGTGCTGACGCTGTTGCGCCGCCATCCGGACGGGCGGGTGGCGGTGCTCTTCGGGTACAGCCATAAGTACGACCTCGATCGGAAACTCGCCCGGCACCCGGGTGTGCGGGTCCTCCAGCTTGGAGACGTGGCGCTGAGCCGTGCCGATATCGCTAACGCGTGGCGTCCGGAGGACGCGCTCGCGACGTTGCACGCGGCGCTGGACGGCGAGGCGTACTCCTTCAACCCCGGCGCCGTGGATCAGGGACTCGTCGCGCGAGCGCTCGAGATGTTACGCGGCCGAGGCGCCGGTTCCGCCGCGCTGCGCTACTACGAGGGGCGGCTCCTGGCGGTCCAAGGTCGGACGCGGGACGCGATGGGGTTACTTCGGTCCGTGCTCGAATCCTCCGAGAGCACTGGGGTGTCGCGGCCGCCGGTCTCGCGCGGTGAGCTCACGCTGCGGCAACGAGCGCGCGTCGAACTGGGGAAACTGCTGGATCTCCTGGGCGACCGCCCCGCCGCGCTGGAGCAGTACCGGCAAGTGTTCCAGGAACTCGAGCGGGCTCGTCCGACCGTGCCGTCGAACGATGCGTTCCCCACGGCGAGCGATTGGGCGACCGCGGGATTTCGCGTGGCGCAGCAGTTCCAGGAGTATGCGGCCGCTCACGAGCTGCTCAGGATGTTCCTGCGGGAGCCATGGGTCGATCCGGCTCAACCCGAGTCCGGGCGCGATTCCCGGCTTGAAGGAGCCGTTCGGTGATGTAGCGACCGGAGTAGCGGGCCAGCGTGCGAAGCCCGGCCTCTTCAGCCCGCGACTCGTGCCACGAGGAGTCCCGGCCTGAAGGCCGGGCTCGGCGTCAAACACACGCCCTGAAGGGCAGGGACGGGTCGGATCGCGAGCCCTTCAGGGCTTGGCTCCCCGGCCGAGCGCGGCCTCTTTAGCCCGCGACTCGCACCACAAGGAGTCCCGGCCTGAAGGCCGGGCTGCCGGACCACCGCGACGGCCTGTTCTTGCTTCGCACATTATCCAGGTTCCCGGTGCAAACGCCAGACGTCGCTTGCGTATCCGCTTTCGCCGTCTTCTTCTTTGCCTTTGCCACCGAAGAGCCACAGCGCACCCCGATACACGACCGAACGATTGCCCGCCCGGCGCGTCCACGGTGCGGCCGCCGTCGCTTGATGCCACACGCGACCGTCAGAGGAGCGCCAAACATCATTGAGCCGCCCTCCGTCGGGTCGTACCCCGCCGAGGATCCAGAGTCGACCATCGAATACCACGATGCCGGAGTACACTCGCGGTCCCCACGGTGCGCTATCCGCGACTCGCACCCACCGATCACCGTCAGCCAAGACCCACACGTCTGCCTGCCGCGCTGCCCAGGAGGTTCCCCCAAGGAGCCAGAGGGAGTCGCGAAACACGACGGGGCTCGGCTGTGACTCTGCGGGCCATGGCGCAGAGGCGGTTACGCGCTCCCAGTGTGAGCCGTCGCGTGTCCTCCAAACATCGCGCAGCTGCACCGCGTTTTCGCCGCCGAAGAGCCAGAGCCATTCGCGAAAGGACACGACCGCTGCGCCCCGACGGCCCGCCCACGGCGCGCTTTCATGTTGTTCCCAGCGGCGCCCGTCGCCTGACGACCACACCTCCGATGTATACTGGCCATCGCGCTGCCCCCCAACGAGCCAGACTCGGCCTCCATGGGCAATCGGGCTTGCACCCAGCCGTACCTGACCCGGCAGACGACTGGCGATTTCCCAACGAATCCCGTCTGGAGATCGCCATACCGTGCCAAGACCCACCATCAGAAGGGATCCGTCCGGGTGCGCGATCGGGTGTGCACCCATCGGCCAGCGATTGGGTTGCCACTTGTCCTCGAATGCCCCCCGTCCAGGGGGCAGGAGCATCGACCACCGAAGGTGACTCTGCTGCGCGTGTGCAATCCAGGTCACCGCCGTGATGAGAAACACCGTCGAGACCGATAACCGGGTTTTCCCCATTGGACGTTCCGTCAACTGACCGACATGCCGCATCATCTCACACCTCTACACGCACATATCACTAACTGTTCGCCAGGGCCCGACGAAAGAGGGGAGGGGGAGCCGGGCGGATGAGGCTCACGATGTGCTCCCGGCCCCGAGGGGCGAACGCGTGGGTCGAGCGCGTAGCCCTCACCCCAATGCGGCCGGGCCAAGGCTCATGTTGGGAACGTGCGCGGGTACGCTGGACGCGGAGTCGACCCTCCGGCATCCAGCGCCACCCACACGCCACTACTTCATGTCCATCCCCGCCTCGAGCGCTCGTTCGATTCGGATCTTGGCCTCGTTGAGGTGGGCCGTGGTGTAAGCGTCGAAGCTGAACGGCGGTGTCAGCCGCCGCGTCAACCGTTGATGCAGGTCCTCCAATTCCGCTCGTGCCACCGAACGGGCGTCCGCTGGTGTGCGATCCGGCGGGTCGGTCACGAACGCGATCATGCGATCCAGATGCGCGCGCTGCAGGTCGCGCCGCATCGACGGCACGTTCCGTCCCGGCGCATTCCATACCTCGCTCCACACGGCATTGCTGATCCCATTCATCAGTTCAGGGATGGTCAGCACGTTGGAGGCGCCGAACTTGACCTCGGCGTCGCGGATGCGCGCCAGCAAGAACGGGTTCGTGATTTGGTTGACCAGCGATGCCTGCAACGACGCAATCTGCTCGTGGATCGGATAGTCGATGCGGCCGTTGACCGTCATGGTGTTGCCCCAGTGACTCCACCGATCGGCGCCGAAGAACCGGAAGACCTCGGGTGGCAACCTGAACGCCGACTCGCTCAGCCCGTACTCGGTGAGAAACGCGAGCGCCTCTTGTTGCTGAGCCTTCGGGACCGACACGAACGGGTCCCGACGATTCGGGTCCCCGACGTGGTCGCGATGGAGATACTGCCCGCCGATGTACTTGATCCCCGTCCCGGTGGCCCGGGCATACTGTGACAGCAACGTCGAGTACGCAGCCGTCACGTCGGCGTAGCGCGCGTTGTCGGTCAGCACGGCCTGCGGCAGCTCCTGCCAGATCCCGCGGATCATATCCGCACGCTCTTTGCCCCACCCCATGGGATCGTCGCTCAAGTCGTACACACTGACGCTGGGATCGAGCGCGCCGGACCCACGAGCGTCCTCGTCGGGCCCATACGCATGGCCTTCCATCGCGCCTTGTCGCGCCACCTCGCGGGCGCGTGCCGCGTCAGGCGTGTACCCGTACGCGATCACCCACTTGTCGGAGGATCCGACCCCGGGCGAGTAGAAGTACCCCTGCGCTTGGCCCTTGGGAGCCACGTTGATGCCGGGATACTCCATCACCGAGCTGGCAAGACCGTTCTCCTTGGTGAACGTGCGATCGTGCAGCTGCTCGAAGGGAGTGTCGAACGAAGACTTGAAGTTGTGGCGGAGCCCCAGGGTGTGTCCGACTTCATGCATCGTCACGCGGAGCATCGCTTCGTGGATGTACTCGTCGGGCACCGGATCGCCGGCCGCAATCGCCCCGCGCGCGACGAGCGCCGCGCGCAAGAAGGAGCCTTGCGCGGAAATCTCATCCGCCATGCTGGCCATCTCTCCGCCTTGGGCCAGCGCGTTCAGTTCTTCGTCCGACGCGGCAAACATCTCCTCGAACGCGGCGACCGGGTCCACGTTGGTGCGCCAGAAGCTCTTCCATCCGAGAATCATGTTCTGCTCGAACAGAATGTCCGCGTCCAGGACCTCGCCGGTCCGCGGATCCACGACTGACGGCCCGATCGCCCCATAACCGGGCTGATCGGACACGTTCCACCGCAGCGTGGCGTACCGGATGTCCTCGGCGTCGGCGTCGTCAGGGAGCATGAGTGCTCTGATACCGTTGTTGAATCCCGCGGCCTCGAAGGCGGTGTTCCACGCCTGCACGCCGTCGATCATCGCCTGGCGATACTCCACCGGAACCGTGCGGTCGATGTAGTACGTGATGGGTTCCCGCGGGGTGCACAAACCGTCCCCCGCCGGTGTCTCACATTCCAGTCGCCACTTGTTGACGTAGCGCGCGAAGAAGGTCGTCTCGTCCTGAGTGAAGTCTTTGTGCACCGTCAGGAAGTACCCCATCCGGTCGTCGGCGACGCGGGGCGTCATGGGTTGTTCAGGCAGCGCCGCCATCGTGGTGTGGATGGAGACCGGTATGTACCGGCTGTCAGGGACCGCATTGAAGTTGGCCGGCTCCCCGGGCGTGAACGTGAGCTTGGCGCGCAGCGAGAGGTTCTCGGGGAACGCCTTCACCGACTCGATGTAGCTCCGACCCTTGTCGAGGTTCGCGCGGCCCGGGCGTCCGGGTGCGCCCACCGCGCCCCGCACGCGGGAGCTGACATCCGACATGTCGGAGATGATCCACGACTGGATGTCGATCACCAGTGCGGAGTCCTCGCGTACACTCTCGATCTTGGCCGTCTCGAGCACGGAGGAACCGAAGGTCAGATCGACCGCCTTGCCGACCGGTGTGGCTGGGTCGGCCGGGAAGCGGTGCGGCTTCTGAACGAGATACAGGGTATTCCCGTGACGCTCGAAGGCCACGACCTTGCCCTCGAAGATGTCCAGCATCGTGCCGCCGAAGAGTCCGCTTGACCCGATGCCACGGGCGATCTCAAACGTCAGCAGGAAATCCTGCTCGAGCCGGTCGGCTGGCACGGCCAGGTAGAGCTTGTCGGCTGTCCGATAGAGGTCGAAGAAGCCGTTCATCTCGGTGGCATCTTTCACCACGTCCGCGAACGGCTTGAACGGACCGCGGTCGCCGGCGCCCTGCGGCGGTTCCTGTGCCGCCGCCGGGCCGACGACGGCCAACAACAGGGCAAACGTCACGAATGATCGTTGCATGGTGATCCTCCACGATCCTGGTCGGAATGAGGGATGCGGTGTCGTCTCAAGAGACGCATGATGCGAGAAGAAGGTGTCATGTCGGCACATTACGGCCGTCCGCCAATCGGCGTTCCCGGCGGCGCGTTCCGGGGTTCGCTCCGGTCGGTGCCGGCGTCCCGCCGATTCAGGAATCGATCGATGTCCGACCAGGCGAGCTGCGTGTGCGCTTGTACGTCGGGACTGGAGCCGCCGTCCACCTGAATCATCTCCGCGATGCGGCGCAGACCCCACTCGGCCGCGGCGCGTGATTCCACGGTGGCGTTGCCGCTGCCGCCGAGGTCGATCAGCTCATCGACTACCACTCGCTGCACCACGCGCCGCAGCGCGGCCGTCTCGCCGCGGTCGGGCGTGCCCCACGTACGGTCGATCAACGTGGCGATCACTTCCTCGGCCGCCGGCAGGTTCTCGTCGCGGGAATGAAACGCGACCAGACGCGCCATCCGATTGCGGTTGAGCAACCCCTCGACGGCAAAGCCGGCGAGAGTCCGCGCGGCACCGAGTTGATCGAACGCCGGGTAGGCGTCCGATCCGAAGAACCACTCGTCCGTCCCGTACCCATACGCACGCGGGGCCATCAGTTGAATCACGCGTTCCGGAATGGCCAGCTCCGCGGGCTCGAGCGCATCCAGCACCAGGTTCAGCGCCCGACGCTGCCGCTCGGCCGGGATGACGGCGGTGGGCGGCAGCCCGTCACCGCGGACGGCATAGCGGAACTCCATCCCGCCCACCGCCTTGATGATGGATTCGAGCTGGTAGCGATGATGCAGGTACACCGGCACGAACCGTTGGTTGAGCCAGAGCATCGGGTCGCCCTCGCGGATGGCGGTCTCGTCGAACCGATCGAGAAGAAAGCGCCGCACGGCCCGCACGCGCTCGTACTCCGCCAACGCCTCCGATCCGTTGATCCACTGGGTGACCTCCGGGTAGGACCCCGAGATCGCGTTGTCGCCGTCCGCGTTGAACTTGATGCCGCGCGTGATTCCCTCGCGCACGATCGCCGCGAGGCCGGCCGACTCCTCGGCTCGGCTGGCGTACTCCGTGTAGGCGTAGCGGATCGCCAATGAGTCGTATGAGCCGATCCCATGGCGGTAGGCTTGCGAGAGGTCGATACGCCCGTTCACGAGTTGGATGAGCGGTCCCGGATAATCCATCACCGAAGCGCGTCCATAGCTCGCCGCCACGAAGTTGTGGGACAGGCCGAGCGTGTGTCCGACTTCATGGGCCGCGTGTTGGCGGCGGCGGGCCAGGGCAAATTGTTCGCCGGACACGGCGGGATCCTGCGCCGCAAGCCAGTCGGTGAGGCCGAACTCCGCCGGCTCGCCGGTGGTTGGCAGCGTCCCGGCGAAGATGTTGTAGTCCGTCATCGATCGGAATGCGTCCATCCGGACCGCGGCCTTGATGATCTCCCCCGTTCGCGGATCGACCAACGAGGGGCCGATCGAGAACCCGGCGTTGCTCCGCTGTACCCACTGCACGACGTTGTACCGCGCGTCCATGGGATCCATGTCCGGCGGCATGTCCTCGACGCGAAACGCGTTGCGGAATCCCGCTGCCTCGAAGGCGCTGTTCCACCATGAGATTCCCTCGCGAAACGCCGAGCGATAGGGCTCGGGGATGCCGGCGTCGAGATAATACACGATGGGCTCGACGGGTTCGGACATGGCCGCGCGGGGATTGCGCTTCTTCAGGCGGTGCCGGGCGATGAACGCCCGCTCGTACCGTTCGCTGAGCGGCTGGGCGAAATCGTAGAACGACGCCCCGAAGCTGCCGATGCGCGGGTCACCCTTGCGGGGCGCGAAATCGCCGTCCGGGAGCTGCACGAGGGAGTGGTGGACGCGGACCGTGACCGCGCTCCCCGCCGGGGCGTGCTGCCGCACGAGGAATCCCGGGTTGTTGCTTTGGAACGTCAGGGAGACTTCAACCTCGGTGTTCGTGGGGAACCCTCTCGTGCGCGGGAGATGCACGGTGCTCCGATCGCGGCTGAGCGAGAAGGTGCCCTGGTTCGCCTGCTGGAGCTGCCGCGCAACCTCGATATGGTCTGCAACGAAGTGGCTCGTGGCATCCACCAGGAGGCGCCCCCCTTCCTGTGCGAGGATGTCGAAGGATGCGATGGTCGATGTGGGGAACGATTCCTCGACCGAGCGTACGAGCGCGGCGTTGTCCGTGTTCAGGGCGCGGAAACGCTGGTTGGTGAAGATCAGCAGCACCTTGGGGCCGACACGCGTGAAGCGTGCGACCGCGACGTCCTCGATCTGACCGCGGTCCAACCCGAGGTTCGTGTGCCCGAGCCCGGTGGCCGCGGACAAGAGGTAGAGGAAATCCCGATCGAGTTGCGGAATCTCGAGCAGCAGCCGTCCCTTCTCGCCGTCCCAGTACATGGGGAAGTATCCGTCACGCTTCTCGAACGAGCGGGTATAGTCGGCAATCGTCTCCTGCGCCTGGGCTGGAATGACGCAGACCAGCGCGACGGCGAGAGACACGAACAGCGCACGCCTCATGAGGCCTCCTGAATGGGCTGAATGGTCGGAAGTCGAGACGATCGTCTCAGGTCGTCGTGGGTCTTGATTAGTTGTCGCTCGACCTCGATCGTCCTACGTCGTTCGCACCTTTCCGATGGGGAGTTTCCGGATCCGCCGCCCGGTGAGCTGCGCGAGCGCGTTGCATACCGCGGGGGCGATCGGCGGCGTTCCGGGCTCGCCGATGCCTCCAAGCGGATCACCGCTGGTCACGATGTCCACGTCGATCGCCGGCATGCGATCGATGCGCAGGACCGGGTAGCGGTCGAAGTTGCCTTGCACGACGGCACCGCCCGCGATCGTGAGTTCGCCCCAGAGCGCCGCCGAAAGACCGTAGGCGATACCGGACTCCATTTGCGCCCGGATGATGCCGGGATTGATCACGTCACCGCAGTCCACGGCGCACGCGACGTGATGTACGCGGACTTCACCATCGGGATCGATGGATACCTCCGCGACCTGAGCGACGATGCTGCCGAACGCCTCGTGAACCGCGGCACCGCGCCCGCGTCCCGCGGCGGGTGCCGTGGTCCAGTTGGCGCGGTCGGCGGCCGTACGCAGCACACGCTGGTGCCTCGGGTGAGCCGCCAGCAGGCGCAACCGGAACTCGACCGGATCGGCGCCGGCGGCTTCGGCAAGTTCATCGATAAAGCACTCGGTTACCCACGCGTTCAACGAGCTGCCCACGGAGCGCCAGAACCACAGCGAAATCGGCAACTCCACCGGCCCATACGTGACGCGCACATTGGGGATGGCATAGGGGAGGTTGGCCGCACCTTCCACCCCGGCATCATCGATGCCGTTGCGCAGCGGACCGAATTGCCGGGCGATGGAGGGACTGCCGATCTGGTGCGTCCACGCGCTGACGTTGCCGCCGGCGTCGACCGCCCCGACCAGTCGGTTCCACGCGGGTGGGCGATAATACCCCCCACGCGTGTCGTCCTCGCGGGTCCAGATCACTTGCACCGGCTTCCCGACCGCCTTCGAGGTCTCCACCGCGTCCGCGACGAAGTCGGTCTGCGAACGCCGGCCGAAGCCCCCACCCATGTGTGTGGTGTGCACCGTGACCCGCTCCGCCGGCAGTCCGGTGATGCGAGCGGCCGTCGACTGGGTGCCGCTCGGCGATTGCGTCGGGGCCCAGACTTCGCACGCGTCACGGCGGACATCCGCCGTGCAATTCATCGGTTCCATGGTCGCGTGGGCCAGATAGGGCAATTCGTACACGGCGTCGATGACCTTGCCCGCGCCGCGGATGGCCGCGTCGGCGTCGCCCTCCTCACGTGCGGTCGCGCCGTTTGCCGCGGCTTCGCGCATCATCTCGGTGATGCGCGCCGTCGACAGCGAGCCCCACTCGCCGCTGTCCCATTCCACGCGCAACGCCTCCCGCCCCTTCTTGGCGGCCCAGAAATGGTCGGCCACCACCGCCACACCGGAGGAAATCTCCACCACGTGCCGCACCCCGGGCGTCGCCAGCGCCGCCGCGGCGTCGACACTCTTGCGCGTGGCGCCGAACGTCGGCGGCCGCACGACCTGCGCGACCAGCATCCCCGGCACCCGCACGTCCGACCCGAACACGGCTTTCCCCGTGACCTTGTCCGCCGCGTCGAGCCGTTTGACAGGCTGTCCGATCAGGCTGAACGCCGATCGGTCCTTCAGGGGTGGATCCTCCGGAGGGGAGAGCAGGGCCGCGTCCGCCGCCAGTTCACCGTAGCGGAGCCGCTCCCCCGTGGCAGTACGCACCACGGTGCTGCGTGTCGTGCGGCACTCGCTGCGATCCACGCCCCACCGACGGGCGGCCGCTTGCGCGAGCAGCTCCCGCGCTGCGGCGCCGGCCCGGCGCATCGGGGCGAATTGCGTGCGGATGCTCGTGCTTCCTCCCGTGCTCTGGCGCCCGTACTTCGCGGAGTCGGCCAGCGCGTGGACCGACCGAACGCGCGTCCAGTCGGCATCCATCTCGTCAGCCAATATCTGCGGAATCGCCGTGAGGACCCCTTGACCCATTTCCGACTCCGGCACGAAGAACGTGATCGTGTCGTCGGGGTCGATGCGGATCCACGCGTTGAGTTCGACGGGTCCCTCCGGCCGCAGGCGCCCCCCGAGACGGGTGTGTGACGGAACGTGGAATCCCACGACCAAGCCCAAACCCGCGGAACTCACCTCAAGGAAGCTGCGCCGGTCCATGGTGTGCTTCGGATTCGCGGTCATTCGGCTGCTCCCTGTGCGGCGCGGTGGATGGCCGCGCGGATGCGATTGTAGGTGCCACAGCGACAGATGTTGCCCGCCATGGCCGCGTCGATCTCGTCGTCGCTGGGAGCGTGATTCTGCGCGAGCAGGGCGGCCGCCGCCATGATCTGCCCTGGCTGGCAGTAGCCGCATTGGGGTACGTCTTCCTCGATCCAAGCGCGCTGGACCGGATGCAATCCATCATCCGACAGCCCTTCGATGGTCGTGATGTCCTGCCCCTGCGCGGCCGTGACCGGTATCTGGCAGCTGAAGACGGCGGCGCCGTTGAGGTGGACCACGCACGCGCGGCATTGA
This sequence comes from Gemmatimonadales bacterium, assembly GCA_036397755.1. GTDB lineage: Bacteria > Gemmatimonadota > Gemmatimonadetes > Gemmatimonadales > GWC2-71-9 > CAMYLY01. The sequence continues at coordinate 79,948 of DASWII010000048.1, read as the reverse complement.
CCTACGCCGCAGCCGAATTTCGTGCCGGTGAGTCCCACCAGGTCGCGGATCACCCAGAGCAGCGGCATGTCCGACGGCGCTTCCACGGTGTGACGCGCGCCGTTGATCGATAGCGTGTAGGAAGGCATCGTGCACTCCGAACGGGAATCTCTAACGGTGGAGGGGCCGTACCGTGGAGTCAACCACCGCCGCCGGGTACCCGCGCAAACCGGCGGCGACCGATTTGACACCTGCTTGACGCCGCAGGGAGATTCCTCCGCGAGCGGCGCGGCAACTCCTTCGTGTGGAGGAACGGACAATGAGACCACGGAGCCACTGGTGGACCTTGGTGACCATCGCGGTTGCGGCATGTGGGGAGGGTCCCGAAATCACGGCGCAGTTCACGGCAATGACACAGAACGTCTATGTCGGGGCGGACATCGAGCAGGTGCTGCTGGCCAGCACGCCCCAGGAGTTCCTCGCGGCGGTCGACTCACAATTCAAGGTCGTGGTGGCGACGAACTTCCCGGAACGGGCCAAGGCGCTGGCGGCCGCGATCACGGATGCCGATCCGGACATCGTCGGCTTGCAGGAGATCTCGTTGATTCGCGTGCAGTCCCCCGGAGACCAGATCAACGGCGGGACCGAGTTAGCGACCGACACGCTGTACGACTACTTGGGATCGCTGCTCGATGAACTGACCGCGCTGGGCGCGAACTACACGGTCGCCGCCAAGGTGCAGAACTTCGACCTCGAAGTGACACGCGGAAACGACACGTTCGATGACGTGCGGCTCACGGACTTCGACGTGATCCTTGCCCGATCGGATATTGGCACCAGCGCCGTGGCGACGGGCAACTACGCGACCGCGCTCACGGTGCCCGTGGCAACCGGAACGCTCGTGACCATCACGCGGGGATGGGTGGGGGTGGACGCCGTCATCGACGGGGTGACCTATCGCGTCGTCAATACGCACCTCGAGTCGGCCACGAGTGGAGCGCGGATCGCACAGGCACAAGAGTTGATGTCGAACCTGGAGGCGGCATCGCGACCGATCATCCTCCTCGGCGATCTCAATTCGGATGCCATCTCCGGAACGGATCCCACGTACGGCGCGGTGTTGAATGCCGGATACCGGGATCTGTGGGCGTTGGATGCGTCGGCCGGATCCGGCCTGTCGTGCTGTCAGAACTCCGAGTTGAGCAACACGACCTCGATACTGGCGACCCGCATCGACCTCGTCCTGACCCGCAACATCTCGGTTGCCAGCGCGACCGGCCTCGTGGTCGGTAACGACCCCGCGGATCGCACCCCTTCGGGGCTGTGGCCGTCCGATCACGCGGGAGTCGTGATGTCGGCGGTCGTAACGGTGCTCGCCAACTAGGCCGCGCGTTCCAGGCGCGCGTTGCAGGGGACGAGTCCCGGCGGCCCGGACGCTCCCGCCGGGACCCACGATCAGGTGGTGCGACGGTGTGCGAGCGAGCGTAGGCCGCTCCCGGAGCCCGCGTCAGCGCCCCACCATCGCGATATGGTGCCGGCCCCGACCGGCGCTGCAGTGGGCGAAGGGAGGGGCCTGGCGAGCGCACGGGGAACGGGCGAGCGCGGCTGGCTAGGCTCAGGTCGCTCCCGTGGCTTGCTCCTGCGGCGAGGGGCGCGCATGGGTGAAGGCGTCGATCGTGGCGCGCGCGCGGTCGATCCAGAAGTCGGTCGACGGCCCCAGGACCGGCCGCAGTCGCTCATGACGCGCGCGCCACGCCCGGGCTTCGTCGGCGATCCACCGCGTCGTGGCTGGCGCGTCTTGATCCAACAGGGACTGCAGCAGGAACCGGCGCTCGCCCTGGCGCAGGCCCAACCCCAGGGTCCGCGCGGCTCGGGCGAGATCCGACCGGGCGATGACCATGCCGCTGAGCAGCGGGCTGAGAACGGCCTGGAGGTCCCGAGGCGTATCGCGTGGCAGGGCGTGCGCGTCCCGCAGGTGAACGGCCGATGGCGTCGGGGCAGGCGCGCGCCGCGCCTCGTGGCACAGCAGTGTCATGAGCCGATCGGCCCATGCGGGGTAGGGCCCGACGCCGACGTCCTGCACCTTGGCGGCGAACAGCGGCATCCAGGGCAGGACGTGCTCCCAGAGCAACGCGTGGCGCGCATGCGCCGCTCGGGCGTCACTCGCCGCCGCCTCGGTGAGCGAGGCCAGCAGACCGAGCAGAGCGGCCGCATGGTCCGGTTCGGCTGGAGGGCGGAGGTCCAGAGCGCGCCAGAACCCCGCGACGCGGTCGCGTGCTTCCCCACCCAACATGCCATCCGCGTTCAGATAAACCGAGGCGTACGGATACACGTCCAGCACAAACACCGCCGTGTAGGCATCGGCGGTCGGCGGGTCGAGTTCGAGTGCCGCGGCAACTGCTGCGGATTCCTTGCGCGGCGGCTCGGCCAGCACGGCCAACGCGCGCATCAATTCCGCGGTCATGCCGTCGGAGTACCGCCGTGCGTCGGCGCCTCCGGCAGACGGAAATATGTCTTGCCGGGCTTCAGCGGCCGCAGCAACCAGAACGGCCGGCGCGTCGCGTCGGGAGAGTGTTCCCGCGCCGATCGCGTCTTGGCCATCCACTGGGCATAGACAGCGCGAGACTTTGTCGTGTCCACGAACACGTCACCGTAGCGGTCGCCAGGCGCGCCGCGCCGCACGCGGACCGCTTGATGCCAACAGTGCTGCCCGGATACCGGATCGGGGTGAACGGGGAACGTCAGGTTCTGGTGAACGCCTGCGTCCGTCCACCAAATGCGTTTCGTGTCCATGTCGGTCGAGGCGAACGGTCCCGGACCCGCGAGGCGGGCGATGCCCCACGCGCTCCCCGAGTGGTCCAGCCGGACGGTGTTCATGAGTTGCCGCTGGCCGTGATCGTGGATCTTCCACCGCCCCATGTGGTGGCTGCAGGCGACCACCCCCGGCCGGATGCCCTCCGTGACCCATGCCTTGAGCACGAAGTGGCCGATCTCGGTCTCGACCCGAACGAGATCGCCCGTGGCCACGCCGAGGGCACTCGCCTGAGTCGGATGGATCCACAGGGGATTGGTATGCGCGATTTCATCGAGCCATTTCGCGTTACCGCTCCGCGTGTGGATGTGCACCGGCAGGCGAAAGGTCGAGATCAGCACCGACTGGTCGGCGTCGAGATGGTCGGGATGGACGTGGCTTCGCAGATACGTGGGAATCGCGCACTCCGACCATCCCCAGGCCGCCAGCGTGCCGGACCAGAACTCGAGGCGGCCGCTCGGGGTTGGGAAACCACGCCGCACGCGCCCGTCCACGCGCACGCCGATGGGCCGGCGACCTTCCGCGTCGGGTTCCGGCGATGCCTGCGGCACGATGTTGTCGCTGGCGACCGCCGGCGCCCGCGTGTACACCCGCCCGTAGGATCCGTCGGCGACGTCCTGGAGATCGTCCCGAGGGACTTCTTCTTCATACACGGCGCCGACGCCCCGCCGGATCTCGAATGCACCGTAGCGGCGCATGTATTCCAGGGGGCTCAGACCTTCGCGCGCCGCCCGCTCGGGGAGCCCGGGAACCGAGTGCTCGAACGCCCACGCGTAATACTCGTCGATCCCCAGCTTCGTCCCCGGGGAGCGACGAGACTCGACGTACCGGCGAACACCCATCGCCCCGTCGGGGTCGATGCGCCACGTGAGGTCGATCCAAAATTCGTTTTCCTCCCACACTTGTCCGGGGTTGACCTCGCGCGTGTCCGTCACCGGCACGCCGTCGCGCTCGCGCGCGGCGCGGAGCACCGGCTGCCGAAAGCCGATCCATTGCGCGTCGTGAGTCTCGTAAGAATGCAGGTCGTGACGTTCGGAGCTGTGCCCCATCGGGAGCACGTAGTCCGCGAAGTATGCGGTTTCGTTCCACGTGGGCGTCAGCGCGACGTGCAGCGCGACCTGCTGCGGGTCCGTGAGCATCTCGATCCAGCTGAAGCCGTCGGGGTTGGTCCAGACGGGGTTGTAGACGCGCGTGAAATACACATCCAGCTTGCCGCGGCGCTCGCGCAGGAAATGGGGCAAGAGGAACGACAACTCGTTCATCGCCAGCGGAAACTCCTGGGGCCATGTCAGCTCGTTCCAGCGCTTGGGGTGGGGCGGGGTGTGGATCGGGCGCGGGACGAACTTGTTCCACGCGTTGGGGTGCGTACCCCCGGGGGTGGCGACCGCTCCGAGTAGGGCGTTCAACAGGAACAGCGTGCGCGCGACCTGCCATCCGCCCTCGTTGCCGGCGGCGGCACTGCGCCAGGTGTGTGTGGCCAGCCGCGTGCCGGCCGATGCGACGGCCGCGGCCGCTGCGGCAATCGTCACCTCATCGACCCCCGATTCCCGCGCCGCGAACGCGAACGTGTATTCCGCGTAGAGCGACTGGAGAATGGCGTCGAACTGCTCGAAGGTCCGTTCGACGTCGGGGTGAACGACGGCGAGGTATTCCTCCCAGTTCCACCAGCGGCGGATGAAGTCGCGATTGTGCGCGCCGTTGCGGATGAGATGGTTCGCGATCGCCAACAAGACGGCGGGCTCGGAACCCGGAATGGACGGCAGCCAGTGGTCGGCGTGGGTGGCGGTGTTCGACAGCCGCGTGTCGAAGACGATGAGCTTCGCCCCTCGCTGCCGGGCCTCGAGAATGCGCTGCGCGTGCGGGTTGAAGTAGTGTCCCGTCTCCAGGTGCGCGGAGATCAGCAGGATGACGTCGGCATTGGCGAAATCCGGGCTCGGTCGGTCGAGCCCCATCCAGTACTGGTAGCCCGCGCGGCCGCTGGAGGAGCACACGTTGGTGTGCGAATTGTGACCGTCCACGCCCCAGGCGGCGAGAATGCGCTCGGTGAATCCATCTTCCCCGGGCCGGCCCACGTGGTACATGATCTCGTTGTGCCGCCCCTCCTGGAGGGCCCTGCGGATGCGGCCCGCGATGTCGTCGAGGGCCTCGTCCCAGCCGACCTGCGACCAACGCCCTTCACCGCGCGCACCCACGCGCTTCAGCGGGAAGAGGATGCGATCGGGATCGGTGATCTGGTTGAGCGTGGCCGGTCCTTTGGCACAGTTGCGGCCGCGCGATCCGGGATGCTCGGGGTTGCCTTCGAACTTGCGCACCCGCTTCGTGTCGGCATCGACGTAGGCGAGCAGCCCGCAGGCCGATTCGCAGTTGAAGCAGGTGGTCGGCACCAACGTGTAGCGACGCTCACGTCGCTCCGGCCACGACGCCGAGTCGAGCTCCACCCAGCTGTCCCACCGTTCCTTGGGCGGGAACGCGGCAAGGTGGATCCGACTGGGGCCGGGATAAAAGGTCTCGCCCCGTCGCTCGACTTCGTCCCGCGCCGCGCGCACCCGCCGGTTCATCTCATGCACGTTCATCGGCGCCTCCTCAAGCGAGCGGGACCGACTGGCCCGCCTGCACGTAGGCATGCTCGTGGGCCAACAGTCCGATGAGCGCGACCACCGCGGCGCCGGCGCCGAACCCGGGCGCGCCCACACCGATCGCTACCAGGGTGACACCGGTCCGGAAGAACCACCGGTACCGACCACGCGTCATCTCCGCGACGGCCACCCGCGCGTGAGCCGTCGGGTGTCCCGTGGTCGTCTCCCCGCCGACGAACAGCAGATGGGCCCCGCCGCTCGCTGCCACCACCCACAGCAGCGTGTCCACCGCGCCCGGTGCGATCACCACGGCGACGGGCGTCAGCGCCGCCGCGCCCGCGAGGATGGCCTGAACCGCCAGATGCGGCGGCAGCAGCGGGCTCTGCCAGAGGTCGCGCGCACGGGCTTGGGCAAACAGATACGCCGTGTACACCGCCGCCAGGAGGCCAGCCACGAGTCCTGGACCCATGAGGGCGCGGTGTACGGCTGCCATGTCGAATACGCTTCCCGCGACGTGCCCGGCCAGCACCGCAGCGTAGGCCGTGATAATGTAGGCTCCCCGCACGAGCCAACTGCGGTGCTGTGCCTTTGTGAAGATGTACAGGAACCTGGCGGGGTGCTCCAGGTCCCAGACCAAGAGCAGCCCGGTCAGGCCGAGGAAGGCGCCCCCAAGCAATGGCGCGACCCACACCCACAGGGCGTGGTCCGGCGGCAGCAGGTTCGCGAGGACGAGAAGCAGCGGCACGAGATAGGCCCCGACCGCGATTCCCTTGGTCCACGTGTACAGGCTCACGCGCCAGTCCCACGGCATCGAGTGCGGCACGTCGTAGGCCAGCAGCGCCGCCGCCGAGCTGTTGGCCGGCGTAAAGGGATGGCCGGAGACCACCGCGCGCGCGCCGGACCGCTGCTCGCTCCACATGAATAGCCCGCCCGCGGGCCGCCGCGCCGCGATGGGATCGAGCGTGGCTTGGTGGGCGCCCTTGTAGAACAACTTGGGACGGGTCTCTTTCTCGGGTCGCCGTACGGTGACCGCGTCGCGGTGAACGATGCGACTCACCTCCGAGGTTCCGTCATTCAGGTCACCGACCAGGATGGCTTGCGTCGGGCAGACGACCACGCACGCCGGCTCCAGCCCCGTGTCCAATCGGTGAGCGCAGAAGTTACACTTCTCCGCCGAGTGATCGTTCGGGTTGATGAAGATGGCATCGTACGGGCAGGCGGCGATGCAGGCCTTGCAACCGATGCACCGTGACTTGTCGAAGTCGACGATGCCGTCCGGGCGCACGAACATCGCGGCGGTTGGGCAGGCGGGAACGCAGGGCGCGTCATCGCACTGATTGCAGCGTGTCACCTGAAAGGCCCGGCGCGTGTGCGGGAACGTCCCGATGTCCACGTACTTCACGTAGGTGCGGTTGACCGACAGCGGGACCTCGTTCTCCGACTTGCAGGCCGTGGAACACGCGTGGCACCCGATGCACCGGGTGTGATCGATGATCTTGGCCCACCGGGTTGGCAGTGCTGACGCGACGGCCGGGGCAGCAGCGGTCATCTGAGGTCCATGGATAGCGAGAGCGGGCGGCGGCCCTTACAGGTCACAATGTCGGATGCACTGCAGGATCCGGCTCACCTTGGGTTCCGTGATGCGATAATACACGTGGGTACGATCTCGGCGAGCGTCCACGATCGCCCGGGCTCGGAGCGTGGCGAGCTGTTGGGACACGGCGGCTTGGCTCACGCCCGCGTAATCTTGTAGCTCGGACACGGTGCGTTCGCCCCCCTCGAGTGCCTCGAGCAGTCGCAGACGTACGGGATGACCTAGGCACTTGATGACGATGGCGGCCCGCGCGAGAATGTCGCGGTCGATGACCAGGGGCTTGGAAGGCGTCATGACGACGCGGGTGCCCTTTCTGCTTGTGATTATTACAATATTGCATTATCACTATACATGCGCAACCTAGCATGACGCTCTCCGCGCCGCGTGGCGCGTCTCGCGCCACCCCGTGGCCGGCCCTCGGTGATCTCGTCGCTGGGATTGCCGTCGCGTCGATCCTGGTTCCGCAATCCATCGCTTTCGCCCAGCTGGCGGGTGTCCCGCCGCATCTTGGCCTCATCGCCGCCGTGCTTCCGCCACTGGCCGCATCCTTCTTTGCCTCGTCGCCGTATCTCCAGACCGGGCCGGTGGCGATCACGAGCGTACTGACGTTCGGTGTGCTAAGCGATTTCGCCACGCCCGGCACCGCCGAGTTCATCGGTCTTGCCGCCCTGCTGGCGCTGTTGGTCGGGATCGTCCGTCTCGGATTGGGGCTCATGCGGTGGGGCTTCGTCACGTACTTCATGTCCCAGCCGGTCCTGGCCGGGTTCACGACGGCGGCGGCGATTCTGATCGTCCTGGCGCAGGTGCCCGTCGTCCTGGGCGTTTCGGGTGGGTCCGCCGGGATCGTCGCGGACGCCGCCGCGGCGCTGGCGCATCCCGGTGCATGGACGATCGACATCGTGGTCGTAGCGGGTCTGACCGTCCTCGTGGTCCTCGGGGGCCGGCGCGTGCACCCGCTCACCCCTGGTGTGCTCCTCGCCGTAGTCGGTGGGATGCTCTTCAGTCAGCTCTCGGGCTTTGACGGCGCCGTGGTGGGGGAGATTCCGCGCGGACTCCCGGCGCACGTCGGATATTTTCCCTGGGAGCGGCTTCCGACACTGCTGGTGCCCGCCGGCGTAATCGCGCTGATGGGGTTTGCCGAGCCGTCGGCCATCGCGCGGATGTACGCGGAACAGGACCGCATGGCGTGGAGCCCCGATCGGGAGTTCGTCAGCCAGGGGGTCGCGAATATCGTTGCCGGCATGTCGGGAACGTTCCCGGTCGGGGGATCGTTCTCGCGGAGTTCGGTGGCTCGCCTGGCGGGTGCCCGGTCGCGTTGGACCGGCGCAATCGCGGCCCTGGTGGTGCTGATCTTCCTCCCGGTCGCCGGGGTGCTGGCGTCCCTTCCCACCGCGGTGCTGGGTGCCATCGTGATCGCGTCCGTCGTGGCACTGATCCGGCTCAAGCCGTGGGTCGAGATGTTCCAGGCGTCTCTGACGCAGGCTGGTGTGGCCGGGACGACGTTCGTCCTCACGCTCGCACTCGCGCCGCGGATCGACCTCGCGGTGCTCGGCGGCGTCGGTCTGGCGGTCGTCGTACACCTGTGGCGCGAGCTCTTGGTGCGGGTCGAGGTACGGCGAGACGGCGACACGCTCCGGCTGGAACCCGTCGGCGTGCTCTTCTTCGCGTCGGCGCCGCCCCTGGACAATGCGATCGTGCAACAGCTCGCTGCCCATCCCGATGCGCGGCGTCTCGTCATCGACCTGAAGCAGCTCGGTCGCATCGATTATACGGGCGCCTTGGTACTCCGCCGGATTGCACGCGAGGCGGAGCGGGCCGGACTCGAGGTACGCCTGACGGGTGTCCCCCAGCAAGCGCGTCGGGTGTTGCACCGCGTGCTCGGAGGCGACTCGCCGCTCCTCGATCCCAGTGGGCGCGGGTAGCCGTAGCGCCCCTTCGTACCGGCTTCATCCGGCCTTCATGGCGCGGTGGCAGGTTGGTTGACGGTTTCTTGGGGCGGTTCGGCTATGGACGTGCGGCACGGAATCTCGTACGATGAGGGCCGTTTGGTCGCTGCAACTGCCCAGTCAGTGCAAGCCACTTTCCAGTGAGGACGCATATGACGACCAAGGCCCGCAAGAAGAGGCGCGCTGCCGGTTCACCACGCTCGCCTGGCGGGCAGGAAGACCTCAATCCGTTTCACATCGCACAGCAGCAGTTCGATGATGCGGTGCGCTACCTCCCAGCCATGCAAAGTGGGCTCTCGGAGTTCCTGAAGCGACCGGACCGCGTCATCACGGTGGAATTCCCGATCGAGATGGCAAACGGGTCGGTGCGGACATTCGTCGGGCATCGGGTGTTGCACAGCCGGGTGCGCGGACCAGGCAAGGGCGGGATCCGCTACCACCCGGATGTGACCGTGGACGAGGTGCGTGCCCTTGCGTCGTGGATGACGTGGAAGTGCTCGGTGGTGGACATCCCGTTCGGCGGTGCGAAGGGCGGGGTGGCGTGCAACCCTAAGGAGCTCACCACCAGCGACGTGCGACGGATCACGCGGCGTTTCATTGCTGAGTTGGGCGAGAACATTGGTCCCCATACGGATATTCCGGCGCCCGACGTGAATACGAACGCCGGCACGATGTCGCGCATCTATGACACCTATCAGATGATGCATCCGGGCGAGAACAACCTCCCGGTGGTCACGGGCAAGCCTGTCGAGCTGGGCGGGTCGCTTGGCCGGCGCGAGGCTACCGCCCGCGGGTGCCTGTTCTCGACGCAGCGCGCGCTGGAACGCGGGTTGGTGCCCGGACTCGATTCGGTCGATGGTGCGACGGTGGCCATTCAGGGCTTCGGGAATGCCGGCGCGATCGCGGCGCAGCTGTTCGCGGAACAGGGCGCTTGCATCATCGCGGTCAGCGATTCCCAAGGCGGGATCCACAATCCGGCGGGACTCGACGTGGAGGCGGTGATCGAGCACAAGAAGAAGACAGGCTCGGTGGTGGGTTTCCGGCGCGCCAAGCCGGTCTCCAACGAGAAGTTGCTGCAGTTGCCATGCAACATTTTGATCCCAGCGGCCTTGGAGAACGCCATCCGCTCGGACAATGCCGAGCAGATCCAGGCGCACTTTATTGCCGAGGCGGCGAACGGTCCGACGACGCCCGCCGCGGAAGCCGTGTTGTTCCGCAAGAGCATTCCGGTGCTTCCGGACATTCTGGCCAACGCTGGTGGGGTAACCGTCAGCTACTACGAGTGGGTCCAGAACATCGAGAACGAGCAGTGGGACGAGGATGACGTGAACCGCAGATTGCTGGTGAAGATGCGCAAGGCCACCGACGCGGTGATCGACATGCAGCAGCATGTCAATTCAGGTTTGGATGCCCTCGCGCGCGAACGCCGCCGGCGGGGGCTCAAGCCTGAACGGCTACCGCGCATCAACCTCCGCAAGGCCGCCTTCGTGCTCGCCATCGACCGCGTGGCGCGGATCACGCTGGAGCGCGGCATTTGGCCGTGATTGGGCCACGGGAAGAGACGGGAGGAGGTTCTTCCCCAGTCCCCGACCGTCTCTTGCCGCCTTCTGTCGCTTCGTAATCAGGCGGTCGTTGGGGCGGCAAAGGTGATGACGGTCGGACCGACGAGGCGCTGGAAGTCCCGATACGGCATGCGGATCAACTCGGTGTGCGTCCCCGCGTTGAACGCGATCTCCTCCTCCTCCGCGAGATCGTCGGCCGCGTAGACGTGAAGGTCGTACAGGTTGCCGAACGGGGGCATCGCGCCGGGCTCGCAGTCCGGGAAGCGGTCCAGGAACTCCGTCTCGGTCGCGAGTTCCACGATTTCCGCCCCCATCGCCGCCCGCAGCTTGCGCATGTCCACGTGCTCGGAAGCCGGGAGCACGGCCATCGCGAGCTGGCCATCGACCTTCACCATCACCGTCTTGGCAATCTCCCGACCCGGAATGTGGGCGAGCGCTGCAGTCTCCTGAGCCGTGTACGCTGGCGCGTGGCGGATCGAGACGTAGGGGACCTCGTGTCGATCCAGGAACTCCTTGAGTGTGGTGGCCGGCATGGGCCCCTCCTTCCGGGTGTGCGCACAGACCCCGAGCGATCTCACCATGGGAGGGCTCGGGTGAACGGATCGTGAAACTCGTGCTAAGGTCGAGCGCCCGCGGCTCCGCCGCGATCACTCCCCGGGCGGACGCTGAATGCTCCGGTAGATCTCATTCGCGGCCGCGCGGCTCGGGGCGTCTCCGAAGATCTTCTCCCCGTCGAACCGCCCGTTTTCGATGAACACCTCCGAAAGCCGCAGTCCAGCGGCGGCGCTGCCGGCCAGGTGGATGCCTCGGACGCTGCTTTCCAGCGTCTCCCGATTCAGCTCGGGCTTCCCCGACTCGGCGTCGAACGCGATACCAAGCCGCTCGTACAGCGCAAAGTCCGGGCGGAAGCCGGCGAGCACGTACACCCGATCCGCGGGCAGCTTTGCGATCCCGCCACCTTCATCACGCACCGCCACGTGGTGGAGCGTGATTTCCGTCACCTGCGCCGACATGCGTGCCTGGATCTCGCCGAACTTGATGCGGTTCTCCAGGTCGGGCCGGAGCCAGTACTTGATGGTGGCCGGCCATACGGCGCCGCGGTACACGATCGTGACGCGTGCCCCGGCACGGTATAGCTGGAGGGCGGCCTCAACGGCCGAGTTCTTTCCTCCGACGACCACGACATCGAGGCCGGAACCGCGGTGGGGTTCGTCGAACCAGTGATGTACGTGTGGCAGGTCTTCCCCCGGCACGGCGAGTTGATTGGGATGGTCGAAGTACCCGGTGGCCAAGACGAGCCGGTCGCAGGTGAGGATCTCAGTTCCCGTTCGCGTTTCCATCGTGCATTGCAAGCGGCCCTCGGACCGCGTCGCGTCCCGCAGCTTGGTGTAGGTCCGAACCCGCAGTCCCTCGGAGCGGACGACCCCGCGGTAGTACTTGAGCGCTTCCTCGCGCGTCGGTTTGCCACCAGCGCAGACCAACGGGTGGCCGCCGATCTCCAGTCCGTCCGGGGTCGTGAAGAACACCATGCCCACGGGATACCGGACGATCGAGTGGGCAATCGCGCCCGCGTCGACGATCAGGGGGTCGAGACCACGGCGTCTGGCGGAGATTCCGCACGCCAGGCCGATCGGGCCCGCGCCGACGATGAGGGTGGGTTCGTGCGACATGGGGGAAAGATAGGCCGGGCCCCGGGTGGCGCGTACCAGTCTCTCCCTTCTGTGATGCTAGCCTGAGCGTTTGCGTACGGTTCGTCGCCGGACGGTGCGCCACTCGCCACACCGTTCCCGGCGCCAGGAAGGCGTGAGCGCCCATGGCGTGTGCGCCCATGACTTGCCGCGCGGTTCCACTGTGGGGATCTTGTAGGCCGTCCGTTAACCAGATGCACATCACCCTTTCCCAGGCCGCGAAGTACCTCGGCGCCAGCGAAGCCACCATGCGTCGGTGGATGCGCGAGCGGGCGCTGCCGGCACATAAGATCAACGAGCGTCTCTACCTCAACGCCATCGAGCTCTGGGAATGGGCGACGAAGGAGGGCCTCCCGGTCTCTCGCAGCCTCCTGGACGAGGCCCGCCACGCCGACGAGGTTTTCCCACCGCTCGCCGCGCTGATCGCCAGCGGCGGTGTGCATTACGACGTGCGAGGCGCCTCGAAGCACGACGTGCTACACGAGGTCGTTGCCCGCCTCCCCCTGCCGCCCGAGTTCGATCGTGATTTCCTGCTCGCGGTGCTCGAAGCGCGCGAGCGAATCGGCTCGTCGGGGTTGGGCCACGGTATCGCGATTCCGCACGTCCGACATCCCATCATTCTGCACGTGCCGTCGCCCTTCGTGACGCTCTGCATGTTGCGAGACCCGATCGAGTTCGGAGCGCTGGATGGTCTGCCGGTGCACGCCATCTTCGCAGTGGTCGCACCGAGTGTGCCGGGGCATCTCCAGATCCTGGCACAATTGGCGTTTGCCCTGCGCGACCAGATCGTCCGGCACCTCATTCGCGACCGCCGGCCCGCCGACGAGATTCTGGCGGGTTTTGATGCCGTGGCGGAAATGACCACGGACTCGCACCGAGCGATCACCGGTCCATGACACTCCTGTTCGTGGGGCTGGGGCTGATTCTGGCGGGCGGTGTCGCCGCGGTGGCGTTCCGCCGCTCGGTACCCGCCGGCGACGTTGCCTTTGTTCTCCTCGTGCTGTCCGGCTCGGGCGTTGGTCTGGTTCCGGCGCTCCGCGTGCTCAGCGGTGGGCCCACCGTTCACGTCGCCTTCTCCGGTCCCATCCCCGGTGGAGCCTGGGTCGTTGGGATCGATCCACTGTCCGCGGCTTTTCTGCTCGTCGTGTTGGGCGTCGGTGCGATCGTTGCCGTGTATGGTGTCGGGTACCTGGCCGACGAGCGGGGGCATCGCGCCGTGGCGGCCGCGCATCTCGGCGTCGCGGGCCTTCTTGTGGCCCTGGCCCTGGTCGTCACCGCCCGGTCCGCCATGCTCTTTCTCATCGCGTGGGAGTTGATGTCGCTTATTGGCCTGCTGCTCATCGTGTTCGAGCACGAGCGGCGACCGGTGCGCCGGGCCGGGCTCGTGTACGTCGCGGCGACGCACGTCGGCACGCTCGTCCTGTTCATTCTCTTTGCGGTCTGGGGGCGCCACGCCGGGGGCCTCACGTTCGATGCCCTGGCGGCCGGCGCGGAGCGACTCCCGGCCGCCGGGGCGCTGGTGCTGCTTCTGGCGCTCGTCGGTTTCGGCGTCAAGGCCGGGCTCGTGCCGCTTCACTTCTGGCTGCCCGACGCGCACGCCGCGGCGCCGTCTCACGTCTCCGCCCTCCTCTCCGGCATCGTGATCAAGATGGGGATTTACGGACTCCTGCGGGTGCAGTCGCTGGCCGGGACGCCGCCGGCCTGGTGGGGTTGGACAATCCTGACACTAGGCGTGGCGTCCGGGATCTTCGGCGTCATCTGGGCGCTGGCGCAGCACGACCTGAAACGCTTGCTCGCATACCACAGTGTCGAGAACATCGGGATCATCCTGATGGGAATGGGCCTGGGCGCGCTCGGCCTGGCCTACGACCGGCCGGCCGTCGCGGCGATCGGCTACGCCGGCGCGCTGCTCCACACGCTCAACCACGCGCTGTTCAAGAGCCTCCTCTTTTGTGGTGCCGGCTCGGTGCTCCGTGCGACGGGCACGCGAGAGATCGACCGGCTCGGCGGGCTCGCCCGCGCCCTCCCGTTCACGTGGGTGGCGTTCCTCATTGGTGCCGCGGCGATCGTGGGCCTGCCCCCGCTCAACGGTTTCGTGAGCGAATGGGTGGTGTATCAGGGGCTGTTCCAAAGCGCGCTGACCGAGGGCCCGCTGCGCCTGGCGGTGTTCGCGGCCGCGGGACTCGCCCTCATCGGCGCGTTGGCGCTCGCGTGCTTTGCCAAAGTCGCGGGCGTAGTGTTCCTCGGACAGCCCAGACGCGAGGCGCCCCGGGGCGTCACCGAGTCCGGTCCCTGGATGACGGTGCCAATGGCGGCGCTGGCCGCGGCCTGTATTCTGATCGGTGTGCGGCCCCTCATCGTGCTGGAGCCCGCGCTCCGAACGGCCACGTTTCTGGGCGACATCACCGGGCCGCTGTCGGGCGTTGGGTTCGCCCCATTGCGGGACGCCGCCCACTGGATCGGGCTCATGGCCGTGACGGTGATCCTAGTGGTGGCGCTCATCTACGCCCTCCAATCGTGGAGGCGTCGACATCATGCCGTGGATTGGGCTGAAACGTGGGGCTGCGGGTACGCACGCCCCGACTCGCGGATGCAATACACGGGCTCGTCGTTCGCCGCTCCCCTGCTCGAGGCGTGCGCGCCCATCGCCGGCGTGCAAACGCATCGGAGCGCGTTCGCGTTACGGACGCAGGCGGTGGACCTGGTGCTCGATGGCGTCGTGCTTCCGAGTTGGCGCCGGCTGCGGGTGGTGGCGGAGCGCCTTCGGCCAATCCAAAGCGGGCGGCTCCATTCCTATCTGATCTACATCGTGGCGACCGTCCTGGCGCTCCTGGTCTATCTCTTCGCGGCGGGACGCCCGTGACCGGCACGTCGCTCGCCGCGCTCGGGATCGCGTTGCTGGCGGCCCCCGCGCTCCCGGGGATCGCGGGCCGGACGAAGGCGATGCTGACCGGCCGCACGGGGTCGCCCGTTTGGCAACTCTACCGCGATCTCGCGAAGCTGATGCGGAAGGGAGCGGTGTACAGCACCGTATCCACGTGGGTATTCCGCTTGGCGCCCGCGGTCCTGCTTGCATGCGTGCTCGTGGCGTCGCTCTTCGTGCCGCTCGACGGCCGGACGGCGATTGTGCGATTCGACGGCGACCTCGTCGCATTCGCCTACCTGCTCGCCTTGGGCCGATTCGGCCTGGTGCTCGCCGCGCTCGATACGGGCTCCAGCTTCGAGGGTATGGGCGCGAGCCGAGACGTGACCTATGCCAGCTTCGTGGAGCCCGCCCTGTTCCTGAGCTTTACCGGGCTCGCGCTGGCTTCCGACAGTCTCTCACTGAGCGGGTTCCTCGGCGAGCCCCTGGCGGCCGCGTGGTCGCGCGCCGCCCCTTCGCTGGTCATGATCGCCGGTAGCCTGTTCGTGGTGCTCCTCGCCGAAACCTCTCGTGTCCCGTTCGACGATCCGGCGACGCACCTCGAATTGACGATGATTCACGAGGTGGCGGTCCTTGACCACAGTGGTCCGGACCTGGCCATCATCCTGTACGCCGGCGCGCTCAAGCTCACGCTGTTGGCCGCGGTGGTGATCGGCGTGCTCATCCCGCGTGCCGGGTGGAGCGGGGCGGTGTCCATCGCGGTTCTCGTGGGCGGGCTTGCGATGGTGGGCGTTGCCGTCGGCGTGATCGAGTCGGTGATGGCCCGCCTCAGGCTCACGCGGGTGCCCCAGGTGTTGGTCGCCGCGTCGGCGCTCGCGGCGTTCGGCATCATCTTGCTCCTCGGATAGACCATGCAACGCGTGGCCGAGTTGCTCCTTCTGTTGATCGTCCTCACGAACTTCGCCGTGCTGGGCACGGCCAGGCTGGGTACCTGCATTCGCGCGATCGCCGTCCAGGGCCTGCTGCTCGGGATGCTGCCGCTGGCGCTGCATCCCGCCTGGTCCGTGCATACCATCGGTCTCGCGACCGGGACGATCGTTATCAAGGCTGTTCTCCTTCCTCGCTTTCTCGCATGGGCGATCCGGGAGGCCGCCGTGCGGCGTGAGGTCGAGCCGCGCATCGGCTACGTTGCCTCGTTGCTGCTGGGCGCCGTGGCCGTGGCCGTGGGATTCGCCACGGCGCAGGCCCTGCCGCTGCCCGATGCCGCGGGCTCGCTCCTCGTCGCGGTCGCGCTGGCGACGGTGATCGTTGGGTTTCTGGTTCTCACGACGCGCATCAAGGCCCTGACGCAGGTCGTGGGCTATCTGATGCTGGAGAACGGGATCTACGTGTTCGGTTTGACTCAGTCGGAACGTGTGCCGTTCATGGTCGAGTTGGGCGTGCTGCTCGACATCTTCGTTGGCGTCTTCATTATGGGCATCGTCGTGTTTCACATCAATCGGGAATTCGACACGTTGGGCGATGGGAAGTCCATGGATCTCGCCGGGCGATGATCCTGCTCGCGCTGATCCTGCTGCCTGCTCTGGGCGCCCTGGGCGCGTACGCTCACCGCGCCGCCGCGTACCGCACCGTGTGGCTTGTGACCACCGCGACCCTCCACCTGGGGCTCGCCGCCACATGTTGGATCTCGCGGCCCGCATCGGCATTCAACGACTGGGTGGGCCTCGACGCGCTCGGCCTTGTCATGCTGTCGCTGGTGAGCGTGCTCTTTTTCGTGTTGGCGACGTACACGGTCGGTTACCTGCGTACGGAAAACCCGCGCGGCGGGCGCGCCTTCGTGAGCTGCCTCCTGGCCTTCCTCGCTTCGGCGTCGCTCGTGGCGGTGAGCCAGCACGCGGGCTTGCTCTGGGTGGGCATGGAGTCCACCACGCTGGCCGTAGCCCCGCTCATCTTCCACAAGCACGACCGCCGCTCGCTCGAGGCGGTGTGGAAGTACCTCGTGATCTCGTCCGTTGGCATCGCGCTGGCGCTCCTCGGCACGTTCTTTCTCGCCACCGCGCAGTCGAGCGGGTCGGGCACCGGCCGGCCGCTCGTGCTTAACGACCTGATGACGAATGCGCACCGGCTCGACGCAGACTGGCTCAAGGCGGCCTTCATCTTCCTGCTGGTGGGGTTTGGGACCAAGATGGGCCTGGCACCGATGCACACGTGGAAGCCGGACACCTACGGAGAGGCGCCGAGTCCCGTGGCCGCCCTCATGGCGAGCGCCCTCACCGCGTGCGCGTTTCTCGGGGTGGCCCGAGTGACCCAGGTCGCGTTCGCCGCGGGGATCGGAGGCTTCGCACGCCCACTGCTCGTAGGGTTCGGCCTGCTCTCTCTGGGGGTCGCCGCCGCATTCGTCGTCAGTCAACGGGACGTCAAACGCCTGCTGGCCTACTCTTCGGTGGAACACATGGGCCTGGTCGCGCTCGGCTTGGGGTTGGGCGGTGTCGCGAGCTACGGCACGGTGCTCCACGTCGTCACCACGGGGTTGGCGAATGCCCTGCTCTTTCTGGCCGTTGGTAACGTGGTGGTGGCACTCGGTACGTCCACGCATTCCGAGGTGCGGGGACTCCTCACGTCACTTCCCATCTCGGGCGGCCTGCTGCTTCTGGGTCTCTTCGCCGTAACCGGGTCGCCGCCGTTCGGACCGTTCCTCAGCACCTTCACCATCCTGAGCGCGGCCACCGAGGGGCATCCGTGGATCACGGCCATCGCCGTCCTGCTCCTCGCGATCGTGTTCGCGGGCATGGCGAGGATGGTGCTCGAGATGGTGTACGGAGAGGTGGGTCCTTCGAGACGCAAACCGCGCGAGAGCCTTTGGTTGGTGGGCGGCCCGCTCGGTCTCGCCGCCGCCGTCCTTGCCCTCGGTCTCTATCTCCCGGGCGCCCTGCGGCAGGCCCTCGGCGAGGCGGCGGTTCTGCTCGGAGGCCGCACACCGTGAACGGCTTGCTGCAACTCGGCCTCCGAAACCGCCGCGCCGTTCCCTGGGCCGCGGTACCCCGGTACGCGCCGGAGGCGTTCCGCGAAATCGTGATCCGATCCGTGGCCGACGGGTGGCGGATCGTCACCCTGTTCGGGATGCCCGAGGGCGCGAATGACACATGTCTGACGGCGATCCTGGCACACGATCGCCGGTCACAGCTCGATGCCGCGAGCGCGATCGTGGGTGAACGGTACGAGGCGATCGGCCCGGATTGCCCCCAGGCGCTGGACTTCGAGCGTGAGGTCGCCGAGCAATGCGGGGTCGTGCCCAACGGTCACCCGTCACTCAAGCCCTTGCGGCGGCATCCGGCCGATCATCGGCCCTCCGCTCGCCCCGCAGCCGCCGTCGAGCGCGAAGCGTACGCCTTCACGCGGTGGGAAGGCGAGGAAGTGCACGAGGTGGCGGTCGGGCCGGTGCACGCCGGGATCATCGAGCCCGGCCATTTTCGGTTTCAGGCTCACGGCGAGGAAGTGCTCGCCCTGGAGATCATGCTGGGGTACCAGCATCGGGGCATCGAGCGGTTGCTGGAAACCCGCGACCGATCAGCTGCCACGTTGGTCGCCGAGTCCATCGCCGGCGACTCGGTGATTGCGCACACCAACGCGTACTGCGGCGCTATCGAGGCGCTGGCCCGCAGCCGCAAGACTCCACGCGCACAAAGCATCCGCGGCGTTGCGCTCGAGCTCGAGCGGCTTGCCAATCACATCGGCGACCTCGGCGCGATCGCGGGAGACGTGGCGTATGCGCCGGCGGCGGCATTCTTCGGCCGCATGCGAGGCGAGTGCCTGAATCTCTTGATGACGCTCTCCGGGAACCGCTACGGGCGTGGTCTCGTTCGGCCCGGTGGCGTCGCCTTCGATATCCCGCCGGACATGGCCGTCGAGGTCGCCGACCGGTTGGCGCGCTTGCGCGACGAGTTGACGCCGGTCGCCAACCTCTTTTTTCAAAACGCCTCCGTCCAAGCCCGATTGGAGGGGGTGGGAGTCGTGCCGCAAGCCAGCTGCGATGCCCTCGGATTCGTCGGGCCGGTCGCGCGGGCGTGCGAGATCCTCCGCGACGTCCGCCACGACCACCCGTACGGGGTGTTTCGCTTCGTGCAGATCCCGGTCGCCACGACTTGGGCCGGTGACGTGTTCGCCCGTTCTCTGGTGCGGTGGATCGAGATCCGACGCTCGATCGACTTCGTGGTCGATCAGGTTCAGGCCCTTCCACGCGGTGACGTGCGGGTTCCCTGTGGAGCGCTGGCGTCGAACGAGCTCGCCGTCGCGATGGAGGAGGGTTGGCGCGGGGAGGTGGCGCACGTTGTGATCACGGATTCAGACGGCAATGTCAGGCGGCACAAGGTGAAGGATCCTTCGTTCCACAACTGGCGCGCGCTCACCGTCGCGATGCCGGGAAATCAGATCTCCGATTTCCCCCTTTGCAACAAGAGCTTCAACCTTTCCTATGCCGGGCATGACCTGTGATCCCGCCGCCGCGATCAATCATCAACGCGATCGGCCAACGATGTTGACGAGCGCGTCGTGTTGAGCGTGCTGTTGGCGCGCTGGCGGCAGGGCTTCCGCACTTCGCCGTTCCCCGGCGGCGACGTGCGCTTCCCGGAGCGATACCGCGGTCGACCGACATTGGATGCCGCGCGATGCGATGCCGGCGTGTGCGAGGCGTGTGCGCGTCGGTGCCCCACGGACGTGATTCGTCTTCACCCCGACGGGCGGGTGGAGCTGGATGTGGGAGCGAGCCTGTTTAGCCCCGACGAGGCCGCCGCGTGCTTGGGCGGAGCGCTCGCGTTTACGGGAGACTTCCGCGTGGCCAGTCGCACGCGGGAGGGCCTCGTTTCCCGCACGGGAGAGGTGGAGCTGGCCGGCGCGCTGGACGCCGAGTCGCGTCGACTGTTCGGCCGCTCCCTGCGGCTCCGATCCGTGGCGGCGGGAAGCTGCGGCGGCTGCGAAGCCGAGTTGGTGGCCCTTGGCAATGTGGTCTTCGACATGGCGCGCTTCGGCATCCAGTTCGTGGCGTCGCCGCGCCATGCCGATGGGATGGTCGTGACCGGCGCCGTGAGCACGAACATGCGGGAGGCCCTGCTCAAGACGTATGAGGCCATTCCGAAACCACGTCTCGTCATTGCGGTGGGCGCCTGCGCGATCAACGGCGGGCCCGTCCGCGAGAGCCCCGAAGTGATGAACGGTGTACCGCCGGACATTCCCGTGGATCTTTGGATCCCGGGCTGTCCCCCGCACCCACTGACCGTCCTCGACGGCCTGCTCCGACTATTGGGCCGGTTGGACGGTGCAGCGGATCATGAGAGCGACACAGCAATAGGTTGATCTTAGGCTGGTGGTCTGTCGGTTGGCGCCGACTGCATGACCCTTCACTGTCCGGCGCCCTCTTCCTAACAATCGCGAGCCGCCGTCGTCTATCTCGTGAAGTCAATCAACCGGAGAATGGAGCACACGACCATGCGCACATGGACGATGGTAGCGGCCCTAGCGGCCTTTGGAGTTGGGGCGTTGGGCGCGCAAGAAAGCGACAGCGTCGCGGCCCCGGAGAGGCAAATGCAGCCTCGGCCGGGCCGCATGGCGCAAATGGTCCCCCGCATGCAAGCCCGACAGCTGCGGCCCGAATTAGGGCCGCGCGGCATGGGGTACGACGCCCAACGTATGGGTCGCGGGATGATGACCGGCGGGATGATGGCCGGGCAGGGTGGCATCGGCGTCTCGCGGCTGCTGGCCGCCCGGCGCCAGCTGGAGCTCACGGACGATCAGGTGAGCCGACTCGAGGCGCTCCAGACTGACTTGAGCGCGGGTCGCGAGGCGGCCGCAAGTCGGGCGGGCGAAATCCAGCGGCAGCTCCAGGAGGAATGGGACAAGGATCAGCCCGATCCTGAGGCGATTCGCCGACACGCGCTTGCTCTGGGCGACATCGCGCGGACGCACCAGGCGGACGCGATGGCGGCCGCCGCGAGCGCCCGCGGGCTGCTGACCGAGCGGCAACGGGGCCAGTTGCAGGGGTGGGCCCAAGCCGGTCGGGCTCTCAGGTCTCGTCCCATGCGCGGCGCGAGGCCGCGGATGGGCGTCCGGCGGCCCGGCGGTGGTCCGTTCATGCGGCGCCCGGCGTAGGGACCGGGACGCCTGCGGGCGGACAGGGGAACGGGGCGGTCCACGGGCCGTCCCGTTCCTTTTGCGTTTCCGGACCTTCCGCCCCTTGTGCAAACCTCGATTCGACGATCGTCTACTAGGGTGACACGTCGAACGCCGCGAGGCAGGAGGGACATATGCGTAAGGTTCATGGGCAGTTCGCAGCAGCCTTGGGTCTCACGATCGGTCTTGGGGCCATCGGCCTGCCTCTAGCGGCGCAGCAGACCGGCCACTCCACCGGAGCCGACCGCGATCAGGTCACGATCACCGTCTACAACCAGAACTTCGGGCTCGTGCGGGAGGTGCGTGATGTCACCGTGGTGCGGGGCACCGCGCCGCTCGAGTTCCGGGACGTCGCGGCGCACATTCAGCCCGAGACCGTGCACATCCGCTCATTGACCGGTGGGCTTCGCGTCCTCGAGCAGAACTACCAGTACGATCTCTTGAACCCGCAGAAGCTGCTCGAGAAGTACGTCGGCCGCACGGTGACCGTGTATCGCTGGGATGCCGAACAGCATCGTGACATCCCGATCGAGGCGGAAGTGCTTTCGGTGAACGGGGGCCCGATCCTCAAGATCGGCGACGAGATCACGTTCGACTTCCCGGGCCGGTTCTCCTTTCCGGAGATCCCCGAGAACCTCATTGCCAAACCGACGCTGCTCTGGTTGCTCGACAGCCGGAGCGAACGGCAGCGCCTCGAGGTCTCCTATCTCACCGGTAATCTGAACTGGAAGTCCGACTATGTCTTCGTGATCAACGAGGACGACACCCGTGGCGAGCTGACGGGGTGGGTGACCCTCACGAACCAGAGCGGCGCGCGATACGAGAACGCGCAACTCAAGCTCGTGGCGGGTGATGTGCAGCGCGTGGGTCCGGAGCAGCGGCCCGACATGCCGATGGCGGTGATGCGCGCGGCGATGGAGGCTCAGGACGCCGCTCAATTCGCGGAGGAAGGCTTTTTCGAGTATCACCTCTATACGCTGCAGCGACCCACCACGCTGTTGGAGAATGAGCAGAAACAGGTGACGCTGCTGGAGGCGTCGGACATCGGCGTGACCAAGCGGCTGATCTTCGCCGGGGCGCCGTACTACTTCCGCGGCCAGTACGGTGTTGTGGCCGCCAACCAGAAAGTCGGCGTGTACCTGGATTTCATGAACACCGAGGGTAATCGGCTCGGCGTGCCGCTGCCCAAGGGCGTGGTGCGGGTGTACAAGGCCGATGCGTCCGGCGCCCAGCAGTTCATTGGCGAGGACCGGATCGACCACACGGCGCGCGACGAGCGCGTGCGGATCAAGATGGGCGAGGCGTTCGACGTGGTCGGGGACCGCCGCCAAATGGAATACCGAGTGATATCGAGTTGCGTTTCCGAGAGTGCGTGGGAGGTGGAACTTCGCAATCGCAAGGATGAGGACGTCGAGGTGCAGATCCTCGAGCCGATCGGCGGCGACTGGCGCATCATCACATCGAGCCACGAACACCGCCGCATCGACGCCAACACCTTCAGTTTCACTGTGTCGATTCCGGCTCGTCAGGAACTGACCGTCAGCTATCGCGTGCAAGTGCGGTGGTGCTGAGACGGCGGGCGTTGGGCGTTCCAGGAGAGCGATAGTCAAGGGCGAGCGTACAGGCATGACGAAGCGCTGCGGCCGCTCAACGAGTGCGTGAGCTCATTCAGCGCGCAGCGCCCAGATGCGAAGTCCGCGACTCACATCTTCGATGCCGCGCGCGGGCAGAACCCCAAGAAACGCGTCCAGGTGCGACCACTCTTGCCTCTTGGCGATTCGCGCGAAGATTGCAAGGTTCCTCAACCCATGGTGCCGTCATGACGCGTAGCGCGACCATTCTCGCCCTGGCGTTCGTTCTGCTTGCTTTTGACCCGCGGCCGGCGGATGACGGCCCTATGCTCGGGTTCAGCGCCGCGCGCGTCGCTGAGCAGGCGGCGCTGGAGACTCAGTTCGCCTCGCACCTCTCGCGCGACACGCTGGAGCGCTGGCTGAAACAGATGTCGTCCGCGCCGAACCACGTCGGGGCGCCGCACACGAAGGCGAACGCCGAGTGGATGGCGTCCCGATTTCGCACGTGGGGCTACGAGACCCGGATCGACGAGTACCAGGTGCTCTTCCCGACGCCGACGGTGCGCGTCCTCGAGATGGTCGCCCCTCGGCGATTCCGGGCACGCCTGGCCGAGCCGACGCTTGCGGAGGACGCGACCTCACGGATCACCGACGGTCGATTGCCGCCCTACAACGCGTACTCGGCTGACGGCGACGTCACCGGAGAACTCGTGTACGTGAACTACGGGATCCCCGACGATTACGAGGAACTCGAACGGCGCGGTATCGACGTCGCCGGGAAGATCGTCATCGCGCGGTATGGAGGATCGTGGCGCGGCATCAAGCCCAAGGTGGCGGCGGAGCACGGCGCGATTGGATGCATCATCTACTCCGATCCGCGCGACGACGGCTACTATCAGGGCGACGTGTACCCCAAGGGCGCGTGGCGGATGGCGTACGGAGCCCAGCGTGGGTCCGTGGCGGACATGCCGACCTATCCAGGAGACCCGCTGACGCCGTTCGTGGGCGCGACCCGCGACGCTGAGCGTATGACGGTGCAGGGATCGCCGACGGTCATGAAGATCCCTGTGCTGCCGCTTTCCTACGCCGACGCCCAACCGCTGCTCGAAGCGCTCGACGGGCCGGTGGCGCCGGCTGCGTGGCGTGGCGCGCTCCCCATCACGTACCACCTGGGTCCGGGACCGGCGCGGGTCCACCTGCGCGTGGCCTTCGACTGGAGCCTCCGCCCGGCGTACGACGTGATCGCCACCCTCCACGGGAGCCAGTATCCGGATCAATGGATCCTGCGTGGCAACCACCATGACGCGTGGGTGTTTGGCGCCGCCGACCCGCTGAGCGGGATGGTGTCCCTGCTGGAGGAGGCGCGCGCGGTCGGCGAGCTGGCCCGCCAGGGGTGGCGCCCGCGCCGGACGATCGTGTACGCCGCATGGGACGCGGAGGAACCCGGTCTCCTGGGGTCGACCGAGTGGGCCGAGCACCATGCCGACGAGTTGCGGCAAAAGGCGGCCGTGTACATCAACACGGACGGCAACGGCCGCGGGTTCCTCGGAGTTGGGGGTTCGCACGCGCTCGAGCGGTTTGTCAATCAGGTGGCGCGCGACGTGGCGGACCCCGAGACCGGCGCGTCGGTGCTCGAACGGTCCCGTGCCCTTGCGGCCGTGCGGGACGACGTCGGCGCGTCACTGCCGGATGTCCCGATCTACCCACTCGGATCGGGTTCGGACTACACCCCATTCCTCCAGCACCTCACGATCGCGTCGCTGAATGTCGGGTATGGGGGGGAGAGCGGCGGCGGATCGTATCACTCGATCTTCGACTCGTTCGATCATTACGCGCGATTCGGGGACATCGGGTTCGCCTATGGGGCGACGCTCGCGGAGACCACTGGTCGCATGACGCTGCGGTTGGCCCAAGCGGACGTGCTGCCGTTCCGCTTCACGAACCTGGTTACCCACGTGCAGAAGTACGTCGAGGAGATCGCCGCGCTGGCGGACCGGATGCGGAGCGAGGCCGTCCGTCGCAATGAGCGATTGGACCGCCGGCAGTACGAGCTGGCGGGTGATCCGCGCGAGCGCTACGCGCCGCCGGCCAGACTCGACCCGGTGCCGCACGTCAATTTTGCGCCGCTGCGGAACGCGCTCGTCGAGCTGGAGGCGGTGGCCGAGCGCTACGACGCCGCGTTGGAGCGCCGCATGGCGGGTGACGGCGTCGCCGTCGCAGAGGCGGCGCGTATCAACGCACTGCTCGTGGCCACGGAACGGGCGCTCGGGGACGCGGACGGCCTGCCGCGGCGCCCCTGGTTCCGCCACAGCATCTATGCACCGGGATTCTACACGGGCTACGGCGTGAAGACGCTTCCGGGGGTCCGCGAGGCGATCGAGCAGCGAGCCTGGGAGGACGTCGATCCGCAGATGCGGCGGATCGCCGCGGCCCTGGGGCGGTTGGCCGACACGTTGACCCAGGCGGCGGCGATCCTCGAGTAACCCCGCGGTACCGGGATTACAGGTGTGGGGAGGCGCCCGGTGGCGCCGGGTCGTCCGGACGCACGACCAGACCGCCGCCTGCTCCTGTTCCCGGGCACCCTGCCGCGTTACAATGGACGGATGATCGAGGAAGTCCGCGAGAAACTGTCCGCCGAGATTCAGGCGTTGAACCACGAGCTGCACGTGGTGTTGCCTGAGGCGCTGCGGCGCGCCCGAGAGCTGGGCGATCTGCGCGAAAACGGCGACTACCAGGCGGCTGTGGAACGTCAGGGGCAAGTGCAGGCTCGGTTGAATCACCTGCGGGATCGCCTTTCCAAGATTTCCGCGATCGACTTCACCAAGGTGCCGAAAGACCGGGTCGGCCTTGGGTCCATCGTGACCGTGGTCGATCAGAGCACGAAGGACCGCGAAGTGTTCGAGCTGGTCATCCCGGACGCCATGGATCTCGATGCGGGACATATCTCGGCGTTGTCGCCCCTCGGCCGGGCACTGTTGAATCACAAGGTGGGGGCGAAAGTGAAGGTGCAGCTGCCGTTTGGCGAGCGCGTGCTCAAGATCGAACGGCTGAGAACGGTGCACGAGCAGTTGGGTGAGGGGTAGGGCGTTGGGGACCTCCCCGGTCCCATGGCGGGAGAAGCGATCCACATGAACGTCACACGCTGGGCGAGCGCGCTCGCGCTCGGGACGATGGTCACCGCGTGCGTGTCGCGATCGGAACCGGTCGACGCCATCGCCGCCGACTACGTCAAGGCCGCGCTCGCGCTGGGGCAGCACGATCCGGACTTTGTGGATGCCTACTATGGACCGCAGGAGTGGCGGGCGGAGGTCGAGGCGGACGCGCCGTCCGTGGTGGAAATCCGCGGGCGAGCGGAGGCTGCGCGTTCCGCGCTGTCCGTCCTGCCAGAACGACCGAGCGACGACGACGGGCAGCGCCGACGGTTTCTCGACCGACACCTGGCCGCCCTCATTGCCCGCGCGGAGATGGTGGAGGGCCGCGCGCTCAACTTCGATCAAGAGTCCGAGTTGTTGTACGATGCCGTCGCTCCCACGCATGACGAGGAGTATTTCGCGGCCCTCACCGCGGGCCTCGACAGCGCGCTCCCCGGAGCGGGGCCGCTGGCGGACCGACTGGCGCGTTTCCGCCAGGACTTTGTGGTGCCTTCGGCGCGGGTGGATACGGTCTTCCGGGCGGCGATTCGCGAATGCCGGGTGCGTACCATCCGTTGGCTGGCCCTGCCCGACGATGAGTCGTTCACCGTCGAATACGTGACCGACAAGTCGTGGAGCGGATACAACTGGTACCAGGGCGGGCACGCCAGCCTAATTCAGGTCAACACCGACCTGCCCATCCACATCGATCGGGCCGTGGACCTGGCGTGTCACGAGGGGTATCCCGGCCACCACGTCCTGAACGTGCTGCTCGAGTCCCATCTCGTAGAGCAGCGAGGGTGGATGGAATACTCGATCTACCCGCTGTTCAGTCCGGTGTCGCTGATCGCGGAGGGCAGTGCGAACTTCGGCGTGGCGATGGCGTTCCCCGGCGACGAGCGCACCGTCTTCGAACGTGACATCCTCTATCCGCTGGCCGGTCTCGACCCGCGGCGGGCCGTGGCGTACCGCGAGGTCATGGATCTGGTCGGACGGCTGTCGTATGCGGGGAACGAGGCGGCACGGCGCTATCTGGACGGTGCCATCGATGCCGACGGCGCGGCGGCGTGGCTCGAGCGATACGCGTTGATGACACCCGAGCGTGCCCGGCAGCGTGTACGGTTCTTCGATCAATACCGCAGCTACGTGATCAACTACAACCTGGGTCGTGATCTGGTGGAGGAGTACGTGCGGCGGAACAGCGCCGGGGGCGGGGAGGAACGCCGGTGGGAGGTGTTCGGCGCGTTGCTCCGCATGCCGTTGTTGCCGTCGCAACTCGTCCCGTAACACCAGAGGGGCGACGCATGGCACCGCCGCTCATTGGCGCGGAAGGAGCCGGGATCAGAGGTCGGTGCTGAGCGCGCGCCGCATACCCGCCTTCGCAAAGCGCGCGTAGGCTTCCTCGGCTTGATCGGTGAAGTCCACGACGCCGGGGATCACGACGGGTGACGAACAGTCATCGAGCAGCGTCACGCGTCCAGCGAGCCCAGGGTCGCGCCCGGAGATCGCGTCCAGCAGGTCGTGACACGTCCAGGCGACACAGTGGCTTTTGGCCTGGCCCGCCACGAACACGCGGTCGAATTTGAGCATATGCTCGATCAATTTCACGTTGGGGGCCGCGATGGGCATCCCCTCGTGATCGTCGAGCACCTCGGGTCGCAGCACCGAATAGTTCTCGGTGAGCGGATGGTCGCCCTTGATCTCGAAGCGCGCTGCGGTGGCGCGCGCCATGGCGTGGAAGAACACCGCCTCCTCGATGCTCGACACGAGCGCGTGTCCGATGCTTCCCAGCAGGGCGTGATACGGCCACACCATGAGCGCATAGCGTCCTTCGGCCAGTCGGCGGACGTAATGCGCGGCGTAGCGCTCCAGCCATGCGCCGTCGCGGCCCGCGACGCCGGGGACGAGCTGTGGGTTGGGACGCCACGCGCCGGTCGCGATGTCGTCCGGGGTAATGACGGTCTGGCCGCCAACCGGGTGCTCCCCGGCCTGGTTGATCCAGAAGGATGGATGGAAGACCTGGGCGGTCGAGTGGGTATCGAGCGTGACCACGATCTCCGTGATCGTCGCAAGGTGACGGTAGATGAACTGGGCCAACCGCCGAGTGTCGTCGACCGCGCCACTGCCGGATCGTCCACCCACGAAGAGCTCGTGCCCGGGAATGCAGAACGTGTTCTGGCAATCGACGAGCAACAGGCAGATGCGCGGGGAGTCCGCTGCGGCCGGCGGGATGCCGTGGTCGACTGCCCACGCCCGCGCCTGCGCCGCGCGTTGCTCGTAGTCGACACGCCACACGTGTGCCACGCGGTCGGGATCGAAATGCGGCGGCAGCGGCAGTTTCGTCACGGCGTCACCGGCGGCGGTCATACCAAAAGATAACGCGCGCCCGCCAAGTTCCGACGTACGTCGGTTCACGCTACGCTCTGGTCCGGCCTCGCCGTGCCGCCGGGGGGCGTCCATCCGCCATTCGACCTCTGATAATCGATCCCCGATACCCATCCCGTCCTCGTTCCGTTACCTTGCGCCTCCCATGATCGACCCGTTCGTCGCGGTGCGAGACACATCGCCTCGAGACCGACGGACGCACACGAAGGATGGAAGCATGAAACCGAAATACGCGCCTGCCATGGCTGCGTTCACAGTTGTGACCTTCGCGTGTGGCGGAGGAGGATCGGCCGACATGGCGACGTTCGCCGACAGCGCGAGCTACGCCATCGGCATGAACATGGGGTCCTCGCTGGAGCAGGTGCGCGGGCAGGTCAACGAGGACCTGTTGTTGCGTGGGATTCGGGACGCGCTGTCCGAGTCCGACGCGCAGCTGACCGAGCAGGAGATCATGCGCATCCTCCAGAAGTTTGCCACGGACATGAGGGAGGCCGAAATGGCGAGTCGTGCCGGTGCTGCGGACCGCAACCGCTCCGAAGGGGATGCCTACCGCGTACAGAACGCGCAACAGGCCGGAGTGATGACCACGGCGAGCGGCCTGCAATACGAGGTGCTGACCGAGGGCGTCGGGGCGCGACCGTCGGCGACGGACCGCGT
Source organism: Gemmatimonadales bacterium (assembly GCA_036397755.1). Lineage (GTDB taxonomy): Bacteria > Gemmatimonadota > Gemmatimonadetes > Gemmatimonadales > GWC2-71-9 > CAMYLY01. The sequence goes on along the minus strand of DASWII010000048.1, from coordinate 51,022 downwards.
CACGGTGCATTACCGCGGCACGCTCATTGACGGAACCGTGTTCGACAGCTCGTACGACCGCAATGAACCCGCGACCTTCACGCTCGACGGCGTGATTCCGGGGTGGACGGAGGGTGTCCAGCTCATGACCGTGGGCAGCAAGTACCGGTTCGTGCTGCCACCGGAGCTTGCGTATGGGCCGCAGGGCGCCGGGCCGGACATCGGTCCGAACGCGACCCTCGTGTTCGAGGTCGAACTGTTGAAGATTGGTGACTAGGGCGGAAGCGTTCGACGCGGGTACTGGCATGGGGCGTTGAAGGAGCGCGTTATGGGTGGGACAGGCGTGGTGTCGCGAGACGTGATGCGAGCACTCGGGCTCGAGGCCGTCAATGCCGGCGGGTTTGGTGGCGAGTGGATCGGGTCCGGACCGTCGCAGCAGGTCATCAGTCCGATCGACGGATCGGTGATTGCGGCCGTTCGGCAGGTGACTGAAGACGAGTACGACACGATCGTTGCGGCTGCCCATGCGGCGTTCCTCGCGTGGCGCCGCGTCCCGGCGCCCAAGCGTGGTGACGTCGTGCGGCAACTGGGGCTTCGGTTGCGCGAGCAGAAAGACGCCCTTGGCGCGTTGGTCACCCTGGAGATGGGGAAGATCGCGACTGAAGGGGTGGGCGAGGTCCAGGAGATGGTCGACATCTGCGATTTCGCGACCGGGCTCTCGCGACAGCTATACGGTCTCACCATGCAGTCGGAGCGGCCGGACCACCGGATGTTCGAGCAGTGGCATCCGCTCGGGGTGGTGGGCGTGATCTCCGCCTTCAATTTCCCTGTGGCGGTGTGGAGCTGGAACGCCGCGATCGCGGCCGTCTGCGGTGACGCCACGCTTTGGAAGCCGGCGAGCAAGACGCCGCTCACCGCCATAGCATGCATCAAGATCGCCGAGGCCGTCTGCCGGGAAAACGATGTCGACCCGGCGATCTTCGCGCTGGTGATCGGCAAGGGCTCGTCGCTCGGTGAGCGACTGCTGGCGGACCGGCGGATCCCGCTGGTGTCCGCGACGGGGAGCTGCCAAATGGGATATCGGGTCGCGGAAGTCGTTGGCAAGCGCCTGGGCCGAACGATTCTCGAACTCGGTGGCAACAACGCGATCATTGTCACGCCCCACGCCAACATGGACCTGGCACTGCGCGCGATCCTATTCGGTGCCGTCGGCACCGCCGGCCAGCGGTGTACCAGCACTCGTCGGATCATCGTCCATGCATCGGTGCGCGATGAGCTCGTGCGGCGGCTCGTGGCGGCCTACGAGGGCATCCGCATCGGCGATCCCCGCGACCCCGACACCCTGATGGGACCCCTGGTGACCCCTGGCGCGGTCACGGACATGATGAACGCCATCGTGCAGGTCCGGGCCCAGGGCGGCGAGATCCTGTTCGGTGGCGAACGTCTCGAGGGGCCCGAGTACGTCGGCGGGCACTATGTCACCCCATGCCTCGCCGCCGTGCGGAACGAGCTCCCCATCGTGCAGGAAGAGACCTTCGCGCCGATTCTGTACATCATCGAGTACGGGAGCCGCGACGCCGATCCGCGGCAGGCGGTGGACGACATCGAGGATGCCGTGCGGATCCACAACGAGGTGCCGCAGGGACTGTCCTCCGCGATCTTCACCGAGCACGTGCGGGAGGCGGAGTACTTCCTCTCGCATCGCGGCAGCGACTGTGGGATTGCTAACGTCAATATCGGCACGAGCGGGGCGGAGATCGGTGGGGCGTTCGGTGGCGAGAAGGAGACGGGTGGCGGACGTGAATCCGGATCAGATGCGTGGAAGGCATATATGCGCCGGCAGACGAACACGGTGAACTGGAGCACCGATCTTCCGCTCGCGCAGGACGTCGCGTTCGGTTAGCGGCGGACGGCGGGAGCGCGCGCCCGCCCGCGGCCGCTCGCCGGGCCCCTCCCTTCGCCCACTGCAGCGCCGGTCCGTGCCAACTGCCTGTCGATGGTGGGGCGCTGACGTGGGCTCCGGGAGCGGCCCGCGCTCACTCACCCGCCGTCGCGCCACCTGATCGCGCCGGTCCCGGGTCTGGCTCCGGTCGCTGCCGTACCCGCGCGCTCGACCTACCCGCCCAGCGAGCGCTTCACCGCACGAATCACGTCGGCATCCGTCTCGGACCATTCATACTCGCTGCGGGGGGGCGCGTTGCCGATCACGACTTGCTCCGCCCGGTAGTCCATCCGACTCTGGCGTGTTACCGCCCCGGTCAGGTGGATTTCCGAAACCCCCGTGTGCTCCACCAGCGACATCGCGTTGGCCGGGGTGATGCCGCCGCCGGGGAGTATGCCGATCCTCCCCGCGGCCTGATCGACCAGGCGGCGGATTGCCGGTGCGCCTGCCGGAGCGTGGGCCGCCCCGCCCGACGTGAGCACGCGCTCAACGCTGAGCGCCACGAGGTCCTCCAGCGCGCCCCCTCGGTCGCGACACACATCGAATGCTCGGTGAAAGGTGACGGCCATCGGCCGGGCGAGGTCGATCAACCGTGCCGTGCGATCGACGTCCACGGTTCCATCGGCGCACAGCGCGCCGATCACTACTCCGTCGGCGCCGGCAGCCAGCGCTTGCCGGATGTCCGCCTCCATGACGGCGAACTCGGCCTCGGAATAGAGGAAGTCTCCGCCTCGGGGACGCACGAGCACGTGGATGGGGATCTCCAGGTGGGTGCGGGCGAGCGCCAGTGTTCCGGCACTGGGCGTCGTACCGCCTTCGATCAAGTTCGCGCAGAGCTCCACCCGATCCGCGCCGCCCTCGCCCGCTGCTATCGCGGAGGCGATCGTATCGACGCACGCTTCGACGAGTATGCTCGGCGGCATGGATGAATGGTAGTTGATCGAGCCGGGGCACGTGGGGATGCCGCGCGGCGCACCGGCACCTAACGCCCCTCGCGTGGCGAGGTCTATCTTTCCCCCGGTGAGGAGGCCATGGATCAACTCGAACACCTGCAACGGTTGCTGGAGGAGCGGTACACGGTTACCCGGGAGATCGGGCGTGGCGGGATGGCCACGGTCTATCGGGCGGAGGACCGCAAGCACGCGCGCCCGGTGGCCATCAAGGTCCTGAAGCCCGACTTGGCTGCCGTGCTCGGCGCGGACCGGTTCGTTCGCGAGATTCGCATCGCCGCCCAACTCCATCATCCCCACATCCTGAATCTCTACGACTCGGGTGGCGAGGGGGACGTTCTGTACTACGTCATGCCGTTCGTGCAAGGCGAGTCGTTGCGGACGAAGCTGGTTCGCGAGCGCCGACTCGTGCTGCCCGTCGCCGTGGAGATTGCCAAACAGGTTGCGGACGCTTTGGGGTACGCGCATCGACAGGGAGTCGTGCATCGGGACGTGAAGCCGGAGAACGTGATGCTCACGGAGGGGCACGCGCTCGTCACGGACTTCGGCATCGCCAAGGCGCTCTCGACTGCGTCGGACGAGCCGCTCACGCGGACCGGCATCGCCATGGGGACACCGGGATACATGAGCCCGGAGCAGGCGGCCGGGCACACGCACGTCGACGGTCGCACCGACGTGTTCAGCCTTGCGTGTGTCGTGTACGAGATGCTGGTGGGTGCGGTCCCGTCCCGCTGGGTGTCAGAGGCCGAGGTACGGGACGGGCGGTTCATGCGCGTCCTCGAGAGCCATGAGGAGGCAGTGAACGCGCTGTCGGGTCCGGTCCAACGCGCGCTCGTGCGCGGGCTCGCGATCGATGTCGAGAGCCGGTTCGCGACGCCCGAGGACTTGGTGCACGCGCTGCAGGAGTCACACGTGCCTGTCCGGCGCTTCAGCGATACGGAGGCGGACGCCATTCTGCGGGACGCGGCAAACCGTGAAGCCGTCGCCCCGACCCATCCGGGCTTCTCGATCGACACGGTGAAGCAGATCGCGCGGGAGGTCGACATCCCGACGAGCCAGGTGGAGGCCGCCGTTGCCGGATTGGATCTGCCCCCGATGAAGCCGCCGCGCATCCTGTGGATTCCCGCCGGCGTTCACCTCGTGCGGACCGTCCAAGGAGTTGTCCGATCGGGGGATCATGCGGAACTGCTGGAAACGATACAGGAGACGTTGCTGGAACCGGGGCGGGTGGAGGCGGCCGTCGGTGACATGCTGGTCTGGAGTACGGACACCCAGCATTCGGCGCGCAAGACGGGGCGCGTGACGCGCGTGCAGATCACGCCACGGGGGGGGCGAACTCGCATCACGATCAGCGAGGATCGCAGTGCCACGTTTGTTGGCGTGGGGGTCGGGACTGCGGTGGCGGCCGTGGCGGCGCCGGCGGTCGCCACAGGCGTCGGGCTGCTTCTCCTCATCCCGCTGGCCGTGGGCGGCGCGATCGCCATCGGCAAACTCTACCAGATCCACGCCCGCAAGCGCCGTGCGCTGCTCGAGAGCCTGTTGGACCGTCTGGAGCGGAGGATCGAGTCCACGCGCGCGCCGCATGCGCTGCGTGGCCGCTTGACCGAGACGGGCCGATGACCCATCCTGTGGTCGCAACCCGGAGGTCTCTATGAGTCGAACTCTCACGATGTTGTTGGTGCTCGGCGCCTTGATAGGCGGACCGTCCGCGGCCGCCGCCCAGGGTGAAGGCGGTGGCAGAACGGCGGGTGCGCCGCAGGCCCAGCAGCCGACCGGGTTCACCCCGGTTGAGGTCCAGGCAATTCGAGTGTATTTCGCCAGCCACGAGCAGCAGGTGCGCCCGCTTCCGCCCGGCATCGCGCGCAACCTCGCTCGCGGGAAACCCCTGCCTGCGGGCATCGCGAAGCAACAGCTGCCGGCCGCACTCAAGTCCTCGCTCCCCGCACGGGAAGGCGTCGAGATCAGTTTGTTCGGCGATCGGGTGATCCTCGAGGTGAGCGGCGTCGTGGTGGACATTCTGGAAGGGGTGTTCAAGCGGTAGCGTCCTCCACCAATATCCACGTGATGGAGTCTCCGGCGAACTGAGGGTGCGTCCATCAATGAGCAAGACCAACGTCCCCGCGCGCGGTCCGCTTCCCAAACCCGCCGGTCCCGAGGAAGCGCGCGAGTACCTGAAGGAGAGCGCGTTTCCCGCTCCCGATGTGCAGGCGGTCACCATGAGCGGTCACGAGTTCACCTCGCTATGTCCGCTCACGGGCCAGCCCGACTACGGCACCATTTCGATCGAGTACACCCCCGGCGCGTTGTGCATCGAGTCACGAGCGTTGAAGTACTATCTCTGGTCGTTTCGTGAGGAGGGCGCGTTCTGCGAGGCGTTGGCCGCACGCATCGCCGACGACGTGGTGTATGCGGTGGCCCCGACGCGGGTGCGCGTGACCCTGCACCAGAACGCGCGAGGCGGCGTGACGGTCACCGCCGTCGCGGAGCGGACTGTCTGAGCCATGGCGCGGCGAGCGATCGTCTTGCTGTCGGGAGGGCTCGATTCCGCTACGACGCTGGCGGAAGCGCGGGTGCAGGGCTTCGAGGTCCACGCGCTGACGGTGGCCTACGGCCAGCGACATGACGTGGAGTTGGACGCGGCACGTCGCGTCGCCCGACAGCAAGCCGTGAAGTCCCACACGATCATGCACGTGGACCTGGGGTCGCTCGGCGGGTCCGCCTTGACCGGCGACGGCGACGTGCCGAAGGGGCGGTCGGCGTCCGCGATGGCGAACGGCATCCCCCGCACCTATGTGCCGGCGCGGAACACCGTGCTGCTGTCCCTGGGCCTGGCGCGGGCGGAGACGCTCCAGTCGGGCGACGTGTTCATCGGCGTGAACGCGATCGACTACAGCGGCTATCCCGACTGCCGGCCCGAGTACATCGTCGCCTACGAGGCCATGGCCAACCTCGCCACCAAGGGCGCGGTGGAGCGGGCTTACCCGGTTACGATCCACACGCCGCTGATTCGACTGACCAAGGCTCAGATCATTGGACGCGGGCTCGAGCTTGGCGTGGATTACAGCCTCACCCGCAGCTGCTACGACCCGGCCGACGGTGGCGTGGCCTGCGGAGAGTGCGATGCGTGCGTCCTCCGGCTCAAGGGATTCGCCGAGCTCGGCGTCCCGGACCCCATCGCGTACGTGACCTCGGTGACGTCATCGTGAGCTACGCCGTCAAAGAACTCTACTACACGCTCCAGGGAGAGGGGGCGAACACGGGCAGGCCTGCGGTCTTCGTGCGGTTTGCCGGGTGCAACCTGTGGAGCGGCGTCGAAGCCGACCGGGCGAGCGCGGTGTGCAGGTTCTGTGACACCGACTTCGTGGGCACGGATGGGCCTCGGGGCGGGAAGTACCGGTCGGCCGACGCCCTCGCGCTTGCGGTGGCGGCTGAATGGGAGCGAGGGGATCGCCAGGGCTATCGCGAGGCCGCGTGGAGCATCGCTCCGTGGGACGCCACGGACACGGCGTTCTGCGTTTTGACGGGTGGAGAGCCGTTGCTACAGGTGGACGGAGCACTGATCGCCGCGCTCCATCGCCGGGGAATGGCGGTGGCGGTCGAGACCAACGGCACGATCCGGGCGCCCGAGGGGCTGGATTGGGTGTGCGTGAGTCCCAAGGCCGGTGTCGGCTGCGCACAACGTTCAGGCAACGAGTTGAAGCTGGTGTATCCCCAGGACGGGGTGGAGCCGAGGGATTACGAGGATCTCGCCTTCGATCACTTCTTTCTCCAGCCGATGGATGGGCCGAACCGCGAAGCGAACACGCGGGGCGCGCTCGAGTATTGCCGGCGGCACCCCCTGTGGCGCCTCAGCCTTCAGACGCACAAACTGATTGGGATACCCTGAGCGGATGGAGATCTACCGCGAGTTCACCATCGAGGCGGCGCATCGGTTGCCCAACCTTCCGGTGGATCACAAGTGTTCTCGGCTGCACGGACATTCGTTTCGCATCGGCGTTCACGTCGCAGGCCCGCTCGATCCCACGACCGGGTGGGTAACGGACTTCGCCGACCTCAAGCGCGCGTTCCGGCCACTGTTCGACCAGCTCGACCATCGCTATCTCAACGACGTCGAGGGTCTCGAGAATCCGACGAGTGAGGTGCTGGCGATGTGGGTGTGGAAACGCTTGCAGGAGGTATTGCCGGGCCTTTCGCGCGTTACGGTCCGCGAGACCTGCACGGCCGGGTGCGAATACCGCGGTGGGTAGAGGGATTGCACGTCGTGCGACGGCCATTTCGATATTCGCTCACTCCGCTGTTATCTTATTCTCCGGATGTCATTGACGCTCTTTCACCGCACGTCGATAGGGGACGCCCGCGAGATCGTTCAGAACGGTTTCTCGGACGCCAAATGGCGTTTTGAGCACGAGGATAAGGCCCTGGGAGGGTCCAAGAAGGCGACCGGGGTGTGGTTGAGCGATCGCCCATTACAGTCGGGAGAGGGCCCGCCGGGAGATGCCACGCTGGAGGTGGTGCTGGAGGTGCAGGATGAGGCCCTCGAGCTGTTTCAGGTAGACGGGGTGTTGTGGGACGCGCGCCTGTGGATCGTTCCAGCCGAGGTCGTGAACCGGCACGCGGACATCCGGATTCTCAACGTTGACCCGCGGAGTTCGTGGTTCCACGAAAAGCCCGATCTGGACGGCGAGCACTCCGGGGGTGAGGACCTGCCGGAGGACATGGGGGCCTAGCCGCGGCTCCCACCTCGTGGGATGCTAGGCAGGTCCGCCCGACAGTAGATGGCGCACGCGCTCCCAATCGGCGGGCGTGTCGACATCCACCAGCAGATCCGCGGGCCATTCGACGACGCTCGCGGCGCCCCCCAGCGTCTGGACGAGTTGCCGCGCCAGCGAGCCCTGCGGTGCCTTACTGATTTCCGAGAAGACACTCCGGCGGAGCAGTACGGGTGGGGCGAGCGTCGCGCCGTAATTTGACGCCACGGCGGCGATCTCACTGGTTGCCCGATGCTCGAGCGTGTGGAGCATCCGCGGCGTCACCAGCGGCATGTCGGCGAGCAGCACGATGGCGGTGGCCACCTTGGCCGGCAACGCGTCGAGACCGGCGGTGAGCGAGTTACGTTGCGAGTGGTCTTCGGCCCGGGGACTGCATGCGACGACCGGCAGGTCGGCCAGGGCGGCGCGTGCGGCGCCGTCTCCTGCACGCAGCACCACGACGACCGGCTCCAGGCCGGCATCCAGGGCGCAGCGCGCAACCCTGTGCACGAGCGGTTCTCCATCGATCGCGAGAAGGAGCTTGTTGGCTCCGAGCCGACGGGACCCGCCGGCGGCGAGCACCACAGCGGCGGTCACGACTCGCTTGGACCCGCGCGGCCCCGCCTGGTCGCGGTGATCTCGGCGAGAATGCTCAGGGCAATCTCCTCCGGCGCACGGCCACCGAGATCCAAGCCGATCGGTCCGTGCAAACGACGGCATTCGCTTTCCGTGAGTCCGCGCTCGCGCAGTCGAGCGGCGCGGGCTGCCTGCGTCTTTCGCGAACCGAGGGCCCCGACATAGAACGCGGAGGATCGCAGCGCAATCGCGAGCGCGGGATCGTCGAGCTTGGGGTCGTGCGTCAACACGCAGACAGCCGTGGACGCGTCGATGGGAACCTCCGCGAACGCCTGCTCGGGCCATCCGTGCACGAGCAGGTCCGCGTCGGGGAACCGCTCCCTGGTGAGAAACGCCTCGCGCGCGTCGGCGACCACGGTGCGGTACCCGAGTGTGCGTGCGAGCGGCACCAACGCCATCGAGATGTGGACGCCGCCGAAGATGATGAGGGTCGGGGGCCGAGGATGCGCCTCGAGAAACACCTCCGCCGTTCCCGCGGCCGTCGCGAGGGTGAGGACATCGCTGGCTCCGGAGGTGAGCGCGCGCCGCGCCGCGTTGACGACGCGGTCCAGCGTCCCGCCCAGGTCAGGCGGCCAGCCGGAAGCGTCCACCTTGCCGTCATCCGTCAGCACGACGGCGCGTGCCTCGGGATGATCGTCGAGCAGCCGCGCCCAGACGGCGGCATGTCCGGCGGCAAGCGCCGCCACGAGGGGGCGGGGCACGCTTGGCTCCACGAGCACCCGCAGCCGGCCGCCGCAGGCCAGGCCCACGGACCACGCGGCATCGTCGGTGATGCCGTACTCGACCACTCGCGGCGTCCCGCGCGCGATGGCGGCGCCGATCTCTTCCACGACCGCGGCTTCCACGCAGCCACCCGACACGGATCCCTCCATGCGCCCGCCCGCCGTTGCCAGCAGGCTGGCGCCCGGCGGCTGTGGAGCCGATCCCCACACGGACACCACGACCGCCCGTCCCACGGCCGAGCCGTCCGCACCGAGCCTCTCGAGGGCCGCGGGGAGGAAATGCATGCCTAGACCTCTCCGCGCGTCGCCGCACGCGCGGGTGCGTCGCGCGCAAAGGCGTCCCAGAACTCGGTGATCCGCGCTTCCACGAGGCGCTTGAGCACCGCTCCCGCCACCGTAGCGACCATCCCGTGCGCGGTAGTACGCGTGTTCCAGTGCAGCCGCGTCCCTGCGCCGTGCTCTTGCAGCGCAACCGAGGATCGTGCCTGTACCCTGATCCCCGGTGCCTCTCCGTGCACCAGCATCGTCGCCGACTCCGAAGGCTCGAGATCGAGCAGCCGGACGTCCAGAGGGAAGTGCAGGGTGAACGGGCCGACTTTCACCTCGGTGGTGACATGAAAGTGCGTGTCATTCACCGCGGCAATCGTGTCAATGCCCTCCGAGCAGTCTCCGATGAACTCCGGATCGAGCAGGAGAGGCCAGACCCGGGACGGTGGCATCGCCACGCCGATCTCGCCCGCCAAACGGTAGTCCATGGCAAAGAACGTAAACGGGTGACCCCGCGGAAAACCAATTTCCCCCGATCCGCCGCGGCGTTGCTCTCGCGTGTCGGCGGGGTATCATACAGCCATGTCTCACGTGTCCGGTCCCTTTCCCCGGGCGCCCCGGAGCTCCGGCGCGCTCCGGGAGGAGCAGTCCTGGCTCGTCACGGCGTCGTTGATCGTTCTCGCGACCGTGGCGGGGGCAGCCGGGTTGGCGTACATGCGCCCCGTGATGGTGCCGTTCGTTTTGTCGCTGTTCTTCTTCTATCTCGTCGCGCCGTTCGCGGACGTGCTGGAGAAGCGGCTGCGGGCCCCGCGGTGGGTGTCCGTGATCCTCACGTTGCTGCTGGTGGCGGGCATCCTCTCCCTCATGGCCCTGCTGATTACCACCTCGGCGTCAGGCTTGGCCGACTCCGCCGACATTTACCGCGAGAAGCTGGTGGGATTGGCGGGGAGGCTGTTCGCCGTGTTGGATCGCTATGGTGTCGACTGGGGGCAGGAGTCCTTCCTCGAGTCGCTGGGGCAGCTGCCCGTGAGCCGGATCTTGCGGACGACCGCCGGCACTGTGTTCACCATCGTGACGAACGGCTTTCTTGTTCTCATCTTCGTCATCTTCCTGCTCATTGCCCGCCGGCCCGAACGCCAGCGAACCGCTCTCTACATGCAGATCGATGCGAAGATCCGGAAGTTCATCGTCACGAAGTTCCTCATCTCCGCGGCCACGGGCATCATGGTCGGGATCATTCTCGGCATCCTGGGGCTCGATCTCGCGCTGGTGTTCGGGGTCCTCGCGTTCCTGCTGAACTTCATTCCCAACGTCGGCTCGGTGGTGGCGACGCTGCTGCCGCTGCCCGTCGCCCTCGTGCAGTACGACAGCATGGTGATGGTCGTGCTCGTCGTGGTGCTGCCCGGCGCCGTGCAGGTCACCATGGGGAACATCGTCGAGCCCAAAATCATGGGAGAGGGTCTCGATCTGAGCCCGGTGACGATCTTGCTGGCCCTCGTGTTCTGGGGGTTGATCTGGGGAATCGTCGGAATGCTGCTCGCGGCTCCGATGACCGCCGTGCTGCGCATCGTGCTAGCCCGGTTCACGACCACCCGCTCCGTCGCCGAACTGCTGGCGGGTAGGTTCCCCGGGGACATCGAGATCGTGCGAAGGCCCGGCTGAGCCGGTGACCTCGGTTGCCGGTGGTGAGCGGACGTGCGGTCGACTACAGGTATGGTGAGGCGAGCCGCGCGAGACCGTCACGCAGCTTGATCGGGAATGGCCGCGCGTCCACGTCGTCCTTCGTGACCAGCTGAGCATCGTTCAACTTGTCCTCGATGATCCCGCTGAGCCGAGCGACCAGCGCCCGGTCGTAGCAGTCCACCAACAACTCCCAGTTGAGACGCAGACTGCGGGGGTCCCAATTGGACGACCCGATCAGCGCCCACCCGTCGTCGACGAGCATCAGTTTCGTGTGATCGAACGGTCCGGGCGTCGTGTAGATGCGGCAGCCGCGCTGCAGCATCTGCCACAACTGGTGTGTCGCCGCCCACTGCACGAGGGCGAGGTTGACGCGCTCGGGGAGGACGATCTCGACCACAACCCCGCGCAAGGCGGCCACATTGAGGGCGGAGATGAGTCCGGCGTCGGGGAGAAAGTACGGCGTAACGATGCGCACCGAGTGTTGCGCACAGCCGAGCGCACCCAAGTAGACGAGCCGCGCCTTCTCGAAGTCTCCGTCAGGCCCGTCCGTCACCACCCGCGCGACCGTTTCACCGCCTGGAGCGAGATCGGGAAACCAGCGCGCTCCCTGCAGCACTTCGCCGGTCGCAAAGGCCCAATCTTCCGCAAACGTCTGGGTGAGCTGTCCTACCACGGGACCGTCGATCCGGAAATGCAGATCGCGTGTGGGTGACGGCGACGGGGTGGCCAGGAGATTGCCCTCGCGGATGTTCATGCCACCCGTGAATCCGATCCGCCCGTCCACCACGAGGATCTTCCGGTGGTTGCGGAGATTGAAGTAGGGCATGCGCCACGGCACGCGGGTGCGGCCGAAGAGCGCGGCGCGAACACCCGCCCGGGCGAGGGTCCCGGTGATCGGGGGACGAGAGTATCGCGATCCGACGGCATCGATCAGCACGCGCACTTCAACCCCGCGCCGCGCGGCCCGACCGAGCGCCGCGGCAAACATGTGCCCGGCCGCGTCGTGGTCAAAGATGTAGGTGGCCAGCACGATCGACGTCTGCGCCGACTCGATGGCCTCGACCATTGCGGGGTAAGCCTCGTCGCCGTTGACCAGCGGTGTGATCTCGTTTCCCTGTGTGAGCGGCCTCCCCGACACGCGGTCCACAAGCCGGGCGAGCGCCGCGAGGTGCACGGGTTGGTGGCGCAGCGAGACACCGCCACTCAGGCGCGGCGCGCTATCGAACTCGCCCGACAGCAGCAGCGGCTGAATCGCTCGCCGTTCCGAGGCCTTGCGTCGAATGCGATTGATGCCCAACAGCGCGTAGGCCACGGCGCCGGCGATGGGTGCCAACCAGATCACACCAACCCACCCCACCGCGGCTCGGCTGTCCCGCTTGTGCAACACGGCGTGGCCGGACGCGATGACGTTGAGCAGGATCGTGAGGACACCGACGACGATCTGCCACGCCTGGGCGAGAACCGCGAGCATGGGCTCCATGGACCTCCCTCGGGCATGCGGTGTGCGAGCTGGGCCGGAGGTTCCCCGAGCCGATAACTTAGCGTCCCCGGCGGGAGTTGGCTGCCCGAACCGTGCGGTGGATGTCCTCACCAATGGATGGGATGACGCTGGAAGGGGGTTACCGAGCGACCCGCTTCCGGCCAACGCCTAACGCACGCCGTCCGCCCCCGACTCCCGTGTCCTGGCCGCCTCGGCTTCCGCCGCGATATACCCGAAGCCCGCCCACTGTGGCGACTGGAGAATCCGGTTCCACACCGCTTCGGCCTCTGCCGCCCGCCCATTGATGAAGTGCCAATTCCCGATGCCGTACCCCGCGGTCACGTTCTCGATCAGGTCGTCGCTCTCGAGGGCGGCGAGCATGCTGTCGGCCGGAAGTTCCCCCTTGAACATGAGCAGCAGGCGGTGGTAGCTGCCGTTCTCGATGATCTCCAGATCGCCGGTGATCGGTTCCAGCACGGCCCGGGCTTCGACTTCCTCTCCGATGCGGCGAAGCGTCATGTAGAGCCAGTAGGTTGTGGCCACGAGCATGTCGGGGTTCGTCGCGACCTTCAGGTCCTCCCGGTACGCGCTCAGCGCGCGCCGGAAGTCGCCGCGCAGGTAGTGGGCGAGACCCATGTGATACCAGATGTTCGACTGAAGCGTGCTCGTCGGGATGTTGCGGGCGTTGGGCTGACCGTCGGGCTCCACCTCGTCCGGTCGCCCCTGTACCAGTTTCGCGGCAGTGGCGAAATCCTCGATGGCTTCGCGGAGGCGGCGGGTGGTGATGTAGCGGTGTCCCCGATGCCTGTACAAACGCGCGTCGTCGGGATGCAAGGCGATGGCCTCGGTGTACGCCGCGATGGCCTCCCGATAGTAGCCGAGATACGCGAGGCGGCGTCCGTACCAGATGGCCGCGTCAGCACTCGACGGATTGCGCCGGTACTCGGCCCAGGCCTCATTGAGCTGTTCCCGCTGCCGGGACGCTACATCCGGCGCCGCAACCGGTGGGGTGAGCGAGTCGCCCAGCAACGACACCGCCTGGATGCCGGGCGATGCTTCGGGAACCCCTGACTGCTCGAGACGGGGACCGTCCCGGCAGCCCCAAAAGGCGACCGGCGTGAACGCGAGAATCAGCGCGGCAAGCGGCGGGGGGCGCATCGTGGCTCCTCCGTCAGGCCAGAGCGGGCGGCACCGCACCGATTGGCTCACCCGTGATGTTGGTTGCGATGGACGGTTCGTGCTCGGCGAGGTACTCCTCGCGGTACATCGCGATCAGTTCAAAGAAATACGAGAGCGCCAGCGGGCCGATCAGGAGTCCGAGAATGCCGAAGAAGCGAATCCCGGCCAGGGCGCCAACGAGGGTGACGATCGGATGGATCTGCGCCCAGCGGTTGTACACGACCGGGCGAATCACGTTGTCGACGCCGCCGACTACCACGAGGCCCACGATCGTCAGGACGACGGCGGCGACATAGCGCCCGCCCAGGACCAGTACAATGGTAGCCGGGACCCACACCAGCCCGCTGCCGACCACGGGCAGGATGGACACCACCGCCGTCACGACGCCCCAAAAGAACGCGCTCGGCAGCCCGAGGATCGCGAAGGCGATACCCATGAGCAGGCCCTGCGCCACGGCGATGAGCCCGGTGCCGATCAAGGTTGAGTTGGTGACGTCGCGGAAACGTCTCCGCAGCGCCGCCGTGTTGGTCTCGTTGAACGGGATGTAGGGTGACAGCGCGACCCAGGACCGCTCGGAACCGAGCAACAGGAAGTACAATCCGAACAGCGCGATCGTGATATTCAACGCGCCGCGGGCGGCCGCCCCGACGATGCCGAAGGCGCTGGACCCCAGCCACGCCAGCGCGGCCTCGCCCAAGCTCACCAGACGAGGGCCGATGTCCACGCCCGCGATTTGCAGCTCGGCAATCCGCGCGGCGTACTGATTGTCCGCGATGCGCTGGATGGCGGCGTCGGCTTCGCCCACCACCATCCCCGCCACGGCCAGGCCCGGGAGCACCAGCACGCCGACGACGACGATGACGACCACCGTGGCGGCCAGCGACGCCGGCATCCAGCGGCTCAGGCGGCGAAACAGCCCTCGGAAGATCACGAACAGCACTGGGCCGCCGACGAGGCCCGTGGCGTACGGCCAGAGGGCGAACACGAGCCCCAGGCCGAGGACGGCAATGATACCCAGCGCCAGGGTTTGGTAATGGCTGCGAAGGGCCGACATGGCGCTAAGATAGAGGCGTGGCGCGTGGGGCGTTAGGCGTCGGAGGAGGAGACGGTGGACCCTCCTCCCCTCTTCCCCTCTTCCCGTCCGACCTTCTAGCTTCCTCGACCTATGCGAGATCTCATTGCCCGCTGGCGCGGCGAGTCGGTCGTCACCGCGTACGACGAACCGTCCGATACCTGGATGTTCATCGCGTTGCACGACACGACGCTCGGGCCGGCCATGGGTGGCGTCCGCATGAGGGTGTATCCTGTGATCGAAGACGCCCTGATCGACGCGATGCGGCTGGCGGAGGGCATGACGTATAAGTGGGCCACGATTGGGTTCGGATTCGGGGGTGGCAAGGGCGTGCTTGCTGTGCGCGCGATTCCGACCGGCGACGAGCGCATCAGGCTGTTCCGGCGGTTCGGTCGACTCGTCGAGTCCCTACGGGGCGGTTACAGTTGCGGCCCGGACCTGGGCACTACCCCGGAGGACATGGCGACGATCTCGCTCGAGACGACGCACGTGCATGGCGTGCGCGGTGAGGGTCGGGAGACCGTCGATCCGGGACCGTTCACGGCGCTCGGCGTGTTCAGCGGCATCAAAGCGGCGCTCAGGCACATCGACGGGTCCGACGCGTTGGATGGGAAAACGGTGTTGGTGGAGGGTGTCGGCGACGTGGGCGCCCCGCTGGCACGCATGTTGGGTGCGGCCAACGCCCGGGTGGTAATCGCCGACCTCGATGCGGCGCGCGCCCAGGCGCTTGCCGAGGAAATCGGGGGCGAGACCGTCTCGGCCGATCGTGTGATCGGCACGGTGTGCGACGTCTATGCTCCCTGCGCGGTTGGTGCGACCGTGAACGCCACGACGATTCCGCTGCTGCAATGTCGGATCGTGGCGGGTTCAGCCAACAACCAGTTGTTCGAGCCGGCGGACGCGGATCGCCTGCATGCGCGGGGCGTCCTCTACGCTCCGGATTACGTCATCAACGCCGGCGGGGCGACGGCCCTCCCGCTCCTCGAGATGGAGGACCCGTCGGAGGAGGACGTCCGCGGGCGGATCCGCGGATTCGACGCGATTCTCACCGAGATCTTCGAGGAGGCGTCACGAGACGCCTGCTCTCCGTTGGAGGCGGCGCACCGGAGAGTCGAGCGCCGCCTGCGGGGCGACGACTAGACCAGTAGTCGTCCTGTCCCGGGACTCGCCATCCAGACAACGAACGATGGACGCGAGATCTAGCGCGCCTCAGAACCCGGGCACGAACCCGAACTGGAAGTGCGGGCCACGCTCGCGCCCGAACGGGTACACGTAGTCGATCTCGATCACCATGAACCCGAGGATGTTGGCGCGAAGGCCCGCGCCCGCGGAGTAGATCGGTTTCCGCAGGCCGCCCGAGAAGAACGGCTTGACGTCCTCGGGCGTTTGCTCCAACAGCGCCGACAAGCTGTTCTGTCCCCAGGCAATCCCCGCGTCTCCGAATACGATCAACTCGATGGGTACGGCGCCGAACAGTGCCCCGCTTCCTCCGGACAACGCCAGCGGCGGGACGCGAAACTCGAGGTTGGCGACCAGGATCTTCGATCCGAACAGGCTGGGGTACTTATCGATTTCCGACTGTTGACTGAAGTCGAACGAGTTGTAGCTGAACCCGCGCACCAGTCCGTCGTACCCGAGGAACAGTGGCTGCAGGCGTTCACTGCCTCCATCCGGTCCATACCGGCCATAGTGCATCAAGCGGCCCGCGATCGTGAATGGTCGCGTCGGCATCACGTACTTGCGAACGTCGGCGAGTCCCGTGACCATGTCCAGCGATCCCACCATGCCGCCGACCTCGAGTCGATACCGCTGCCCGAGGACCGGGCTCGTCCAGCCCCAGAAGGAGTTGTCGTATACCAAGGCCAGGCTGCCCTGCCCGAAGCTCAGTGGATCGGGCGCGGGCAGCGAGTACTGTGAGTCGACCGCGACGAAGCTGCCCACGTAGATACGATCGCGGACTTCGTAGTCGTAGCTGATGTGCGATAGGCCCGCCGACGCCTCGATGCGCCGCGTGCGGGACAGGGGATACGCCGCGAATCCGCTGAGTTGGCGGGCAGTTTGGCGGAAGATGAAGGTCTGCTCGCGGATCGCGGACTGACCGCTGTACGATCCTTGGTCGAAGGTGATGTACCCTTGGCGGACCGGCGCCTGCTGCACCGCGACCCCCCAATCGAGCCGACGATTCAAGTTGGTGTAGCCCACGAGGGCGGCGATGTCTTTGAGCGACCCTTGCGCCTGGAGACCCGTCACGAGGTTGTGGCCTCCCAGCATGTCGGACCAGAAGAGCGATGCCCCGCCCGCGATGAAGGTCCCGTAGCGATCGACCGCCACGCCGAACGACGGTTGGGAGATGTAGTCCAGACTCAGCTTGGGACGGTACGCATCACTGACGTATCCCCCATCGCCCGACGGCAACCCGTAGAACGCGTTTGAGACCAGGGCATACACTTCGTTCGTGAGGCGGTCGACTGGGGGGAGGTACGCTGGGTCCACCCCCGACGTCAGAGTGATGGGTGCGCCACCGGCGAGCACTTCGGGCGATTCGAGCATCCAGATGCGATGGATGTCACGCTCGTAGACCGTGATTGCCACCTCGCCGGTCTCCTGGGCGATCGAGATGGCCGGGCTCAGGCTGGTGATTCCGCTGATTCCCGTAAACAGGTTCGTGATCTGTAGCAGACTGCCCGACTCGAGGTCGATCCGATAGAGGTTGGGAATCCCGTTGGGTTCGCCGACGAAGTACAGGCCGCTCCCGTCCGGCGTCCACTGGGGGTTGATGTGCTTACCCCGGGGGAACCCCGGAACCCGTGTGATCCTGCCGTTGGTCGGGTTTACCAGCGCCAGCTGGTACGCGCCGAACAGCAGGCTGGACAGGCCCATCGAAAAACGATCGGTCGCGATCGCGATGCGCGATCCGTCCGGGGACCACGCCGGGTGGAGTTCCGCATAGCCGTCGTTCGTGAGGCGCCGTAGCTCGTCGCGTTCGAGATCGTACACGAACAGGTCGGACAACCCTCCCGCCAGGGCCGTGAACGCGATGGCTTTTCCGTCCGGCGCCCATGCCGGGTTGAAGATCTCACCCGCCTCTTCGATGCGGACTTCGCGAGCCAGGTCTCCGCTCTCGACGTCGAGCACGGTCAACACCGGCCGACCCTTGTTGACGGCGGTAAACGCGAGCAGGCGTCCCGTGGCGTCCCAGGCGCCCGCGGAGTTGATGAACTGGATACTTTCGAAATGCGGATCGACGTCGGTCCGCGTGACGCGGCGCAGAATCTCCCCGGTCGCCACGTCCGCCACGTACATGTCGATGGAGAACAACCCGCGCTCGGAGAAGAACGCGACGCGGCTGCCGTCTGGCGAGAGCGCCGGTGCGAGATTGACCCGCTGGGCGCCGGACTCCTTTGTCGTCA
Organism: Gemmatimonadales bacterium; assembly: GCA_036397755.1. Classification (GTDB taxonomy): domain Bacteria; phylum Gemmatimonadota; class Gemmatimonadetes; order Gemmatimonadales; family GWC2-71-9; genus CAMYLY01. The sequence goes on along the minus strand of DASWII010000048.1, from coordinate 32,954 downwards.
GCAGGCGGCCGTAGTCCTCCGGCCCCGCCGTCTCTTCCCGCAGGTCGGAAAAGTGCTCCCGCGTCACTTTGTGCCACTCCGCCACCATCGAATCGGGACGCATGCGCAGAATGCGCGACAGGGCGATCGACGGATTGCCGGCGGACCGCGAAGCCTTGAGAATGCGCCCGATGACGTCATCACCCCAGCGGCCGGCGATGTACGACCAGAGTGCATGCCCGTAGCGATACGGGAAGAACCGCGGGTCGGAGAGCTTCTGGAGATTCGGAAGCTCCTCACGCACGGCATCGCGCATCCACATCGCGGTGTTGGGGTCCACCGGACCGAGCGACAGGTACTCGGCCATGCCCTCCGTGAACCAGAGGGGATAGCGCATGATCGCCGGAACGCCGGCCATCGCGATCCCTCCCCCTTCGCCGGTGATGTCGAACTGGAACGCATGGGCGAGCTCGTGCCCAAGCACGTGGTCGGTCTCGAACAGCGGCCCGGCGAGCGGCAACACGATACGCCGCTTGAGAATCTCGGTGACGCCGCCGGTGGACTCCCCGAGGTCGCCTTGGAGCGTGTTGGTTTGCCGGAACTGCGCCGGGCTGGCGTACACGATCAGGGGCTGGCGGATGGAGAGATCGTGATTGAGGACCCGGGCCAGCCGCGCGTACCACCGCTCCGACATCAGCGCGACGAACTCGACCGCGGGCTCCTCTTCAGCGTAGTAGTAGATGTCGAAATGCTCGGTCGCGAGCACCTCGAACTCGAAACTCTGAAACTGGAGCTTGTTGCGTCCGAAGTACTGCGCTTCGGCGGGAGAGAACGCTGCGCCGGTCGCGAGTAGTACGCTCGCGATCGTGAGAGGTCGGGTCCAAGATACGTCCATCGCGAGCCATCCCTGATCGTCGTGGTGACCGTCGTCAGGCCGGGGGGAAACGGCCCTGCTAGTTAGACCGCGGAGGTCGACTGATTGTTCCCCGCCCGCCCTTGGGTCGCTGGTGTCGCCGGACTGCCATCGAAGCTCCAACGGGGTCGCCCCCCCGGGCCCGACACCCAGATCGACGATTTCGACCCCGGAATGTGAATGTCGGGTCTCGGCAAGGTCTTACCTGATGATAGCCGCGATGTCGTTCCCTCGCTCGGCCGGGCAACCGGTCAGCGCCGTCCGGTCAGTTCCATGGCCAGGAACCGGGCAGCCGTCTGCTCGGCCCAGAATACCGGACGCATGGGCGAGCCCCGCACGAAGCCGACGTGCCCGCCGGTCGCTACCATGGCCGTCCGCAGCGCGGCGTTGGTGCGCCCGGCGTCCACGGGCACCGCGCGCGCGGGCAGGAACGGGTCGTCGAGGGCATGCACCAGGATCGTGGGGACGGCAATCGCCCCCAGGAACGGTCCCGAGCTCGAGCGGGCGTAATAGTCATCCGCCCCCGCGAACCCGTGGAGCGGCGCGGTGCCCAACTCGTCGAACTCGCGAAACGTGCGGGAGCGGAGCAGGGCCTCTACGTCCACCCGGTCGCGCAGCACGGCGCGTTTGAGCCGCACTTTGCGGCGCAGCTTGCGGAGGAGGTACGCCAGATAGATTCGGCCGGCTCCGCGGCGGAGCTGACGCTCCCCGGCGGCCAGGTCGTACGGCACCGAAATCGCCCCCGCCGCCGCGATCGGTGGAGTGCGCACATCCCGGCCGTGCTCCCCGAGGTACTTGAGCAGTGCGTTCCCGCCGAGCGAGAACCCAAGGGCGCCAAGGCGGGCGGCGGGCAATCGAGCGCGCAGGACCTGCAGGACGGCGCCGATGTCTTCCGTATCGCCGGAGTGGTACAGGCGGGCGAGGCGATTGGGTTCGCCGCTGCAGGAGCGGAAATTGAGTCCGACTGGTGCGAGCCCTTCGCGCCGGAGCGCGCGATAGGCCTCGAGCATGTACCTGGATTGGGCGCTGCCTTCCAGGCCGTGGAGCACGAGGACGACGGGTGCGGTGCTCGGTGCGGTCTCGTTGTCGGAGCCCACCACCCAGTCCAGATCCACGAAATCCCCATCCGGCAGCTCGAGTCGCTCGCGGCGCAGCGCGACACCCGAGGCGGGCCGCAGTAGGCGAGCCCCAATCGTCTGTGCGTGCGGCCCGGGGAGCCACCATGCCGGAGTGAACGTGTGTTCCATGCTGGGGGCGAATGTTAACACCACCGAACGTGGGCCCACGCGGTCGCCAGGCGGTTAAATTGTGTCGCCGGTCAACCATTGAGACGAGAAGGAGAAACACGACCATGCCGACGAGTACGGCGAATGCCGTCTGGACGGGCGATCTCGAAGTCGGAGGGGGGACGTTTGCGGCGGGGTCGGGGGCGTTCCAGGGGGCCTACAGTGTCCCGACGCGGTTTCAAGGTGCGGCGGGGACCAACCCCGAGGAGTTGATCGCCGCGGCGCACGCGGCGTGCTTCAGCATGGCGCTCGCGGCCGGCCTGACGCGCGGCGGCACCCCGCCACAGCAGATCGCCACGACCGCGCGCTGCACGATCGAGCAACGCGATGGTGGCTGGGCGATCGCGACGATGGAACTCAGCACGCGCGGTCGCGTGCCGGGGATCGACCAAGCGGGATTCGAAGCGGCGGCCGAGGGCGCGAAGCAGAACTGCCCCGTGTCCAAAGCCCTCGCCGGCAACGTCACCATCACCGTGTCCGCCACGCTGGAGTCGTGACGGCGGCACCGATCCCGCAGCGCATTCATCGCGGGGACGACGCCCTCACGATCACGTGGGAAGAAGGGCACGAAGGTGTCTTCCCGGCTCGGGCCCTGCGGGTGGCGTGCCCGTGCGCCGGGTGCCGCGACGAGATGACGGGCCGGGTACTCCTCGACGTCGCGAGCGTTGCAGCGGACGTCCGTGCGCTGTCGGTACGATTGGTTGGGAGCTACGCGATCCAGATCGATTGGAGCGACGGGCACGGCACGGGGATCTATACCTACGAGTTCCTGCGTGCCCATTGTCCCTGCGAGCGGTGTGATCCGGACGGTGATACCTGATGGACCCCGTCTGCCACACGCTCGTCGGCGCCACGCTCGCGCGAACCGGACTCGAGCGACGTACGCCGCTGGCGACGGCGGCGCTGGTCATTGGCGCCAACATCCCCGATGTGGACGTCCTGGCGTACGTGGCCGGGCCCACCTCGGCGCTCGCGTTCCGTAGGGGATGGACCCACGGGGTGCTCGCCGTCGCGCTGTGGCCATTCGTTCTCTGCGGCGCCATTTGGTTGTGGCACCGACTGGTGCGGCAGCGGCTCAGACCGGACACGCCACCCGTCCGTCCGACGCAGCTGCTGTTGCTGTCCGCCGTGGCGGTGCTGACCCACCCGCTGCTGGACTTCTTGAACACCTACGGCATGCGGTGGCTGATGCCGTTCTCCGCCCGGTGGTTTTACGGTGACACGTTGTTCATCGTCGATCCGTGGGTGTGGGCAGCCCTCGCGGTTGGGTGGTTCGCCGCGGGGCGCCCCGTCGCCGGCGGAGGGGGGGCGCCGCGCGTGTGGCCCGCGCGACTGGCACTCGCGGGACTTGGCGTGTACGTCGTGGTTCTGGCGGGGATCGGACGACTGGCCCGGTACGACGTGTCGCGCGAGCTTGTCGGTCGCGGCCTGGGGGCACCGGATCGCGTCATGGTGTCGCCGATCCCCGTGACGCCGTTTCGACGTGTGGTCGTGGCGGAGATTGACGGGGTGTATCGAGTCGGCTCACACGACGTGTTTGGCAGGCCTCGTGTCGCGCTCGAAGCCCTCGCGCTGCCCCGCTACGATCCGCAATCCGTGCCGCGCGTCGCCGCGGAGTCCCCCGACCTCCGTCGCTTCCTCCAGTGGGCCCGGTTTCCCTATGTCGACGTGGATGCCCGCGCCGACGAGACCACCGTGCACGTCGGCGACGCGCGCTATACGATGGATCCGACCGACTCGTGGGCGGCGGTCACGGTCATTGTCGACCGCTAGGCGGTAACAAGAAACGGCGTGTCCGGCGGACACGCCGTCAGGGTGCTGCCAGTGGGCGCGACGTTATTCGGCTTCGGGAACCTGTGTCAGTGCCGCGGCGCCCTCGACCACGAGCACCTGATTCCACGGTGCCACCTGCATGCGGTTGTGCCGTTGGACCGCCTCTCGCGCCGCGTGGACGCCGCTCACCACTTCGCGGCGAAAATCCACGGGAAGCTCGCTCGCCTGCGGTGGCAGCTTGAGCGACGCCACGTAGTCATTCAGGAAGCACCGCCGGTCCGACGGCGAACCGTCGGGACGGGCGAACATCCGGTTGTGTGCGATTTCGACGTCGAGCCGTACGTGATCGCGATAGCGAAACACCTGTGCGATTACCTGGCCATCGCCGACGCCGTCGGGAAACCGCACCGGAATTGTGTACTTGAACCCGCCGGTGATGACCTCGCGCGCGACCGGTTCGCCCGGGGAGAGCGCCTGGGCCAACGACTCCACGCTCGGCGAGAGGCGTTCCACCGCCTCATCGAGATCGCGCAGATGAGTCGCGAGTCCGCTCTCAGTGCACCCGGTCATGTCGCGCTCCGTGTGGGAGTGAACCTCCACCGAATAATAGCGCCAGAACTGTGCCAAGGGTTCCCTCGTCGCAGCGTGCTGGCGCTATCTGGTTGCCGCACAACGCTTTAAGAATACGCTGGAATCCCGAGTGGGGTGGTATTCGGGGCCCGTACCCCCTCGCTCGTGTCTGCAATTCTGCACAATTGTTGGCGATCCGTCCAGAGCGAGTTTCTCCGCGAGGGGAATCACCGTACGCCTGAAGCACGAAACAGCGGGTCGGCGGCCTGGAGGATTTTGCCCTTGAGCCTCGCCGGATAGCGGGGGCGCTCACTCAGGAAGCGGCGGACGGCGGCGGCGGCGGTGCGGGACCGGTGGCCACTGAACAGGGCGTTGAGCCAGTCGAGCGGGAAGAAGATGTCTCCGGTGCGTTCGAGTTCCTCGACGAGCTGGAGACCCGGCAGCAGGAAGTGTTCGCTGGACCGGGCCCGCAGGGGGTGATTCAGGTAGCTCAGCGCCTCGAGTACCCAGGGCTCGTGCTCGCGATTGGCCGGGTCGGCGAAGCTCTGGAAGACGGAATCCCGCACGGTCGAGTCGGGATCGAGCGCGGGCATGACGAACCCGAACTGCGCGTTCCGATCGGCGTTCGCGATCGACGACAGCTGCTGCCCCAGAATATCGTGTGCGCCCTCGACATCGCGGACGGCCAGCTCCAGAGCCAGCTGCGTGCGGCGCCGCTCGGTCATGGGCAGGTCCGGGATGGTGATGTTCGCCTGCCACAGGGCTTCGAGGTGGCCGACCGCTGTGGCCGTCGTGGCGATCGAGACGTACGCGTCGAAGATCGCCGCTCGGCGGCCGGGCGTGTGGCCGGCGGCGCGCAACGCACGCCACAGGGCCGCCTCCACGTCGGGGGCGACGTCCGACCGGCTGTCGTTGTCCAGGTAGCGCCAGAACGCGTCCCCCACATCGCGGAGCACCCGTTGCGCGATCAAGTCGTCGGGCTCGTGCGGGAGCACGCGCAGCCCTGCTTCGAGCAGCTGCCGAGCCGGCAGCTCACGCGCCAGCATCGCCTCCCAGAGTCCCATCCACGCTACGGCGCGAATCACCGGGTCCGCGACCGCAGGCAGCTCCTGCACCAGGGTTTCGCGCGAGTGGCGATCGAGCCGGAAATGGCCGTACCCAACGCCATCCGCTCCCGCCACGATCCACTCGGGTGTGGGGATCCCATTCAAGGCCTTGAGCTCGACGCTCTCGCGGTCCAACCGCACCCGCACGTGGCGCGCACTGTCTGTTGTCGACCCCAGAGCGAGATCGATGTCCTGGAGCCAGGTCACGCGCCTCCCGACCGGATCGCTCTGCCGCAGGCGCACGTTGGCGAGAAAACGCCGATCCCCCGTGTGCAGCACCTCGATCTCGGGTCGGCCGCGCGTCTCCACCCACACGTCGCTCCATCTGGTCAAGTCGATATCCACGAGCCGATCCAAGATCGCGATGAGGTCGCGCCACGTCGCGTTGCCGAACTGGTGTGCCAGGAGGTACTCGCGCAGGCCGTCCCGCATCGTCGTCTCGCCCGTCATCCGTTCGAGCTGCCGCATGACCACGGGAGCCTTCTGGTAGATGATGGCGCCGTAGAGGGAACCAGCCTCGGACAGGTTGTCGAGGCTCTGCCGAATCGCGTTGGTCCCCTCGGTCCGGTCGACTCCATACGCAGCCGGATGGTGCGCGAGGAAGAAGCGCAGATCGTGGTTGATGGTGGGGAAGGACGGGTTCACGATCTTCGCCGCCATGAAGTTGGCGAAGACTTCCTTCATCCAGACGTCGTTGAACCACGCCATGGTGACGAGGTTGCCGAACCACATGTGCGCCGTCTCGTGCGCGATGACCGACGCGCGCGCCAGGCGCTGATCTTGGGTCGGCGCCTCATCGAGAAACAGTGCGGACGACCGGTAGAGGATGGCGCCGGGGTGTTCCATGCCGCGGTATTGGAACGCCGGAATCGCCACGACATCGAACTTCCCGAAAGGGTAGGGGATACCCGTGTAGTCCTCCATCCAGGCAATGGCGGTCTCGTGGAGGTCGAAGATCGCGTCCACGTTCTGGACGATCCGCGCGGTGTCGCTCTCGCGATGGAACAGGCGCAGTGTGCGTGTACCCCGGACGGAGCTGTCGACCCGGAACCGCCCGACGACGAACGCCGACAGGTAGGTCGGAAGAGGCTGGGTCTCGGCGAAGCTCACGAAGCGGCGGCCATCCGCCGTCGAATCGGAGGTCATGGCACCGTTGGCGAGGGCCGCCCAGCTCGCCGGGAGTGACAGCGACAGCTCGTACGTGGCCTTGAGGTTGGGTTGGTCGAAACTCGGGAAGGCGCTGGAGGCCCGATCGGGAACGAACAACGTGTAGAGGTAGTCCGGATTGCGATTCAGCGCGCCGTTCCCAGCCACAAATGCGACGTGCACGGTGTTCGGGCCCACGGCCAGCGCCGTCGAGGGCAACTCGATGTGCCCGGCGTCCCACCCAACCGCGGCCGGGGCGCCATTGATGACGACCTCTTTGACGGCGCCGTCCTGCGGATCGAAGTCCAGCACGACCGGTGTCCCGGCGTCTGACAGATCGAAAGCGACATCCACCCGACCCCGCACCTTCGCGTCGAGTTGCTCCGGGATATCGAAGTGCAGCACGTAGTGAATGCGGCTGATCCTCGCGGCCCGCTGGCGCGCCAGCTGCCACGAGACGCCCTGGCCGGAGTCCGCCGTGGTACCGCAGGCGACGACGCCCAGCATGGCCCACGCGAGCCAGTGACGGTCCCTCATGGCCCGGAATCTCCCGGCCGGACCGCGGCGTGGCAAGCAGGGCGGTTGGGGTGGCTGCCGCCATGGGGGACGGGTAGCTTCCCACGACTATGACGCTTGCCCGCACCCACACACCCGAAACGGACGCCTTGGGACGCCCGCTACAGAGCCTCCGGCTCTCGGTCACGGACCGGTGCAACCTGCGGTGCCACTACTGCATGCCCGAAGAGCACTACGTGTGGTTGCCCAAGCCCTCGTTGCTCACGTTTGAAGAGTTGACGCGAGTGGCTGGTGTGTTTGCGACGTGCGGCGTGTCCAAGCTGCGGTTGACGGGTGGAGAACCGCTGTTGCGTCACGAGCTGCCCGCGCTCGTCGCCCTGCTGCGGACGATTCCCGGCATTCGTGAGATCACCCTCACCACCAATGGGCTGCTGCTGAACCGCTTTGCGCGCGCGCTGCGGGAGGCGGGCCTGGATCGGGTGACGATCAGTCTCGATACGCTGCGGGCCGACCGGTTCCAGGCGTTGGCCCGCCGCGGTCGGCATGAGGATGTGCTGCGGGGAATCACGGCGGCCGCGGACGCCGGCTTCGCCCACACCAAGCTCAACGCGGTGATCGTCCGGGGCACGAACGACGATGAGGTCGGTGATCTCCTTGCCTTCGGGCGCGACGCTGGCCTCGAAGTCCGGCTGATCGAGTACATGGACGTCGGCGGCGCCACCCAGTGGAGCCCGGACCGGGTGGTGTCGCGAGCGGAGTTGCTCGACCTCATCGCCCGGCGGCACGGCGCGGCCACCGCGGAACCGGCGGGCGAGGCTGTGAGTGCACCGGCGGTGCGGTATCGGCTGCCCGACGGTACCCGGTTCGGGATCATTGCGTCCACGACGGCGCCATTCTGCCAGGCGTGCGATCGCAGCCGCGTGACGGCCGACGGCGTCTGGTTTCGCTGCTTGTACGCGCGCGAGGGGACGGACCTGCGCGAGCTGCTGCGCGGCGGCGTGAGCGACGCGGAATTGCGGGAGGCGGTGATCGGGACGTGGCGTGGGCGCCGCGATCGCGGTGCGGAGGAGCGGCTCGGTCTACGGGGGCGCGGACCCCTCTACGCTCCCGACGGATTGCGCAGCGACCCGCACCGGGAAATGCACACCCGCGGCGGCTGAGATGGTGGTCCCAATCGAGGGGCCACCGTGCTACATTTCGGCCGCCAACTCCGTCCAGCGGGACGCTGGGGCGTGGGAGTGATGGGGAGCGGATCGGGCGCTGACAGTCGTGTGCGAGCGGGTACGCCCACCGCGGCTGACAGGCGCTTGTGCCGCTCCCGTCGTGTGTCTGAACGGGAACAGGAGGTACAGTGATCCTCGCGGTTCTGCGTGAGTCGCAGGAAGCCGAGCGCCGCGTCGCGCTGACGCCGGACGTTGTCAAACGTCTGGTCGCGCAATCGATCGACGTGCGGATCGAGTCCGGTGCCGGAGCGGCGGCGGGTTATGACGACGCGGCGTACCTGGGGGTGGGGGCTGCGGTCGAGGCGGACAAGGCCAAGATCTTCGCCACCGCCGATCTGGTGGTATCGGTGCAGCAGCCCGCGGACGCGGGGGTGTTGCGCTCGGGCGGTGCGTTCCTCGGGGTGTGGCAGCCGCTCACGAATCATGCGTTGGTGCGGTCGTTCGCCCGAGGCAAGGTGACGAGCTTCAGCCTGGATTTGCTGCCGCGGATCACCCGCGCGCAGTCGATGGACGTCCTCTCGTCGCAGGCCACGGCCGCCGGGTACAAGGCCGTGCTCCTGGCCGCCGGGCAATTGCCAAAGTTCTTCCCGATGCTCATCACCGCCGCGGGCACGATCCGGCCAGCCAAAGTGCTGGTGTTGGGCGCGGGCGTGGCCGGACTCCAGGCGATCGCCACGGCCAAACGCCTCGGTGCTCAGGTGGATGCCTTTGACGTGCGACCGGCGGTGCGCGAACAGGTCGAGAGTCTCGGCGCCAGATTCGTGGCGCCCGAGGCGGTGGAAGCGGAGGGGGAGGGCGGCTACGCCAGGGAGCAGACGGCGGATCAGCAGGAGCGCACGGTGGCGTTTCTGCACGAGCAGGCCAAAACCGCGGACGTCATTATCACGACGGCACAGATCCCCGGTAGGAAGGCTCCGACGCTCATTACGGAGGCCGCCGTGCGCGACATGCCTGCGGGCGCGGTGATCGTCGATCTCGCGTGTGAAACGGGTGGCAACTGCGCGCTCACCCAAGCGGGGGCAACGATCGAACGCCACGGCGTCACCATCATCGGCCCGACCAACGTGGCGGCGTCAATGGCGACCCACACGAGTCAGATGTTTGCAAAGAACGTCCTGGCGTTCCTCGGCGAACTGTTGAAGGACGGCGCCATGAAGCTGGACTTCGACAATGCGATCATCAGTGGGACCTGTATCACGCACGACGGCAACGTCGTGCACGAGCGGACCCGCCAGGCGATGGAGGGAGGTTCCGGGGCATGATCGAGACTTTGGTGGGGCTCTTCGTGGTGTTCGTCCTCGCCATGTTCATCGGGTTCGAGGTTATCACCAAAGTACCCCCAACGCTGCACACGCCGCTGATGTCGGGATCGAACGCGATTTCGGGCATCACCATCATCGGGGCGCTGATCGTCGCCGGCCGCGGCGACACGGTGCTGGCGTCGGTTTTGGGAGTGTTCGCGGTCATCTTCGCCATGATCAACGTGGTGGGTGGGTTTCTCGTGACCGACCGCATGCTGCGGATGTTCAAGAAGCCGGGGGAGAAGTAAATGGCTGCGCTCATCCAGCTGTTCTACCTCGCCGCGGCGATCCTCTTCATCCTCGGTCTCAAGCGGCTGTCGTCACCCGCCACGGCGCGATCCGGCAACTTCATCGCGTCGATCGGCATGCTGTTGGCCATCGTCGCGACGCTCGTCTTCGCTGATATCCTGTCATGGCCGATGATCATCATAGGATTGGTGATCGGGTCCCTGGTGGGAGGGATCTTCGCGCGCACCGTCAAGATGACCGCGATGCCGCAGATGGTGGCGCTGCTCAACGGATTTGGGGGCGGCGCCTCGGCCCTGGTGGCCGGTGCGGAGTTCCTCCGCTTTCTCAGCGCCGGGCAGGATCCGGCCATCAACGTGGGCGTCACCATCCAACTCTCGGTGTTGATCGGGGGACTCACATTCTCCGGCAGCCTCGTGGCGTTCGGCAAGCTCCAGGAGCTGCTGACGGGGAAGGCCGTCACGTATCCGCTGCAGAAGACGCTCAACGCCATCCTGTTGCTGGGGGTCCTCGGTCTCGTGGTGTGGCTCGTTGCGGCGCCGCAGAACCCGACCGGATTCATGGCCCTGGCCGGACTGGCGCTCTTGCTCGGGGTGCTCTCGGTGATCCCGATCGGCGGCGCCGACATGCCGGTCGTGATCTCGCTGCTCAACTCGTATTCGGGCATCGCCGCCGCGATGACCGGATTCGTGATTAACAACGAGGGCCTGATCATCAGTGGAGCGCTGGTTGGTGCGTCCGGGCTCATCCTGACCAACATCATGTGTCGGGCGATGAACCGGTCACTCACCAACGTGCTGTTCGGCGCCTTCGGCGCCGGGGCCACGGACTCCGCGATCGGGCCGGGCGGCGCGGGCGACCAGACGGTGCGGTCGGTCACGCACGAGGACGCGGCGATGATGCTGGGCTACGCCAATCTGGTGGTGTTCGCGCCGGGATACGGCCTCGCCGTGGCCCAGGCGCAGCATGAGGTCCGGGAACTGGCCGATCTCCTCGCGGCGCGGGGGGTCGAGGTCAAGTACGCGATCCACCCGGTGGCCGGCCGGATGCCGGGACACATGAACGTGCTGCTTGCCGAGGCCAATGTTCCGTACGACGAGCTCTACGACATGGACCAGATCAACCCCGAGTTCCCGCGCACCGACGTGTCCGTGGTGATCGGGGCCAACGACGTCGTGAACCCGGACGCGCGCAAGTCCACCGGTGAGCTCGCCGGCATGCCGATCCTCGACGTGGACAAGTCTCGCAACGTGATCGTCTTGAAACGGAGCATGCGTCCCGGGTTCGCGGGCGTGCAGAACCCGCTGTTCTTCGACCCGAAGACGTCGATGTTGTTCGGCGACGCAAAGGACTCGGTGAAGAAGCTCGTGGAGGAAGTCAAACAGCTCTAGCATGGGTACGAGATACGGTACGGCGACGGAAAGCGGCGTTCCCTCGGGATGCCGCTTTCTTCTTGCCCCTGACCTGCTCGGAACGGGTGCCCTGATGGCCGACGCGGTGCGTCAGGCGTCGTCTCCGCCGGGTGGCCGCCGCCGCTCCTTGCGCAGCGCACGCTGGCGTTTCTCGCGGAGGCGTCGCTCCGCCGCGGACTTCGGCGGCTTGGTCGCGCGCCGCGCTTTGGGGACGTGCAGGGCGGCCGTGACGAGCGCTGTCATCCGGGCGATGGCGGCGTCACGATTCTGCGCCTGCGATCGGCGGGCGCCGGCCACCACGCGCAGCGTGCCGTCGCGTGCGATGCGCGTCGCGAGACGCTCGAGCACGCGCGCGCGCTGGCTGGGTGACAGGCTGCCCGTGTGCGCGACGTTCCAGCGCACTTCGACGCGCGTCGAACTGGTGTTCACGTGCTGTCCTCCGGGGCCGCCAGCGCGAGTCGCCCGGATCTCGAGTTCGTCCAGGGGGAGATGGAACGCCATGCGTGCCAAGTTAGTTGCCGAGGGCCTGGGGTACCATGCCGCTGGTGTGCGACGGAGTCCCGCTGCACTTTTCGTGTCGCCATGAGTGCGGGGAACAGCAATCGTCTGCTCGGGATTGTCCTCTCGGGTGGTGGGGCGCGGGCCGCCTATCAGGTTGGGGTGCTCTCGGCGATCGCCGAGCGCGCGCCGGATTTGCAATTCCAGATTGTCACCGGAGTCTCCGCCGGCGCGATCAACGCGCTCCACCTGGCCGCGCACCCCGGGCCGTTTCGCCCCGCGGTGGAGAACTTGCGTGGGGAGTGGCTGCGGCTGACGCCGTCTCAGGTGTACGAGGTCCGTCCGACGAAACTCGCACGGTCCGTCCTGCGCGGTGTGACGAACCTCGTGTTGGGCCGTCGTTTGGCGCCGCCGTCGCTGCACGGGCTGATGCACATGCGTCCGCTCAGGGAGTTCCTCACGCGCTCGGTGGACTTCACCGGGATCCGGCGGAACATCGAGTCGGGCCGCCTGCGCGCGGCGGCCTTGAGCACCACGAGCTATGCGACGGGCGACACGGTGTCGTTCATCGACGGAGTGGATGACCTGCGAATGTGGGCGCGCCATCGGCGCCTTTCGGTGCGCGCGGCCATCACGATCGATCATGTGATGGCGTCGGCGGCGATCCCGCTCGTGTTTCCGGCAGTGCGCATCGGCAACGCGTACTACGGGGACGGCAGCGTGCGTCAGTCCGCCCCGCTCGCGCCCGCCATCCACCTCGGCGCGCGCAAGATCATCGCCATCGCCATGCGCGCGCGGCCCACCGAGACGCTCGGTTGGGCGGAACGGCGCGAACCGGTGTATCCGACCGCGGCGGAGGTCCTGGGCACGCTGCTGCATTCGGTGTTTCTGGATGCGCTCGACGCCGACGCCGAACGCTTGCTGCGCATCAACCAACTGATCGATGCCGTTCCCACGGACTCCACGCTCGCGGAGCCGCTGGAGAAGATCGCGCTCTTGATGGTGCGCCCGTCCCGCGACGTGGGTGCGATGGCGAGCGGGCTGGAGCCCAGACTCTCCCTCGTGGCGCGCACGGCGCTACGGAGTCTCGGCGGCGATCAGGGCCGCGCGAGCGGTCTGATGAGCTACCTGCTCTTCGAACCCGAGTACACGGGACTCCTCATGGAGCTAGGCCACCAGGACGCCTGGAAGCAGTGGCTCGATATCGAACGGTTCCTCGCGGACTGATCTACACGGCGAGTTGGCGCAGCACGTACGGCAGGATCCCGCCGTGACGGTAGTAGTCCACCTCAACGCCGGTGTCCAGTCGCACGAGCACGTCGAACGCCACGGTCGTGCCATCCTCCCGCTGCGCCGACACTCGTGCGGTGGCCCCAGGCCGCACCGTGTCGGCCGCCACGCCGCGGATGGTGACGATCTCCTGTCCGGTAAGGCCGAGCGCCTGTGCGCCTTCTCCGGTCCGGAACTGCAGGGGCAGGACGCCCATGCCGATCAAGTTCGACCGGTGGATCCGCTCGTAGCTCTCGGCGATGACCGCGTGCACGCCGAGGAGAGCGGTTCCCTTGGCCGCCCAGTCGCGCGAGCTGCCGGTGCCGTACTCTTTGCCCGCCCACACCACGAGTGGGGTGCCGGCGTCACGATAGCGCATCGCCGCTTCGAAGATGCTGGTGACCTCACCGGAGGGATGATAGCGGGTCCAGTTGCCCTCCTTGTCCGGCACGAGACGGTTGCGGATGCGGATGTTTCCGAACGTGCCGCGCATCATCACTTCGTGATGACCCCGCCGCGATCCAAACGTGTTGAACTCGACGGGTTTCACCCCGTGATCGATCAGCCACCGTCCTGCTGGGCCATCCTTGGCGATGGCCCCCGCCGGAGAGATGTGGTCCGTGGTAACCGAGTCACCCAGCCACGCCAGGACCCGTGCCTGCGTAATGTCACCTTTGGTCGGCGGCTCGAGACCCATGCCCTCGAAGAACGGCGGATTGGCGACGTACGTGGAGTCCGCGTTCCAGGCAAACCGACCGCCGCTTCCCTCGGGGAGCGGGAGTGCCTGCCACGCGTCCGTTCCCTCGAACACCCGCGCATATTCCTCCGCAAACATCTGTGGGGTCAACGCCGCGGCCACGGCGTCGCGCACCTCCCGCGTTGAGGGCCAAATGTCCTTGAGGAACACGGGGTCGCCGTTTGGGTCCACGGACAGCGGCTCTGTGGCAAGATCGATGTCGATACGGCCGGCGATCGCATACGCGACGACGAGCATCGGCGACGCGAGATAGTTGGCCCGCACCTGCGGATGGATTCGGGCTTCGAAATTCCGATTCCCGCTCAGCACCGCCGCCACCACAAGCTCGTGTTCCTCGATGGCCCGCGCGATCGGCTCGGCAAGCGGCCCGCTGTTGCCGATACAGGTTGTGCATCCGTAACCCACGAGGTGAAATCCGAGGGCTTCGAGGTCGTCGATGAGTTCCGCCGCCGCGAGATACTGCGTGACCACTTTGGAGCCCGGCGCAAGGCTCGTCTTTACCCACGGCCGCCGCCCGAGTCCTCTGGCGCGGGCCTTCCGAGCGACCAACCCGGCCCCGACCATGACGGAAGGGTTGGACGTGTTCGTGCAACTCGTGATCGCCGCGATGACTACAGAGCCGTCGTGGAGATCGAAGCGGTTGCCCTCGTACTCGATGCTCGCCGCCGGGACCGGCGCCGCCACCGCGGCCGCCGCCGCCACATTGGGGGTCTGGCCACCTTCCCCCGACCAACGCGCGGCGTTGTGCTCGTCGAGATTCCGCTTCGCGCCGGACGGGACGAGGTTGGGGAGCACCTGCGCGAACGATTCCTTCACTTCGGCGAGCGGGACACGATCCTGTGGGCGCCGCGGTCCGGCCATCGAGGGAACGACCGTCGCGAGATCCAGCTCGAGCACCGCGGAATACTCGGGGTCCGGGGTGTCGTGTGTCAGGAATAGGTGCTGCTCCTTGCAGTAGCGCTCGACACGATCGGTCACGGCGGGGGGACGCGCGGTGCGCCGGAGGTACCGCAGTGTCTCGTCGTCCACGGGAAAGAAACCGATCGTGGCGCCGTACTCGGGCGCCATGTTGGCGAGGGTCGCGCGGTCCGCCAGCCCGAGCACCGAAACGCCCGGTCCGAAGAACTCCACGAACCGGCCGACCACGCCGAACTTCCGGAGCATTTGGGTGACGACCAACACGAGGTCCGTGGCCGTCGCGCCCTCCGGCAGCTCCCCCGTCAGGCGCATGCCCACCACTTCGGGGAGCTGCATGAAGTAGGGCTGCCCCAGCATGACGGCTTCCGCTTCGATGCCGCCCACGCCCCATCCGACCACACCGATGCCGTTGATCATGGTCGTGTGAGAGTCGGTTCCCACCAGCGTGTCGGGGAAGAGAACTGCCTCCCCATCCTGGTCGACGGTCCGAACGACGTCCGCCAGGTACTCCAGGTTCA
Source organism: Gemmatimonadales bacterium (assembly GCA_036397755.1). GTDB lineage: Bacteria > Gemmatimonadota > Gemmatimonadetes > Gemmatimonadales > GWC2-71-9 > CAMYLY01. Next base: position 17,523 of record DASWII010000048.1, on the reverse strand, counting down.
CCTGGTGCACGATCCCCGTTCCCGGCGGGACGACGCGGAAATTGCGGAACGCGTGCTGAGCCCACCGCAGCAGCTCGTATCGCTCATTGTTGCGTTCCATCTCCCGGTCGACGTTGCGTCGAAACGCGTCGTGCGAGCCGAAGAAATCCACCTGGACCGAGTGGTCGATGACCAGGTCGGTTTGCACGAGGGGGTTGATGCGGTCGGAGTCGCCGCCGAGCGCCGCGATGGCATCGCGCATCGCCGCCAGGTCCACGACGGCGGGCACGCCCGTGAAGTCCTGAAGCACGACGCGGGCCGGCATGAACGGTACTTCCCGGCTGCGGTCCGGTTCCGGGGTCCAGGATCCGACGAGCTGGACATGCTGCTCGTTGATCGCACCGGTGCCTGCGTGGCGCAAGACGTTCTCGAGCAGGACGCGGATGGAGAACGGGAGTCGGTCGACATTGGCGACGCCCGCGCGCGCGAGGGCATCCAGCCGGAAAATCGTGCCGCGTCCCTCGTTGAGTTCGAGGGTCGAGCGGGAATCGAATGGGTTTGGCATGACGCAAAATAACAGGCCGGGCCGAGTGTCACGGCGCCGGCCGCCCTAACGAACGCGGCCCCAACCTGGGCGCTCGCCCGTGTGTGGTCGGGGCCGCTCAGCGAACATGCGTTCGCCGATCAACCGGTCAGTCTCTGCGAGCCCGTTTGCCCGCGTCCGCCTCTCACAGAGCCTCCGGACTATTGACTCACAGCCTTGCCGGGCACTCGTCCCACGTTGCGAGCTATCCCGCCGCCATGAGTCCAAGGAGGACGACCACCACCACGCCAGGTGCGGACGCGGGCCCCCCTTGTTGTCGCACCCGCATGGTATCACATCCCCTCTGAAGGCTCTGTGAAATGGAGGTGAAAACCCCCGCCCCAAGGCGCGTGTTTCGTGCTATCTTCTTGCCACCTTGAACCTCCTATCACGAGACCTGCTCGACATGCGACAGGCTGCCGTTTCGTCCATGCCCGCGCTGGATCAGTTGTGCGTCAACACGTTGCGTGCGCTCGCGATGGACGCGGTCCAGCGAGCGGAGAGCGGGCATCCCGGCGCGCCAATGGGTATGGCTCCGATGGCGTATGTGTTGTGGACCAGACACCTGCGGCATAATCCGGTAAATCCGCAGTGGGCCGGTCGGGATCGGTTCGTGCTTTCCGCGGGGCACGCATCGATGCTCCTGTACGGATTGCTCCATCTGAGCGGGTACGACGTTTCGCTCGACGACCTGAAGCAGTTCCGCCAGTGGGGCAGCATTACCCCCGGGCATCCGGAGCGCGGGCTGACCCCAGGTGTCGAGACCACCACCGGGCCGCTCGGACAAGGGTTCGGGAATGCCGTTGGTCTCGCGCTGGCGCAGGCGCACCTCGCGGCGGTGTATGGTCGGCCGGGCCACGAGGTGCTCGATCACCACACGTATGTGGTGGTGAGCGACGGTGACCTCATGGAGGGGATCTCGCATGAAGCCGCTTCGCTCGCCGGCCATTTGCGGCTCGGTCGGCTGATCGCGCTGTACGATGACAATCGCGTCACGATCGACGGCCCGACGGCGCTCGCGTGGAGTGACGACGTCGGGCGGCGGTTCGAGGCGTACGGGTGGCACGTGATCGCCGTGGAGGACGGGAACGATCTCGAGGCGATCGATCGGGCCATCACCGACGCCAAGGCCGTGACGAATCGTCCGTCCCTGCTGCGGGTGCGGACGCACATCGGATTCGGCAGCCCAAACAAGCAGGACTCGGCGGCGGCCCACGGCGCACCGCTCGGCGACGACGAGGTGCGCCTCACCAAGGAGAACCTCGACTGGCCGTATCCAGAGCCGTTCACGGTTCCCGACGAGGCGCTCGCGGCATGGCGCCGGTGCGTGGAGCGCGGGGCCGAGCTCGAGGCCGTGTGGGTCCGGGCGTTCGATGCGTATGCGACCGGTTTTCCCGCAGAGGCCGTCGAGTTCGCCAGACGACTGCGGGGCAGCTTGCCGGACGGCTGGGAGAGCCATCTACCGGAGCTTTCCGGCGCGATGGCAACGCGGCAGGCGTCGGGCAAGGTGCTGCAGGCGCTCGCCCCGGCGATCCCCGAACTGCTGGGCGGGTCGGCCGACCTCGCGGGCTCGAACAACACCGCCCTGAAGGGTGTGGGCGATATCGGTCCCGGTAACATGGGTGGACGGAACATCTTCTACGGCGTGCGCGAGCATGCGATGGGCGCCGTGATGAACGGGCTGGCGCTGCATGGAGGCATCGTTCCGTTCGGCGGGACGTTTCTCGTGTTCTCCGACTACATGCGGCCCGCGATTCGCCTGGCGGCGCTCATGCATCGCAAGGTCGTCTACGTGTTCACGCACGACTCCATCGGGTTGGGTGAGGACGGTCCGACCCATCAGCCCGTCGAGATGCTGGCGGCGCTGCGCGCCATTCCCAACCTGCTGGTGATCCGGCCCGCGGATGCGGCGGAGACGGTCGAGGCGTGGCGGGTGGCACTGCGACACGAGCGCGGTCCGGTCGCGCTTGTCTTGACGCGCCAGAACGTGCCCGATCTGCACGCCGGAGGGGCGGGGGCGGCCGCCGGCGTGGCCCAGGGGGCCTACGTGCTCCGGGAAGCGTTCGCCGAGCCGCGGGCCGTCGTGGTCGCATCGGGCAGTGAAGTGTCCATTGCCGTCGAGGCGGCGGATCGGCTCGAGCGCGAAGGCGTCGCGACCCGCGTTGTGAGCATGCCGTGCATGGAGCTGTTCGCCTCGCGGCCGGCGGCGTATCGGGAGGCGGTGCTGCCGAGGGCGGTCGCCGCGCGCGTTGCCGTCGAGGCGGCCCATCCGCAATCCTGGTACCGCTGGGTGGGCGAGGACGGAGCCATTGTGGGGATCGAACGGTTCGGCGCCTCGGCACCGTACGAGACCATCTACGCCGAATACGGCATTACGGCGGCGCGGGTCGCGACCGAAGTCCGGAGATTACTGGCCCGGTGAGTCACCGTCTCGACGGCTTGACCGAGGAGCGACTGGGCGCCCTCGCGTCGCAGCGGATCGTCGAGCGGATCTGGCAGCGCGACCCGTCGGTCTGGGGAGGGACCCCGGACACGCCCGAGATCGCGGATCGGCTCGGATGGCTGACCGTGATCGACGCGATGCGCTCCGAGATTGCACGGCTCCGCGGGCTGGCGAGGGACGTCGCGCGGCGATTCGATCGGGTGGTGCTGCTCGGCATGGGCGGGTCCAGTCTCGCTCCGGTCGTGCTGCACGCGGCGCATGAGCCGCGTACGGGCGCGCCCGAGTTCCAGATGCTCGATTCCATCCATCCGAGCGCCGTGCGTGCGGTGGAGGCCACCGGCCCCCTCGACCGCACCCTGTTCGTGGTCGCGAGCAAGTCGGGCACCACGATCGAGACCCAATCGCTGCTGCAGTACTTCTGGCATGCGACGGGCAAGCGCGCCGACCAGTTCGTCGCCATCACCGACGGCGGGACACCGCTCGCGGCTCTGGCCTCGTCGCAGGGGTTTCTCGACCTGCTCGTCAATCCATCTGACATCGGCGGACGATACTCTGCGCTCTCACTGTTCGGCCTGGCGCCCGCCGCCCTGGTGGGCGTGGATCCCGAGGCCGTCCTTGATGGCGCCTCCGACATGGTGCGGGCGTGTGGGCGGACGACCGAGCTGAGCGAGAATCCCGGAGCGGTCTTGGGAGCCTGGATCGGTGGGGCGGCGCTGGATCGGCGCGACAAGCTGGCGATCGACCTCCCGGGTGACCTGGCATGGCTGGGGATGTGGATCGAGCAGCTCGTCGCCGAGAGCACCGGCAAGGACGGGCGGGGGATCCTCCCGGTGCTCGACATGACCGGTGTGCCGCGCTCGGAGGTCGCGGAGGTGCGCTACGAGCGGGCCGCGAAGGCGGCTGCGCTTGCCGGCGAGACGTTGCGACTCGCCGCCGCGCGAGGCCCTCAGGTGGGCGCGGAGTTCTTCCGGTGGGAGTTCGCCACCGCGCTTGCCTGTTCCATGCTCGGCGTGAACCCCTTCGATCAACCGAACGTGGCCGAGAGCAAGCGGAACACCCTGGACGTGCTCGAGCGCGGCGGTGCCGGCGAAGCGCCGCGGCCGGTGCGCCGCAGGGCGATCGAGGCGTTCCAGGACGGGGTGCGACCGGGAGACTACGTCGCGGTCTGCGCCTGGCTGCCGCCATCACCGGAGCACGACCGGCGTCTGCGCGAGCTGCAGTCGATTCTCGCCGAGCGCTTGGGCGTGGTGGTCACCGTCGGGTATGGGCCACGGTTCTTGCATTCCACGGGACAGCTCCACAAAGGCGGCCCGCCGACCGGGCATTTCGTGCAGCTGCTCGAGCCGGTGGGCTCTGATCTGCCGATCCCCGGTGCGCCGTACTCGTTCGGCCGGCTGCTGGCCGCCCAGGCGGAAGGCGATCGCCACGCGCTGCGTGAACGGGGCCGGCCGGTGCTCCAGGTCGACAACCTCACGCACTTTCTGGAAACCGTGTGACGATGACCGACCCGCGGGAACTCAAGCGACGCGCGGCGGAGGACGCCGTGCGGCGCGTCATGTCCGGTATGGTGTTGGGATTGGGCACCGGATCGACCGCCGCCTTCGTGGTACGTGCGCTCGGACGGATGCTGCATGAGGGCGTGGTGGCGGACGTCACAGGTATCCCCACGTCCACCCGGGCGGCCGAACTTGCGCGCGAGGTGGGGATACCGCTCACCACGCTGGACGAACACCCGCGAGTCGATCTCACCATCGACGGCGCCGACGAGGTGGCGCCCAACGGCGACCTCATCAAGGGTCACGGTGGGGCGATGTTGTGGGAGAAGATCGTGGCGGCAGCGTCGGCCCGGTACGTGATCGTTGTGGACGAGGGCAAGCTCGTCGAGCGGTTGGGGCAGAAGTTCGCCGTCCCCGTCGAGGTGATCCCATTCGGCTGGAAAACCAACCTGGTGCCGATGGAGGCCCTGGGCGCCGCACCGACACTGCGAATCCTGGACGGCACGCCGTACGTGACCGACGAGGGCAACTACATCATCGACTGTGCGTTTTCGGGCGGCTTGCGTGATCCCCAAGGGGTGGACGACCGGCTGCGCCGGCTGCCCGGCGTCGTGGAGACTGGGCTCTTTCTGGGTATGAACCCGGACGTGGTGGTGGGACGGACCGCCGGGTGAAACACGGACTCATCCTCGTGGTCGGTGCGGTGGCGGCCTTGGGGTGCGCGCGACTCGGGGTGTGGCAACTCAGTCGGTTGCACGAACGCCAGGCGTTGAACGCCGCGATCCAATCCCAACGAGCGCGGAGTCCGGTGACGGTCACCGAGGCCCTGCTGCGTGACGATCTCGACTCGCTCGTGCAACGCCGCGCCACGGCGGCGGGCGCCTTCGATTTTGAGCGGCAAGTCGTGGTGTGGCTGCGCCCGCTCAATGGGGTACCCGGTGTCCATGTCGTCACGCCACTGATGGTGGACGATTCGCTGGCCGTGATGGTTGAGCGGGCGTGGTTGCCCTCGCCCGACGGTGCGCTGGCAGACCTCGCGCTGGTGCGGGAACCGACCGAGGCCGCGGTCACTGGCTATTTGCACCGCGGTGCCGATACCCGCCAGACGCCGGTGGGGGGCGGCGAGTTTCCGTTGGGCGTGCGCTCCCCCGACCCACTCGCACTGGGTGCGCGTTTTCCGTATCGGCTCTTTCCCCTGGTGCTGCGGCGGTCGACCGCGCCGCCCGACGCGGGTCCGATGGTGCGGGCGGTTCCGGACCCCCCGCTGACCGAGGGCTCTCACCGGTCATACGCGATCCAGTGGTTCGGGTTTGCCACGATCGCGCTCGTGGGGTCGGTGCTGCTGTACCGGAAGGCCCGGGCGGAAGATGTCGGACGTGAAACGTGAAACGTGAGACGGCACCCCCCCTCCTTGACCCAGCGTAATTCAGCCGCCACACTGGTCCTGAACACTCCACCCATTCCTCAGCGAGGCCTCTCGTGCTCAGCCGCCGCGTGTTTCTCAACTCGATGTTCGGTTCGGCGATGGCGCTACCCGCCCTCAGGAGCGATGGAATCGAACGCATATTCTCGGCGACCGCGGCGCTCGGTCGTGAGGGGACGCCCGAGGAGCAGGCGGCCGACGAGGCGTATTGGCGTGAGATCCAGCAAGCGTTCATGGTCGACCGCTCGTGGGTCAATCTGAACAACGGCGGGGTGAGCCCGAGTCCGACGGTCGTGCACGATGCGTTGAAGCGGCAACTCGACTTCTCGAACCACGGTCCCGCGTATACGATGTGGCGGGTGCTGGAACCGCAGATCGAGGGGGTGCGCCAGCGGCTGGCCCGTGAGTTCGGGTGCGATCCCGAGGAGCTGGCCGTCACGCGCAACGCCAGCGAGGCTCTCGAGATCTGCCAGCTCGGGATCCATCTGGAGCCGGGTGACGAAGTCCTGACCACCGATCAGGACTACGGGAGGATGCTCACGACGTGGGACCAGCGCGCCCGGCGTGAGGGCATCGTGATCACCAAGATCTCCTTCCCGGCGCCCCCTCCGAGCATGGACGATCTCGTGGCGCGGTTCGAGCGCGCGATCACCCCGCGCACGAAGGTGATCCACTTCTGCCACATCACCAACCTTTCCGGGCAGATCTTCCCCGTGAAGGCCATCTGTCGCATGGCGCGCGCCCGCGGGATACAGACAATCGTGGATGGCGCCCACGCGTTTGCCCACTTCCCGTTCCAGCGTGACGACCTGGAGTGTGACTTCTACGGTACGTCACTTCACAAATGGCTGCTCGCGCCGATCGGAACGGGGTTTCTCTACATGCGGCGCGAGAAGGTGAAGGACGTGTGGCCGCTGATGGCGGCGACGGCGGAGATGGACGACGACATCAGGAAGTTCGAGGAGATCGGTACTCATCCGGCGGCGAACCACAATGCGATCGCCGAGGCCCTGACGTTTCATCAGGGGATCGGGCCCGAACGGAAGGCGGCCCGGCTGCGGTATCTCCGGAACCGATGGATGCAGCGGCTCGAGTCGCTCCCGGGGGTGGTGCATCACACGAGCTACGATCCCGCGCAGGCGTGCGGCCTGGCGAACATGGGCATCGAGGGGGTGGAGCCCGGGGAGATGGCCTCGTTCCTGTGGGACAAGCACCGGATCTTCGTGGTGGGCATCGGTCATCCCGACTGTACCGGGATTCGGGTGACTCCCAACGTGTACACGACGGTGGATGAAATCGATCGGTTCGCCGAAGCGATGGAGGAGTTTGTTCGGCGGTGAGGACCCGCGCGCTCACCGCCGCGCCAACGCCGGTGTGAGAATCCACTCCACGAATCTCGCGGGTACTATGCGCGTCGAGCAGCGGGCGGGCCAGGGTATTGCGTCTGCGGCGAAGTGCCCGGCTTCGGGAGCCCGAACGACTCATGAGCCGATGCCCGATCAACCGGGAACGACGGTCACCCCCTCCACGGCCGTGAAATCCGCATCGAAGGTGGCGACGTAACCGGGTGCCTGGCGCGTCGCCACCGTGACGATGGCGGCATCGGACTGACGTCGACGTCGCGGCTGAAGCACCATATGAATCGTCCTTAACGAGCAGCGGAACTCCTTGACCTGCTCGGAGGCTCGCGCCACCCTCCGGGTAGGACCACCCTTCACCGAGGGATCTATCGTGTCGAGAAACCGACCATTGAAGCCCCGCTACAAGAAGACGGCGATCGGCGGCCGCGACCTGCGGCTGGAGAGCCTGATGATGAGCTATGGGTACGACCCGATGCTCTCCGAGGGAGCCATCAAGTGCCCGATCTTCCAGACGTCCACGTTCGTGTTCGACAAGGCGGAGGACGGCAAGGCGTTCTTCGAAGTCGCCTACGGGCTGAGGGAGCAGGGGCCGTCCGAAGTGCTCGGGCTGATCTATAGCCGACTCAACAACCCCGACCTGGAGATTCTGGAGGATCGACTTGCGTTATGGGACGGTGCCGAGGCGGGCGCCGTGTTCGAGAGCGGCATGGCGGCCATCGCGACGACGCTGCTCACGTTTGTGCGGCCGGGTGACGTGCTGCTGCATTCCGAACCTGTCTACGGCGGTTCCGACTATTTCGTGCGGCACTATCTCCCGGAACTCGGTGTCGTTCCGGTGGAGATGCCCACCGAGTGCGCCTTGCGCGAGTTTGCCGACCGCGTGCGCCAAGAGGTGGGTGATCGGCGGGTGGCCGGGGCGTTGATCGAGACGCCGGCCAATCCGACCATGGCGCTCGTCGACATCGCCGAGGTCTCGGAGTTCTGTCATGGCTTCGCGCGCGAGGGGCAGCGGCCCGTGGTGATGGTGGACAACACGTTCTTGGGGCCGCTGTGGCAGCATCCGTTGGAGCATGGCGCCGATTTGGTGCTGTATTCCGCTACCAAGTTCATCGGGGGGCACTCGGATCTCATTGCCGGCGCCTGCCTGGGCTCGCAGGAGTTGATGACTCAGGTGCGTGCGCTCCGGACCTTCATGGGCACGATGGCGGGGCCGTGGACGGGGTGGCTGCTCCTCCGCAGTCTGGAGACGCTCAAGATGCGGATGACCGCGCAGATGAAGAACGCGCGCTACGTCGCGGATTTCCTGAACGACCATTCAAGAGTCGAATCCGTGCACTATTTGGGACTGCTGACCGAGGCCGATCCCATGTTCTCGCTGTACCGCCGCCAATGCTCGGGACCGGGATCGATGATCTCATTCGAGGTGCAGGGTGGGGAAGCTGGAGCCTTTCGTTTTCTCAATGCGCTGCAGCTTGTGAAACTGGCCGTGAGTTTGGGTGGCACCGAGTCCCTCGCCGAGCATCCGGCTACCATGACGCATGCGGACGTGGTTCCCGAGGATCAACGGCGGTTGGGTATCACGCCGGGGTTGGTGCGGTTGTCCGTCGGGGTAGAGCACTTCGAGGACGTGCTGGCAGACCTGGAGCAGGCGCTGGGGGAGGTGTAGCCCGCGCCGGAAAGCCGGGCCGCTCGCCCCCCGTTGAAGCGCGACACGGGCGGAGGAACGGCTATCCTCCGCCCGCGCCATAGCAAATCCACCACTCCGTCCCTGGATCAGCTGCCGATATTCTGACCGCAGATGGAGCCGGACACCGACGACGGCAACGTGATGTTGAAGTCGATCGAGCAACTGCCTGACAGATTACCGGACGTGAAGTCGAACTGACCAGTGATGGAGAATGTCCCGCTGGTCTCTGACTGGATGTCAGCGTCGAGGGATAGATTCCCGTCGATGACGATCGTACCACTGCCCGAGCCAGGCACGCCGCAGCTATTCAGGGTCTCGTCGAGGTTGAACGTCCCTGACGACTCACCGGTCTGATTGAAGGAACCGGAGACCGTCGCGGTGCCCCCGCTGGGGCAATCCACCTGTGTCGACGGGAGTGTCTCGGACGCGACCATGGCTGGTCCCGCAGGGGCCACGGCGTCAAGGGCAGACAAGGCAATGCCAAAAGCCTGGAGCGCCACAATTGCCCCATCGGCCGTCGGTAACTTGTCGCCCGTGTTCGTGCCGCCATTGTCGCTACAGCCCGCGAGGGCGATGGTGGATAGGGTGGTGAATGCCAGCAGACGAGGGATCTTCTTCATACTTCCTCCGGTGAGGGTTGCATGGGGTTCTGAGGCGCGCGCTCTGTTTGTGTCGCTGCAAGAGGCGTTCACAATCTACGCGTTGGGGGCGGAGAGGGAAGGGTGTGGGGGAGATGAGGTGTGTGGCCGGCAGTGTGTCGGCAGTGCCACGGTTTCTGGGTGATGGGTCGGGATTGGCGGATCGTGGACGAGTTCGAGCCCACGGTATCGCTCGGTGCGCGGCGAGCGGTTGCGAGCGTTCCCAACGAATGCGTGTGCGCCCCATGGTGTCACATCGTTTCGTCACGATGGCGAATCCGCTCTGAGCAGCCGCGGGCCGCAGGTATATTTCCCTTGAAACGGACTGGCCTGGGAGTTGCGCGCTGGCCCCTACATTGGGTCCGGTCCCAACGTCTCGACAGCTTTCTCTACGGGGGTACGCGGCCACGAGATGCTCAGCTCCGAGCCCCACCTCAGTGCAACGCGATCGCTGCATTCCTGCCGAGCCTTCGGTTTCCTCCGCCTGCCGGGTAAGCTCCCACTGCTAGTGGGGCTCATGGCATGCGGGGAATCCGTGGGCCCTAGCACTACAGTAGACGAGCTCGTGGTGTCTCCAAGGCAGGTGACGCTTGTGTCACTAGGAGCCTCGGCGCCGTTGACAGCTGTCGCCCGGGATAAGGCTGGCACTCCGGTTCCTGGGGTCCAGGTGACTTGGTCATCAAGAGAGGCTGGTGTGGTGACGGTGAGCGCCGATGGACGCGTAACGGCCGTTGCCAATGGAGTGGCCGCAGTGGTCGCGTTCGCGGGTGGCGTGACGGACTCGGCGACCGTCACGGTGGCGCAGGAAGTATCGACGGTAGCAGTGACGCCTGCGGTTGTCAGGCTCGCTGCACTGGGCGACACGGTACGACTCGCTGGTACCGTTACCGATGCAAACGGCCATGACATTGCCGGCGTCGCGCTAACGTGGATGTCCGTGGCTCCGAGTGTCGCGACGGTCGACGCGAGTGGGCTCGTAACCGCCGTGGGGAACGGGACGACGAATATCGAGGCGATGACCGGGGACAAGGGCAGTGCGGCCTCCGTGACCGTCGACCAAACGCCCACCAAGGTCACGGTGGTTCCTTCCAGTGTGAGCTTTGCCGCCCTTGGTGACACGGCTCATCTCGTTGCGTCCGTGGCCGATGCCAACGGCCACCCGGTTGCTGACCCCGACGTCGTCTGGATCAGTGGGGATGACGCGGTCGCAAGTGTGTCAGGGACTGGCATCGTGCGCGCCGAGTCCAACGGCGCGACCCAAATCGTGGCCCGGGTCGGCAACGTGGCCGATACGATCGGTGTTGAAGTGATGCAAGAGGTGGCGCATTTGATGGTGACTCCCGGTGATGCGGACCTCTCGGCATTAGGTATGACCGTGCAGCTGACCGCGGCAGGGAGTGACGCCAATGGGGCCCCGGTTCCGACGATACCGGTGTCATGGGTGTCGCGATCGCCGGCGGTCGCCACGGTGGATGAGAGTGGACTCGTAACGTCGGTCGCAAATGGGACGGCGCTTGTCGTGGCGACCTCCGGTGACGCATCGGACTCGGCGACTATCAGAGTAGCCCAGGTGACCGCCGGGATCACGGTGACGCCGGCCGTCCTCACACTCGTATCGCTCGGTGAGATCGGACAATTGATAGCCGATGTCCTCGACGCAAACGGGCACGCGGTCCAGGGCGCCGGCGTACAGTGGACTACTCTGGATTCGGCTGTAGTGTCGGTGGACGAAAACGGCACCGTGACGGCCGTGGCGAATGGGACCACTGGCATCGTGGCGGCATCTGGCGGCATCGCCGATACTGCTGAAACAACCGTCATGCAGGCGCCCGCGATCGTCACGGTCACGCCGGACAGCATCGAATTCGCTGCGGTCGGTGACACGGTGCGTCTCTCGGCCTCCGTCACAGACGCGGGCAGCAGCCCGATAGTCGATGCGGTCGTTGAGTGGAGTACGCTCGATGAGGTGGTGGCGGCGGTGTCGGTCGACGGCGTGGTGAGATCCGAAGGCAACGGTACGGTAGGTATCGTGGCGAGGTCGGGAAGTGCGGCTGACACGGCTTCGGTGCGGGTAGCTCAGGTAGTGGCCGGCGTCAGCATATCGCCTGCCGAGACGACGCTTGTTGCCTTCGGCGCGAGCGTAGAGCTGACAGCCGCCGTGACCGATGCGAATGGCAAGCCGGTCGCGGGGGCTTTGCCAACATGGACGTCGCGAGCGTCCGACGTCGCGACGGTGGACGGCGGTGGAGTGGTGATAGCGGTGGGGAATGGAGTGGCGGTGATCACGGCTGACGTGGAGGGACTCACCGACTCGGCAGAGGTTGCGGTGGCTCAGCAGGTAACCGGATTGGACGTGAGTCCAAGTTCGCTGACGCTGACGGCACTCGGAGCAGCGGTCCGGGTGGATGCGGTCCCAACCGACGCCAATGGACATCCGGTGGACAACGCTGCTGTGACGTGGACCTCGCTGGCGCCGGCGATCGCGTCCGTGGACGAGAGTGGGTTGGTAACCGCCGTATCGAACGGGAACGCCACGATCGTGGCGATAACGGATGGGGTGGCAGACTCCGTACCCGCAACTGTGGCCCAGCGTGCCAAGTCGGTTGCCGTCGAACCTGTCGATACGACGATCACCGGTATCTTGGATGCCGTCAGGTTCCGGGGCGTCGGGCTGGACAGCCTCGGAAACGCGGTTCCGGATCAAATGCTCTCGTGGTCGTTCGTGCCGTCTTCGACCGATACGCTGCTGTTCGTGGTCGATTCGGCGGGGTTGGGAAGGGCGTTCAACGACGGAGCTGGCTCGGTGGTGGCTGAGGATTCCAGCGGCGCCACCGGAACCACGACGCTCTCGGTCAGTGCCGGTGTGATGCCAATCAATTACGGTGACATTCTCACCGGCACGGTGTCGGTGAGCACGCAAACCGTCGCGTATCGGCCTCCCGAGTGGCGGCGGGGTACGGTTGCCTGGGTGGCTCCTTCACCCCTCCTCGCCGGTGCGCTGGATCCTTCGCTGTACGTCGCCCCCGTCAGGGGAGTTGACACTCTCGTCGCGGGTGGGGATTACGATGCCGTTCGAGGTCCGGAAGGTCCGAATCCGATTACTGGCGAAGAGCTGCTGGTTCGGCTGGACGACGGAGCGACCCCTGCCACCGTGGTGGTGGCCGGCGGGAAAGGCACCATCGGTGGGTTCACGCTGGGGTTACAGGCGTGCCGGGTCTTAGATACGCTCTCGATCTCATCGTCGACCGTGAGTGACTCGCTCACGTCACAGGATTGCCTCGTGTATAACGGTACGGGCGATCCCAAGAACAACGGTGGCGGGAATCGCCCGTTCGCGGTGCTCGCCCCGGTTACGCTCGCCGGAGGGCTGACGAGCGCTCAACTCGTCGTGGAGCGGCTGAGCATCACGACCGATCCCTTTATCTACATCTTCCCTCCCGACGGCGTGATGATCACGTGTACGCCGGCGGGTGCGACCATCAAGAATCAGTCATGCTTCGACGACGATTCCGGCGGTGTGCGGGATGCAAGGGTCGTCATCGCGTCCCCTTCGGCAGGAACCTACTCTCTGTTAGTCACAACTTTCGGCGAAGGAGAGGTCGGTCCGTTTCGGGTGACACTTACGACCAATGCATCGAGCCCTGTCGCAGCGGCGCCTGTAGGGGCCAAGGTGCCGTAGCTTCGGGTTCGGACCAGTGTGGAGGGATCTCTCACCGCTTTATGGCGATGTGGCAATCAGGTTATTGCCCGATGGCGAGGCACTCCACCCGGCTGGGGTGATGCTGCCAAAGCTTCCGGCGATCCCCGCCGTTGTCGTCACGATCGTGTATTGAGTCCCCGTCGACGGCGATCCGTTGACGACGAAGTTGAGTCGTCCGCCGGGCGTGAAGCTTCCGGTAATCTGGAGCTGGTCGACATTCGTCCCGGGCACATTGTCGCTGCCGATGATGTCGATCGCCAATTCCGCGTTGGACGTCAGCGTGATGGAGCCGAGGATCGCGAGGATGCCGGCGGTGCCCACGCCGCCGGGGTTGATGTCGCCTGCGAAGGTTCTGGACGACGTGGTAGCGTTGCTCAGATCGAGCGTCGCTGTGCCCCGGATCAGCGCGCCATCCTGGTGACTCAAGCTCCGGATATCCAACGTCCCCGCCGAGAGCACGATCGTCCCGGAGTTCTGGAGGAAGAGCTGTCCGCCGACCCCCGTCCCGCTGATCAGACTCGTGCCGGCGGAGCTCTTGGTGAGCGTACCCAGGTTGTAGAAGAACCCATTGGTTCCGCTCGTGCTCATCGTGCCCGTTCCGGTGATTGTGAACGTACCCGTCGCGTAGTTCCGGAGTGTGCCCGCGTTGTTCAGCAGGATTCCGCCGGTCCCTGACCAGGTGGTGGTACCGCGCAAGGAAAGCTCGCCGCCACTCAGCGTCTTCTGAGTGGTTCCGCCGATGTTGGCGGTTCCGGCGTTCGTGACTTCCAACGCGCCGAGTCCGCCGGTGAGCGTCCCGCCATTCCAGTTGAATGTCCCGGTGTCGGAGATGGTTGCTGAGCCGTAGTCGAGTGTTCCGGCGCTCAGGGTGAGTATCCCGCTGGACCCGATGACACCGCCGTCGCTCACGGTGAGCGTGCCGCCCGTGGTAATCAGGAGCGTCGGGGATTCGACGTTGCCTTGTACGGTGATGAAGCCCGCAGTGGCAGTGCCGTCGACGGTCACGGTGAACGTGCTGTCATACGTGATCAACACGCTGTCGGTGCTATTCGGAACCCGCCCCAGACTCCAGTTCGCGGCGGTCGTCCACCTGCCGTCGTTCCCGACTTCATTGGCCTGGAACACGTTAGCGGTGAGGCCAGCGTTCACCGTCACGGTCACGCCCCCGCTCGCTCCACCCGGTGCGGTCGCGGTGATCGTTGCGGACCCGTTGCCCACCGCAGTCACCACGGCCGCCTGGAGGCCGCCGATCAGCGACCGTGTGGTGACCGTTGCCACGCCGGTGTCACTGCTCGTCCAGACCGCAGCGGTGCCCAGGACCGCGTTGTTACTCGCGTCACGCAGGTCCGCCGTGAGATGGACGGTATCCCCGACGCTGGTCAGCGTCGCGGGGCTCGCTGGCGCGACCGTCACGGTGGTCGCGACCAGGGGCTGCCAACTGGGCAGCTGTCCCTGGATGTTTGTTACCCTGACATCGTTCGAGCCGTCGGCATCCATCACCCGGAGCGTGTTGATGCCCCCGACCTGTGCGGAGTCGACGTACGACGAGTACGCGATCTTGGTCCCATCGTTGTTCCACGTGGGCTGGAGATCGCTCACTGAGTTGGTGGTGAGCCGAATTGGCGACGAGCCGTCCGTGTTCATGGAGTAGATCTCGAAGTTGCCGTTCCGGTCACTCACGAACGCGATCTTGTTCCCGACTGGGGACCAATCCGGGAAGAACTCATTGCTGGAAGTAGTGGTTATCCTCGTTTCGACGAGCGTGGTCACGTTGACGGTGTAGATCTGCCAGACACCATGGCGGGCGGTGTAGTAGGCGACAAACTGTCCGTCGGCTGACCACGTAGGCTGCTTCTCCTCCGACGTGTTGGAGGTCATCTGTGTGACCCCCGTGCCGTCGGAGTTCATCGTGAAGATTTCCCAGTCGCCGTCACGATCGCTGGCGAACGCGATACGCTGATTGTCGGGTGACCACGCGACCCAGGCGTCACCCGCAGTGTTGCTGGTCAGCTGTGTGCGGCCGGTTCCATCCGCGTTGATGACGTATATCTCGTCGTCGCCGTCGGTCGGACTGAAGAAGGTGAGCCTAGCGGCGTCCCGTGACCAATCCGGATCGCTGTCCGACCCGGCGTCGTTCGTGATATTCGTGAGCGTCAGGCCGTCGGCACTGCGCGTGAAGACCTCGTTGTTGCCGGTGGTGTTGCTCGTGAACGCAAGCTGCTCGGCGAGCGCGATGCTCACGGTCACCGTCGCCGTGTCGGCTTTCAGCCCGCCGGCGGCCGTGGCGACGATGTCCGCGGTGCCGGTACTAACGGCGGTGACCACGCCGGTGTTGATGTCGACGGTGGCGACGGCCGCATTCGTGGACGTCCACGTGAACTGCACATTGCTGATCGGACTGCCACCGGACGTGGCGCTTGCAGTGAGCGTCGTCGTCGCCCCGATGCTGGCAAGCGTTGCCGTAGTCGGCGAGACCGTGACGGCCGTGTTGCGGTAGCCGCGCACTCGCGTTCCGGAGAAGCCAGTGGCCACGACCTCACCGGTAGAGGTGGTCCAGATTCCCGACGTGTTGCTCGTGCCGACGAGGTTGTCGATCAGCTTGGACCAGGTGGAGCCGTTGTAGTGCCACACCTCGAAGCCCGAGTTGATCGCGGCGTACACATCCGTGGAGTCGGTACCCCAGAGGTCGGTGATGAAGAGGCTTGCCGTGTCGATGGTGGAACTCGACCAGGTCGAACCGTTGTAGCGGAGGATCACGCTATTCGTGCCGCCCACCCAGACGTCGGAGCCCGAGGTCCCCCATACGGTTTGCAGGTCGGACGTGACCACCGGCAACGACCCCGACGCGTCGGTCCAGGTTGCGCCGTCCCACCGGACGAGGGTCTCGTTATCACCGACCGCAAGCACCGTATCGGACGAGGCGCCCCAGACGGCTCGGAACGTGCCGGCGCCGGCGGGCGTAGTCGTGGACCACGCGGTTCCATCGAAACGACTGATCTCACCGGCATCGCCGACCACGATTATGTCATTCGGCGCGCTGGCCCAGATGCCGCGGCCGGGCTGCGTGCGTCCGGTAATCGTAGCCGACGACCAGGCGCCGCCCACGCGGCTCCACACGGTCGTACCGGCCAGCGTGTACAGCGTATCCGGCGCCAGTCCCCAGATCGCTGAGCCACCGGCGGTGGCGTCGGCCAGCGCCCAACTCGTGCCGTTGAACAAATACACGCCGGTCGCATTGGTCCCGGTCGAGCTGCTGGTGGCGTACACGTTCGAGGCGCTCGAACCCCAGGCATCGTAAAGCGTGTTGCTGCCTGCCGCGTCGGCTGCCCAGATGTCGGCGAGGACCGGGCTCGGCTCGGTGACGTTGACGATGGCGTAGCCCGTCACGCCTTCGGCTGTCGCGGCGAGGGTCACCTGTCCGGCTGCGACTCCCGTGACCGTCCCGGAGCCGTTCACCGTCGCGATGCTCGGGTTGAGGCTCGTCCACGTGACCGTGCGGGTCAGGTTGCCTCCCGCACTGTCCTTCGGTTGGGCGGACAGTGTCGCCGTGCCGCTCACTGCAATCGAAGAGCCAGTCGGTGTCACGTCGACACTCGCGACCGGCAGGGCCGCGGTGATCACGAGTGTGTCGACCGCACCGCCTTCAACCCACAGCGTGTCGTAGTTGACGCCGGGGGTGTTAGGGAACGTGATGGAGCTGAAGGTCCCGGTGCGTGACGCAAACGTCATGATCGCGAAGCTGTTACCCTCCGCGGGCGCGAAGGCACTGATGGTGTCAACCACGAGGCTGCCGTCGAGCGTGACGGCGCCGCTGACGGCCAGCCGGTCGTAACCAGTGCCCGCCGTGGTGCCGCCGAGCTCGATGTTGAGGCTCGACGTCGAGCCGAGCGGAGCGTTCCCCGTGATCGTAAGGATGCCGGGGGAGGTACCGGGATTGATTGCGGCATTGTTACTGAAGGTGGTGCCCGAGACATTCAACGTGCCAGCACCCTGGAGGACACCTGCTCCGTCGTTGGTGAAGGTTCCCCCACTGACGGTGAAGGTGCGGCCTGTCCCAATGGTGATGGTCCCCGTGGTGGTGAAGGTGGGCGTGGTGCCGCTCTGGGTGAGGGTGAAGTTGCCGCTGGTCAGCTCGAGGGTGCCGCTGTTGAGGTGATCCGCCGAGGCTTTGCCGAGCGTGAGGGGGTGCGCCACAGTCAGCGTGCCTTGGTTG
>DASWII010000047.1:0-4736 GCA_036397755.1 Gemmatimonadales bacterium | reverse complement strand
TCGGTGAAGCCGACGCAGTTCGGGCTGAGCCTCGACGTCTCGTTCTGTGCGGACCAACTCGCGAGGCTTGCGGAATCGGCGGCCCGCCACGGCAATACCCTGTGGGTGGACATGGAGGCGGTTCCACAGCTCGAGCCCACGCTGAGCCTGTACGCGAGACTGCGGCCGGCGTACCCGAACCTCGCGCTCTGCATTCAGTCGTACCTCCGCCGCTGCGGTACCGATCTCCGGGATCTCCTCGCGCTCGGGGCGCAGATCCGACTGGTCAAGGGTGCCTACGCCGAGCCTCCGGCCGTGGCGTACCCCGACAAGGGTGACGTGGACCGAGCTTACCTCGATTTGGCCAAGCAGCTCGTCGATGATGCCGCGGCGCGGGGCATCCGGCACGGCATCGCCACTCACGACCTTTCGATGATCGACGCTGTGCAGCGCTATGCCGCGTCGATTGCCGCCGACAAGAAACCGGTCGAGTACCAGATGCTGTATGGGATTCGACGGGAGGCCCAGGAGCGATTGGTGGCTGAAGGCTGCGCTGTCCGGGTCTTGGTGAGCTACGGGAGCGCGTGGTTCAAGTGGTACATGCGGCGCTTGGCCGAGCGCCCAGCCAACCTGTGGTTCGTGGCGCGGAGCATGCTCGGTTGAGCTAGTACCCTCCGAAGGTCAGGGCGAGAGTGAGCTGGTCCGTCGCATCGACCCGGGTCGCGCCAATCAGCGACGCACGATCGAATCGGTAGCTCGCCACCACCCACATTTGCCAGATCGGGAGCTTGGCAATGACGCCGCCCTCGATGCCGCCGGCCCGCTGTAGCCCTTCCGCAAGGTTGGTCGTCCCGCTGAAACTCGTCCACCCCTCGAGGTAACTGCGAACGGAGGGACCGAACAGCCGGGTGTCCCCTCGCACGCGGCCCTCCCAGAACACCCACCGCTCCTTCCCGTTCTCGGTCACGTGGGCCCGCACCCGCGGGCCGACGCGTAGGGAGAGCCATCGCACCGGACGCACACCCAGCGCGATCTCGCCTTCGACGAGATCCTGCGGCGCCGCCGCTCCCCCGAGATCGGACTGCATGTATCGCGCAAACAGCTCCGCGCGCCAGATGCGGAGGCGTCCGACGGCGCCGAACGCGACTCCGGAAACCACATCGGTCGTGGTGGTCGCGGCGTCGATGCGGGTTGAGCGCATCGAGCCCACCAGGACGCCCAGCATGGCAAACCCGTCATCGCCTTGCGCACGCGCCTGCTGCGTGAAGACCGCCCCCGCCGCCCACGCCGCGACCACGACCCACGCCGTTCCCCTCACCCGCCGAGCTCCACTCGTGTTGCGGTACCGATGCGCATGATCAACGCTGGCGCCCGCTGCAGTCCCTGGTTCAGCGTGGTGACGACCTCGACGCTGTCCCGCCACGCCGCGCGCAGCGAATCGTTGAACGCCACGTTCTCCGCGAGGAGTGCGCCCGGCCGGCGCTGGAGAAACGCCGCGACACCACCCAACGAGAGCGCCGTGCCAACCGCGAAGCGCACGCCGGAGGGCTTCGCGTCGGACGAGATCACCGACGGGACCACGGCCACGGCGGCGCCAGCCAGCACGCCGCCAAGCAGGGCCTCGAACCCCGGTCCGCCCTCGCGACGCTCGGGCAAGAAGACGGATGCGGCCGGGGGCAAGGGCGGCGCAAGCGTGTCCACGGTCAGCCGCTCCACATCCACGGGCAGCTGCACCATGCGTTCCACTCTCCCCGACGCCCCACGCGACTGCACCGCGAGCGTGTACGCTCCGCTGGCCACCACGCTTCCACTGGAATCGCGTCCATCCCAGCGGATCTCGAGGCTATCCCCGATCGGGCCCGCGTACACCGTGCGTACCGTCCTCCCATCACCCGTCATCACCTGTACCAGGAGGTCGTGGGTCGCACTAGGATAGGCCCACGCGACCAAGCGGCCTTGCCCGGGTTCGAACTCGAGACGCTGCTGTTGGGGCGCTCGGAGCTCGATCGCGGGTGTGCGGCGGCGCACGACGGTGAAGAGACTCGTGACTTCAGGCGGGAAGATCAGTTCGTCGATCTGGTAGAGCGGGTGCCGCGCCACGATGCTCCGGAACACGCTGAACGTCGAGTCGACGTTGCCGCGAAACCGCTCGGCCGCCCCGAGGTACGTGAGGATCTCGGCCTGCCGTTGCGGCGGCATTGTTGCGAAGGCGCCGGCTCCGACGGCCGTGCGAATGAGGCTGGCGGCCGCGTCGAAGTCCAGCTCGTCGTAGGCTCGCAGCCCCTGCGCGAGCAACTCGGCGGGCGTCTGGGCGAATGCAGCTGTGGGGCGGCTCGCGCACGCGAGCATGAGGACGAGCGCGGCGCCGAGCGCCGCGGCTCGCGTCATCGCTGGCGTGGCGTCAGGACAATCCCGGTGAGACGCAGCGTATCCGCGGACGCGACCTCGATGTCGGTCTCGTACGGTTCAAAGCCGTCACGTTCGATCCGTATGCGGTGCGCACCCGGCGTGAGCTCGATATCTGCTTTGGGAGTATTGCCCATACGCTGCCCATCAATGTACAGCACTCCCCAAGGAGTTGCGCTCACGAACAGTCTGCCCGGCGAGACCGGCACGGGAGGTACCCGGCGCGTCGGCTGCGGGCTCCTCACGGCGGGCGGTGACGCCTGAACGTTGGTCGGGGCGGGCGCCACCACCAACGCGGACGAATCCGCCGGGCGCCGTGGCGGCGCCACGGGATCGGTGGTCTGCCACCGAATCGGGTCGGCGGTCCGAGGCGCTTGTCGCTGGAACCCCAACATGGCGGCGAAGCGCTCGATCGCGGGATCGACTGCCTCCCGCACCTCCGGAATCGCCAGGGATCCGCCGGCGACCACCACGGCGACGATCGAGAACAGGAGCGCCCGGCGCCGTCGCTTGCCCGGCGGGGTGTAATCCACCGTGAGTACCGCCGATGACGCCGCGGACTGCCGGGTGGGCGACAGCCGCGCGCCCGACGCGCGCGGCGGACCGCTCTTGAGCGCCGCAACCATGTCCAGCACCGTCGGGAACCGCCCGCCGGGCACCTTGGCCAACGCACGCTGGATTCCGTCGAGTACGTACAGTGGCAAGTCCGGACGATGCTCGCTCAGCCTGGGCGGCGGCTCGTTGGCGTGCTGCCGGGCTACTTCTTCGTAGGAGTCCCCCACGAATGGCAGTGTGCCCGACAGACATTGGTAGAGAATGACCGCGAACGCGTACTGATCGGCGCTGGCGCCGACCGAACGCGCGTAGAACTGCTCGGGGGCCAGGTACTCTGGCCGCTGCAATATCGCCGTCCCTCCCTGGCCCGGATGTGATTTTCCGAAGACGTCCATCGTGGCAAAGTCGCTCACGCGCACCCATCTGCCCTCGTCGATGAAGATGTTCTCCGGCTTCAGATTGCCATGCACGACGCCGACGCGGTGGGCGTAATCGAGGGCGCTCGCGACCTGCTCGGCGATGCGCAGGGTCGACTCCAGGTCGAGCGGTCCATGGGCACGCAGCACCTCGGCGAGGGACTGACCCTGCTCGTGTTCCATTGCATACCACAAGAACTGCCGCGTGCTGCCAAAGTTGTAGATCGGAACGATGTGCGAGTGCTTGAGATTCGCGGCGAGCTGCGCCTGACGCTCGAAGCGCCGGGCCATCTCGGGTTCCACCAGCGACGGCACCGGCATGACCTTGAGCGCGACCAGCCGGTCGTGCGCGAACTCCCGTGCCAGGTACACGAATGACCGCTCGCCCAGCTTCAGCACTGCCTGCACGTCGAAGCGATCGACCAGCGACTCGCGGACGACCTCCAGCGTCTCGTCGACGCGAGCCTGGTCGACGAGCACTCCGCCGTTGGGCTCAAAGCCGCACAAGGGGCACTTCTGCGTGTCCTCTGCCAGCTCCGCGACTGAGCACCGTGGACAGATCATGTGATGTCGTATCTCAACTTCGTTAACATCTTATGTGATATATGGTTACGTTCGTCGCCACAGAGAGCCATGGGCACACCTGTCCGTCCTGTCTTCTCATCCAGAGCAAGAAGGATGCTCAAATATGCTGCCTTGGGGGAAGTGCTGGCGTGACGGGGGTCACCGGGGGGGGCGGGCTAATCGTTATCCGTGATCGTCCCGGTGGCAGCGTCTGAATCGTCCACCAGCGGGTTCGATGCACTGAGACTCACGGTGAAGGTCTCACTGCCCTCGAGCACCGCGTCGTCCAGCGTCGCCACGGTGAACTGCTGCGTCTCCCCCGCGGTGCCCGCAAAATTCAGTGTCGCCACCACATTGTCGTAGTCCTCCGGACTCGCCAGCGGCGCGGCGCCCCCCGTCGCCGTCCCGTCGGTCAGCGTCACGTCCACCGTGAATGCCCCGGCCACCGCATTGTCGAGCGTCACGGTAAACAGCAACCCCACACCCTCGACGACGCTCACATCCGCTACCGTCACCGCCGCCGCATCCGCATCCGTGATCGTCACCGTCGCCTGCTGCGTCCCGCTCTCCGTCGCGTTCGTCACCCCGGTGATGTCCACCACCACCGTCTCGCTTCCCTCCGTCAACGCATCACCCAGACTCGTCACCCCCAGCGTCGCCGAGGTGCTCAACGCCGGGATCACCAGCTGGGTCGTGTCCCGCGTGTAGTCCGCATCCACCGTCGCCGTGCCACTGAACCCCAGCGTCACCGTCACCGCCTGCGTCGTCGCATTCGACAACGTCGCCCGCAGCGTCGCCACCCCCCCGTCCTCCGCA
>DASWII010000046.1:0-75984 GCA_036397755.1 Gemmatimonadales bacterium | reverse complement strand
GTGCCCAACTCCACCGAGACCGTCGCATCGAGCGTCAGCCCATCCCGTTCGAGTCCGGTGACGTCCGGAAGACGGTAGTTCACGCCGAAGCGATCGAGGTACCGCAAGGCGGAACCAAGACGGTTTGTGAACCCGCTCCAGGAACGCCGCTCACGCGGCGACCACACGACCTCGGCCAGCGCCAGCAACCGTGGGAAAACCATGTACTCGACGTGATCCGCGGTCTTCATGTACTCCGTCCACACGTTGCCCTGTGCGCCGATCACGTGGTGCGCCTGCTCCGCGGTGAGTTCGTCGGGAATGGGCTCGAACGCGTACACGGTCTCGAGTGGCGTGAACCCTCCGATAGCCAGGGGTTCATGCTCCGGGTCTCCCTGGTAGTAGTCGAAGTAGACGTGACTGGTGGGGGTCATGATCACGTCGTGACCCTCCTGGGCCGCGGCGATGCCCCCCGCCATGCCGCGCCACGACATCACCGTGGCCTCGGGTGCCAATCCGCCCTCGAGGATCTCGTCCCAACCGATCAGTCGTCTTCCATGATCGTTCAGGAATCGTTCGATCCGGCGGATGAAGTAACTCTGGAGCTCGTGTTCGTCGGTCAACCCCTCCCTGCGGATGACGTCCTGCGCCGCGGCACTCGTCTCCCACCGGGCCTTGGGGGCCTCGTCGCCCCCGATGTGGATGTAGGTGCCGGGGAACAGGTCCATCACCTCGAGGAGCACGTTCTGGAGGAACTCGAACGTGGCTTCCGTCGGGCAGTAGATGTCCTCGTACACCCCCCACATCGTACCGACTGCAAACGGTCCCGCGGTGCAGGCGTATTCGGGATACGCGGCGAGCGCCGCCAGGGAATGACCCGGCAGCTCGATTTCGGGGATGATCGTCACGTGCCGATCGGCGGCGTAGGCGACGATCTCGCGGATCTCGTCCTGGGTGTAGAACCCACCGTACCGCTCACCGTCGCCGACGTACGGGTCGAAATTCTTCTCGAGGATCGTCTCGTCGCGCCAGGCGCCGACTTGCGTGAGCCGCGGGTAGCGAGTGATCTCGATCCGCCATCCTTGATCCTCGGTGAGATGCCAGTGAAACGTGTTCATCTTGAAGGCGGCGAGCAGGTCGATGTACCGTTTGATGAACGCGGCCGGGAACAGGTGTCGGCCCACGTCGAGGTGCATGCCGCGATAGGGGAAACGCGGTGCGTCGGTGATGTCGACCGTGGGTAGCGTTGCTTCGGTGCCGTCGAGTTCCTGCGCCACCATTTGGGCGAGTGACTGGATGCCGTAGAAGATCCCGGCCGGGCTGCCCCGCACGACCACGCCGTCGGATGCGACCGCGAGGCGGTACCCCTCCCGCCCCAGCGTCGCGTCATCCTCCCGCTCGAGGCGGATCGCCTGCGGGCCGACGGCCGACGCCGCCACCGGGATTGCGCGACCCGTGAGCCGGCCGAGCAGCCCGGCGGCGAATTCCGCCGCGTCGGCCGTGGCGCGGTCGTTGGTGTCGGCCGTGATGACCGTGCCTGCGGTCAGTCGCCAAGTCCCGGTGCCGACGACCATCCGGGCCGGTTGCGGAACGATGGCGGGTGCCCTGGAAGCCGGCTGCTGCGCCCGCGACGGGGTCGCGGCAACGAGGATGACCGCGGCGGTGAAACCGTGGAGGCATGCGCGAGCGGTGTGCAGAGGCATGAGCGCGGAATCCGTCCCTGGGTGTCCGTGATTCTCAGAGCGTGTCGCGCGAAGGTGCTGACCGGCCGACGGGTTCGCAAGGGAGCGGCGGATCGGGCCCTGCGTGCGCTGGCGATGAGGAACCTTCGGCGGCACCTTCCAGTATCCTAAGATCCGTCGCGGCGACACCGCCGCGGCTCCACCGCGACCAGGCTCACGGATGCTCGAATCGATCTTCGAGACGCTGTTCAAGTACCGCCCGTCGGTCTTCGCACAGGGCACCGTGGCGCTCGATCCGCCGTTCGCGCCTGCCGTTCTCTGGGCGTTGGGGGGGATCGCCGTGGCGTGGGCGATCGCCGGATATATCAGGGCCGGTGAGCTCGCGCGCTGGGAGCGGGGTGTGCTCATGGGCCTCCGCGTAACGGTGATCCTCGGGGTGGTGGTGGCGCTGCATCGCCCGGTGCTGCGCCTCTCGACGGTGGTTCCGCAGCAAAACTTCCTCGGCGTGCTCGTCGACGACTCGCGCAGCATGGGCATTGGGGACGCGTCGGGGCGAACCCGCGCTGCCGTTGCGGCGGAGCTTCTTGATCCGGAGAACGGCTTGCTGCTGCCGGCGCTGCAGGAACGGTTCAAGCTGCGCACGTTCCGGTTTGCCGACGGGGCGCGGCGCCTGGGAAGCCTCGCCGAGCTACAACAGTCGGGTACGCGGACCGAACTCGGGGCCGCGTTGACGCAGGCGGCGCGTGAACTGGCCGGGGTCCCGCTCGCCGGTCTGGTCGTGCTCACGGATGGGGCCGATAACGGACAGGGGGTCGTGGACGACGCCGTACGCGAGCTCGCGGCTTCGGGGATCCCGGTCTACCCCGTTGGGATCGGAGCGGAGCAGTTCCCCCGTGACCTCGAAGTTGCCCGCGTCGCCGCGCCGCGCGAGGTGCTGGTTGCTTCCAGCGTCGCTGCCGAGGTGTCGCTGCAACACGCCGGCTACCGCGGCCGCACGGTCACGGTGATCGTCGAGGACGAACGCCAAATTCTGGCGCAGCGCGATCTCGAGTTGAGTCGCACGAGTGACGTCACCACCACGACCGTCCGCTTCACGCCCCGCGACCCCGGGGTACGGAAGCTTCGGGTGTCGGTCGCGGAGCAGGAAGACGAAGTTCTCAGCGAGAACAACCGGACCGAGTTGCTGCTCACCGTTCGTGACGACCGCCCTCGCATCCTGGTCTTCGACGGGGAGCCACGACCGGAAATCACGTTCCTGCGGCGCGCGCTCGATGACGACCCGTTCCTGCGTCTGGTGATCCTCCAGCGGACGGCAAAGGACAAGTTCTATCGCATCGGCGTCGAGGACTCCACCGAGCTCTTAGCCGGCTTTCCGACGGAGCGGGAGGTGTTGTTTCAGTTCGACGGGCTCGTCCTGGGAAGCGTCGAGGCGAGCTTCTTCACGCGCGATCAGCTGCGGATGATCGCGGAATTCGTGGAGCGACGCGGTGGGGGGCTGTTGGTGTTGGGTGGACGGAGCGCGCTCGACGCCGGAGGCTATGCGCGAACGGCGATCGCCGAGGCGCTCCCGGTGGTCTTCGATGGGTCGGCGGAGACGGAGCCTGCGGAACCGCTCGAGATTCGTATCGAGCGCACGCCCGGCGGCCGGCTCCACGCGGCGCTGCAACTGGCCGACGACTCGACGGCGGGGGACGATGCCTGGGTCGGTCTACCGTCGCTCACGACCTTTCATCGCCTTCACGACCTCAAGCCTGGAGCGACGTCGCTCTTGTCCGGTCGCGTGACGTCGGGGGGGCGCGATCTCGTGGTGATGGCGGTTCAGCGCTATGGCCGCGGTCGTTCGGCGGTGTTCGCCGTGCAGGACTCCTGGCTTTGGCGAATGCACGGCGACATCGCGCTTGACGACCGCCGGCACGAGACGTTGTGGCGGCAATTGCTGCGGTGGCTCGTGACCGACGTTCCCTCCCCGGTGACGGCCACGGCTTGGCCGGACCGCGTGGAGCCCGGCGCCGAGATCGACTTGCTGGCAGAGGTGACCGATTCGGGATTCGTGTACGTGAACGGCGCGGTGGTGTCGGCGACGGTGACGACGCCTTCCGGGCGCGTCGACGAGCTTCCGCTCGAGTGGACGGTCGCGCGCGACGGACAGTACCACGCGACCTATCGGCCGGGCGAGACGGGACGGTACGAGGCGCGCATCGTGGCCGAGCGCGGCGGGGCCACGATGGGGGAACGGGTGGTGCACTTCGAGGCCGCCGATCTGCAGCGCGAGTACTTCGGGGCGACGATGCGGCGCCACCTGCTCGAGCAGGTCGCGGAGCAGACGGGCGGGCGGTTTTACACGGCGGATCGCGTCTCGGCGTTGCCGGAAGACGTGAGCATTACGGAGCGCGGAGCGACGGTTGTCGAGGAGCGTGATCTCTGGGACATGCCGTTCCTGTTCGTGCTGCTCGTCGGGTGTTTGGGTGTGGAGTGGACCTTCCGGAGGGCGCGAGGCCTCGCGTGAGCGGTGTGCGCCACGGTGCGACCTGGCTGGTGCTTGCGGGCGTCGTGAGCGTGGCGCCCGCGGACGCACAGCAGTACCTCGTCGTGATCGGTGGCATTGGCGGCGAGGCGCGCTACCAGGCGGCGTTCAGTTCCCAAGCGACTCGCCTCGTGCGCGTCGCCACGGAGCGATATGCGTTCCCCGAAAGTCACGTCATGCTTCTGACCGAAGCCCCCGATCGGGATGGTGCCCAGGCGCGTTCGACGAAGGACAACATCGATCTCGTCCTCGCGGACCTTGCACGTCGCGTCGAGGCCGATGCGCAGGTGTTCGTGGTGTTCATCGGGCACGGCAGCGGGGTGGGTGGTGAGGCACGGTTGAACATCCCGGGACCGGACGCCACGGCCAGCGATGTCGCGAGCTGGCTGGCACGGTTCCCGTCGCAACAGGTGGTGGTGGCAGCCCTGGCGAGCGCCAGCGGCGGGTTCCTCGCCCCGCTCTCGCACCCGAATCGGGTGGTCGTCACGGCGACGCGATCGGTGTACGAGCGCAACGAAGTGCTGTTCGCCGAACACTTTGTGCGTGCGCTGACCGAGGATGGCGCGGACGCCGACAAGGACGACCGCATCTCGATGCTCGAGGCCTTCCACTACGCTCGCGCGGAAGTCGAACGCGCCTACGAGCGTGAGAACCGGCTCCTGACCGAACATGCGCTGCTGGACGACAACGGCGACGGCGTGGCCTCGAATGACCCGTCGGCGCCGAACGCGGACGGGCGTCTGGCCGCGCGCGTTGCGCTGGGCCTAGCGCCCGGCCGGGGGCCGGCCGCCGTGACGGACTCCGTACTCGCCGGCCTCTACGCCAGGCGCGAGCGGCTGCGGCGCGAGCTCGACGAGCTGCGCGCCCTGCGGGCAAACCTCGACACGGAGGCGTACGAAGCGGGCCTCGAACGCATCCTCCTGGAACTGGCACGCACCGGCCGCGCGATCCGCGAGCGCGAAGCAGGTGGAGGGTGAAGCGGGTCCTTGGGGCCTTGGTGCTGATCGCGCTGGTCGCGCCGCCGCGCACGCAGGACGATGCGTGGACGGCGCTGCGTTCAGGGCGGTACGACGACGCCATTCGGATGGCGCGGCGCGAGCTGCGCGGTGCGCCGAGTGCGCCAGCCGCTCAGCGCGCGCTGCTCACGGCGCTCACCATGGTGGGCGACTACGAGACCGTCCTCGCGGAAGCCGATCGCGCGGACCGTCCCGAGTTGGGCGTGCTCGCGGGAGACGCGGCGCGCGAACTCGGCCGGCTCGACGTCGCGGCCCATCGTTATCGGGATGCGCTGGCCGGGTCGGACAGCCTGACCGCTCGATTGCGCCTTGCCGAACTCGACTGGCGCCGGGGCGACGTTGCCGCCGCCCTGGAGCGCTTCGACGGCTTCATCGACACCTACAACCGGGCCGCCGGTCGGTTGTTGCCCAGGGATCTCCAGGCGGTCGGTCAGGCGCTCGCATACCTCGGGCGAAGCCGGTGGGAGTTGCTGCAGGATGCCGTCCGGGCACTCAACGAGGCGACGCGGGCTGATCCGCGGGACACGGAAGCGGAACTGATGTTGGGGCAGCTCTTTCTTGCCAAGTCGCAGGGGTCGGAGGCGCGTACGTCGTTCGAGACCGTGCTGGCGCGCAATCCGCGTCACCCCGCGGCGCTCGTGGGTATGGCCCGGCTCCTCCAGTCCGCCGGTGAGCCCGGTGGAGTCGAGCGGGCGGAGGAGGCGCTTGAGATAAATCCGCGATATGCGCCGGCGCATCTGTTTCTCGCGGAACGACACCTGGAGGCCGAAGAGTATGAAGGAGCGGCCGAGGCGGTGGACCACGCGCTCTCGGCGAATCCTGTGTTGCTCGAGGGCCTGACGCTGGCGGCGGCCGTCGCGTATCTGCGAGGCGACTCCGCGGCGTTCGTGGCGCGTGAGCGCGACGTCCTCCGGTCGAATCCACAGTACGCGGGTTTGTACGAGACGCTCGCGACGGTCAGTGCTCGCAACCGGCTGTACCGCGAAGCCGAACAGTTCGCGCGTCGCGCCACGGAACTCGATTCGCTGAGCTGGCGGGGTTGGGCGCTCCTCGGGGCCAATCGTCTGCGACTCGGCCTGATCACCGAAGGTCGAGCCGACCTCGAGCGCGCCTTCGCCGGCGACCCGTACGACGTGTGGACCAAGAACACGTTGGATCTGCTGGACACGCTCGTGCGGTACGACGAACAGCGGAGTCGGAGATTCCTCGTGGTCGTGGATCCGAGTGAGAGTGCGCTCATGGGACCCCTGGTCGCCCGGCTTGCCGAGCAAGCGTATGATCGCCTAGCCGATCGATATGCGTTCCGGCCGGAGACCCCGGTGCGCATCGAGGTGTATCCCGACCATGCCGATTTCTCGGTGCGCACGGTGGGACTGGTGGGGCTCGGTGCGCTGGGCGTGAGCTTCGGACCGGTTCTCGCCATCGATTCGCCGTCGGCGCGCGAGGTCGGAGAATTTCATTGGGCGTCGACCCTGTGGCATGAGATTGCCCACACGTTCCACTTGGGGTTGACGCGACACCGAGTGCCACGCTGGTTCACCGAAGGGCTGGCGGTGTGGGAAGAGCGTCAGGCACGCCCGGGCTGGGGCAACCGCCTGACACCGGAGTTTCTCGCGGCCTATCACGAGGGACGGTTGCGGGCCGTGAGCGAGCTCAACGAGGGGTTCGTCCGTCCGCGTTTCCCGATGGAGGTCATGTTCTCCTACGAGCTGGCGTCGCTCGTGTGCGAGTACATTGCCGACCAGCACGGCCCGGAGGCGCTGGTGGCGCTACTCCACGCGTATCGGGACGGCCTGAAGAGCGAGGCGGCGCTCCGCACCGTGCTGGGCGAGTCGGGGGAGGCCCTCGACGACGCGTTCGACGAGTACGTGCGGCAGCGGTTCGGTACGACCATCGCCGCCCTGGATGCGGGAGACGAGGATCCACCCGCAACATCGGCGGACGCCGAGCGCTTGGCGCAGCGCCACGCCAACAGCTTCCAACGCCAGGTCGTCGCGGGCCGTATGCTCATGGAAGAGGGATCGGTGGGACGGGCGTTACCGTACTTGGAGCGCGCACGCGCGTTGCTGCCTGAGTACGCGGGGCCCGGGAACGCCTACGCGGAACTCGCGCGAGCTTATCGGCGTCTGGGGCGTCTCGACCGGACTGGGGAAGCGCTCGAGGCACTCGTGGCGCGTAACGCCGGGGACCTGGACGCGTGGCGCGCGCTCGGTGACCTTCGCGTCGAGCGTGGCGACACGGTGGGCGCGATCGACGCTTTCGAACAGATCGTTTACATCGAGCCCCTCGATCCATCGATCCACCGCGTCACGGCGGATCTGGCCCGGGGGATCGGTGCGTGGGATCGCGAGGTCCCTCCGCGGGCGGCGATCGTCGCGCTCGACCCGGTCGACCGCGCTGACGCGTTGTATCGGCTGGCCCTCGCGCACCATCGCGCCGGCCACGCCGGTGAGGCGAGGCGCGCGGTGTTGCGCGCGCTCGAGATTGCGCCCGACTATGTCGAAGCGCAGGAGCTCCTGCTGGCGATTCACGAAGGAGGCGTCTAGTGTCCTGTCCCAGGAGGAAGTTGTCCGGATCGCGAGTCCGCCGGTACGGCAGCAACCGGGGAGACCCGCGGGAACTCGTCTGCCGCAGGGAACCCCTGGGACGCGACACCGGATGCGAGTGATCTACCTCGTGGCCGGCCTGCTCGCGGTCGTCGCGATTCCATCACCCGCTGAGGCGCAGCGGTTCGGTCGGGGCGAGGGCTTTCCGGACGACGGCAACTTCGAACAGTTCAACGTTCCGTACGACGGGCGGTTCGTCTTCGTGCGGCTGCGGTACGACCCGTTGTCGTCGGGGTTCCGCCGGCGCAATCTGTGGTGGGATCATGACTATCCGCGGGCCGAGCGCCACCTGACGACGATTCTCGAGGAACTCACCACGGTCGTGCCGCGGCGCGACGGCAGCAACATTCTCGCGGCCGACGATCCCGAGCTGTTCAAGTACCCGGTGGCCTACCTGTCGGAACCCGGGCACTGGACCATGTCGGAATCCGAGATGGTCAACCTCCGCGCGTACGTGCTCAAGGGTGGATTTCTCATCTTCGACGACTTCGAGGGTGGCGATTGGTACAACTTCGCTGAGCAGGTGCGGCGCCTGCTTCCCGAACATCAGATCGTGCGGCTGGACCCCAGCCATCCGATCTTCCATTCGTTTTACGACATCGACACGTTCGAGGGCATCCGGCATCCGTACAGCGGGAGACCGTCGCAATTCCACGGTGTGTTCGAGGACAACGATCCGACCAAACGCCTCCTCATGATCATCAACTACGATGCCGACATCGGGGAGTCGTGGGAGTGGTCGGATACCGGGTTCATCCCAATCGACCTCACCAATCAGGCGTACAAGCTGGGGATCAACTACATCGTGTACGCCATGACCCACTAGCCGGGGAGCGCATGACGAAGACGAACGAAGTGGCCTTGGAGCACACGGACGACATCGCGCTGGCCGACAAGTTGCGGGACGGCCGGCGGCAGATCCTGACCGAGTTGGGCAAGATCATCGTCGGCCAGCGGGCGGTGGTGGACGAAGTGCTCCTGTCGTTGTTCGTGGGTGGCAACAGTCTCATCGTCGGTGTGCCCGGGCTTGCCAAGACGCTGCTGATTCACACGGTGGCGGACGCGCTCGATCTGACATACTCGCGCATCCAGTTCACGCCGGACCTGATGCCCTCGGACATCACCGGGACGGATCTGGTGCAGGAGGATCCCGCCACCGGTCAGCGCCATATGGTGTTCATGCGGGGCCCGATCTTCGCCAATATCGTTCTGGCGGACGAGATCAACCGCACCCCGCCCAAGACGCAGGCGGCGCTGCTGGAGGCCATGCAAGAGCATCGGGTCACGGTGCAGGGCCGTACGTACACGCTGGACGAACCGTTCTTCGTGTTCGCCACGCAGAACCCGATCGAACTCGAGGGAACCTATCCGCTCCCCGAGGCGCAACTGGACCGGTTCATGTTCAACATCGTGATCGGGTATTCGCCGGAAGACGAGGAACTCGATGTGGTTCGCCGCACCACGGCCGTCCAGGACGCCAAGCTCGCCTCGGCCGTGACGGGGGCCGACATGGTCGCATTCCAGGCGTTGGTCCGGCGCGTGCCGGTGTCCGACGCGGTCCTGCGCTATGCGCTGGCGCTGGTGCGCGCGTCCCGTCCGGGTCCGGCGGCGCCGGAATTCGTGAATAAGTGGTTGTCGTACGGTGCCAGCGTCCGGGCGGCGCAATACCTGATTCTGGGTGCCAAGGCCCGAGCGCTCGTGGAGGGGCGGTATCACATAACGTTCGACGATGTACGCACGCTCGCGCATCCCGTGCTGCGGCACCGACTCCTCAAGAATTTCCACGCGGAGTCCGAGGGGATCGCGACGGACACGCTCATCGACCAGCTCCTCGCGTCCGTGCCCACCCCGTCGTCGGGCCTGTGACGACGGCCCGGTTTCTCGACCCCGCGGTCCTGGCGCGCATCTCCAATCTGGAGTTGCTCGCCAGGACGGTGGTCGATGGCTTCATCAGCGGGCTCCACCATGCGCCCTATCTCGGGTTCTCGCTCGACTTCGCCGAACACCGCGCCTACATGCCGGGTGACGACATCCGCCGAATCGATTGGCGGGTGTTCGGGCGCACCGATCGGTTGTATGTGAAGGAGTTCGAAGCCGACACGAACGCGAACTTCAGTCTCGTGTTCGACGTCTCCCGCTCCATGGACTACGGCAGCGGAGCCGTGACGAAACTGGACTACGGCCGGTACCTCGCCGCCTGCCTTGCGTATTTCTCTCGCCGACAGCGCGATCGCGTCGGGATCGTGACGTTCGACGAGGACCTGGTGGAGATCGTTCCCCCCTCGGCGAAGCACCTCGACATGGTGTTGCACACGATCGATCGCATCGTTCCGCGGGATCGGCGGGGGGGGCTCGACCGACCGCTGCGCAAGGTGGCCGAGAGCCTGCGCCGCCGCAGCATCGTGGTGCTCATCTCGGACTTCTACGAACCGCCCGAGGTGACCCAGCATGCGCTGGGGTACTTGCGGAACAAGCAGTGCGACGTGATCGCGTTCCATCTTCTGGACCCGTCAGAGATCGATCTGCCGTTCGACGAGGCGGCGCAATTCGAGGATCTCGAGACGCACGAGCGCATCCCCGTGGTGCCGGCGGAGCTGCGCGCTGAGTATCGGCGTCTCGTGGCGCTGCATCGCCGAGCGTTGGCCGATACGCTGGGACCGGCGGGGATCGACTACTACTTCATCGACGTGTCCCAGCCGCTGGATCACGCACTCCTGCACTACCTGTCGCGTCGTTCCTGGCTCAGCCGGGTGCGCTGATGGGGCTCTCGTTGCTGGCACCGCTCTTTCTCGCGGGCTTGGCCGCTATCGCCGTTCCGATCTACGTCCACCTCACGCATCGGGAGCGACGGGAGCCCGTCCGATTCCCCTCGCTCATGTTCTTGCGCCGCATCCCGTTTCGCACGACCAAGAAGCAGCGTATTCGTCACTGGGGGCTGTTCGTGCTGCGCGTCCTCGCGCTCGCGCTGCTCGCCGCGGCGTTCAGCCGGCCGCTGCTCGATCGCGGATCCCTCGGGATCTCGGTGCTTGGATCCGCGCGGGATGTCGTGATCCTGCTGGATCGGTCATTGAGCATGAGTGTCGGCGACCGCTGGAGCCGCGCGACGGACGCGGTCGCCGATGTCGCGGCGGGTTTGGGTGAGGCCGATCGGGCGACGCTGATCGCGTACGCGGAGCGCGCGGTCGCGCTCACGGAGCGAACCAACGACGTGGGGACGCTTCGGTCCGCCGCGGCGATGCTGCGGCCGGGGGGGGGACGCACCAGCGCCGGTCCGGCGGTGCGGCTAGCGCGTGACATGCTCGACCCGTCGGAGTTTCCGGTGCGTGAGGTGGTGGTGATTTCCGACTTCCAGGAGATCGGCGCGCCCCAGCCGGATGAAGATCGCCTGCCGGCCGGGGCGATCGTCACCGTTGTGGACGTGAGCGACGGCACCGAACCGGCAAACGTGAGTGTCGATGTGGTGGAGCTGGATCGCGTTTCCTCGAATGCCCGGGATCGTGTGACCGCGACGGCTCGTCTGTCCAACCGTGGACCGGCCGTAACGACGCCCGCCAGCGTCGAGCTGGTCTTGGATGGCGCTGTGGTGGCGACCCAGCGGGTGGCGTTGCCGGCCGGCGAGACCCGACCGGTCACGTTGACCGCGGACGTGCCGCCCGGGCGGACCATGGTGGGCGCGGTGCGTGTGGCGGCCGACGCCTATCCGGCGGATGACGCGCTCCGGTTCGTGCTGGAGCCGGTGGACCCGATCGCCGTGCTGGTGCTCGGCGATCCGCAGGCGGGTGAGGACGGGCTGTACCTGGATCGGGCCTTAGCGCTGGCCGAGGATCCGCCGTTCGAGGTCACGTCGCTGCCGATCGCGCGCGCGAGCGCGGCGCCGATCGGAGACGCCGAGGTCGTCGTGCTGAACGACGTGCCGTATCCGGGCGGTGCGCTCGGACGCGCGCTCGCAACGTTCGCGCAAGGGGGTGGCGGCCTGTGGGTCGTATTCGGGCGACGGCACGGAGCGGAGTCGTGGTCGGCCGAAGGGGTGGCGCTCGCCGGGTCCCGACCGGGGTCGTTGGTGGATCGCGTGGCGGCGGCCGGTGGGACCATGAGCATCCTGCATTACGATCATCCGTTGTTCGCGCCGTTCGCCGAGCCACGGAGCGGTGACTTTTCGTCGGCCCGATTCTTCCGCTACCGGGTCCACGACGTACCGGAGGATGCGGTCGTGCTCGCGCGATTCGACGACGGGTCGGTGGCGTTGTCGGAGAGACCGGTTGGTGCGGGACGCGTGGTGGCGTGGACAGCGGGACTGGCAAACGAGTGGAACGACCTCCCGATCAAGCCGGTGTTTCTCCCGTTCGTGCATGAGACCATCCGCTACCTGGCGCGGTATCAGCCGGAGCCGGCGTGGCGCGTCGCCGGGAGTGTGCTGGGTGGTGCGGACCTAGCGGCGATCGAAGGAGAGCCGGTGCTCGAACGGCCCGACGGCCGGAGAACTCGTTTGAGCGACGGGGGCCCCGACGCGTTGATCCTCGATGAGCCCGGGGTGTACACGCTGCGATCCCTCGGCGGACGCGTTGACGCACGGGCGATCGCGGTGAACGCCGATCCACGGGAGTCGGATCTGCGGCGTGGGGATCCTGAGGAGATCGCATCCGGGATGGCCCCGATCGACCCGGGTGCGGAGCGCCGGGGGGAACTCGCGGCGGCGCTGACGCCGGCGGAGAAGGAACGGCGGCAGGGTCTGTGGTGGTATCTCTTGCTGACGGTGCTCGTTCTCTCCATAGTCGAAGGTGGCTTGGCCCGACGGGCTGGCCGCGTGGCTCGCTGACGGAGGTATCCAGGATGCCGGGACTGTTCGGCCGCATCGTAGTTCCCCGCTCTGATCGCGGCGCTCTCATGCACGTGATTCGCGGCGTGCGCGCGCGCTGGCGATTGCGAGTAGCGCTGCGGGGGCTCGCGATCGTGGCCGGCGTTGGACTCGTCGCGTTCCTGGTGTCGGCGTTCATGGTGGATCACGTCCGGTTCTCCGCGACGGGG
Organism: Gemmatimonadales bacterium; assembly: GCA_036397755.1. Lineage (GTDB taxonomy): Bacteria > Gemmatimonadota > Gemmatimonadetes > Gemmatimonadales > GWC2-71-9 > CAMYLY01. The sequence goes on along the minus strand of DASWII010000046.1, from coordinate 63,152 downwards.
ATCGCGGTGATCCGCTGGGTGCTGTACGGTGGAGTGGCACTGGCCGTGCTCCGCTATCTCGTACTCCCCTTCCGCCGGCGCGTCACCGACGCACAGGTGGCACTCTACATCGAGGAGCACGAGCCGTCCCTCCAGGGGCACGTCTCGAGTGCGGTGGAGTTCGGGGAGGCCGGCGACATCGATGATGGGCGGTCCGCGGCCATGGTGCGCCGGGTGGTCGAGCGGGCGGTGGCGCGGTGCGCGGCCATCGAAAACGGGCGCCGAATCGAAGCACCGGCCATCCGGCGTTCGTCCGGATGGCTGGCCGGCGCGGCGGTCGCGGGAATGCTACTCGTGGCGCTGTCACCCGGCTTCGTGCGAAATGGCGCTCCGTTCCTGCTCACGCCGTGGCTGGTGGATGGGGCGGCGACTCCGTACGCGCTCCAGGTCACTCCCGGCGACGTGGTGATTCCGCGCGGTTCCGATGTCGAGATCGCGGCCCAGACCGTCAACTTCACGGGCGATGCCGTGCTCTTGGTGCAGCGTGAAGCGGGCGGTGCGTGGGAGCGATGGCCGATGGCGGCCAGCGACACGTCCGGCGCGTTCGAGTTCGTCGTGTTCGCGGTCGAGCGGGATGCGACCTACTACGTCGAGACGTCGGGTGTGCGATCGCCCGTGTTCGCCATCACGGTGAAGGATCTCCCGTATGTCGCCGCGATGGTGCACGAGTACCACTTCCCGGCGTATACGGGCCTTGACGTGCGGGTCGTGGAAGACGCGGGTGACATTGCCGTCGTGGCGGGCACGAGGGTGGACCTGGCCATCACCACCACTGTGCCCGTGGTCGGCGGCACGCTGATCGTGACCGGGCGCGACACGGTCGCGCTCGAACCGCGCTCGGGAACCGAAGTGACGGGCTCCTTGGCGATACGCGTGCCCGGCCACTATCGCGTGGAACTGCAGGCGCTCGATGGAACAGTGGTGAGCGGCTCTCCGGAGTACCTCATCGACGTGCTCGAGGATCTGCCGCCGCTCGTGCGATTCCGCGCGCCCGGCCGGGACCTGCAGGTCACGTCGATCGACGAGGTGTTCACGGAAATCGAGGCAGAGGACGACTTTGGTTTGGAGCGTGTCGAGTTGGTCTTTCGCGTGAACGGCGCACGCGAGGACACCGTCGCGCTGGTGTCCCAGGGGCGTCGCCGAGACTTCTCCGGCGGGTACACCTTCTTCCTCGAGGAGTGGAATCTCGAACCCGGTGACGTGGTGGCATACCATGCCCGTGCCCGGGACGCGCGCAGCGTGGGAGGAGGGCAGCAGGCGTCGACGGACATCTACTTCCTCGAGATCCGCCCGTTCGATCGACGGTTTCGGCAGGCCGCGGCCCAGGCGCCGCCTGGCGGGGACGGGCAGGGAGGCGGCGACGTTGGGGAACTCTCCGCGCGACAGCGCCAGATCGTAGCGGGGACGTTCAATCTCTTGCGTGATTCGGCTTTCTATGCGGAGCGGGAGATCGGGGAGCATCTGGCCACGCTGACTCTGGCGCAGGGCCGGTTGCGTGAGGAAGTGGGGACGTTGCTGGAGCGTATGCGGTCGCGCGGCGTCGTGCAGATCGATTCCTCGCTTGCCAGTGTGATGGCGGCGCTTCCCGAGGCCCTGGATGCCATGCAGGTGGCGGAGCGGCACCTGGGGACGGCGGAGCCAACGGAGGCCCTCCCGTCAGAGGAACGCGCGCTCCGGTATCTGCAGCGGGCCGAGGCGGCGTATCGGGACCGCGAGGTGACGCGGCAGCGCGGCGGTGGTGGTGGGGGGGGCGGGGGCGAACAGAGCGCCGAGGCCGAGGATCTCGCGGACCTCTTCGATCTCGAAATGGAGCGACTGCGCAATCAGTATGAGAGCGTCGATCGCGGCCGGCAGCAGGAGGGGACCGCGGAGCTGGATGAGGCCATGGAGCGACTGCGTGATCTGGCGCGACGGCAGCAGCAGGAGAACGAGCGCATGCGCGCGCAGGCGTCGAGTCAGGGTGGTGGGGCGACCGGCCGGGGCCAGCGACAGCTCGCGGACGAAACCGAGGAACTGTCCCGGCAGCTGCAGCGGTTGGCGCGCGAACAGTCTCGTCCTGAGCTCGAGGAGACGGCGCGCCGCCTGCGGGAGGCCGCTGACGCGATGCGTCGCGCCGCCGCGCAGGCGCGGTCGAGCGGAGAAGCGCAAGGGCGGACGGCGCTGGACGGCCTGCGCGAGGCGCAACGCAGATTGCAGCAGAGCGAAACGGAACAATTCCGGCGTGAAGTGGAAGACGCGGTCCGGCGGGCCGAACGTCTCTCAGAATCGCAGCGGGACGTGGCCGCGACCGTGCGCCGGTTGGGAGCGAGTGGCCGCGATCGCGAGGCGCTGGACCGACTGCTCGAGCGGAAGCGACAGATGGCGGACGACGTACGACAACTTGAGGAGGATGCGGAGCGATTGGGACGTGAAGGCGCGGGGGAACAACCCGAAGCATCCCGCGAATTGCGCGAGACTGCGCGGGGCATGCGGGCCGGACGCATGGCCGACAAGATCCTGTATTCGCAGGGAGTCGTGCAGTCGGGGTCGGACGAGTACGCGAACAATTTCGAGCGGTCGATCACGGACGACGTGGAACGCGTGCAGGAACAGCTGGAGCGTGCGCTCGGAGCGATCGGCGAGGCCCCCGGGCAACGCGTCGCACAAGCCCTCGAGCGCCTACGCGACGTCGTCGGTGGACTCGAGTCGATGCGGGACCGACTCGAACAAGGGCCACAAGGCCAGCAGGGGCAGGAGGGGCAGGAGGGGCAGCAAGGCCAACAGGGGCAGCAAGGCCAACAGGGGCAGGGTGCGGATGGTGGGGGCGACGCGACCCCGGATCAGGCGCGGCGGTTCAGTCGCGAGATCACCGCGCGGCGCGAAGCCCTGCAGGATCTGCGGCGCGAATTGCAGCAGGGAGGGGTGGACGTCGGTGGGCTCGAAGACCTGCTCGCCAAGCTGCGGTCGGTCGAACGCACGGGGTTGGGATCGCCGCAGGGTCTCGCGCAGTTGCGCGACGCCGTGATCCCCGGTCTCAAGGAGCTCGAGTTCCGCTTGCGACGCGATCTGCTCCGGCAGGACGGGGAGCTGGCGGCGACGGGTTCGGAAGAGGTGCCGTCGCGCTACCGCCGCCTCGTGGAGGCCTATTTCCGCGATCTTTCCAGAAAGCGGCCCTGATCGACCCTGCGAGCCCGGGCCGCCGGGGGACATTTGAGGAGGAGCCCGTCTGACGTGTTTTGGGAGGTGTTGTGACTCCATGCGCGCGATGCCGGACCCGGCTTCCGGACGATGCCAACTACTGTCACGCCTGCGGCGTGTCGGTGGTCGCCGCCGTCTCGGGGGAATACGAGATGTTCGACCTCGACCGGTTCTTCACGTACGCGCTCGACATGCTGTGTATCGCGGGCGTCGATGGCTACTTCAAGCGGGTGAACCCGGCGTTCACCCGAACGCTCGGTTGGACGGCCGAGGAGTTGCTCGCGCGTCCGTTCAGCGATCTGATCCATCCGGAAGACCGTTCCGAAACCGTTGCCGAGGTCGGGCAGTTACACGGCGGGCGCCCGACGATCTCGTTCGAGAATCGCTATCGCTGCAAGGACGGCACGTACAAGGACCTGCACTGGACCTCCTACCCCGAACCGGGGACCGGTTTGCTCTACGCCGTCGCGCGTGACGTGACGGAGTGGAAACGCCGCGAGCACCGTGTGGATACCGTGACCGGGGTGGCCACGCGGCAGATGTTCGAAGATCGGCTCCGCACCGAGTGGAGCCGGGCCGTCCGCCTCAAGACCCCGTTGGCCGTTCTGATTGTCGATGGAGACGATTTCCGCGAGTTCAACCGCGTACACGGTTACGATCAGGGCGACCGCTGCCTGCGGCAGTTCGCGATTCTGTTGCAGGACAGGGTCCGCCGGAGTGGTGACCTGATCGCGCGATACGGCGGCGATGCGTTCGCCATCATGCTGGACGGTGGGCTGGATCTGGAGGCCGCCACGGCGGTGGGTGAAACGCTGCGCCGAGCGATCGCCGAGCTCTCGATGGCGATGCCCGACGGCGGAGACGCCCGGTTCACCACGAGTGTCGGTGTGGCCTCGATGTTGCCCACGCGCGAGAATCGGTTCGAGGACCTATTGGCCAGTGCGGAGGATGCGCTTGCGAAGGCCAAGCAGGGCGGCAAGAACACCGTCGTCGCCGCCTCATAGAGACCGCATCGCGGTTTCCGTGCCGATCCGCGATCCAGAAACAAGCCCCCTCAGTTGCCGGTCACACCTCGCAGGATGCCGTCGCGAATGCGCTGCGCCTTGGGACCCGCCCCTCGGTCTGTCTGGACATTGTAGGTGACTACAGAGGAGAACGTGAGCGGACCCTCGAGCGGGATCACGGCCTCTCCGCGGCGCACGGCGAGTTTGAGCGGGGTGCCCGGCAGCGAATTCGCGTAGCGATTTCTGAAACGAATGTCGAAATCGTTGCCCGTGACGAGCAGTTCACCGACCTGCACCAGGTAATCACCTGGCGTGACCCCGGCCGAGTCGGCCATCCCACCCGGCAGCACGTCGATCACGCGGATGCCGTGTTCGTCGGGGCTGGACGAGATGCCGATGACTGCGATCCGGGCGGTATCTGCCTGGAAGATCAGGCCGGCCAGTGGCAGGGTCTCCGCCCAAGGCAGCGGGTCGCGTCCGTCCACGTAGCGCGCCGCGAAGGCCGTGAAATCCCGGCCATCGGCGGCCGCACTGGCGGCGGCCCAGAAATCCTCGGTGGTGAAGCCTCGGCCCGCCTTGTAGGTCTGCTCGTACAGCGAGCGCATCACGTCGTCGAGCCCGGCGCGGTTGTCCGAGGCGTCGCGAATCAGGATGTCGAGGAGCAGCCCGACCAGCGAACCCTTGGGGTAGTAGATGTACTGATCCACCTCGATCGGCGAGATCCAGGTGTTGAGCGATGCATCCTCGAGTGCCACGGGCGGGGCTGCCATCACTTGATTGACCTTGTCCGCGACGAACCGACCAAACAGCAACGGTGGAACGATCCCGCCGCGGATCAGTGCCAGGTCGGCATAGTAATCCGTGAGGCCTTCGCTCACCCACAGCAGGGTGGTCGGCTGTGGCCGGCTGTAGTCGTACGGCACAAGCTCGGCCGGACGCAGTCGCTTGACGTTCCACGCATGGATGATCTCGTGCGCCGTGATGGACGCGAGGATCGGGTTACCGATGAACGCCGGGTGGTAGATGCCCACGTGCGAGTTCGCGTGCTCGAGCGCAGCCCCGCCCGGGAATCCGGCGTCGAAGATGAGCAGCGTGGTATAGGTCTCCCACGGGATGTCGCGGTACACGTCCACGAGCGCGGGCACCATCTGCCCCAACTGCCGCCACCACGCGTCGCGTCCCTCTCCGGTCATCGCGCCGGCGGGGTACGAGGCCAGGCGATACCAGTGGCCGTCGATGGCCGTGCTGTCGACATCCATCGCGCCCACGAAGAACGGCATGTCCACCAGCTCGTGGTAGTCGGATGCCGCGAATCGGTGGAGTGCGCCGCCGCTGGTCATGCCGGTGGCCACCTTCCAGTCGGGCTCGGTGTGCACGACCACGGAGGCCGAGAACCCCAGATCGGAGCCCTCTGGATAGAGAAAGGCCGCGGTCCCGTTGAGCAGGAGGAAGTCCTCCGCCGACCACGCGATTCCATTGTCCAGCGTGTCGGCCCGCAGCGAAAACGACACCGTGATGGACCGTGCTCCCGCGGGGCGCACCCGCCACGTGTCGAAGTCGATCTTGTCCCACTCGAGCGCGCGATCGTTCGACGAGGCGCGGAAGTCCAGCACCCACCGGGCAAAGTTGCCCAGCTCATAGGATCCCGGTGTCCACGCCGGGAGCGAGAGCGCGATCGGCCGATCGTCGTTGGCGCGGAAGCGCATCGCCACGTGAACTTCGCGCCGTGCAGCCGTGGCTCGGTTGAACGTGAGCTCGTAGCGGATGTCGGCGATCACCGGGGGCGCGGCAGACTGGGCCGGGCGACCGGAGAGCAGTGTGGTCAGGAGGCTGGCTGAAAGCGCGAGAAACACCATCGGTTCGCTCGGTGTATGGTGAGAGGCGTTCCAGCGATCGTACCTAGAAGCGCGCGGGCGTTCAAGCGCGAGATCGGTGGACGACTTCGGCCACTCCTGGGCCTCGCAAGGGCACCGCGCGGGGTCGCGCAAACTCGGCGAGAATGGCATCTTATGGGCACTCGGCTCATCAGGGAGACGCACGCGTGAACGATGTTCTGTCCGGCCAACGACTCGTGGCGCTGATCCAGTACAATATCCGCGACCAGGTGGCGGCGTACATGGCGGAGCGAGGCATCGGGACCACCATGGTCGGGACCCCGATGGAGCTCGTCGCGGCTGTGTTGGACGGCGGGTATCCGGTGGCGGTTTTGGACATCGGCCTGCCGAATATCGAAGGTCCCGGATTGGTGCGTGAGGTGTTGGAGGCAGACCCGGAAACGACCGTCATAGTGGTCAGCCACCCGAGCGACTCGACGACCGCGGCGTTCTGTCTGCAGCACGGCGCATTCGACTATCTCACCAAACCGCTCCAACTCGAGGAGCTCCTCGCGGCGGTCGAACGCGGGGTGCGGCTGCGCGCGTCGGGACTCCAGCAGGCGGAAATCTCGGCGTGGCTCAAGCAGGAACTCGTGAAGCGAACACATGAGCTCGAACGCGAGCGCCAAAAGCTCCAGCAAGTCAACGTCGCCACGCTCGGAGCGTTGATCAACGTCTTGGAGGCGAAGCATCCCGATTTCGTGGGTCATTCCGCGCGGGTGGCCGAGTTGGCCGCGACGATTGCCGCCGAATTGGCCATGAGCGATGACGAGGTCGAGGCGGTCCGGGCCGCCGGGCGGCTGCACGACATCGGCAAGATCGGTGTCTCGGACGCCGTCCTGCAAAAGAAGGGCGCGCTCACTCCGGAAGAGAAGCAGCATATCCGCAAGCAGGTGGAAATCGGATTCCGCATCCTGTCGCCACTCACGCACCTCGGGTCGGTGACGGAGTTCGTGCACGCGCACCACGAGAACTTCGACGGATCAGGGTATCCGCGTGGGCTGAAGGGGGACGCGATTCCCATGGGGGCGCGTATCGTCGCGGCCGCGGAAGTGTACGACGCCATCACCACCTCTCGTCCCTATCAACAGACGATGACCCAGACCGACGCCATTGCGCGGATCCGGAAACTGGCGGGCACGAAACTCGATCCGGCGGTGGTCGAGGCGCTGGCGAATGCGGTCGAACGGCGATCGATGCTCGTGTTCTTGGATGACTCTCACGATCCGCGGGCGTCCACCTCGAGCGACGCGCATCACTGAGCGGCGCCGACGTCAGTCGACGGCGCGGAGCAATGCGCCTTTGAGATAGCCGGATTCGGGGATGGTGAGCACCTCGGGATGGTCCTCCGCCTGCCCAACCGCACGCTCCAGTGCGATCCGGCGCCCGCTGTCTTCCGCGGCGCTCCGGAGCACCCCCACGAAGGTGGCCAGGTCGACGTGATACGAGCACGAGCAGGTGAGCAAGGAGCCACCTGTGGCCAGCAGTCGCATCGCCCGCAAGTTGATCTCCTGGTAACCGCGCATGCCGTCACCCAGGGCGGCGCGGGACTTCACGAACGCCGGGGGATCCACCACGATCGTGTCGAACCTCGCGCCCTCCGTCTCGAGCCGACGCAGTTCGTCGAACGCGTTGGCTTCACGCCACGCGACGTGGTACATATCGTTCAGCGTCGCGTTCCGCCGCGCCATGCCGAGTGCCGGGCCGCTCCGGTCGATGCCGAGGACTGCGGTGGCCTGCCGCGCCATGTGCAGCGCGAAGTGTCCCTGGTATGTGAACACGTCGAGAGCGCTTCCGCTCGCCCGCTCGCCCATGAGCAGGCGATTCACGCGCTGGTCGAGGAACGCTCCTGTCTTCTGACCGTGCCGCGGCGAGACCAGGTATCGCACGACGCCCTCCCGCACCTCGACCTCGTCGGGTACCTCGCCATGGACCGGTTCGATACTCTCTGCGAGACCCTCATGCTGTCGAACCGTCGCATCGTTGCGCAGCAGAATCCCGCGGGGCGTGAACAGCTCGATGAGTGCGTGGAGCACGCTGGGTCGCTGCGACTCGAGGCCGGCGGAGAGGAGCTGCGCAACGAGGACGTCACCGTAGCGATCAACGATCAATGACGGCAGCCCATCAGCTTCTCCATGCACCAGACGAAACGCGGTGGGGTTACCGGCCAGCGCTTCGCGGCGGCCGGCCGCGGTGCGGATACGGCGTGTCCACCACGCGTCGTCGATCGTGACGCCGGGATCGTCCAGCCGTCGTAGCCGGATCTGGGACTGCGGGCTCCACAGGGCCACGCCGAGCGGCATGCCGTTGCGCTGCTCGACGTCGACGATGCCGGGCGACGCCGGCCCGCGCCCGACGACGTCGGAGGCGTAAATCCACGGGTGTCCACGCTGCCAGCGACCGGCCGCACGCCGTGATACGCATACGGTGGGTTCGGAGGGCATGAGGTGTGGCGGCGGAGCGATGCGACCGCTCGCCTACTCGTCGAAGATGAAGACCACGCTCGTCCCGGTGCCATCAGGCCCCGGGAGGGTTTGGCCAGTGTAGTAACGCAACAGGATCTCAATGAGCTCCTGGTTGGTGGGTCGTACTTCGAGGCCAACGAACGCGTCGGTGTTCCACCAGCGGTACGAGGCCAGGTCGGAGTCGAACGAGAACCCGGTGACCAAATACCCCCCGAGGCCGTCGGGGAGCACCCCCCACGGCGTGGACGCGGGGAAGTCGTCGAAGTCGACATACCGGGTCAGAAGGGCTTTCTCCACGGCCTCGATGTCGCCAATGACCCTGGCGGACTCGGCGCGACGCCGCAGCTGGCCCAGGCTCGGAATCATGATCGTCGCGAGGATGCCGATGATGATCATGACGATCAGGATCTCGATAAACGTGAACCCGCGTCGCGTCATCAGCGGGTGCCCCGCGGGAGGGCCAAGTCACCGACGAACGCTCTGAGATCCTGGCCCGACCGGTAGCTGACCACCCGACCGCTCACCGACGTGGATACGGTGAACCCGCTCGCCTCCACCTCGTACGTCACGGGCAAGTCACCCAGGCCCACGACCGAGAGGCCTCGTGGAAGCGTCCCGGTCGAGTCGCGATACGCGATGACCGCGTCCGCCGCGAGGTACACCGCCATCCGCGCTCCGTCGCTCAGGTCTTCGGAGTCGAACGGTTCGGACGGATTCATCGTGCGGACCACGTTCCACGACACCAGCGCGATCAGGATGGGGAGCAGAATGAAGACGATCGTACTGTGGCGCTTCCCCTTGACCTGCTTGGCGGCGGCCTGCGCCGCGGCCTTTTCCGCGGCCTCCTCCATGATCGCGGCAACGATGTTGCCCGCGGTCTTACGCTGTTCCGGCGGCAGTTCATGCGGGCTCATGATGGATCCCGGTCGTGACCGTCCTAAAGATAGGTGGCGGTTCCCGGTTGGACAGATGGAGATCGGAGTGGCTGGGGATCGGGGTGGCTGGCGTTGCGCCGGTCCGAGCGCCAATTTCCTCATCCAGCACCGTTCCCCCTCCCGGAGGTTCCCATGTACCGCGCCCTATCCCTGGCGCTCGTAGCGATCCCTGCAGTGGCCGTGGCGCAAACGCCGGCCCCCGTCACCGAATGGGTGGTTCCCTTTCGTATGGATGCCGGCGGGATGCTCCATGATGAGGTCCCGGGGACCTCGCGTGAGGGAACGCGCCCGCGCGATCCCTACGTCCACCCCGACGGTCGGGTGTTTTTCTGCGGCCAGCAAGGGAACTACATCGGGTCCCTCGACCCTCAAACAGGGGTGTTCCGGCGCTATGAACTGGCGCCGGGAACGCACCCGCACAACCTGATCATCGACGCGAACGGGATGGTGTGGTACGCCGGTAACCGCGATTCCCACATTGGGAAGCTCGACCCGGAGTCGGGGGAGATCACGCGGTATCCCATGCCGGACCCGGCGGTTCGGGATCCGCATACGTTGATCTGGGACCGCAATGGAGATATCTGGTTCACGGCGCAGCAAGCGAACGTCGTGGGCAAACTCACCGTGTCCTCGGGGAACATCCGAATCATCGAGGTGCCCACGCGCGGAGCACGCCCCTATGGCATCGTGATGGACGCTGCAGGCCGGGCTCCATGGGTCGCGCTGTTCGGAACCAACAAACTGGCCACGGTCGATCCGGTCACCATGGAGATGCGCGAGATCGAACTGCCTCGGGCCGCCGCGAGACCGCGACGCCTGGCCGTGACGACGGACGGCGCCGTTTGGTATGTCGACTACGCCGGTGGTAGGCTCGGACGCTATGACCCCGCCAGTGGAGTCGTGAACGAGTGGCTCACGCCCGGGGGTGAGGGGTCGCGACCGTATGCGATGACGGTGGACGACGCGGACCGCCTGTGGTTCTTCGAAGGCCCGCGTGCGACTCCGGTCCGGCTCGTGGGGTTCGACAGCGAGGCGCAACAGGTGGTGTCGCTGACCGAACTCGAGAGCGGGCCGGGCACCGTTCGGCACATGATGTACGACGGTGCCTCCGGGACGATATGGTTCGGGGCTGATGCCAATACGATCGGGAGGGTCAGCGTTCCCTCGAGCGGTGCACTGATCCCCATGCCGTCTGATTGACAAGCGCGTCGTCGGAGCTGGTGCGCGTCTCCGTGATCGGGATCGTTGCACTGGCCGGTGTAGCCGGAAGGCCTCGATCGGCGGCGGGCCCGCCACCCGGTCACACGGGCGGGTTCGGGGAGCCGACCTGCCAGGCGTGTCACGCGGGCGCACCGGTGAACGCCGACGGTGGCTCACTCACGATTCTGGGGTGGGACCGCGCGACCTGCGGGGAACGCCTCGCGGTCACCGTGCGCCTTGAACGTCCGGGAACGCGACGTGGAGGTTTCCAGCTCGCGGTGCGGTGGGCCGACGGTCCGGCTCGGGGCCGGCAGGCGGGGCGTATACTCACACCCGACCATGAGCGAGTGGAGATCGTTACCGACGCGGCCGGCATCCAATTCGCACAGCACTCGTCCGCCGCGACGGCCGACACAGCGGCCGGTGCGTTCCAATGGGATCTGACCTGGGATCCTCCGCGCTGTCCTGCCGCGATAGCGGTACATGCCGCGGCGAACGCGTCCAACGACGACGACTCGGAACTTGGGGATCACGTCTACACGGCGTCACTGCAGGTACATCTGGAGGAGTGAGCCGTCCAGCGCCTCCATCTCTTCGAGCTCGAGGACCTGGCTTGGCTCCCGGCCACCCTGCGAGATCTGGCCACGGACTATCTGCAGTTCGTCCAGGATCGACTGCCACTCTACGAACCGATGGTGCCGATCCTGGAGCGCGTTTGCGACGCGACGGACCGGCGGACCGTCGTCGATCTCTGTTCCGGGAGCGGCGGGCCGACCCGGCAACTCAGTGAAGCGTTGGCCGCCAGGGGGAAACGGGTGTCCATCACGATGACGGACAAGTTCCCGCACCGCCATCGAGTCGCGGAGCGTGTGCAAGGTGGGTCCGTCCTGACCTACCGGTGCTCACCGGTCGACGCACGCGCGGTGCCGCCGGACTTGCGGGGGGTCCGCACGCTCTTCAACGCCTTTCATCACTTTGCCCCGGACGATGCCCGGGCAGTCCTGCGCGACGCCGTCGCGGCGGGGGATCCCATCGTTGTCATGGAGATTCCCGAGCGGCGGTGGGCGATGGTGTTCGCCATGTTCCTGACCCCGATCTTCGTTTGGGTCGCCACCCCGATGATCCGCCCATGCACGTGGCGCCGCTTGTTGTTTACGTACCTCGTGCCACTCGTCCCGCTCATTTGTTTCTGGGACGGGCTCGTGTCGCAGCTTCGAGCGTACACGCCGGACGAACTGGGCCGGCTGGCGCGTGAGTCGGCACCGGTTGGGTACTCGTGGGAAGTGGGAAGCGGAGCGCTCCCGGGGCCCGCCGGCCGGCTCACCTACCTGATTGGCTGGCCCGCGACGCACCCGTGACCGCGCAGGGGTCGGGTGGCTAGCTTCCAGTTCTCTTGATTCCTGAACGGAGCGGCCATGGCGCACTACACCATCGGGGTGATCCCAGGGGATGGCATCGGGCCGGAGGTACTGAGGGAAGGGACGAAGGTCCTCGAGGCGGTCGCCGCCGACGAAGAGTTCACATACGAGTTCGTCGAGTATCCCTACAGTGGTGAGCACTATCTCACAACGAAGGAACTGGTGCCGGATCGGGTGATCGACGAGTGGCGCGGGCTGGATGCCGTGCTGCTCGGCGCGATCGGTCACCCCGACGTTGAGCCCGGCCTCGTCGAGCGATCGGTGATCCTCGGGCTCAGGTTCGGGCTCGACCTATACGTGAATCTCCGGCCCATCAAGCTGTACGCGGAACATCTGTGTCCCCTCAAGGGCAAGCGGCTCGAAGATCTGGACTTCGTCGTCGTGCGCGAGAACACAGAGGGGATGTACTCCCAAATCGGGGGGCACCTCAAGAAGGGAACGCCCGATGAAGTCGCCCTCGTGAACGGCGTGTACACGTGGAAAGGGTGTGAGCGCGCTGTCCGGTATGCGTTCGAGGTCGCCCAGCGGCGGGCGGCGGCCCGCGGCCCCGATCACGAGTCGCGGGTGACCCTGGTGGACAAAGCCAACGCCATCCGGCCGCACGACATCTGGACGCGGGCCTACGCGAGCGTGGCGGCGGACTACCCAGCCATCGCGCAGGACCATGCGTACGTCGACGCGACGTGCATGTGGATGATCAAGAACCCGGAGTGGTTCGACGTGATCGTCACTACGAACCTCTTCGGTGACATCATCACCGATCTCGGAGCGATGCTGCAGGGTGGCATGGGCATAGCGGCGTCCGGGAACATCCACCCCGGAAAGACGTCCATGTTCGAGCCGATCCATGGCTCGGCGCCGAAATACACCGGGAAAAACGTCGCGTGCCCACTGGGCTCCATCCTGGCGGTGGCCATGATGCTCGATTATCTGGGCGAGCCGGGTGCCGCCGCCCGCGTCGAGCAGGCAGTGACCGATCTGCTGCAGAGCGGGAAGGTCAAGACGGCGGATGCGCGCAGCGGCATCGCGACCGATGCGATGGGCGATATGGTCGTCGAGAGGGTGCGCGAGAGCAAGCGGTAGACGTGGGGGAACGCTGGCTGGAGGAGGGTCCGTTCCGGCGTACACTCCGCGATCGACACAACTGGCAGACCCCCGTACCGGAGACTAACGTTTCTCGTTGCCATCATTTCACTGGGAAAGTTCACCATGTCACTACTAGTCAGGTTCGGAAAGGCGAGCGCGCTGGCGATCATGGCGGTCGTGCCCGGCGTGTCCACGGCGGGTGCCCAGAGCACCGTGCTCCAGACACCGACGCCGCCGGGGCACTATGCCATCACCAACGCCCGCATCGTCACGGTCTCGGGCCGCACGATCGAGAACGGCACGGTCGTCATCAAGGACGGGCTGATCGCGACCGTCGGCGCGTCGGTACAGGTTCCCGCAGACGCGTGGGTCATCGACGCGAGTGGCTTGACGGTGTACCCCGGCCTCGTCAATTCCATGTCCACAGTCGCACTGCCTGCCACGCTCAAGGTGCCCCGCGGCGGCGCCGGTGGTTTCGGCCAAGGTGGTGGCGGCGGTCAGGGCGCAGCGGGAGCCGATCCAGCGGACTATTCCTGGGGGCCGGAGGATCGGCCTGGGACGTTCTCGTGGGTGAATGCCGGGGACGAGCTGAATGCCGGGGATGATGCGATCGAGAAGTGGCGCTCGGCGGGATTCACGTCCGTGGTGGCGACGCCGGAGCGGGGCTACATCGCCGGCCAGGCGGCCTGGGTGAACCTCGCCGGGGAGCGCCCGAATGACATGGTGGTGCGCACGCCCGTGGCCATGCGCATCAACCTGCAGGCGCCCGGATTCCCAGGCTACCCCCAATCGCTCATGGGGGGCATCGCCTACATCAAGCAGGTGTTCTTCGATGCCGCGCATTACGACCTCGTGTGGTCGGCCTACGATTCCGATCCACGCGGCAAGGAACGGCCTGGGTACGACAGGGCCTTGGAGCCGCTCCGGCGCGTGCTCGCCGCGCAGTGGCCGGTGCTGATGCCCGGGGTTCGGGAGCGTGAGATTCGCCGTGCGATCGCGATCGCCGCGGAGACGAAGACGCGCGCGGTCGTGTACGGGGTGCACGAGGGATTCGCCGCCGCCGCGGACCTCGCGGCCGCGGGCGTCCCGACTCTGGTCAACATCGACTGGCCACGACGGGCGCGCGAGGCGGATCCGGACGCGGACATTCCACTGGAGACCCTGCGATTCTGGGACCGCGCGCCCACGACACCTGCGGCACTCGAGTCGGCGGGGGTCGCATTCGCCATGTACTCGTCGGAGGCCGACCCCTCGGGGTTCGCGGCGAATGTCCGCCGCGCGATGCGCCTTGGGTTGTCGCCCGACGCCGCGGTGCGCGCGGTGACGCTGGCGCCAGCTCAGATTTTCGGTGTTGCCGACCGGTTGGGGAGTGTCGAACCGGGCAAGATCGCCAATCTCGTCGTGACCGACGGCGACCTGTTTGGCGAGGACACGAAGACGCGGATGGTGTTCGTGGACGGTCGCAAGTTCGACGTGGGGTCCGCGACGACCGCATCCGTCGATGAGGCCGATGAGAGCGAGGACGCGGGCGGTCGTGGAGCTGCCGCACGCGGTGGGCGCGGTGCGGCCGGCGAGGAGCTGGCGTTCACGGCCCCGGTCGAGATGACACGGGATCGCGGACCGGTGAGCGATGCGGCCATCGTGCTGATTCAACATGCGACGGTCATGACCGTGACCAGCGGCACGCTGGAGAATGCCGACGTGCTGATCCGCGACGGCAAGATCGCGGAGATCGGACGGAACCTTACGGCGCCGCGCGGAGCACAGGTCGTGGACGCCACCGGCAAGTTCGTCACTCCAGGCATCATCGACGCGCACTCCCACATCGCCGCGGACGCGATCAACGAAGGCGCTGTTGCGGTTTCGGCCATGGTGGGGATCGAGGACGTGCTGGACCCGACTGACCGGGGGATCTACCTGGCGGCGGCCGGCGGCGTGACGAGTGCCAACGTCCTTCATGGGTCGGCGAATCCGATCGGTGGGAAAAACGCCGTGATCAAGGCGCGCTGGGGAGAGAATGCCGACGGGCTGCTGTTCGACGGGGCGCCGCCGGGCATCAAGTTCGCGCTGGGCGAGAATGTGAAGCGCGACCGGAACCCCGATCGATATCCCAACAGCCGGATGGGCGTCCAGGACGTCGTTCGGCAGGCGTTCCTGGATGCGCAGGAGTATCAGAAGAGCTGGTCCGACTACGAGGTGCGGCGCCGGCGTGATCGCAACGCCGTGCCCCCGCGTCGCGACCTGAAGCTGGAGGCGCTGGCCCAGGTGCTCGCCGGTGACCGCCTCGTACACGCCCACTCGTATCGGGCGGACGAGATCCTCCAGCTCTTGCGAGTGGCGGAGGAGTTCAACTTCCGCATCGCCACGTTCCAGCACGTGCTGGAGGGGTACAAGGTGGCCGACGAGATCGCCGCGCACGGCGCGGGGGCGTCCACATTCTCGGACTGGTGGGCGTATAAGGTCGAGGCGTACGACGCGATTCCCTACAACGCCGCGCTCATGACCCAGCGTGGTGTGGTCACGTCGATCAACTCGGATAGCGGCGAGGAAATGCGCCACCTCAACCAGGAGGCCGCCAAGACAATGAAGTGGGGCGGGCTCAGTGAAACGGAGGCACTGAAGCTGGTCACGCTCAACCCCGCCATCCAACTGGGCGTGTCCGACCGCGTGGGGTCCATCGAGGTCGGCAAGGACGCGGACTTGGTGATCTTCCAGGGCCACCCGCTCAGCACGTTCGGGGTCGTGCAGCAGACGTACATCGACGGCAAGCTGTATTTCGATCGCGAGCACGATCAACAGGTGCAGCAAGAGCTGGAAGCTGAGAAACAGAAACTGCTCGAGCGTTACCGTCCGCAGCAGCGGGGTACCCGGGTGACCACCGATGATGCAGAGGAGGTGCGCTAATGCGGAATCGTATATCGGTACTGGTGGGCACGGCTCTCGTTGCGTGCTGGGCCCTCCCGGCGCCGGCGCAGGAGCGCCCGGCGCTGGCCATTCGTAACGTCAAGATCGTGACGCTGGCGGGTCCGGCCATCGAGAGGGGCACCGTCGTAATCCAGGACGGTCGGATCACGGCCGTCGGGACCGATGTGACCGTTCCCGCCGGTGCGCGAGTGATCGACGGCGCGGGCCTCGAGGTCTATCCCGGGTTCTTCGACGCCTCGACCGATCTCGGTCTCACGGAGGTGGGGGCGGTGGACGTGACCAACGATCAGCGTGAGTTGGGCGAGTTCAATCCGCACCTGCTGGGGGCCACCGCGGTTCATCCGGCTAGCGAGCACATCCCTGTGGCGCGGGCGAACGGTGTCACGCATGCCGTGGCCACGCCCTCCTCGGCGGGTGGTGGCATGGGTGGTCAGGGATCGCTGATGAACCTCGCGGGGTGGACGGTAGAGGAGATGCTGATTCGGCCGTCCGTGGGCGTGATGTTGAGCTGGCCCACGATGCGCGGTGGCGGGTTTGGCTTCGGCGGGTTCGCCGCGCAGCAGCGATCATTCCGCCAGGTGCAGGAGCAGTACGAGGAGGCCAAACGCGACATCGTCGCGTGGCTCGATGCGGCCCGACAGTACGCGCGGGCACGCGACGCCGGGGACCCGGTCCGTCGCGATCTTCGGTTGGAGGCTGTTGCGCGCGTGCTCGGGGGCGAGATCCCGTTCCTGGTGAGCGCCACCAGTCAGCAGGCAATTCGCGACGCCGTGGCGTTTGCGGACGAACAGCAGGTTCGCATCGTGCTCTTGAACAGCGGCGGCGGCGGGTTCGGTGGAGGAGGGGGCAGCGAGATCGACAAGGTGTTCGACCTGCTCGCCGAGAAGAATATTCCCGTGATTCTCGGCGCCACCCAGGCCATGCCGGGTTCGGACCGCCGGTACGACGACGCGTACTCGTTGCCGGCGAGGGTGCATGCGGCGGGGATCACGTTCGCGTTGTCGACGTTCAGCTCCTCCGACTCGCGAACCCTGCCCTACGAGATCGGCATGGCAGTCGGGTATGGCCTTCCTCACGAGGAGGCGCTCAAGGCCATCACTCGCTACCCGGCGGAGATCCTTGGTGTGGGGGACGAACTGGGCACGATCGAGGTGGGCAAGCGGGCCAATCTCGTCGTGACCGACGGGGATCCGCTGGAGATCCGCACCACCGTGCGCCACGTCATCATCGACGGGGTCGATGTGGGTGTTGGGAACCGGCATCTGGAGTTGTACGAGAAGTATCGGGCACGCCCGCTGCCGAAGGACAAACCGTAGGCTGGGACGGGTTCCTGCAAGTACGACGCCCCGCGCATCCGAAGATGCGCGGGGCGTCGTACGTTACCACACCGCCGGATCAGACGCCCGGCAGCTGGCCCCGATTCTTTTGCTCCGCGAGCTGCGCCATGGCGCGCTCCGTGAACTCCAGGCGATCGGCCATGTCGGCTACGTCTTCTCGCATACCGTCCACGCTCGCCCGCAGCTGCTCCAGGACGGACAGCAGGGCCGGGTCCGCCGCCTGGAGCTCGCTGTGGCGCCGCCGCTTCACCAGCACCCATGCACCGATGCCCGACACGCCGAGCACGCCAAACATGACGATGAGCGCTTCGACCAGGTTGTAGATCTGATAGGATTCCATAGTGGGCGTTTGGGGCGGTGGACGTCGGGCGGGAAAACCTGCGTGCGCGCCCGCGTTCGGTCGCCTCCGCTAAGGATACAGCCGCGTCACGCGCCACGCGTCCCCGTCGCGGTCGTACCGCAGGCGGTCGTGCAGCCGGTTGAGACGGCCTTGCCAGAACTCGATGCACTGGGGCCTCAGGACGAACCCACCCCAATACGGCGGGAGCGGTACCTCGCCGTCCGCGAACTCCCGTTCGCGGGCGGCGACGTGCCGCTCCAGTTCCGCGCGATCCTGCAGCGAGCGACTCTGGTCCGACGCCCACGCACCGATCTGCGCCCCGCGGGGTCGCGAGCGGAAGTATGCCAACGACTCGTCGTGACCCAACCGTTCCACCGTGCCTTCCACCCGCACCTGGCGCTCGAGCACCGCCCAGTGCAGCACGATCGCCGCGCGCGGATTGTCATCGAGCTCACCGCCTTTCCGGCTGTCGTAGTTCGTGAAGAACCGGAACCCGCGCGCATCCACTCCCTTGAGCAGCATCATACGCGCCGACGGCACGCCGTCCTTGGTCGCGGTGGCGAGCGTCATCGCTTCAGGCAGGAAGATCCCGGCCCGCGTCGCCGCCCGCATCCAGTCGTCGAACAGCGCGAACGGGTGCGGTGTCTCCGCCAGGGTGGGCAACTTCCCCATCGTGCCACGGCCGAGCGTCAGGATCGCACGTACGTTCCCGAGGAACGACATCAGGACTTCGGCGTCTCCTTCGTGGGGTCGACGAACGGCTTCGGCACCACGGTGGCCTCGCGCGCCCCGTCCGGGGTTGTGACGGTCAACGACGAGCCCAGTGCGGCGTGGGCCACAGGGACCATGGCATAGCCGATGTTGCGCTCGAGGCGCGGTGAGTACACCGCCGACGTGATGGCGCCAACGTCCTCGCCCCCGGCGGCGACCGGCCAGCGCGCGTAGTTGAACGCCAAGCGGTCTCCTGCGATCTCGACGCCCACGAGCTGGCGCGTCGGTTCCTGCTGGGCCAACTGGCGGAGCGCCTCCTTGCCGATGAAGTCGGCTCCCTGCTCCAGGTCGACGAGCCAACCGAGCCCCACCTCATAGGGGTGATTGTCGAGGGTTATGTCGATCCCGTAGTTCAGGATCCCGGCCTCGATCCGACGGATGTCCGAGGGTCCCGTGGGCGCGATGTTGTACGGCGTGCCCGCCTCCGTCACACGGTTCCACAGCGCCTCGCCTTTGGACCCGTCCCGTAGATAGATCTCGAACCCAACCTCACCACTCCAACCGGTCCGGGTCACGATGACGGGGATGCCGTCCAGCTGCGTCTCCAGGAAGTAGTAGTAATGGAGGTCCAGCACCGCGTCGCCAAACAAGGATGCGACCACCTCTTTCGACTTGGGGCCCTGGACCTGCATCGGCGACACGTCCGGCTCCTTGATGTCCACGTCCATGCCGGACTGGTAGGCAACCCCCTTAGCCCAGAGCAGCACGTCGCTGTCCGCGAGCGCCAGCCAGAAATGGTTGTCGCCCAGGCGCAGCAGCACCGGGTCGTTGATGATCCCGCCGTCCTCCGCCGTGATGATGACGTACTTGCCCTGGCCGACTCGACACTTCGTGAGATCACGAGGCGTCAGCAAGTTGGTGAAAGCGAACGCGTCCGGTCCGGTGATCTCGACTTGCCGTTCGACACTCACGTCCCACATGGTCACGTCATTGAGCAAGCGCCAGTACTCTTCTTCGAGGTCGGCGTAGCCGATCGGCAAGAACATGTGGTTGTAGACCGTGTAGCCCCAACACCCCGCCCGCAGTGTCGCGTCGAAGAAGGGTGACCGCCTGAGACGGGCACCGCGCTGCACCACACGCATGTCAAACGGCTTCGTCATGGATGGACCGCTCCCCGGTGAGATTCGACTTATGAAGGCGGGGGTAATCTACATTGAAGACACCGAGTTACCACCTGTCGGTGGGCCGGGTCGGTGGGTATCGTTGCTCCGCGGATGGTCGTCGTCAATCGTCCGCCGGTCCAGGGCCGAGAGGAACACGATGGTGCCGATAATCGAGTACACCAGCACGCTCACCATATGACCGACGTGACGCTTCCGGGCACGCCGTTTCACGAGCGCACGTCCGCGTTGAATCGGGCGCAACAGTGGCGGCGGTGGGCGGGTCATATCGTCGCGAGCGGATACGAGCTGACGCACGAGCGCGAGTATCACGCGATCCGCAGTGCCGCCGCGGTGATCGACGTTTCCCCGCTCTACAAGTACGACGTGCAAGGGCCCGATGCCGCGCGCCTGCTCGACCGCGTGGTGACCCGCGACGTCACCCGGTGCGCGGTGGGCCAGGTGTTGTACACCCCGTGGTGCGACGCCCGGGGCAAGGTGCTGGACGATGGGACGCTGCAGCGACTGGCCGAGCAGCACTTTCGCCTCACCGCCGCGGAGCCCAACATGCGATGGCTGCAGGACAACGCCATCGGCCTCGACGTCGCGATTGCGGATGTGTCGGCCCGCATCGCGGCCCTCGCGATCCAGGGCCCGGCCGCCCGGGCGGTCCTGGCGGGCATCACGGATGCGGACCTTGACGGGTTGCGGTTCTTCCGTTTGACGAACGGCACGGTGGCCGGCATCGCCGCGACGATCTCGCGCACCGGATACACAGGGGATTTGGGATACGAACTCTGGGTGGATGCGGCCGACGCCGTGCGACTCTGGGATGCGGTGCTGGCGCGCGGGGAATCCTACGGAGTGATCCCCGCGGGGATCCTCGCGCTCGACATGGCGCGGGTGGAGGCAGGACTAATCCTCCTGGACGTGGACTACGTGCCCGCGCGCAAGGCAGTGATCGAGTCGCGGAAGTCGTCGCCGCTCGAATTGGGGCTGGGATGGACCGTGGCGCTCGACAAGCCGTACTTCGTGGGATGCGAGGCCCTGCGGGCCGAAGCCGCGCGCGAACCGGCGTGGCAGCTCCACGGACTCGCCGTCGAGTGGGAATCGCTCGAGCGGGCGTTCGCGGAGTTCGCCTTGCCGCCCCAGGTCTCGCCTGTGGCGTGGCGCACCAGTGTCCCCGTTTATGACCATGGCTCGCAAGTCGGCTACGCCACGAGCGGGTGTTTCTCGCCGCTCTTGAAGCAGTCAATCGCCCTGGCGCACTTGGAGTCGCGGGTCGCGCGGCTCGGGACCGAGCTGGAGATCGAGGTCACGGTCGAGCACCGGCGCCGCCGGGCCGCCGCGCGCGTGGTCGCGCTGCCCTTCTTCGATCCGGAGCGCAAGCGCGTATGACCTCGTCCAGCCGGTACGACGCGGTGGTCATCGGGGGCGGGCACAACGGCCTCGTGGCCGCAGCTTACCTGGCCCGGGCGGGACGGTCCGTCGTGGTGCTCGAACGGCGTGACATCCTCGGCGGCGCTGCCGTGACCGAGGAGCCGTTCCCGGGCTTCAAGTATTCCGCCTGTTCCTACGTCGTGAGCCTCCTGCGCCCGGAGATCATCCGCGACCTCGACCTGCCGCGTTACGGCCTCGAGATCCTGCCGCTCGAGAGCACGTTCACGCCGTTGCCCGATGGTGACCACCTCGTGCGATGGGGAGACCACGATTTGACGAGACGCGAGCTCGCGCGGCACTCGCTGCGCGACGCGGACGCCTACGACGATTTCGGCACGTTGATGTTCGAGCTCGCGGTCGCGGTCAGACCGATCCTGGCGATGATCCCGCCCGACCCGACCTCACTCTCGATCCGCGACCTCGGCGCGATGCTCAAGCTGGGCCGTCACGGCCGGAGCCTCGGCGCGCGCAAGACCTTCGCGCTCTTTAAGCTCATGACGATGGCGGCCGCGGATTATCTCGACGAGTGGTTCGAGACCGAGGCGCTGAAGGCAACCATGTCGGCGAGTGGGATCATCGGCACGTTCATGGGGCCACGCTCGCCGGGGACCGCCTACGTCCTGCTGCATCATTACATGGGGGAGATCGACGGGGTGTTCCGGGCGTGGGGGTTCCAGCGGGGAGGGACCGGGGGCGTGAGCGAGGCGATCGCGGCCGCCGCCCGCGCTCACGGGGCGGAGATCCGGACGGGAACGGGCGTCGAGCGTGTGCTGCTGCATCACGGCCGTGCGTCCGGCGTGGTGCTCGAGAATGGTGACGAGCTCCGCGCGGATGTCGTGTTGTCGTCGCTCGACCCGAAGCGCACGTTTCTCGGGTTAGTCGACCCGCGCCAACTCCCCGAGGACTTCGTGTCGTCGATTCGTCGATTCCGTATCCGCGGCTCGTCCGGCAAGGTCAACCTCGCGCTCTCGGGACTCCCGACGTTCACCAGCCTGCCCGATACCCACGAGCACCTGCGCGGTGCGGTGTCGGTGAGTCCGTCGGTGGAGTACCTCGAGCGTGCGTACGACGACGCCAAATACGGCGCGTTCAGCCGAGCGCCGTACATGGACGGCATCTTCCCTTCGATGATCGATCCGACTATGGCGCCCCCGGGTCGACACGTCATGTCGCTGTTCGTGCAGTACGCTCCCTACAATCGCGAGGGCGGCTGGGATGACGCGGCACGGGAGGCCTTCGGCGACACGGTGGTACGCACGCTCGCCCAGTACGCGCCGGATCTCGAGGACCGCATCCTGCACCGCCAGGTATGGACGCCCGCGGACATGGAGCGGGAGATCGGCCTCACCGAGGGCAACATCTTTCACGGCGAGTTGACCCTCAGCCAGCTCTTTTTCCTGCGGCCGGCGCCGGCGTGGGCGCAATACCGGACACCGATCGCGAACCTGTATCAGTGCGGCTCCGGCACCCACCCGGGGGGTGGGATCACGGGCCAGCCGGGTCGCCTCGCCGCGCTGCGCGTGCTCGGGAAGGCATGACCGACCGCCGGTGGGACGCGATCGTCATCGGTGGCGGGCACAACGGCCTCGTCACCGCCGCGTATCTCGCCCGCGGCGGCATGAACGTGCTCGTGCTCGAGGCCAACGCGACGGTCGGTGGGGCCGCAAGCACGCGCGAGTTCGCCCCCGGATTCAGAGTGGACGCCGGCCCCCACAGCCTCGGCTGGTTCCACCCGGGGGTGATCGCCGACCTCGATCTTCCCCGGCACGGGCTCGAGTGGTCGACCGCCCCCGACCCTCCGCTCGCGGCGCTCGCCGCCGACGGCGAACTCGTGCCGATTTGGCGCGATCCGCGCAAGGCAGGCGACGCCCTTGGGCGCTTTGGCCGTGGTGACGTGCAGCAGTGGCCGGCGTTCGTCCAGTGGGTGCGGAAGACGGCCGCGGTGGTGGGCCGGCTCCGCGACATGGTGATGCCGGAGCTTCCCGACCCAGCGGTCGCCGACCTCCCGTCGCTGATCGGACTTGGGTTGGGATGGCGCCGGCTGGGCAAGCGGGACATGGGCGAACTGCTCCGCGTTCTGCCGTTGCCCGTGGCGGATCTGGCCGACGACTGGCTGGAGAGCGATCTGGTGAAGGGTCTGGTCGCGGCAGGCGCACTCGTCGGGATCGACCAGGGCCCGATGGCACAGGGCACGGCGCTGCCGTTGTTCGCGCACCACGGCGGCGACGGGATCCGACCGGTCGCGTTCCCGCGCGGCGGTGTCGGTCGCCTTGTCGAGGCGCTCCAGGCGGCGGCGATCGCCGCGGGGGTCACCGTGCGCACCGCGGCGCGCGTCGCGCGAGTGCGGGTGGCCGGCGGACGGGTGATGGGGGTAACGCTTTGGGACGGCGAAGAGGTGCCGGCGGCGCGTGTCGTGTCGAACGTCGATCCGCAATCGACCATGCTGCGACTCGTGGATCCCGCCGTGCTCGATCCCGACTTCGTGCGATCCGTGCGTCATATCCGCTGCCGCGGAGTCACGGCCAAGGTGCATCTGGCTCTGGAGCAACTGCCTCTGCGAGTGCCGGCGCACCGGGAGCTGCTCGCTGGGTTGGTGATTCACGCGCCCAGCCTGCGTTTCCTGGAGCGGGCACACGATGACGCCAAGCACGGCGCCGCCGCTGCCGACCCGATGATCGAGTGGACCGTTCCGACCATCCGCGACCCGTCGTGCGCGCCGGAGGGCAGGCACGTCGTGTCCGCCATGGTGCAATGGGCGCCCTACGCGCTCAGGGACGCGTCGTGGACGGCCGAGGCCAAGGGTCGGTTGCTCGAGGCAGTGGTACGTGTGTTGGAGCGGGTCGCGCCCGGTGTCGCTGAGGCCGTGATCGCATCGGAGGTGCTGGTGCCGCCGGACCTCGAGCAGGCGTTCGGGCTGCCCCGGGGCGACCTGTACCATGGGCAGCCGGCCCTCGACCAGCTGTTCTTCATGCGACCTGTCGGTGGCTGGGCGCGACATCGCACGCCCGTCGAAGGACTGTACCTTTGTGGGGCGGGTACGCATCCGGCCGGAGGGGTCACCGGAGCCCCCGGTCGGCTCGCGGCGCGGGCGGTGCTGGCGGATGCCGGGCGCCGCCGCTGAACGTCCGTTGCTGGCTCCCTCTCGGGTGTGCCTCTATTGTTATACGCTGAGCGATGACTGACCAGCCCGAAATAGACGAATACGCGGAGGAGCAGCTCCGAGAGCTGCGCGCCGCCCTTGCGGACACATACGATGTCGAGCGGGAGCTGGGGCAGGGTGGCATGGCCACCGTGTACCTGGCCCGCGATCTCAAGCACGACCGCTACGTCGCCATCAAGGTGATTCTGCCGGACCTGGCGCAGTCGCTGGGCGCCGATCGGTTCCTGCGCGAAGTGCAGATCACCGCCAAGCTACAGCATCCGCACATTCTCCCGCTCTACGACTCGGGCGAGGCCGACGGCAAGCTGTACTACGTCATGCCGTTCGTCGAAGGCGAGTCACTGGGCGACCGTATCGAGCGCGACAAGCAGCTGCCCATCAAGGACGCGGTATTGATCTGCAAGGAGGTGGCGGAGGCACTCGGATACGCCCACAGCCTGGGCCTCGTTCATCGCGACATCAAGCCCGACAACATCATGATGACCGGCGGCCACGCGGTGGTGGCGGACTTCGGCATCGCCCGCGCGATGGATGCGGCGGGTGGAGAGAAGATCACGCAGACGGGCATGGCGGTGGGTACGCCGGCGTACATGAGTCCGGAGCAGGCCTCCGGGGAGAACGTCGACGGACGGAGTGACCTCTACAGCCTGGGATGCGTGCTCTACGAGATGCTCATCGGGCAGGTGCCGTTCACCGGGCCGACCCCGATGGCGATCATGGCGCGACACGCCATGGACACCGTGCCGGCGCCCACGATCATGCGTGAGGCGATTCCGGACGAGTTAGAGGACGTCATCATGACGTCCATGGCGAAGACTCCGGCGGATCGCTATCAGACGGGCATGGAGATGGCCGAGGCGCTCGACATGGTGGACGTGCACACCGCGATGCATCGCCGGCCGTCGGCGGCGATGCGGCAGTCGGGCATGATGGCCGCGGGTGGACGTACCTCGCGCATGATGGCCGGGCAGCTCGCGGAGCCGGCGTCGGCGTGGCGCAGGGCCCTTGTGTCCGTGGTTGGCGTCGTCGCCGTGGCGGGGATCGCGCTCGGCGCCTGGGCGGTATTCGGCCCTGGCGGCGGCAGCGTACTTGGCGATCAACTCGATCCCGAACGCGTGGCGGTGCTGTACTTCGAGGACCTCTCGAGCGACGGATCGCTCGGACCGATCGCCGATGGGTTGACCGAGGCGTTGATCGACGAGCTGGATCGCGCGGACGTGAGCGTGGTGTCGGCCAGCGGCGCCGCGAGGTTCCGGGATACCCGCGCGAGTCGTGACTCGGTGGCGCGGGCGCTGGGGGCGGGCACCCTGGTCGTGGGCCAGCTCGAGTCGCGCTCCGGCGGGAACGTGCTCATCTCGACCCGGCTCGTGGATGGCAACACCGGTGACAACGTCGGGAATCTCGAGAGCTTCACGGTGGGCGCCGATCAGATCATCTCCGCGCGCGATTCCGTCGCCGCCGGGGTGACGACGTCGCTTCGGGCACGCATCGGGCGTAACGTGGCGCTGCGGGCAAGCCGCTTGGGAACGCGCAGCAACGACGCGTACGTGGCGTATCGCCGGGGCGAACGCAGCCGACAGGAAGCGGCCGAGCGGCGGGCGGCCGACGACCACGACGGGGTCGCCCGCGCGCTGAACAGCGCCGATTCCCTGTTTCAGCTTGCCGAGCGCGCCGATCCCCGATGGGGCGATCCGATCGTCGCGCGCGGTTGGACCGCGCTGGAGCGGGCGCGATATCTCGGCGGCGACCTCGCCGTGGTGATCCAGGAGGCGATCGGCCACGCCGAACGCGCCGTGACACTCGACAATCGCAACGCCAAAGCGCTGGAGTTGCGCGGAACTCTCAAACATGTGCTGGCGAATCCCACCGTCACGCCCGACATGTCGCAGCGACCCGCGTTGATCGCGGCGGCGCGCGCCGATCTGGAGCAGGCGACCTCGCTCGACCCCACGCTCGCGTCCGCGTACGTCACGCTCAGCGTCGTGTATTACGAGCCTGAGATCGACGAGGTCCCGCTGGCCATGGCCGCGGCCCAGGCCGGCCTCGAGCGCGATCCGTATCTCCGCGGGACGAGCGACCTGATCGACCGAGCCTTTTGGGGGGCGATCGACTTGCAACAGGCGACCACCGCGCGCCGCTGGTGCACGGAGGGCTTCACTCGGTTCCCGGACGACGTGCGCTTCAAGCTCTGTCAGCTGTGGCTGATGGTGGTTCCCGGCGCACCGGCCCCGGATGTGGCGCGGGCGGCCACGCTGATCGATGGGATCGGTTCGTTGCCCACGGCGTCTGCCGACACGACCGTCCGCTTGCAAGCCATGACGCTGTACGGAGGGATCGTCGGGAAGGCCGGGTTGGCGGACAGCGCCGATCGCGTGCTGGACCGCGTGCGCGAGGCGGCGGCCGATCCGGAGATCGATCCCGAGTGGGAGATACGAACCGTGGAGGCCTACGCCCGGCACGTCGCGGGGGACAACGACGAGGCGATCGAGATCCTCAAACGCTACATCGTGGCGAACCCGCACCATCGGTTCGTCGAGTCTCAAGGCAACGTGTGGTGGTGGCAGGAGCTCGCCAGACAGCCGCGCTGGAGCGAGCTTACGCTCCTTGGCCGATAAGCGTCCGCGTTCCAGGAGATCGAGCTGGCTTTGTGAGGCCAGATCACAGTGTTGCGCGTGCGCCACACCCCTGGCACCTCTGCACGACTCAATCATACCAGTGAGATCAGGATTCCTCGTTGCGCGGCATCGACTTACGCGCTCCTTCACTTGGCTCGCCCCTTGCTTGACCTGCTGATGTTGGCAGTCCACCTTTAAGGCGCAAGCCAACATAGAATGTCGATGCCCCCTCCTGGGCGCTCGCATATCCGCGAAGGAATCGGGAGTAATTTTTTTTGGAAAGGCTGGCGGGATGAAGAAGCGACTTGTTGTATCCTCGATCCTCGGAGTATTCGCCGTCACGGCGTGTCAGGACATGAGCGAGCCACGTCTGCTGCCGCCAGACTTCGCGGTTTCGGATGGCGCGCACGAGGGTGGCACTGATGGGTTTTACTTCCTTCCCCCGCTCGTCCCGGCGCCGTTCTTCGACGGAACGTTCAACCCGAATCTTCGGCCACGCATAGACGTTTTCGGACCATTCGCCGATGATGGTGTCGGTGTGGCGTCTTGCGGCGCGTACGTTGGGGCGGTGGGAACTGTCATCTCGTTTGCGGGGAGTCAGGTCGCGGTCAACACGGATCTGGAAACGTATAGCGCTGGGTGGCAGACCGGACAATCGAACCTTGCGTCCGGCGGTGTCTATCGCATCTGCGTGAACTCGCGTGCTTTGGTGAACGACACGCTCGGTTGGGCCCTGATGGGCTATAGGGACGTGAAGCCCACGGACACCAACGAAGACAACCGCTCGACGAATCAGACGCCTATCTACACGTTCAAGAACGGCAGCAACCTGCCGATCACGTTCCGAATCGAGAGCGGCGCATTAGGGTGCGGCGAGGGCAGTGACGTTGGTGCCTGCACGGAGGCGTTCTTCGATGCTGGTTCGGGCGGCACGGCGGAATGCCCGGACGGGACCTGCGCGTTCACGATCGATGGCGGGGCGGTCAATAACGAGACGTTCTTCTCCGTGACCCGCGGCGCTGAGTGCAACTTTGCTGCCGACGACGCGAACCCAGTGTTCCTCGAACGGCTGGCGCTCCCGCAGTATCCGGGGTGTCTCGTGGTCGAGACGTCGGATCCTGCCGGAACCGTCTATGACCCGCCGGTCATCGTGGCGGCGTGCGTGAGCACGGGGCCCGCGCTCGACCGGCTAAAAGACGGCGGCGTGCTGAATCACGAGAAATTCCACAGGCTCCAACTGCATCATGAGTTGAGCGACGGCACCATCGAGGCGCTGCCGAACACGTTCAGTTCGATCGATGTTGACTGCACCGCCTTGCTGAGCGCCAGTGCGGCGCCGCAGTCGTGGCTGGGGCAGTTCGCAAGTGCCGGCTGGCGGGCGCTGCGCACGGCGGTACTGCCGTCGACCGCGCCGAAGCCCGCTTACGCTGTCAACCGCGGGTTTGGCGGCACGTCAGGTACTTTGAGCCCCTTCGTGTGGGCCATGCCTGCCCAGATGGAAAAAGTGCAGCCACTTGGCGTGTACTCAGGGTACTCGGGCGAAGAGGTCGCCGTGCAGGTGAAGCTCACGAACAACGTGACCGATCCTTGTGACGGTTTATCCGAAGGCTGTGATCCCATCTCCGATCTCGTGCCGGTCCAGGGAGCGAGGGTTTCCTTCGACATCTCTGGTGGTGATGGAACCGTCGTTAGCACGGTGCCGGCGCTGACCGGCGCGGACGGCATCGCGACGGCCACGTGGAAGCTCGGGAGCCCCGGGATCCCGCATGCCCTCGACGCCCACGGGTATGGCATCGGGCTCACTGGGGATGGCGGACCGTTTGCCAAGCACTATGTCACTCCTGATGACGACGGAATCGTCCTTCTCGGCAAGCCGCATCTGACCTTTGAAGCCACGGCGTGCACCGACAAGCGCGGCGTGCTTGAGACCGAGGGCGTTGATGCAGCGTACGGTGACGGTACCGAGATCCCGATCAATCTCTCGGGTGCGACCGGTGCGACAGGGACCCTGTATTGGACAGCGGATTGCTACAACGTGTACTTCGCGCTGTCCGTGCCTGCGACTGAGGAGCTGCAAAACTCGTTGCGCTTCGTATTCGTGGACGGTGACAACGTCGAGGTCACGGATCCGTTTGCTGCGGTGCCTCTCCTGGACGACGACATATGGAACATCTTCAGGGACAAGAACGGGGTGTGGCAGTTGGAGGATTGGCACGTGGCGGACGACTGCAAGGGGAGCAAGCAGTCGGAGTGCGGTAAGAAGGACCAAGTCCAGAATCTCACACCTGGTGGTAATAATCGTGTCGTCCGTCAGATAGAGACCTTGTCGACGGTCTATGAATTCGCCCACTCGCTCGGGGGGAGCGACGATCAGGACTTCCCTAGTCCTGCGCTTGGCGGCTCGGAGATCGTGGGCTTCTATCTCGCACTTCAGATGGGGAAGGGCGCCCAGGGCAACACCGAGTGGCCCGGCTTCAGGATCTTCAAGAGGATCACGATCGAGCGGAAGTAGTTCGCATCTCGATCGCTCTGGAGACAGCCCAACGGCCCCGGTGGAAGCACCGGGGCCGTTGTGCATCAGCGTCGCGGTGCACCCGAACCACGTCAGTCGAACGGGTAGCGCCGGTCCTCGCCGCTGCGCCGCGCGTTGTCCCGTCGATCGCCCTTGCGGCGCTCGGGAAAGTCAATGGCGCTGTGCTGGCGCCGCCGGTCCCGATGCCGCCGGTTGGCGTGACGCCGCTCGTATTCCCTCCGCGCCTCGAGGTAGTCCATGTGGTTGGAAATCTCACCGGTGAGCTGGCCCCACTTGCCGCGCAACTCCTGATAGCGGGCCTGATCGGCGGTGGTAACTTCACCCGTCTGGCCGGCGTGATCGAGGATCTGTTTGAGTTCCTTGGTCAGGCGCTGCTTCTCGCGCTGCAGTTTGCTCAGCGCGTCGATATCGAAGTCGTCGGTGAGAATCGCCGAGACTTTGGCCGCGCGCGGGCCCAGCAGCGGCCGACCGCACCCGCTGCAAAAGCGGTGATCGGGGTCGACCTCCTGATGACACGTGGGGCAAGTCATGGCACGTAGAATCGGCAAACCATGGTCACCGGTCAATCCTCCCCGTGCCCTCGCGGAATTCCCCGGTCTCAGCCATCTTCTTCCCGAAGTCCGCATCCCCTGGAGCCTCCCATGAGTGACACCGCCGCCCGCATCACCAATGCCTTGGCCGAGCGCTACCTGCTCGAACGCGAGCTCGGGCAAGGCGGCATGGCAACGGTCTTCCTGGCGCAGGATGTGAAGCACGATCGCAAGGTCGCGTTCAAGGTGCTGCGCCCGGAACTGGCGGCCGTGATCGGCGCCGAGCGGTTTCTGCAAGAGATCAAGGTCACCGCCAACTTGCAGCACCCGCACATCCTGCCGCTTCACGATTCCGGCGATGCTGACGGTTTTCTATTCTACGTGATGCCGTACATCGAGGGCGAAGCACTGCGCGACTTGTTGAAGCGCGAGAAGCAGCTCGGCATCGAGGAAGCGCTGGAGATCACCAAGTCGATAGCCGCGGCACTGGACTATGCGCATCGCCAGGGGGTGATCCATCGCGACATCAAGCCCGAGAACATCCTGATGCACGACGGACAAGCGCTGGTCGCGGACTTCGGTATCGCGCTCGCGGTGAGCCAGGCGAGCGGCACCAGGCTCACGGAGACGGGGCTTTCGATCGGAACCCCGCACTATATGAGCCCGGAGCAGGCGATGGGCGACCGGGAGCTCGACGCGCGAAGCGACGTGTACTCGCTGGGCGCCGTGCTCTACGAGATGCTGACCGGCGACCCGCCGTACACGGGTAGTACCGCACAGGCCATCGTGGCCAAGGTCATTACCGAAAAGGCGCCCCCGGTGACGGCCCTCCGCGACACGGTGCCCGCGCACGTGGGGGCGGCGATCGGGAAGGCACTATCCAAGATGCCGGCCGATCGGTTTCGGTCGGCGGCGGACTTCGCGTCCGCGCTCAGCAACCCCAACTTCGTGACGCCCACGGCAGTGACGAGCGCCGGCCCGGCATCGGGCGTGGCGGTGGCTGAACAGCCGCTGTGGCGTCGCATGGCATGGCCCGCGGCCACCGTGGCGCTCGCGGGGCTGGCGGCGTTCGGGTTGTTACGCTCGGAACCGCCGGCGCCTGGGCGCGCCGCGCGCTTCCTCGTCCTCACGGGAGAGTACCCGGTCGGGAGCAGCACCGGTGGCAGGCTCCTCACCGTGTCGCCAGACGGGTCCCAAATCGTCTATGTCGGCTCGGTGGAAGGTCAGCAGCAGCTGTTGCTCCGGCGAGCGGCGGATCTCGAGGTGCACCCCATCCCCGATACCGAGGATGGGCGGGACCCGACGTTCTCGCCGGACGGTGAGTGGCTGGCGTTCACGAAGGGGAGCGACATCAAGCGAGTGCGCACCAGCGGAGGGGCCGCCCTCACGGTGGCGCGGGGCGTGTACGGCGGTGGGGCCGGCATCCACTGGGGCGAGAGCGGTGACATCGTGTTTACGATGGGGTCCGACAGGCTCGGGATCGTGCCGGGAACCGGCGGTGACGTCCGGACAGTGGCGCCCGCCGATTCCCTGGTCGGCCAACTAATCTGGCCGCACTTCCTGCCGGATGGACGTGCCGTGTTGGTGACGGACTTCCCCTCGCTGAACGCCGCGCGGATCGTGATGATGACCGTCAACACGGGTGCGATCGAGGTCATCGTGGACGAAGGGGTGTTCCCCCAGTACGTCAACACCGGGCATATCGTCTACGGTCACGGGTCCGGAAGCGTGTTTGCGGTGCCGTTCGACGTCGCTGCTCGGCGAGCAACCGGGCAGCCCACGGCCTTGCTGGAGGGTGTACAGGTCTTTTCTGGTGGCGCCACGCAATGGGCGGCCTCCGACGCCGGTACGGTGGTGTATCTCCAGGGCGAGCGGGCGGCCGAGGTTCCGACGCTCGTCGACGCGTCGCGCCAAGAAGAGCCGCTCCAAGTCCCGGCTGGTGGTTATGGGAGCCCGAGGTTCTCTCCGGATGGCCGGCGTATCGCCGTCGAGGTGGAGGCAACCGACGCCGTCGAGATCCGTGTATACGACCGTGCGGCAGCGACGCTGACGCTGCTGTCCACGGAGGGGGGCGTCAACCGCTATCCACTGTGGGATGCACGCGGCGAGTGGATCGTGTACAGCCATAACTCCGAGGAATCGCAAGGGTCGGACGTCGTACGACGGCGTGCGGATGGAAGCGGTGGCCCCGAGGTGCTGTACACGGCGCCCGGGGACCAGTATGCCGAGGCGGTCACGCGGGACGGCACGCTACTGGTGCGCGACAACGCCGACGAGAGCGGCCGTGACTTACTCGTGGTGATTCCCGGTGACTCCATTGCCGCTCCCTTTCTCCGCAACGCGTGGAATGAGCATGGCGCGCGGCTTTCCCCGGATGAACGCTGGGTCGCCTATGTGTCCAACGAATCAGGAGGTGCGGAGGTGTACGTCACGTCATTCCCGGTTCCCTCGGGAAAGACGCAGATCTCGCGCAGCGGTGGATTCTCCCCGGTGTGGTCGTCCGGCGGGCGGGAGATCTACTACCGACTGCCGGATAGACAGGTGATGGTCGCGAGCCTTCGCACCGACCCGGCCCTGGCGGTGACAGACCGTCGATTGGTGTTTGACGGGAGGAGGTTCGCCAGCGGGTCATGGCACGCTCAGTACGACGTCCATCCAGACGGCAGCCAGTTCATCTTCATCGCCGCGCCCGATTCGGGGACGCTCCAGGGCATTACCGTGGTCGTGAACTGGTTTGCGGAGCTGCGGGAGCTGATGGGGGAGCGAGACAGGCGCTAAGAACACCCCGCACCCTGCACGCTGCCCGCTGCACGCTGCCCGCTGCCCGCTGCACGCTGCCCGCTGCACTCCGCACCCCTCCTGCTATTTCATCTTGAACACCGCCCGCCACCCGGTCGGATGGGGCAGGGGAACCGCGGTTCCCATCTGCGAGAACCGCTCCACGACGTAGAACACGTCGTCATCGGCGGCGCGTACCTTCTCAATCAAACGCGGCAGGTCTCGGCGTTTGCACGAGGCGTACAGCAGTGTGCGGTCTCCGCCAGCGGCTTCGCCGCGAAAGGCGGCGATATCGGTGGCGAGGGGGCCGATCACCGCCTCGAGGTCGCTTCGTGGCAGGTGGGACACGACGCGCACGACGACCGACCCCAGCGCGAGCTTGCGTTCGAGCGTAATCCCCACCGCACTCCCCGAGGCGAAGCCGCCGGCGTATGCGATGACGAGGAGGGGATGCTCGGCGATGCCCGCCACTACCTGCGTTACGGCGATCACCCAGATGGAGACCTCCACGAACCCGAGCATCATCGCCAGCCCGACGTGTCCCCGAACCACCGAGATCGTACGCATGGTACCCAGCGACACGTCGAGGATGCGAAGCGAGAACACCAGAACGGCAACGGCCCAGATGGGTAGGAATTCGAAACTCATGCGGGTCAACCCCGAGTTGACGATGGACGCGTGAACGTAAGGTGATCGGTGTGGCGAGTGAAGCCTGCTCGCCGTAGTGGCGGCGCTCCGTCGTGAGGGTATCTTTGATCGGTTCCCTTCACGCCCAATACCTGACGCCTCCGACCATGCTCTCTCGTCGCCAGTTCCTTGGTACGTCGATCGCCGCCGCCGCGGCGCCCGCGGTGCATCCTACCGTTGCCAAGGGCACCCCGCCGTCGGCGGCCCTGCCACCGTCGGTCGCGGCACTCCGTTCGCGCCAGCGCGAGGCGGTGCCGATCTCGAACGCCGAACGGATGGGGCGCATCGAGCGGGCGCGGGCCCTCATGACCGAGCGCGGCCTCGACGGGATCATGCTGACCGGGGGAACGTCCCTCGTCTACTACACCAACATGCAGTGGGGTCTCAGCGAGCGGTTGTTGGCCTTGGTCCTTCCGGTCCGCGGCGCACCGTTCCTGGTCACCCCGGCGTTCGAGGAGGAGCGAGCCCGCGAGCAGATCGCGGAGGGGCCCCTGGCAGATTCCGGCGCCGACGTGATGACCTGGCAGGAGGATGAGAGCCCGTACCGTCTGGTGGCGGATGGCATGCGGGCGCGAGGTCTCGGCGCCGGAACGCTCGGCATCGAGGAGACGGTGCGCTTCGTCTTCAGCGATGGAGTGGCGGCTGCGGCGCCAGGGCTCACGCTCGCCAGCGCGACACAGGTAACCGCGGGGTGCCGGGGAGTGAAGGACGAGCATGAACTGGCGCTCATGCGACTCGCGTCAGAGGTCACGCTCCAGGCGTACGAGGCGGCCTACCGTGCGCTCGACGAGGGCATGACGCAGAACGACTTCGCGCGGCTGGTCGCCGAGGCGCACACCAAGCTCGGCTTTCCCGGTGGGGCGGGAGTGCAGACCGGACCGTATGCCGCCCTGCCGCACGGCTCGGTGACGCCGCAGGTGATTCGCGAGGGTACCATACTGCTCATTGACGGCGGCGGGAGCGTCGAAGGCTATCGGTCCGACATCAGCCGCACGTTCGTCCTCGGTATCCCGACGGACAAAATGAAACGCGTGTTCGAGATCGAACTCCGGGCCCAGACCGTGGCGCTGCGTGCCGCACGGCCGGGCGTTCCGTGCCAGGCCGTGGACGCGGCGGCACGCAAGGTGATCACCGATGCCGGCTACGGGCCCGATTACAAGTACTTCACGCACCGCGTCGGACACGGAATCGGGATGGACGGTCACGAGTGGCCGTACCTGGTGCGTGGCAACACGCTGCCGCTGGCACCCGGCATGACGTTCAGTGACGAGCCCGGCATCTACCTTCCCGGCGAGTTCGGGGTGCGCCTCGAGGACGACATGGTGATCACGGAGGATGGTGCCGAACTATTCACGCCCCAGAGCCCGTCGCTCGAAGACCCGTTTGGGACGATGTAGGTAACGCCGTGCGGCGTACGTCAGGTGAAGATGCTCAGCGACTTCATTCTAGTGGGGTGCAGATGAAACGGGTGTTGTCAGCCGTGGTGCTGGTCGTGCTCGGTGCCACCGGCTTGCGCGCGCAGGATGTCCGGCTCGATGTCGATTACGAGCAGGTGACGCTGCCCAACGGCCTCAATGTCATCCTCCAGCGGGATACGACGATCCCGATGGTCGCAGTGAACGTGTGGTACCACGCGGGCTCGGCGCGCGAGAAGCCCGGTCGCACCGGCTTCGCGCATCTCTTTGAGCACATCATGTTCGAGGGCTCGGGTCACGTGGCGGAAGGGAAGTTCGATCAGTGGCTGGAGGCGGCGGGTGGGGTGAACAACGGCTCGACGACCGAAGACCGCACCAACTACTACGAGCTCGTGCCGAGCAACGCGCTCGACCTGGCGTTGTTCCTCGAGTCCGACCGGATGGGCTACCTGCTCGATGCGATGTCGCCCGAGAAGGTCGACGGCCAGCGCGACGTGGTGAAGAACGAACGCCGCTTCCGCGTGGACAACCGGCCGTATGGGAAGGCGTTCCTGGCCATCAACGAGCACCTCTACCCACCCGATCACCCATACAGCTGGCCCGTGATCGGCTCGATGGAAGACCTCTCGGCGGCCAGCTTCGAGGACGTGCTCGACTTTCACCGAACCTGGTACGCGCCCGGCAACGCAAGCCTCGCGATCGTTGGTGATTTCGATCCGGCGATTCTGAAGGAGCGGCTTCAGTACTGGTTCGGCGACGTGGATGCCGGCCCGGCCGTCGGGCCGGTACCGGCCCCGCCGGCGTTTCTGGCCGAGGAGAAGCGCGTGGTGATGGAAGACCGCGTGCAGCTGCCGCGCCTGTACATGTGCTGGCTCTCCGCGCCGATCTATCAGCCGGGCGATGCGGAACTGGACATCGCGGCCAACACGCTTGCCGGCGGGAAGACTTCGCGGCTGTACAAGCGACTCGTGTACGACATGGAGATCGCCCAGGACGTCTCCGCGTTTCAGGGATCGGGCGAGGTCTCATCACAGTTCTGCATCGTATCGACGGCGCGTGCCGGGCACGATCTCAACGAGATCGAGACGGTCATTCAGGAGGAACTCGATCTGTTGAAGGCGGAGGGACCCAGCGATCGCGAGGTCCAGCGGGCCTTGAACCAGTACGAAGCCGGCTTCTTGGGGGGTTCGGAGTCGCTGCTCGGACTGGCCGATCGGTTGAACGGTTACTACTTCCGGACGGGAAACCCCGACTACTTCAACGAGGATCTGGCGCGATACAAAGCGTTGTCACGGAGCGACGTCAGGGCGGTCGTGCGATCGACGCTCCGCGACAACGGCCGGCTGGTGTTGAGCGTCGTGCCCGAGGGCCGCACGGACCTTGCGGCAACCAAGAAGCTCGCGAGTGAGGAGTAGCGCACCATGAGAACCGGTCTTTCCTTCCTCGGTATCGCGGCGGCGTTGACGGCCGCGAGCCCGATGCTCGCTCAGCAGCCGGATCGCGGTGGACCACCCGAGCTCGGCCCGCCGCCGCGGCTGCGGCTTCCGGCGGCGCAGGAGTTCACGCTCTCGAACGGCTTGCGGGTGATGCTGCTTGAAAAGCATCAGGTGCCCGTGGTGCAGGTCAACCTGGTCGTGGAGGCGGGCGCCGGGAACGAAGCCGCCGACCGGATGGGCCTTGCGTCGCTGGTTGCCGACATGATGGACGAAGGTGCCGGCGAGCGCGACGCGTTGGCGCTGGCCGACGCGATCGACTTTCTCGGGGTGAGGCTGAGTGTGCGTGCAGGAACGCATACGATGATGGTCTCGCTGTTCACTCCCGCGTCCAGACTCAGCGATGCGCTGCCGTTGATGGCCGACGTCGCGCTCCGTCCGACGTTTCCGGCCGACGAGCTGGAGCGCAAGCGCACCAGCAGACTCACCCAGCTGCTCCAGTGGCATGACGAACCCTCCGCTGTCGCCGACGTGTTGTTCAATAAGGCGCTCTACGGCACGACGCATCCCTACGGGTTTTCGTCCCTGGGCACGGAAGCGTCGATCCGCGCGGTCACCGTCGAGGATCTTCGGGTGTTCCACCGCGCGTACGTGCGGCCGAACAACGCGTTCGTCGTGGTGGTGGGTGACGTGACCCCGGCCGCCATTCAGGAGCGGCTCGAGCGGGCCTTCGGGTCGTGGGAGCCCGGCCGCATCCCGGCGCCGCGCTGGCCGCAAGCGCAGCAGGTGCGCGGTCGCCGCATCCTCCTGGTGGACAAGCCGGGGGCCGCGCAAAGCGAGATCGTCATCGGCCGGATCGGCGTGACGAGGAAGACCGACGACTACTATGCGCTCCAAGTCATGAATACGATCCTCGGTGGGTCATTCACATCCCGACTCAACGACAATCTCCGCGAGCGCAACGGATACTCCTACGGGGCAGGTTCCGGCTTCTCGTACGATCTGCTTCCGGGACCGTTCCAGGCGTCATCCGCGGTGCAAACCGACGCCACCGACAAGGCGCTCCGTGAGTTCTTCAACGAGTTCCGGGGCATTCGCGAGCCGATCGCGGACGACGAACTCCAGCGCGGCAAGAACTACGTCGCGCTGCGCTACCCCGGTCAATTCCAGTCGGTGGGGTCCATCGCCGGGGCCTTGGATGACCTCTACGTCTACGACCTGCCAGAGGACTACCTCAGCCAGTATGTGGACCGCATTCTCGCGGTGAGCCCGCGCGACGTGATGCGAGTGGCACGCCAGTACATCGATCCCGACAACATGCTCATCGTCGTCGTCGGCGATCGCGCGAAGGTCGAAGCCGGCATCCGCGCACTCAACCTCGGCGCGGTGGAGGTTCTGTCGATCGAAGACGTTCTCGGACCCAAGCCCGTGCTCGACTAGACCAGTCCAAGGGCACGTGACGCGGGGCGGAGGGCGATGCCCGCCGCCCCGCGGGCGTTCGCGCCCCTCGACGCGGCGGTGATCGAGCCTACATCTTCACTGTCTCGCGATACCACCGTCTCCAACCAGGACTCTCCTATGCGGTTCGTGTACGCAGCCGGCGCATTGCTGCTGACGGTCCCGTCTGTCCTCCAGTCACAAATCGATCCCGCGGCGGCGGTCGCGGATCTCGAGTTCCGATCCATCGGTCCCGCCATCATGGGGGGTCGCATCGCCGACTTGGCCGTCGTGGAATCCCACCCGCAGGTATTCTACGTCGGGACGGCGAGCGGGGGCCTGTGGAAGACGGAGAGCGACGGCACCGTCTGGGAGTCGATCTTCGACGACCAGGCGACCTCGTCCATCGGTGACGTCACGCTCGCACCCTCGAACCCCAATGTGGTGTGGGTGGGAACCGGGGAGCCCCAGAACCGGCAGTCGTCCCCCTGGGGCAACGGTGTGTACAAGTCACTCGATGCCGGACGCACGTGGCAGCACATGGGTATGGAGGAAACCCGCCACATCGGTCGCATCGTCATCCATCCGCGTGACCCCGACGTCGTCTATGTGGCGGCCGTTGGTCACTTGTGGGGCCCGAATCCGGAACGCGGGGTGTATCGGACCACGGACGGCGGGAAGACCTGGGACCAGGTCCTGTTCGTGGACGAATCCACGGGCGCGATCGACCTCGCGATGGACCCGGGAGATCCACGCACCCTGTACGCCGCGATGTATCAGCGGCAGCGGACGGGGTGGGGGTTCAACGGGGGCGGACCCGGGAGCGGGCTCTACCGCTCGCTTGACGGGGGCGCAACCTGGACGGAGCTCACCGACGGTCTGCCGGAGGGCGACAAGGGGCGGATCGGGATCGACGTGTACCGCGGCGACGGGAACCTCGTGTATGCGCTCGTCGAGGCGGATGCGAGGGCGCCAGGCGCCGGATTCGGCGGAGGCAGTTCAGGCTCGAGCAAGGGTGGACTCTTCCGCTCCACCGATCGCGGCGCGACGTGGGAGCGCATGAGCACGACCAACCCGCGTCCCATGTATTACAGCCAGGTACGTATCGACCCGACCAACCCGGATCGGATCTACGTGCTGGGGACCAGCCTGTCGGTATCCGACGACGGCGGCAAGACGTTCCGCAACGACGCCGCCGAGCGGATTCACGTGGACCATCACGCCCTGTGGATCGATCCGAGCGACCCCGATCACGTGATCCTGGGAAGCGACGGTGGGGTCGCGGCGAGCCGGGACGGGGCCGAGTCATGGCGCATGTTCGACAACCTGCCCATCGGTCAGTTTTACCAGATCGGTCTCGACATGCGCGACCCCTATTACGTGTGCGGCGGATTGCAGGACAACGACAACTGGTGCGGTCCCAGCCGGACGCTGAACATCCACGGCATCCGCAACCAGGATTGGTACGAGGTGTGGGGCGGGGACGGCTTCTACAACGTGATCGATCCGACCGACCACACGATCGTCTACACGGAGTCCCAGGGAGGCAACGTCGGACGATACGACGTCGTAACCGGCGAGAAGATCTCATTGCGGCCGATCCCGGAACCGCGGGCGGGCGGGGATACGAGCAAGACCTATCGGTTCAATTGGAACTCGCCGATCCTCATCTCCCATCACGATCCGGCGACGGTGTATCTGGGCGCCAACCATCTGATGCGCACGCCCGATCGTGGCCACACCTGGGAGGAGGTCGGCCCCGATCTGACCAAGCAGATCGACCGAACCGCGCTCTCGATCATGGGGGTCGTGGGGTCCGAGGCGATGATGTCGCCCAACGACGGCATTTCCAGCTACGGGAACATCACGACGATCGCGGAGTCACCGTTAACGCCACACGTGCTGTACGTGGGCACCGACGATGGCAACGTGCAGGTGACCCGCGATGGCGGTGCAACCTGGGAGAACGTGGTGGGCCACATCGCGGGTGTGCCCGAGCGGACGTACGCGAGCAGGCTCGTGGCGTCGCGCCACGCGGAAGGACGCGTGTACGCGACGTTTGACGGTCATCGCAACGACGACTATGCCGCCCATGTGTTCGTAAGCGAGGACTACGGGCGGCGGTGGCGGCGGATCACGACGAGGCTGCCGGACGGCGCGTCAGTGAACGTGATCGTCGAACATCACCGCAGTCCGAATCTCCTGTTTGTGGGCAACGAAGTGGGCGCGTACGTGTCGGTCGATCGGGGAGAGCGGTGGGTGCGACTCAAGAACAACCTTCCGACGGTTCCGGTCGACGATATCCAGATC
Source organism: Gemmatimonadales bacterium (assembly GCA_036397755.1). Lineage (GTDB taxonomy): Bacteria > Gemmatimonadota > Gemmatimonadetes > Gemmatimonadales > GWC2-71-9 > CAMYLY01. Next base: position 23,143 of record DASWII010000046.1, on the reverse strand, counting down.
CACCCGCGTGACAACGACCTGGTGCTCGGCACCCACGGACGGAGCGTCTGGATACTGCATGACCTAACGCCGTTCGAGCGCATGAGCGACCAGGCCCAGTCACTCGGCAACGCCCTGCTGCCGGTGCAGCCGGCGATCATGTGGTCGCTGCAGGGCGACTGGCCGTTCCCCGGTGCGACGTACGCGGCGGGCAACCCGCCGGTGGCGGCGCGGATTCGCTACCACCTCGTGCCCGCCGCCGCGGACACGAGTCGTGCGGATTCGGTCGAGATCCAGGTCGTGGATGCCATGGGTGAGCCGATCCGCACGTTGACGGGGCCCGGCGGGGCGGGCTTTCACGAGGTGCTGTGGGACTTCCGCTATGATGCGCCGCCCAGCACCCCGGGACTGGGTGGCGGATTCGGGGGAACGCCGAGCGGTCCGCGAGTGCTGCCGGGCACCTACACGGCGCGATTCGGCGGAGAGGATCTCGTCGGTGAGACGTCGATCGAGGTACGTCCGGAACCGCGCCGCGCCATCTCCGATGCAGACCGGCTGGCGCGGCAGCAGGCGATCCTCAGCGTGTCTACGCTCGCCAAGCCGCTCCGGGCCGCGAGCGGTCGGGCGGACCAACTCACCAGGCAACTCGGTGATGCGAAGAAGCTGATCGGCGACCAACCCAAAGCGTCTGAGGCTGTCGCGGCCCTGCTGGACACCCTGCAGACGGAGCTCGGGGAGGTACGGCGCGAGTTGGGGCGTCGGACGCGGTCGCTGCGGTTGATCGACGCGATGGACGGGGCGACGGTCCTGCCCACGGCCGACCAGCGCTGGCAGATCGACGACCTATGGCGGACGGTGCCGGATCTGATTGCCCGGCTCAACGTACTCATCGAACAGCGGATCCCGGCCTTCAATCGGATGCTCGACGCCGAAGGGGTCCGCCCGGCGCCGGGGGCGCCGATCGCGTTACCAAGGAAACCTTGAGGCGGGTCTGGTTTCCTCACGATCGTCCTGGCGATGGTGGTGGCGTGGAGCATGGATGTCTTCGCGACCCTCGGCACCGTCCTTATGAGCGGGAGGACCGGGGCGTCCGACCTCGCGTCCGGTGACCCGCCTGACCATCTTTGCTCAATGGCGTTGAACTCTTCAGGAGCGTTCATGCACGTCGCAATGCTCGCACGGCGCACGATGGTGCTCCCGTTTGTCGCGGTGACCGCGATCGGATGTGCTTCGGAACCGGATGTCGCCGCCGACCTGGTGTTGAGGAACGGCAAGATCGTGACGGTCGATGCCGACCTGCCCGAAGCCGAGGCCGTCGCGATCCTGGGCGACACGATCCTGGCAGTGGGGAGCGATCGGGACATCGCCGCCTACATCGGGCGCGAGACGCAGGTCATCGATCTGGACGGTAAGCTCGCCATTCCCGGATTCATCGAGAGCCACGGACATTTCACGGGCGTGGGTACCGCCAAGCTGCAACTCGACCTCATGCACGTGGCAAACTGGGACGAGGTGGTTTCCATGGTCGAGGCCGCCGTCGGCGACCGCCCGGCCGGCTCCTTGATTGCGGGCCGGGGTTGGCACCAGGAGAAGTGGGACCGTCCGCCGCCGGGGAACATCGAGGGCCTGCCGACACACCACACGTTGAGCGCCGTGTCGCCCAACAACCCCGTGATTCTCCGGCATGCCAGCGGCCACGCCGCGTTCGCGAACGCCAAGGCGATGGAGATGTCGGGCATCACCAGGAACACGCTGAATCCGCGTGGCGGTGAGATCGTGCGGGATGCGGACGGCAATCCGACCGGTGCGTTTCGGGAGACCGCGCAGGGCTTGCTCGGGCTGGCGACGGAACTCGCGACCGCCAATGCGCCTCCACCGGACCCGCGTCACATCATCGAGCTGGCGGTCGAGGAATCGCTCTCGAAGGGCGTCACGAGTTTTCAGGATGCCGGGTCGGGATTCGAGACCATCGACCTCCTCAAGACGATGGCCGACGAAGGGAACGTCGGCGTCCGCCTGTACGTGATGATTCGCGCGTCCAACGACCAGCTGGCCGCGCGCCTCGAGAGCTATCGACTCATCGGGTACGGGAACAACCACCTGACGGTGCGGTCCATCAAGCGTTCGATCGACGGAGCCCTTGGGTCCCACGGCGCATGGCTGCTCGAGCCGTACAGCGATAAGCCCGACTCGCGCGGGCTCAACACGTCGACGATCGAGAGTGTCACGGAGACGGCCCGGCTCGCCGCGCTGCACGGATTCCAACTCAACGTGCATGCGATCGGTGATCGGGGGAATCGCGAAACACTGGACATCTTCGAGAGAACGTTCCGCGCGAATCCGGACAAGACCGATCTGCGGTGGCGGATCGAACACGCGCAGCACCTGCACCCCGATGACGTTCCGCGCTTTGCCGCGCTCGGCGTGATCGCCGCCATGCAAGGGATCCACGCCACGTCCGACGCTCCCTGGGTCGAACCTCGACTTGGCGGGCAGCGCGCGCGCGAGGGGGCGTACGTGTGGGAGAGTCTCCTGGAATCCGGCGCGGTCGTGTCCAACGGGACGGATGCACCGGTCGAGGACGTGAATCCTATCGCGAGTTACTACGCCACCGTGTCGCGCAAGACCAAGGACGGAACCGTGTTCTACCCGGAGCAGCGGCTGTCGCGGATAGACGCGCTCCGCAGCTATACGATCAACGGCGCGTACGCGGCGTTTGAGGAAGACGTCAAAGGGTCCCTTCGGCCGGGGAAACTAGCGGACATTACGGTGCTGTCGAAAGACATCCTGACGATCCCGGAGGATGAGATTCCCACGACCAAGGTGGTGTACACCATCGTTGGGGGGCGGGTCATGTACCGGGGTCAGTAGGTGGTGGGTTCGCCTCCCACAACAAGGGAGGACGCTATCGCAGGCAGAACACGATCGGCCCGCCCGCGGCTCGGTGGCGCGCCCCCAGTCGGTGCGCAGCCATGACGCAGGGATCGCTGCGCTTCGGACCGCGATCGCGACTCGCCGTGACGATCGGCTTGGCGGTATACGGGTTCATCACCCTCCGAGACCCGACGGTGTACCGCCTGCTCGACAACGTCGATCTGGCCATCCACGAGGCGGGGCACCTCGTGTTTGGACTGTTCGGCGAGTTCATGCAGTTCGCGGGTGGTACCCTGTTGCAGCTTCTCATCCCGCTCGCGTTCCTTGCCTACTTCGTACGACGCAGCGAGCACCACGCGGCCGGCGTGATGCTCTGGTGGGTTGCGCAGAATCTCTGGAACATCTCCGTCTACGTTCGGGATGCTCGAGCCCAGGAGCTGTCGCTCGTCGGCGGTGGCGAGCATGACTGGGTCTACCTGTTGGATCGATTTGGACTGTACGCGCGCGATCAGGAGATCGGCCGGGCGATCTTCGCCACGGGCGTGGCGCTCTACGTGATATCGATCGTGTGGTGCCTGCTCGGCGCGCGGAAGCGACCGTCCGAGCGTCCCTCCCAGGCGTACCGGCGCCCAGTGCTCGACGAGTAGGGAAGCAGGACGAATCGCGTTCCCAGTGCGCCCTGCATGATGCCCAGCAGGATGACTACCGTGAAGTCCGACAGCCACAGCGCCCAGCCCCATGCGATCTCGGCGCCCGCATAGAGTACCGCGAGAAACGTCACGAGGAATGGAAAGGCGACGTACATGGTGTCGTCCCGCCCAGCCTCCGGTAGCTCGCCCCCAAATGACACCAGTGCGGCCGCCCAGTTCCACTGGATTGGGCCGTGGCCGCTGGCGACGGTCCGAAGCGATCCCGGTGGTAACTGTCCCATGCCGGGCCGATGTACGCCGCGAACAACGCCGCGTCTCGCGCGCCTTCGTCAGTACTCATCCGGCCACCGCCAGTCGGACCTGATGACGGTTGCCTCGGTCACGACAATGACACCGGCATATTCCCACGTCACGGGAACCACCGGCTCGACGCGATCGTCGTAGGCCACGCGCAGCGTCCAACGATGGCTGCCGGGCGCGAGCGGAGTCTGCCGGTAGCGCCAGACGACGCGCTGGCGACACGGGAGCCGGGCACCGTGCCCACAGTCTCGCGCGTAACCGGGCGCCACAGCACCGAGGCGGCTCCGGTCCGCCACCGGCTGGCCGTCGAGCTCCAGCACGACGGATGCCCGCTGCCGAAAGTCCTCCGCACCCTCCGCCCCGACGTCCCACCAAGTCCAGATGAACTCGTAGGCGTATCGCGCGGGGACGCTGTCCACGATTCCGCCTCTCCACGGGAGGCCGCTAAACGGGATGGCCACGACGCCAGCCTCCAGCCGGGCGACCGCCGTGTCGACGTGGCCTTGAAGACGTCGTTCCCACTCCCCCGGGGCAGAGGCCAAACTGTCCCGTGCCGCTCGGAGCGCCGCGAGCGCTTGGCTCACGCGGGTCGGCTCCGCCAGGCCGTAGAAATAGTCGATGCTGTTCTCCCAGGAGGGTCCAAGGACGGCGGACCGCTGATTCGCGTCCCTCACGTACTTGTGCGAAGCGCGAACGTTCCGGAGATGATATGACAGCAAATCCCGTCCCCTGCGGTCCTCATCACGGAGCGCGAGGTACGCGTTCAGCCGCACCGTGTCACTCTCGTCGTCGAGGCGGCGCAGCAACTCGGACCTCAGGTCGTCATAGAAGGTGGTCTTCGCCAATGACAACGCCCCACTCGATGCCCAGCCGACCGCGAGATTCTCGCGCACGTGGCCCATGATCCGCTCACGGAAGGCCGGGTCTTCCCGCAGGATGTCGCTCAACGCATCGAAGCCGGTATTCTGCAGACCCTCCTGGCGACCTCCGACCATCAGGACGGCGGCCCGGTAGCGGGTCTCCAGCTGAGCGGCGTTGGCACGCGCGAGCCCGAAGTGAACCGCGATGGCGTCGGGGTTGGGATGGCGTTTCACGGCGTACGCCAGGTAGCGGAGCGCGAGTGAATCGAGCGCGGGTGCGAGCGTCTCGAGATATGGACGGATCTCGATCTGCCTGCGAAGTTCCGCGAGCGCTCCCTCGAAATCGGCGCTCGTGACCCGAGCTTCGACGTCCGCCATCACGGCGCTTGCGATCAACTCCTCGACCCGAAGGTCGCCGGTCCGGTGGGGTCGTAGCATGTCCAGGCGCTCCAACGCCGTGCGTGGCCGACCCTGCGCTATGAGCGCCTCGATCTGCCCCAACTCTGCGTCCGGTGCGGGCGATGGCCGCGCCTCCGGGTCCTTCGCTTGCCGCCCGGCGGCGGCAGCCTCGCTCGCCGCGGCGGAATCACCAGCGGCTGGCGCTCGTTCTTCGCCGGGCGGGCCCGTGAAGAGGGCGACCCCAAGCGCCAGCGCGGCGGCGACGCCGCCCGCGGTGGCCACCAGCATCACGGCCAGGCGCTTGCGACTGGGCGCACGGCGCCGACGCGCGCGCGGCTGAGGAGTCTCGGGCGTGGCCCGCTCGGGAGCCCCCGCGGATTCGACGAGCCGGGTCGCGCCTCCGGTTGGGACGCCGCCCGCCGACTCCGGCAAGGCTCGCAGTTCCGCCCCGGCCTCACGCGCGAACTCCATTACGCTCTCGTAGCGTCCCTCGCGCTTGCGCGCCAGGGCGCGGTCCAGTACGGCCTGCACCTGCGGAGGGAAGCCGGCCCCCGGAGTGACCTGATCGAGCCGCAGCGGCTCGTCGGTGAGCCGCTTGACCAAACTCTCCTGTGGCGTCGTTGCGTGAAACGGCAGGCGGCCGGTGAGCATGCGGAAGAGGACCAGACCCAGGGCATAGATGTCGCTGCGGGCGTCGGGCTCCCCGGCCGCGGCCTGCTCCGGGCTCATGTAGTCCGGCGTCCCAATGATGTAACCCGGTCGCGTGAGGGTCTTCGCACCTTCGCCGGCCGCCGCCTTGGCGATGCCGAAGTCCAGCACTGTGACGAGGTCGGCGCCGTCGCGCGCCGGGGTCAGCATCACATTCTCCGGCTTGAAGTCCCGATGCACGATGTCGAGGTCGTGGGCCGCCTGGAGCGCGTCGGCGCACTGCATCAGCACGCCGGCGGCCCGGCGCGGAGCGAAGGCCCCCTCGCGTCGCAGTGCCTCCGCCAGGGTCTCGCCCTCGAGGTACTCCATCGCCAGATAGACAAGCCCGTCCGGCGTCTCGCCAAAATCGAACACGGTGCACACGTTCGGGTGCTTGATGCTTGCCGCGTTTCGGGCCTCGCGATGGAAGCGGGCGACCACCTCCGGCTCGTTGGCCATGGCAGGGGTGATCACCTTGATCGCCACCTTGAGACCCATTCGCACATGTTCGGCCAGGTACACAGCCCCCATGCCGCCCTCGCCCAGCTTCTCGAGCACGTGATAGCGTTCTGCGATCACGCGGCCTGCGAGGTCATCTCCCTCGGTCTCCGGATGCAGAATCGCGCCGTCCTTGGGACAGAAGCGCGTATCGTCGGGCAACTCGAGGCCACAGCTGGGGCAGATTCGCATCAGCGTCGTTCGCCTGTCTCTCGAGACGTAGCGCGACGCGCGTGCCAAACGTGGTGATGGAGCGCGCGTACGCACCTAATCTGTCCGCCGCGTCGACAACCGGCCAGCCGGGAGAATCCCTCGCCCTTGGCGCATGCGGACGAGGGGCCCGTTCCTCAGATCCTATGGCGAGGCGACCTGGGGCGCGGGTCTTCGTCGATCGACGCGCTTCAGTGGCAGTCGACATCCGTATGTGGTTGGGCGCACGCCGCCACGCGCGCCAACGGCTTGGATCGTCGCTGGAGCGGCGGCCACCGTCGGGCGGCTTGAAACGTCTCGTACCGGCGGTACCTTGGACCTGTTCATTTGTTGACGCGCCACCCTCTGTCGCCTTCGACCGGGAATCGACCCATGAAGCATGCGCTCTGCCGGCTGGCGTTGGCCGGACTCCTCGGTGTCGTTGCGGCGCCGCTCGCCGCACAACAGAATCTCGCAACCGTCCTCGACGCCATGGAATGGCGCGAGATCGGCCCGACCATCATGGGGGGCCGAATCGCCGACCTGGCGGTCGTGGAGTCGAACCCGTCCATCTTCTACGTGGGAACCGCGACGGGAGGGCTGTGGAAGACCGAGAACCACGGCATCACGTTCGAGCCGTTGTTCGATGACCAGCCCACGTCGTCGATCGGGGACGTCACGGTGGCGCCGTCGAACCCGAACGTGGTGTGGGTCGGGACCGGTGAGCCGCAGAACCGGCAGAGCTCCCCGTGGGGCATGGGCGTGTTTCGCTCGCTCGACGCGGGGCGCAGCTGGGAACACCTCGGGCTCGAGAACACCCATCACATCGCCCGAATCGTGGTGCACCACGACAATCCGGACGTGGCCTTTGTCGCAGCGGTCGGGCATCTCTGGGGAGCGAATCCCGAGCGGGGTGTGTACCGCACGCGTGACGGCGGCAAGACCTGGGATCGCGTGCTGTTCGTCGACGAGCACACCGGCGCCATCGATCTGGTGATGGACCAGCAGGATCCCAACACGTTGTTCGCCGCGATGTACCAGCGCCGGCGCACGGGCTTCGGGTTCAACGGCGGCGGTCGGGGCAGCGGAATCTACCGGACCATGGATGGTGGTGACACCTGGCGGGAACTCACGCGCGGACTCCCCGAAGGCGACAAGGGACGCATCGGTCTGGACGCGTATCGGCGGGACGGCAACATCGTGTACGCCATCGTCGAAGCGCTCGAAGGCCAGGGCGTGTATCGCACGGCCGACCGTGGAGACACGTGGGAGTTCTTGAGCGAGACCAACAACCGCCCGATGTACTACTCGCAGATTCGCGTCGACCCGAGCGATCCCGAGCGGATCTACACCGGCGGGTCGAGCATGTATCGCTCGTCGGACGGCGGCAAGACGTTCACCCGTGACGCGTCGGGCCCCCCGGGCGGACGAGGGGAGGTGCACCTGGATCACCATGCGATCTGGATCGACCCCGCCAATTCCAACCACATGGTGATCGGCGGCGACGGCGGCGTGTCGGTCTCGTGGGATCGCGGAGAACACTGGCGCCAACTCCGCAACCTGCCGGTGGCGCAGTTCTACGAGGTCGGCTTCGACATGCGGGATCCCTACTACGTGTGCGGCGGCCTCCAGGACAACGGCTCGTGGTGCGCGCCGAGCGACACGAGGTCGACATCGGGCATTCGCACCAAGGATTGGTACAACATCGGGGGCGGCGACGGATTCTTCACCCTGATGGATCCGAACGATCACACGGTCGTGTATTTCGAATCGCAGGGCGGGTTCATCGGCCTCCGCAACCTCCGGACCATGGAGGGTATCTCGCTTCGCCCCCAACGGCGCCCGACCACGGCCGGAGGAGAGGGCGAGGTCGAGGTGTCGAGCTATCGGTTCAACTGGGACGCCCCCGTCGTCATGTCGGAGCACGATCCGCAGACGATCTACCTGGGGGGGAACCATCTCATGCGGTCGCGCGATCGCGGATGGACGTGGGCGGAAGCGAGTCCGGATCTCACCAAGGCGATCGATCGGAACGACCTCGAGATCATGGGCCGGCCGTTGCGTGACCGGTTGCTCTCGAAGAACGACGGCATCTCGTCCTATGGGAACATCACGGCGCTGACGGAGTCGCCGCTGGATGCCGCCGTGCTCTACGTGGGCACGGATGACGGCAACGTGCAGGGCACGCGCGACGGTGGCGGGACGTGGACCGACCTGACGGCGAACCTCCGGGGCGTGCCGGAACGCACCTACGTGAGCCGCCTGGTGGCGTCCCGCTTCGATGCCGGAACGGTGTACGCCACGTTCGACGGGCACCGCAATGACGATTTCCGCCCCTACGTGTTTGTGAGCACGGACTTCGGTCGCCGCTGGCGTCCCATCGCACGGGGCTTGCCCGACGGCTCGTCGATCAACGTGATCCACGAACATCCCCGCAACGCGAATCTCCTGTTCGTCGGGAACGAGCACGGGGTGTGGGTGTCGATCGATCGCGGTGAACAGTGGGTGCAACTCCGCGGTACGCTTCCCACGGTTCCCGTCGACGATATCAAGGTGCATCCGCGGGACAACGATCTCATCATCGGGACGCACGGTCGTGGGATCTGGATCATGGACGACATCACCGCGCTCGAGGCGCTGTCGGCGAGCGCGTTGGCGTCCGACGCGCATCTGTTCCCGACGCGCGCCGCCACGATCTACAACCTGTACTCCCCGCAGGAGTGGACGCCGGGCGTGTGGCAGGCGGAGAATCCTCCCCAGGGGGCGAAGATCGCGTACGTCCTGGGCGCCGGCGGCGCGAGCGACGGGGGAGAGGCCGATGCGTCCGTGCGCATCACCATCCTCTCGTCGGGTGGCGAGACGATCCGGGAGCTCGACGGTCCGGCCGAGCCGGGTTTGCAGCAGGTGATGTGGGACTTGCGCCACGAGCCGCCTTACGAGCCTGAGCCCGGCTCCGGCGGCGGGTTCTTCGGCACCCCGCGCGGACCCAGGGTCTTGCCGGGCACGTACACGGTGCGCTTGACGGCCCGCGGTCGCACGATGGAGACATCGCTCCGCGTGCGGCTCGATCCGCGGGTGGACATTTCGCAGGCCGACCTGATGGCGCGTCAAGACGCCTTGATGCAGCTGTATGCGCTGGCGAAGCCCGTCTACGAGGCGCGACGTGCGCTACAGCGGCTGGATGACCAGTTGGAGAGTGTCCAGGAACTGCTCGAGCAGCAGGACGACGCACCGGACGACGTCGTCGCCGACGTGAAGACCTTGCGGGAGGAACTGAATCAGCTCCGGCAGCGGATGAACCGTGCGTCGGGCGGCAGCATGTTCGGTATCGAGGGGTATCACGCCCGCCCCACGTCCGATCAGCTCTGGGCCCTCGAGCAGGCGTGGGAGCAGGCGCCGGGGTTGTTCGCGGAGCTGAATGTCTTCATCACCGACCGGATGCCGGGGCTCAACGCCCGGCTCAACATGCTGGGCGTGCGACCCCCGGTCGGCGACCCGGTCGAGGCGCCGCGGAAGCCGTGACGCACACCGGTGAGCGGTGGCTGCGCTGACGCTCACCGACGCCGACGCCGCGCTCCTCGACGGGGCACGTGGTCCGGGGGTGCAGTTGGCCATGCGTGTGGTGGTGCGCATGGCCGCGGTCCAGGACGCCCGGTCGCTGATTCTTATCAGCGGCGCGCACATCGACAGCGCCCTCTACATGGGCGACGCGACGCTCGCCTTCATGGAGCGGCTTGCCGACGGGGGGGCGACTGTCGTCGTGCCGACCACGTGCAACGTCGGCGGTGTCGACGAGGGCGGCTGGCGGCGCTGGGCCGTACCGTCCGAATGGGCGGAACGGTCACGCCGGCAAATGGCGGCCCTCGAGACCATGGGCTGCCGGCCGACATGGACCTGCGCGCCATATCAGGTCGAGCGCCGCCCCGCGTTCGGCGAACAGATTGCCTGGGGGGAGTCCAACGCCATCGTGTTCGCCAACTCCGTGCTCGGCGCGCGGACCGAGCGCTATCCCGACATGCTCGATATCTGCGCGGCCGTGGTCGGGCGGGTGCCCGCCGTGGGCCTGCACCTCGACGCCCCGCGGCGCGGCACCACGGTGTTCGATCTGTCGCGACTGCCGGTGGCGCTCCAGGAGCGATCGGATTTCTTCCCGGTGCTGGGCCACTTGATCGGAAGCGTCGTGCATGGCGGCGTCCCGGTGCTGATCGGCGTCAGCTCCGCGCCGACGGAAGACGACCTCAAGGCGCTCGGCGCGGCCATGGCGTCCTCCGGGGCCGTCGCGCTGTTCCACATCGTCGGCGTGACGCCGGAAGCGCCGACACTCGACCGGGCGCTGCATGGAGTCGCGGCCGACGAGACGGTCATGGTCTCGCTCGAACAGCTTCGGCGTGCGCGAGCCGACTTGAGTTCGGAGACGGGCGAGACGCTCGACATGGTCGTGCTCGGCAGCCCGCATTTCTCGTTCGATGAGTTCCGGCGACTCGCGCTGCTGCTCGACGGTCGTGCGCGTCACCGGCGAACACGGTTGCTGGTCACCACGAGCCGGGGGGTGCGCGCGATGGCCGAGAGCGCCGGCCTGCTCGCGCCGCTCGACCGGTTCGGCGGCGAGATCACGGTGGATACGTGCATTCTTACGTCGCCCATGCTTCCGGATTCCGTGCGCACCCTCATGACCAACTCCGCCAAGTACGCGTATTATTCCCCTGGACTGCTACGCCGCGGCGTGGCCTTCGGGAGCCTCGCCGACTGCGTCGAATCCGCGGTCGCGGGACGCGTCGTGCGGGACGAGGGGCCATGGAGCGAATGATCCGCGGGCGCACCCTGGTGGCGGGGTCGGCAGGTGGGGAGTTGGTCGCGTCGACGGAGCCGCTGTCGTTTTGGGGCGGTTACGATCCCGAGACGGGGGAGATCATCGACCGCCGGCATCCGCTGTCGGGCACCCTGATGCGAGGGAAGATCCTCATGATTCCCGCGTCACGAGGCTCCAGCACCACCTCGGCGGTGCTGCTCGAGGCCATCCGGCGCGGGACGGCCCCGGCGGGCATCGTGCTCACGCAGGCCGATACCTTCATCGCCCTCGCCGGGGTCGTGGCGGAAGCGCTGTACGGCGAGGCGATCCCGATGGTGCGGATCGACCCGCGCGATTGGGAAGCCCTGACGGAGGCTTCCGAGGTACGGCTGACCGAGGCTGGGGAGATTACGTGGGAATCGAGGGAGGTGGCGCGGTGAGCGCGACGGCGGACGTGGTGGTGGTCGGGGCGGGCATCATGGGATGCACGACCGCCTTCGAGTTGTCGCGACGTGGCGTGGACGTACTGGTCCTGGAGAAGACGGGCATCGGGAGCGGAGGCACGGGGCTGTCGTCCGCCATCATCCGCACGCACTACTCGCATGAAATCACGACCCGTATGGCGCTGTACAGTCTCCGGGTGTTTCAGCATTTCGATGAGGCGGTGGGTGGAGACTGTCAGTTCCACCGCACGGGGTGGGTGGCCCTGGCCCCCGAGACGGATCGCGCCAGCCTGGCGACCAACGTGGCCATGCACCAGCGCCTCGGAATCGCGGCCCGGCTGCTGGCCGTCGAGGAAGTTCGTGAAGTCCTGCCCGCCGCCTACCTGGAGGACGTGGTCGCGGCGTCTTGGGAGGAGGAAAGCGGCTACGCGGACCCTCACCTCACGGTGACGGCGTACGCGGATGCGGCGCGGCGGCATGGAGCCCGCTTCCAACTCGGCACGGCCGTGTCGGGGATTCGCTTTGCGGGCGATCGGGTGGCGGGCGTGCGCACCCCGGCCGGCGACATCGATGCCCAGGTGGTCGTGAATTGCGCCGGACCGTGGGGAGGAAGGGTCGCGGCGATGGCGGGCCTGACCATTCCGGTCGCGTCACCGCGGATACAGGTGGCGGTGTTCCGGCGGCCGGGCGACGAAACCGAGCATCCGGTGGTGATGGATTTCGTTCAGGGCATCTACCTGCGCGCCGAAGTGGGCGGCCTCACGTTGGTCGGGCGGATCGATCCCGCGGAGGCCGAGGAGATCGTGGATCCGGATGACTTCGCGACCCACGTCGATGAGCCCTTCGTGGAGTACGTCGCCGAGCGGACGCTGCATCGCTGCCGGGGATGGGAGAACGTGGAGTACGCGAGCGGCTATGCCAGCCTGTACGCGGTGACGCCGGATTGGCACCCGATCATCGACGAGGTTCCCGCGGGCAGCGGGCACTTCTTGTGTACCGGATTCAGCGGCCACGGCTATAAGCTGGGCCCCGCGGTGGGTCTCATGATGGCGGAACTCATCACCCGGGCGTCGCCCATGACGCTCGACCCGTCGCTGTTCAGGCTGGCGCGGTTCGCCGAGCAGGGTCTGGTGCATTCGAAGTACGCGCACAGTATTACGGGGTGAGCGACAATGGCCATGTCCATGGTGGGGAGCGATTGACGACCTGCGTGGTGGCCCACGACTGGAGCTGACGTGAACGAGCGCCCATTGCACGACCGCCACACGCCGATCACGTTCAGCCGCGAGCAGATGTCGCTGATCCACGCGGCCATGCGCGAGGGGCGAGAGCTTCCGGAGTGTCCGAATTGCGGGGAGCGGTTGGAGATGGGCTCGCCCGCGGCCGCGGGCGGCACGGTCGGGCCGGTGTGGCAGATCAAGTGTGAGGGGTGTGAGCGGACGGCGTTCGTCACCGAGGTGGTGGGGGCCCGGCGGATTCTGAGCGATCGGGTCCTGGGACGGAAGCTGCCGGAGGCGTACGTGCTGCTGGACATGCTGCCGACCTACCGGGTGCAGTACCTGGTGGCGCGTCACTGGCCCGCGCATGCCGAAACCGACCGTCGCCGGCTGGTGGAGGCGCTGCGGCCGCTGCTGGAGCCGCTGGCCGGGGGTGATGTCGCCGTCACGGACGAGCTCCGCACGCAGTGCGGGGACGTCGTGATGGCCTGGGTGGAGACCACGGATCTGTCAGGAGAGACGTCGAGCTAGGCAACGGACGACGCGCGTTGCGGGAAGGGGGGATGAGGAAGGGAGGGCGCGGAATCCCCCAGGTCGGGACGAATGACTATCGCACCAGATTGGCAGGATCTCGCGGACGCCATAGACGATCGCTATCGCATCGACCTCCCGATCGGTCACGGTGGCATGTCCACGGTGTTCCTCGCGCACGACCTCCGGCGCGACCGCCCGGTGGCGCTCAAGGTCCTGCGTGAAGACCTCACGTCGATCGTGGGGGTGAAACGGTTCGAGCGTGAAGTGCAGACCGTCGCTCGGTTCGCCCACCCCCAGATCGTCCCGCTCTATGACTCGGGTGAAGCCGCCGGGCGGCTGTTCTACACGATGCCGTTCGTCGAAGGCGCCTCGTTGCGCGACCGCATCGCCGCTGGGCCGCTCGCGGTCGGCGAAGCGATAACTGTGGCGCTGGATATCGGCCGCGCGCTCGACTACGCGCACCGCCGCGGCGTCATCCACCGCGACGTCAAGCCGGACAACGTACTGCTGGTGGATGGACGGGCGCTCGTGACCGACTTCGGCCTGGCGCGCGCGTTGGCATCGGCCCAGGATAAGCTCACGCAAACGGGGCACGTCGTGGGCACGCCGGCCTACATGAGCCCCGAACAGGTGGCGGGATTGAGCACGCTCGACGAGCGCGTCGATCAGTATGCCTTGGCCTGTACGGTCTTCGAAGCGCTCACCGGGAGGACGCCGTTCGAGGCCGCGTCGATTCCCGAGATGATGGCGCTGCACGCGACCGCCCCGCCCCCGCTGGCGCACGAGCTGCGGCCCGAGGTTCCTGCGCGCCTGAGTCGGGTGATCGTCCGCGCCCTCGCCAAGGAGCGCGGTCAGCGGTTTCCCGGGATGGGTGCGTTCCTCGATGCGCTGGAGCAGAGCCCGTCACGATCGGGGCTGTGGGGCTGGTTCCGTTCCCTGGGATAGACCGCGCTGCCGGAGGCGCGTCACGCGGCGCCGCGCGCCCCGCGGGTTCAGCGTTGCACGAGGACCCAGAAGGTGAAACCGAATCCGGCGGCGCCCAGCAGCCACAGGAACGCGCGGGCGCCCACGGGCATTGCGAGCGTCGCGAGTCGCGGGTGCCAGCGCGCTTCCAGCCAGGCCACGGCGACGCCGAACAGGATGAGGAGCGTCCCGAATAGGATGGACCCGAACACAGGTGCGGCCGACAGTTCGACGGGACCTGCCGGCCGGGCGAAGTAGACCGCCACCCAAAACGCACCGTGGCACGTTCCGAAGATGATGCCGCGGAGCGCCGTCGCGTGCTTCCCGATCCACGGCAGCAAGAGCGCATACCACAGTCCCGCCGCCGGACCGACGGCCAGGCCGGGCACGAGGACCTGGACCGTACCGGCAAGATCGAATCCCGGCGGGGCGCCCTGGGCGACCTGGATCGTCGCCATAGCCAAGCGGCCGCCGACCCCCAGGACGGCGATACCCAGCACCGCTCCCGCCGCATACGCGGAAATCCAGCGTTCACGCACCAGATCCAAGATAGCGCGGCGCCCTAGCCGGCCCGCCGCCCGCCGACGCATCTTTGCCCCGTTCACTCGCATCGATTCGGGCTCCACTCCACCTCTGGCGGACTCCACTTCCATGCCGATGTCCCGGTCTTGCCGCGCCGCGCTCGTCCTTGTCCTCGCCGCCGTGCCCGTGGTCGTGCGGGCGCAAACGAATCCCGCGCTGTTCCAGGACATGCGGTGGCGCAACATCGGACCGTTCCGTGGCGGACGCGCGGTGGCCGTCGCGGGCGTCGCGTCCGACCCGCTCACGTACTACTTCGGTGGTGTCGGGAGCGGGGTATGGAAGACCGCGGATGCGGGCGGATCGTGGCGGAACGTGTCGGACAGCACGTTCGGCACCGCCTCGGTGGGAGCGATCGCCGTCGCACCGTCCGATCCGAACGTGGTCTACGTGGGAATGGGCGAACACGCCGTGCGCGGCGTGATGACGTCGCACGGCGACGGGATGTATCGATCGACGGACGCGGGCCGTGCGTGGACCCATCTGGGACTGCGGGACACGCGGGCCATCTCCCGGATCCACGTGCACCCGGGCGACCCCGATCGCGTCTACGTGGCCGCCCAGGGAGCGCCGTACGGCCCGTCGGAGGAGCGCGGGATCTATCGATCCACCGACGGTGGAGTGACGTGGGCGAAGCTGCTCTACGTCAATGCGACCGCTGGCGCCAGCGACCTCTCGATGGATCCCGGCAACCCGCGCATTCTCTACGCGGCATTCTGGGATCACCTGCGCCGGCCATGGGAAGTGCGCAGCGGCGGGCCGGGCAGCGGAATCTGGAAGTCCACCGACGGCGGGGACACGTGGGTGAAGCTGGAGCAGGGGTTCCCGTCACCGATCGGCAAGACGAGCGTGTCGGTCGCCGCGAATTCGGATCGGGTGTACGCGCTGGTGGAGGCGGATCCGCAAGGCGGTCTGTATCGTTCGGAGGACGGCGGCGCGAGCTGGAAGCTGATCAACGAATCCTGGGACATCCGGCACCGGGCGTGGTACTATATCGAGGTGTACGCGGACCCCCGGAATGCCGACGTGGTATGGGTGCTGGGCGCCCCCGCCATGAAGTCGGTCGACGGCGGTCGCACGTTTCACACGGTCGCCGTGCCCCACGGCGACAACCACGATCTGTGGATCAATCCCACCGACAGCGACTACCTGATCAACGCCAACGATGGCGGCGCCAATGTGTCGCTGAACGGTGGTGCGTCCTGGTCGACCCAGGAGAACCAACCGACCGCCCAGTTCTACCGGGTGAACGTGGACAACCGTTTTCCGTACTACGTCTACGGCGGCCAGCAGGACAACACGTCGGTGGCCATCGCGAGTGCCGCCCCCGGCGGCATCGGGTGGAAGGACTGGTATCCCGTGGCGGGGTGCGAGAGCGCCTACATCGCCTTCGATCCCGATGCGCCAACCGTGAACTACGGCGGGTGCTACATGGGGCAGATCGAGGCGTGGGATTCACGCACGGGCACGGGCCGCAACGTCATGGCGTATCCGCAGCTGCCGGCGGCGATGGCGGCGCGTGAGATGACGTACCGGTTCAACTGGAACGCGCCGATCCTCGTGTCGCGCCACGATCCGCGCGTGCTGTATCATGCCGGCAACGTGCTGCTCGCCTCGCGCGACGGCGGTCACAGCTGGACCGAAATCAGCCCCGACCTGACCCGCGACGACGACGCCAAGCAGGGCTACGGCGGCGGGCCGATCACCAACGAGGGGGCGGGCGGTGAGATCTACAATACGATTATGTACGTGGCGGAATCCCCGCGGGATCCGCAGGTGCTCTGGGTGGGCAGCGACGACGGGCTCGTCCACGTGACACGCGACGGCGGGGCCACGTGGATCGATGTGACACCCCGCAACCTGGCCGAAGGGATGGTCAACGCGATCGACGCCTCGCCGCACGATCCCGCGGCCGCGTACGTCGCCTACACGCGCTACAAGTTCAACGACTTCACGCCGCACGTGTACAAGACGGCCGACTATGGGCGGACCTGGCGCCGGGTCGTGGAGGGTATCGCTCCCGAGGCCCACGTGCGCGTCGTGCGCGAGGATCCGAAGCGGCGGGGGTTGCTGTACGCGGGAACGGAACTCGGCGCGTACGTGTCGTGGGACGACGGAGCCCATTGGCAGTCGCTGCAACTCAATCTCCCGATCACGCCCATCACGGACCTGATCGTGCACCCCGTCCACAACGATCTCGTGGCGGCGACGCAGGGCCGGTCGTTCTGGATTCTCGACGACTTGTCGCCCTTGCAGCAGGCGGATCGCGCCATCGAGTCGGCTGAGCTGCATGTCTTCTCGCCCCGCCCGGCGTATCGGGTCGCGGGAGGCCTGGGCGGCGGCTTCGGCGGCGGAACGAACGTGGGAGCGAATCCGCCAAACGGGGCGGTGATCGACGTGTACCTGGCCGCGATGGCCGATTCGGCGCCGGTGACGCTCGAGATACTGGACGCGGCGGACCAGGTCCTCCGCCGGTACTCATCCTCGCGCGACAGCGACTCGCTGGACGTCCTGCGGCTGAAGGCGGGACACAACCGGCTCACGTGGAATCTTCAGTTGGAGCGGGTGGACAATGTGTCGGGGCAGTACGTGTTCGGCACGCTCCAAGGGCGGCGGGTGGTGCCCGGCAGGTATACGGCGCGTGTGCGTCGCGCGGACACGGAGCGTTCGGTCGCGCTCGAGGTGCGTGCGGATCCGCGGGTGAGCGCCGACGCGGCGGGTTTCCAGGCGCAGGCCGACTTCCTCGACGCGCTCGATGCGGAGCTGTCGGCCATGCATCGGGGCGTGGTCGAGCTGCGCGGCGTGCGGGACCAGGTGCGGGGCCTGACGGCGCGGGCGGGGGAGCTGACGGGTGGCGCGGAGCTGGCGGCGGCGGGCGACAGCCTGGTGGTGAAGATCGAAATACTCGAGGATTCCCTGGTGCAGAAGCGCACCGTCGACGGCCAGACGGTCATCAACTTCCCGGCCCGCTTGGATTTCCACTACACCTACCTGCGCAGTTCCCTCCTGTTCGAGGAGGGTGGCGTCACCGAGGGCGCGCGACGGCTCTACCAGGATCTCACGGCCCAGTGGACGCGACACCGGTCGATTCTGTCGCGGCTCCTTGGCGTGGAGTTGGACGGATTCAACGAACTCGTGCGAGCGCACGGCATACCTGCTATCATCACCAGTGCTCCCGCACCCCAGCCTATTCCCTAACCTCCCGGAGTGGATACCATGCGAACGAGTGGATTGATTTTGCGCGCGGCCGCGGCCGGCCTCATCCTGTTGAGCCGGCCGATGGCGGCCCAGATGTCGAATGCGGCCATGCAGGACCTGCTGGCCGACGTGGCACAGGTCGAGCGCAAGCTGGTGGGCCTCGCCAACGAGATGCCCGCCGCGACGTATGACTGGCGGCCGATGGAGGGCGTCCGGTCGGTCGGTGAGGTGTTCCTGCACGTGGCGGCCGACAACTATCTCTTGCCGACGTTCGACGGGATCGCCGCGCCGGCCTCCACGGGGGTCACGAGCGACTACGCCACGGCCCAGGCGTTCGAGCAGCGCGCCCTGAGCCGCGACGAGATCATCGCGGCGCTGCAAGTGTCGTTCGGGCACTTGAAGGAGGCGATGAGCGCGGCGGGAGCGAAGTCCGCGGACCGCGAGGTGCGCTTGTTCGGACGCACCATGACGGGTCAGGCGTTGTGGATCCTGGCGGTCACGCATCTCCATGAACACCTCGGGCAGGCCATCGCCTACGCGCGGTCCAACGAGGTCGTTCCGCCGTGGAGCCGTGGTGGGATGTAAGTCCGAGCGTGCCGGATCGGCGGCCTGGCGTGGCCGGCCCGGGGTCACGGTCATGCCGCGCAGGCGCCACCCGCCGCGCGCGTGAGGCCCCATGCTTGGCGGGGTCTCGCGTGTGCGGCGGGAGTGGTGCTCTTCGCGAACGGCTGTGCCGCTCCAGCGAGCCGGTGGTTGAAGGGCAATCTCCACACCCATTCCTTGTGGAGCGACGGCGACGACTTCCCGGAAATGGTCGTCGATTGGTACCAGCAGCACGGCTACGACTTCGTCGCGCTGTCCGATCACAATCAACTGGCGGAAGGGGAGCGGTGGGTGCGGATCGGCGCGCCGTGGGACGACGCCGAGGTGGCCCTCGCCGCGTATGTCCGCCGGTTCGGCGAGTCGTGGGTGCAGCGCCGCACCCTGGATGACACGCTGTACGTGCGCCTGCGAACGTTCGAGGAATACCGCTCGTTGCTCGAGGTACCCGGTCGCTTCCTGGTGATCCAGAGCGAAGAGATCACCGACGCGTTCCAGCAGAAGCCGGTGCATCTCAACGCGACCAATGTCCGGGAGCTCGTGCCGCCGCAGGGTGGGACGAGCGTGCGCGACGTGATACAGCGGAACGTGGACGCGGTGCTCGCTCAGCGGGAGACGACGGGCCAGGCGATGTTTCCGCACCTGAACCACCCCAACTTCGGGTGGGCGGTGACCGTCGAGGACATCATCCCGCTACGGGGCGAGCGATTCTTCGAGGTGTACAACGGCCATCCCGCCGTTCACAACGAGGGGGACGGCGATCGTCCGGGGACGGAGCGGATGTGGGATATCGTGTTGACCGAGCGGCTGCGGCATGGCGACGACCTGATGTTCGGACTCGCGGTCGACGATGCCCATGCGTACCGGGTGTCGCATGCCACGCAGGCCAATCCCGGCCGCGGCTGGGTCATGGTGCGCGCCGCCACGCTCTCGGCGGACGCCGTCATCCGCGCCATGGAGGCCGGTGATTTTTATGCGACGAACGGCGTCGTGCTCGACGACGTCGTGCGGACCGCGGAGTTCTTGCGTGTCCACGTTCGCCCGGAACGCGGGGTGGAGTATCGCATCGAGTTCGTCGGTACGCGCCACGGCGTGCCGTCACCGCGGCCGCTCGACGCCGCGGGCGATGGCGACGCCGTGCGACGCCGCTACGATGCGCGTTTCGGCGAGGTCCTGCAAAGCACCGCCGGCCCGAGCGCGACCTACCGCTTTCGCGGTGACGAGCTGTACGTGCGCGCCAAGGTGACGTCGTCCAAGCCGAAGGCCAATCCGTATCGCGCGGGAGAGATGGAAATGGCGTGGACCCAGCCGGTCGCCCCAGGGGGGTCGCGCTGACGTCATGAACGCGCCGCATCGATGCCGGTAAGCAACAGCTTTCGCGAGTACGTCGCCGAGCAGCTCGGTCGCGTGCGGCCCGTCACGCTCCGGCCGATGTTCGGCGGTATCGGGATCTATGTGGAGAGCGCGTTCTTCGCGCTCATCGCCGCCGACGTGCTGTACTTCAAAGTGGACGGCTCCAACCGGTCCGACTATACCACGGCCGGCATGGAGCCGTTTCGCCCCTTCGGACCGGACACCACGGCGATGCAGTACTACGCCGTTCCCGCCGACGTGCTCGACGACGTCGATCTCCTCGGCCCATGGATGGATCGAGCCATCGCCGTGGCCCATCGCAAGCGCGCCAAGCGACGCTGACCGCGGCGGGCAGCCCACGTTCGACCGCAGAGAGGAGCCCTATGAACGCGGCGTCCCAGACGTACGTTAGCCACCGCCGGTGGGTACCGTGGTATCACTTCGTGGGATTGCCGTTGCTGATGGTGTACTTCGCGTACGCGGCGCTGGTCGCGCTCCGGGAACCATCGTTCGCCACGATCACGAGCGCGCTGGCCGCGTTCGGCATGGCGACCGTGGGCTTCTACGCGCGGTCGTTTGCTCTGACCGTTCAGAATCGCGTGATCCGCCTCGAGGAACGGTCGCGCATGTCGCGCCTGTTGCCGGACGACCTCCAGGCGCGGATCGGCGAATTCAGTGTGCGGCAGCTCATCGGACTCCGGTTCGCGAGCGACGGCGAGCTGCCGGCGCTCGCGCGCAAGGTGCTCGACGAGCGGATCGAGCGCGCCGACGAGATCAAGCAACTCGTGAAGGAGTGGCGGCCGGATCACCTGCGAGCATGATCGCGCGACGCGCCCGCACGCCAAGGGGCGGCCCGGTTGCCCGGAGCCGCCCCTGGAAGTAAGAACCTGGTCCCGGCGCCCGCCGGCCTACCCTTCGACGATCTCGCGCGTCTCCAGATCCAGCGTGAACGCCTCGCCGTTGATCGTGATCGTCACATAACGCGTACCGTTGAAGGTCACGCTGACCGTGCGCTCGCGGGTGAACGTCTCCTCCCCGTTCGATCGCGTGAGCGTGAGCGTGCGGGTGATCGTGCCGGACAGGGGATACCCGTTGCCGCGCGGCACCGGGATCACGACGGCGTCGATCGTCACGCTCTCCGACATGTCGTACTCGCGTGTACCGTTGGCGTCCGTGGTCAGCACCCGGTTCTCCGATGCGCTGCCGGTTCCGTCCCATTGGCGCTCCGTCTCTTCCCCCAACAAGCCGGAGATGGTCACGTCGCGGTCACGGTTCACGGTGACCTCGATACTGCCGCGGTCGCTCGAGCGCGATCGGGTCCCGCTGACCGAAGACACGATGTGCACCGATGCCGTGAGGAGCGGGTCGAACTGGTCCATCTCGTCGCCGTTCTCATCATAGAACGTGATGGACCGCGAGACCGAGAAGTCGTGCTGGCCCTCGATCCCGGCGGGGCCGCCCAACAATGCTCCTTCCGAGAGCATCAACTGGATGTCATCGACCGTCGCCGTGCCTGCGTACGTCAGCGCGTCGAGGGTGACTTGTTCCTCGAGCGCCTCGCCGGTCGGGTTGGTGAGCGCGTCGCTACAGCCTGCCGCCAGCACTGTGCCGGTCAACAGGGCGGCGGCGCGTGCCAAACGAGTCATGGTCAGAACCTCCAGTGTTTGATGCCCATGGGTTGGTTTGTCGCTTCTGGGTGTCCGACGCCCAACCCCGGTTAGATGTTAAGATCCGCGTTTGGACCGTCGGTGGGTAGTGCCGTAGCTCACATTGTGACGCAGATCACATGGAGTGGCGGGCAACGCGCGGCGTGCAACGGGCAGCGGGCGGCGGGCAACGTGCACCGTGAAACGTGAAACGTGAAACGTGCGGCGTGCAACGTATGGCGTGCAGCGTGCGGCGTGCGGCGTGCAGCGTGGGGCGTGCGGCGTGCGGCGTGGAGCGTGCGGCGTGCAGCGTGCGGCGTGCAACGGCAGCGGGATAGCGGGATGCCTGCGAGGGGACGAGTCCCGGCAGCATGCGTCTGTGTCCGGGCACTCCATGCGATTCAAGCACGTTGAGCACTGCAGCGTCCCCCCTCCATTCGTTCCCAGATTGACGGATCGCCCTTCAGGGCGTGTCGCCGCAGGCGCCGAGCCGCGGGTTTACCCGCGGAACACACCCCGGCGCCGAGCCGCGGTGGTTTCGACGTTTAGCAGGTTGCGGAAAAACTGAGCATTTGGACGGAATCACTCCTTGGGAGCCGTGGTGATGTGGTTATGGCTGTTGCCAGCGGGTGCTCGTGGCCTGGTCGACCCCGTGTTCCTCTCCGGCGGGGCCGGGTCCGTGGCGTTGTCGTGGCGTGGCGGTCATGACGCGCACACGCCCGCCCGAATGAGTGTCCGCATCCGTACGAGGTTGTACGCCGCGTTGGTCAACGTGAAGATCCAGCCGACGTTCTCCCGGCCACGATGATGGAGTTTGCGCAGTCCCCCGATGGTCTTGCCCCAACCGAAGCCCTCTTCGACGAGCTTCCGCTTGATTTGACTCACGTCGAAGCCCGCGTGACGGGTGGTGCGCCCGTCGATCGCGCTCCTGGGGCGGCGCTCATGGATGTTGGGGCTGACATGCGGGGTCGTGTGGCAGGCCCGGGCGCCTGCGACGAAGTCCGGCGCATCATAGCCCTTGTCCGCCCCGAGCGTTCGGCGGCGGGCTCGGGGCTCCAACGTCGCCAGCATCTCGACCGCCGCGTCTCGCTCTGCGGCATAGGCCGGCGACCGCACGTCCGTCGCCACGATCAGCCCATGGCGATTGTCCATCAGCACACTCCCGAGATGACAGAGGAGCGCGGCGGTGCCGCTGCTCTTACGCGCCAGCCGACAGTCGGGATCGGTGACCGATTGATGCGTCTTGTTCGAGCGCTTCTCCTTCCGGAAGTTCACCGTCGGGTTGCTCGGATCATGGTCCGAGAGCGGAGGCGTGGGATCGTCCTTCCGCCGGAAGCTCTTCTGGCTCGCCCAGGCTTCGAGCAACGTGCCGTCGACCGTGAAGT
>DASWII010000045.1:0-33859 GCA_036397755.1 Gemmatimonadales bacterium | reverse complement strand
CGGGACGGCCACGGCGCAGGCGGCGCCATCCATCGTCGTAGGTGACTGGTCCGCCTGGATCGCCGGGTCGCAGTGGGATCTCTATCTCGAACCCAGCCACCAGTACACGATCCTCCACATCGGTGCGTCGGGCGATACGCTGGTTCTGAGCATGGGACGCTGGTCCGTGAAGGAAGGCGCGTTCTGCATCGAGCCACGCGGGCGCGACGCTTTGTGCGGCACGCTCACGATACAGTCCGCCACAGACCCACTGAAGACCGAGTGGCGGTTCGCCGATCGGCACACGAGCTTCGCCTGGACTGCGTATCGCCGCGGCTATGCGCCGTGGGACAACGCGGCACCGGCGCGCAGACATGACATTTACGTCCTGAGCGACGTGGCCAGGCCTCCGCGCTTTCTCGGATGTAGCGCGCCGCTCGTGCTTCCCCAGGGCGTCGAGGGTCCCGTGCCGGTCGTCGCCAGAGTCACGGTCGAGCAGGACAGCTCGGTCTCGAACATCGAGATTGTGGAACCCACCCCGGCAGCGGCGCACCACGCCGCGCGCGAGGCCGCGCGCGGCGTGGTCGCGTCGTGTCGCATTGCGCCGGGAGAGCTGGCGAACGGTGCGGCCGTGCGCGTGCGCATCGAGTTTCCGTTCACGTTCCCGAAACAGTCGATGAGAAGCGAGCCGACCATGTCCAGCGCTACCCGACCACCCCGTGAGTAGCGAGCCTCAGGACCGCATCGACGCGCTCGAGCAGCGGCTCACGGTGCTCGAGGGCCACGTGCGTAGAATCCTGCGCCGGCTGGACACTAAGGGTGGCGCGGACGGAGTCCGCGCCACGCCGAGCGCCCAGCCGGCTGGTGGACCGGCGGCGCCCGCGGCCCGACCCACATCCCCCGCGACGCGGGCGGAGCCACCGCGGGCGTCGCCGGTCACAGGGATGAGCGGTCCCTCGACTTCTGGCGGTGCAGCGGCGGTGAGGGCAAAGGCGGCGTCGCGCGATCGGCCGGCGAGGGGCGCCGACTATTGGATCGCGCGGGTCGGTATCGGTCTGCTCCTGTTCGGCGTGGCGTTTCTGTTCAAGTACGCCGTGGACAAGGGATGGCTCACGCCTGCGATCCGCGTGGGCTTCGGCTTCGCCCTCGGCGCGGTGCTTTGTGTGGTCGGGTTCCGCGTGCCCCGAACCCAACGCTGGATCGCCCCACTGATGATCGGCGGCGGCGTGGCAACGCTGTACGTGACCGGCTACGCGGCCCACGAGGTATTCGCACTGGTGTCGTATGCCGTCGCCCTGACGTACATGACGCTGGTGACGGCGTTGGCCTACGTCTCCGCGGTCCGCGTGCGGGAGGTAACGCTCGCGATCCTGGCAACCGCCGCAGGTCTCGCGACACCGTTCGTGATCACGAGTGACGCAGGCACCGTGCTCGGGGCCGTCACCTACGAGTCGGCCATCGTGATCGGCGCGGTGGCAATCGTGTGGGTGACGGGATGGACACCGCTGCTGTGGGCCGCCGCCGTGGGCGGTTGGGCGTCGCTCGGTTCGGTGCTCAACGTGGTCGGCGACGTGCCCGCCGCCGATCGCCCGACGATGCAGGTGGGAATCGCCGTCACGTGGCTTGCCACGTGGGCGGGACCCTTGGTGCGCAGGTTCCTGCGGTCCTCCGACGCGGCACACGCCGACGTCGGTCCGCTGTTGCTGCCCACCAGCCTCGTCGCTTACGGAATGACCATGGCCGTGTGGTCTCCATCGGACACCGCGAACGGGATGCTCGCGCTGGGTGGGAGCCTGCTGTTTTCGGCAGTGTGGTTCGTCGCGCGCCCCCGGCTCGATGAGCGCCTGACGTCGTTGCATGCCATTGCCGCCGCCGTCTTCGCGGCCCTCGCGATCCAATTCCTCATGGGCGCGCACACCCGCACGGTGACGTGGGCCTTGGAGGGAACGTTGCTCCTGTATGCGAGCGGTCGGCTGAGCGATCGCCGCATGCGCTTCACCGCCAACGCGGTGTGGTTCGTCGTCGCGATGTCATTCGTGATCCGCCTGGCCGCCGAGCCCCCCACCAGCGGAGAGCTGCACTGGGTCGCGCTCGCCGATCTGGCGGTCGTCGCGCTCGCGATCGCCTCGGCGCGGTTGAGCGCGGGAGTCGGACGGGACGCCTACGACATCGCCGCCGCGTACGGGCTGGGCGCCCTGGTTGCGAGGGAGTTGACAATCGTCGAAGCCGGAAGCGCCCTCACTATCGCAGCCTGGGGCCTGATCGCCGGCCTGCTTCATCGGACGGGACGAACGCTGGGTCGGTTGAATCTCCACAGGGCCGGTCATGCGGCCTCGGTGATGACGGGCATTGCGTTCGCCGTGCGACTGGGCTCCCCTGCCGCCGGCACACCTTTGATCGGGGTCGAGAGCGTGGCGTTGTTGGGGGCGCTGCTGCTCGTCGGTCACGGCGCCATGCAGTTGTCCGACCCGTCCGAGAAACTGGGGTACGGCGGCATCCTCCACGTCGGCGTGCTGGGATGGTTTTGGTACGAGCTGGTGCAACTGCCGGTCGGCCACGCCTGGGTGAGTCTCGCCTGGGGAGCGTATGGCGTCGCATTGCTCGTTCTCGGGCTCCGGCGGAGGCTGGCACCCTTGCGCACCGCGGCGTTCGTGACGCTCGGAATGCTCGTCGGCAAGCTGTTCCTGGTCGACCTGCGGGCGGTCGATCCGTTCTGGAGGATCGTGTTGTTCTTGGGGTTCGGGGGGCTTTTCTTGGCGCTCGCCTACTACTTCCGCTCCCTTTGGGGCACACCAGTTGACGCGGGCGCCGCAGATCAAGGAGAATAGACATCAGTGGATTCTGGTCGTAAACTTTCGATGGCGACACTGACCGCAGGAGCGAAGGCCGCATGGCGTTTTACCGCTGCACGATCTGCCTTGAGGATGGGACCGACATCGCCGCAGACGTGATGGTTTCCATCGAGGAGACCATTGGGGCCGGTGCGCCCCGGTGGCACGGCACCATCACCATCAAGCACATGACGAAGCTCGATGCGGGCCAGAAGTACCGGATCGTCCTGCCTGATGGGCGCGTCGGTGATTTCGTGGTGCGGCGGAACACCTACGCGGGTGGTGAGGACCGCGCCGTGGCCATCAACGGACTCAGTCCCTTCGTGCCGATGGAGCGCTAGCGGCGCCCCCGGCGCCGCCCGCCCCCGCGCGGACCGAGTCCGCGACCGCGTTTCGGCTCTTCGCTCGTCACGACCGGCTGCGCAGGCGCCACCCTGGGCTCGAAACCCGGCACGACTTCCCGCTTCATCACCCGACCGATCAGCTTCTCGATGTCGCGCATCATGAGCCACTCATCCGGTGACATGAGCGTGAGACCGAGACCCTCGGCACCGGCCCGCGCCGTCCGGCCCACCCGATGCACGTACACCTCGGGATCGTTCGGCACGTCATAGTTCACCACCATCACAATATCATCGACGTCGATGCCCCGAGCCGCGACGTCCGTGGCAACCAGCACGCGCGTGCGCCCGTCCTTGAATCGGGCCAGTGCCTCGGTACGCACGTCCTGCGTCTTCCCACCGTGCAGGGCAATCACATCGTGCCCATCCAACTCCAACCGATGCGCGAGCCGTTCCGTGCCGAACTTCGTGCGGGCGAAGATCAGCGTGCGGCCCTTTGGCAACGCGTGCAACATGTGGGAGAGCAACTCCGCTTTCCGCGACCGGTCCGCGGCCACGAGAATGTGCTGCACCCCGGAGGCGACCTCGGCGCGCCGGCCGATGTCCACGGCCACATGGCCTTCCATCGCGCGGCGCGCCAGATGGTCGACGTCGCGCGAGATCGTCGCGGAAAACAGCATCGTCTGACGAGCCACTGGCACCGTGTCGATGATCTTGTGCACGTCGGGCGCGAACCCCATGTCCAGCATGCGGTCCGCTTCGTCGAGCACGAGCACTTCGAGCTTGCTGCTATCCACGTGCCCCCGACCGATATGATCCAGCAATCGCCCCGGCGTCGCCACCACCACATCCACCCCCGTGCGGAGCGCCCGGGTCTGCGCGCCCATCTGCACACCGCCATAGACCGCCGTGAACTTGAGATCGGTGTAGCGGCCGTACGTG
This sequence comes from Gemmatimonadales bacterium, assembly GCA_036397755.1. GTDB lineage: Bacteria > Gemmatimonadota > Gemmatimonadetes > Gemmatimonadales > GWC2-71-9 > CAMYLY01. The sequence goes on along the minus strand of DASWII010000045.1, from coordinate 29,766 downwards.
CGCGCACTCTGCAACACTTGCTCCGCCAACTCGCGCGTCGGCACGAGCACCAGCGCCCGAAGTTGACCGCCGGTTCCGGGCACCAATCGTTGAATGATCGGCAGCATGAACGCCGCGGTCTTGCCCGTTCCCGTTTGCGCCGATCCCACCAGGTCCTTCCCCGCGAGCCCCAAAGGAATGGCCTCGCGCTGAATCGACGTCGGGATCTCGTATCCTTCTTTGGCCAGGGCTTTCAACAGGTAAGGTTCGAGGCCGAGGTCGTCGAACCTCACCACCTCCTCGGCGATCGCACCTGTCGTTGTCGTCTCTTCCATGTTCCTCACTGCTTCGGTGTCACCCGCGCGACGGCGTGCCGCGTTCGGGACGAGGCGCTTGCAACAGTGTGCTCGGTTTCAGGGAAGTGCGAGAACGGTGGGACCTTGTCTGACACACCTGCGCGGACCGCCCGGAGGCGGCCCGGAGAACCACTGCGCGCAACATCCTGCGTCGTGGCGCAACCTAGCGAGGCAAGGCACGAACCGCCAGGAACCGGCGCCCTTCGACGGACCCGCGGTCTCGGCAGCGCAGGTGACCAGCGGGCTTCGATGCCGGCTGCGGGAGCGTCGAGCCCGCCGGTACGGGAGCGACCTGAGTTTGCCCGCCCGCCCGCGGCCGCCCGCCAGGCCCCTTCCCCCCAATGCAGCGCCGGGTCCGGGCCAGCATCGTATCGCCACGATGGGGCGCTGACATGGGCTACGGGAGCGGCCGGCGCTCACGCCAAGCCGTCGCACCACCTGACCGCGAGTCCCGGTCACACGCAGGCCCCCGGGGCAATCCGCCTCACGGAAGGGTCCCCGGCGGCGGGGACACATAGCTAGGTTCCTTGAAACCAGCGACCGCAAAACCCGAGGAGTGGCACTCGTGACCAGCAAGACCCCCGCACGCATGCTCCGACGCCGTGCCATCCTGATCGTCGTCTTTGCCGGCGTGCTCATTGGTGCGCTGGTCGCTGTCCCCCTGATCGTCCAACTCCTCGCGGACTGGTACTGGTTCTCAGCCATCGGGTTCGCGTCGGTCTTCCTCACCGCGCTCAAGACCAAGCTGGGCCTGGGGTTGATGGTAGGACTCGCCGCGGGCGTGTTCTTCTGGCTCAACCTCCGGTTCGCCCAGCGCGGCGTGGCACCGAATCTCGTGATCGCGGGAATCCGAGGCGGCGCGCCCCAGGTCGACCTCTCCGGCCTGCTCAGGCGCCTGGCAGTCCCGGCGTCCGCATTCCTCGGCATCCTGACGGGCTTGGCGGCGGCCGACCAGTGGCTTGTCGTCCAGTCCTTCAGACACCGAACACCCTTCGGCGAGGTGGATCCGCTCTTTGGCAAGGATGTCGCCTACTACGTGTTCACCCTGCCGGCGCTTTCCTTCATCATCAGCATGGCGATCGGACTTCTGGTGGTCGCCCTGCTCATGACGGGGGCTCTGTACCTGATACGGCGCGATATCGTCACGCACCACCGTCGCGTGGCAATCGCGCCGGCGGCGGCCGGCCACCTCGGGATTCTGCTCATCTGCCTCTTCGTCGCCGGGGCGGTCAACGTGTTCCTGGTGCGCGTGCCCTCGATGGTGTTTTCGACCACGGGTCCGCTCTTTGGCGCCAGCTACACCGACCTGGCCGTACGCGTCCCGCTGTTGCGCGCCCTTGGCATCGCGGCACTCGTCGGCGCCGGCGTCATCGCCTGGGGCATACGCGCCCGTTCGCTGTTGCGCAGTTTCGTCACCGCCACCGCATTGTATGTCGGGGTCGCGGTCATCGGCGTGTTATTGGCGCAGACCGTGCAGTCCCTCGTCGTGAAACCGAACGAACTGGTGAAAGAAACGCCGCAGCTGGAGCATCACATCAGGGCAACAAGGACGGCATGGGGCCTCGAGGACGTCGCGGTGCGCGACCTGAGCGGCGAGGCCCCCCTATCGCTCGCGGATATCCAGGCCAACGGAGGCACGCTCAGGAACGTGCGGCTGTGGGATCGCGAACCGTTGCTGCAAACGTTCCGCCAGCTCCAGGAGATCCGCACCTACTACGACTTTCGGGCCGTCGACGACGACCGCTATTGGATCGACGGGGAGTACCGGCAGGTCTTGCTGTCGCCCCGAGAGCTGAACTCGGCATCGCTCCCCACGCGGAACTTCATCAACGAACGCCTGACGTACACACACGGCATGGGACTCACCTTGAGCCCCGTCAATCAAGTGACCCCGCAGGGGCTACCCGTACTCTTCGTGAAGGACCTGCCGCCGTCGTCGGACGTGTCGCTCTCGATCACCCGGCCCGAGATCTACTACGGGGAGATTTCCAGCGACTACGTGTTCGTCAATACGCGACAGCGCGAGTTCGATTATCCACTCGGCGACACCAACGCGGTGACTGTGTACGAGGGCAAAGGCGGCGTGCCGGTCAACTCGCTGCTGCGCAAACTGGTGTTGAGCGTGCGGTTTCGCTCGCTGGACATTCTGATCACGCCGCTCATCACAACCGAGAGCCGCGTGCTCTACCACCGCCCGATCGGCGAGCGGGCGCGCAGGGCCCTGCCGTTCCTGTCGTGGGACCGCGACCCATATCTGACGATCACCGCCGACGGCCGGCTGAAGTGGATCCTCGATGCGTACACCACCACCGGCATGTATCCGTACTCCTTGCCGGCCTCCGGGCGCACGAACTACATGCGCAACAGCGTCAAGGTCGTTATCGACGCGTACGACGGCGACGTCCGCGCATACATCGCCGACGCGGACGACCCGCTCATCCAGACCTACGCCAAGATCTTCCCCGACGTGTTCGAGCCGATCGACGCCATGCCCGCCGACGTGCGGGCGCATGTCCGCTATCCGTCCGACTTGTTCCAGATTCAGACGAACCTGTACACGACCTATCACATGGACGAGCCCGAGGTCTTCTACGCCCGGGAGGACCAGTGGCAGATTCCCAGTAGTTCGGACAATCCCGGGTCATCCGACCCGTTTCTCCGCCACATCATCATGCGACTGCCCGGCGAACCCACCGAGGAGTACATCGTCATGACGCCGTTCACGCCCCGACAAAAGGACAACCTGGCGGCGTGGATGATCGCGCGGAATGACGGCGCACATTACGGGCAGCTCATGGTGTACCGCTTCCCCCGCCAGAGCTTGGTGTTCGGGCCGAGCCAGGTGGTCAATCGCATCAATCAAGACACCGAGATTTCGCGGCAGATCTCGCTCTGGGATCAACGGGGTTCGGAGGTCATCCGCGGCAATCTGCTGGTGATACCGATCAAGGAGTCACTCCTGTTCGTGCAGGCGCTCTACCTGCGGGCGCAGGGCGGGCGCATTCCCGAGCTCAAGCGCGTCATCGTCGCCTATCAGGATCAAGTCGTTATGGAGGAAACGCTCGGTGCGGCCTTGACCCGGATGTTCGGCGGTGTGGTATCCGACGAGCGGGGGTCTGTTGCGGCGGCGGCGCCAACCGCGGCAGCCACCGGGGTAGGCCTGGACCAGCAGGTCGCCGAACTGGTCCGCGAGGCCTCTCGCCGCTACGAGGAAGCCATTGCCGCGCAGCAGCGCGGCGACTGGACCACGTACGGCGAGCAGATGCGCCGGGTGCGCGAACTCCTGCAGCGTCTTCAGGAGCTCGTGGGGGGATAGCCGCCGATTCGGCAACAGCCCCGAAGCGTCGAAGGCTTGCGAACGGGTGTGATATCGCTCGCCATGGGCGGGCGAGACCTTGCACCATCCAGCGATGCGCTGTAGCGTCTCGTCTGATCGCTGTTGGACCGTGTGCCCGGAACCCGGCACGAAGTGCAGCTTCAACGCAGGAGCAGAAAATGCGCCACCCCCTCCCCCTCATGACGGCTGCCATGCTGTTCATGGCCTGCCAATCAGCACCCCCGCCCGAAAGCGAAGCCCCCGCGGTGCCCGCCGGACCCGAGCCCGGCACGCCGGAATGGACGCTGCAGAACGCCATGTCGGCGGCGCCACCTTCCATCAGCGCCAGCGCGACGATCATGGCGTGGCCGGCGACCGAGGGCGGCGAGATGACGCAGGTTCGCGCCGGCACCAACGGCTGGACGTGCATGCCCGACATGCCCGGCACCCCCGATAACGACCCGATGTGTGTCGATGCAACATGGTTGGCGTTGTTCCAGGCCTGGCAGGGGCGTCAGCCCTTCACGCCGACCGCCACAGGGATCGCGTATATGCTCCAGGGCGGCTCAGGCGCCAGCGACACGGACCCCTACAAGATGGAGCCCGATCCGGGCCAATCGTGGCTCGTCGATCCGCCCCACCTCATGCTCATTTTGCCGAACGTGGGCGGGCAGGGACTCCCGACGGAGCGCTCGAGTGGTGGCCCCTACGTCATGTGGCATGGCACGCCGTACGCACACGTGATGGTGCCGATCCGGTAGGCGGCAAGACAACGGCGGGGGCCGGCGAGCCGCGGGGCCTTCGCCGGCCTCGGCCCTCCGCTCCAACCGAAACCGCCCGCGTGACCCTTAGGGCGCGCTCGATTGGGATTCCTCGGGGCGGGCCATCCAGCCGTCGAACAGCTCGATGATCCGGTCTCCGTACTGGGCCCACTCCTCGTTGTGCGTCACCTGAATGACCGTGGTCCCCTCATCGTTCAATCGCTTGAGTAGATCCATGATCATCCGCCCCTGACTCGAGTGGAGACTCCCGGTGGGCTCATCGGCAAGAATCAACTTTGGGTTTCCAATCACGGCTCGCGCCACCGCGACGAGCTGTTGTTGTCCGCCGGAGAGCTGACTCGGAAACAGATCCTTCTTGCCCACGATGCTGAAGCGGTCCAGCATGTCCGCCACAAGCCCCTGGCGTTCCTTTTTCTTCACGTCGCGATAGGACAAGGGCAAGTCGAGGTTCTCGGCGACCGTGAGATCGTCTATGAGGTGGTACTGCTGAAACACGAACCCCACGTACTGTTTGCCGAGTTCGGCTCGGCGCCTGAGCTTCAGCGCGTGTACCGGTTCACCCAAGAAGCGGTACTGACCTTCCCACTGCGCATCGAGCATGCCGAGGATCGCCAGCAGGGTGGACTTCCCCGCCCCCGAGGGTCCCATGATCGTGAGGAACTCGCCTTCGGCGACGTCCAGGTCGATCTGGCGTAGTACCCACACGCGGCTGTTGCCGGCGGGGTACGACCTCTCCACACCGCGTAACTCGATCATTGGATTGGCGTCGATGAGACGACCATCGGTCGCTCAGTGGCCGACGTCGAAGCCGTGCGTCTTCAGCTCTTTGGCCTTGCCACCGGCTTCGTCCCGCACCACCTGTCCGTCGAACAAGTGCACGGCCCGATCCGCGTGCTCGGCATAGCGCGGATCGTGGGTGACCATGCAGATCGTCGCACCTTCGTTGTGCAGCTCGTCGAGCAACCCCATCACCGCTTCACCGTTCTTGGAGTCGAGGTTCCCCGTCGGCTCGTCAGCCAGGAGGATCGCCGGCTTGCCGGCAATCGCCCGGGCAACCGCCACACGCTGCTGCTGACCGCCCGACAGCTGGGACGGGTAGTGTTTGGTGCGATGGGCCATTCCAACGCGCTCGAGCGCCTCCTGTACCCGCTGCCGACGCTCGGCAGCCGGCATCTTGCGGTAAGTCAACGGCAACTCGACGTTCTCGTACACGGTCAGATCGCCGATCAGATTGAACGCCTGGAAAATGAATCCGATCTGGCGATTGCGTACGTAGGCGCGCTGGCTGGGGGTCAACTTCGCCACGGCCTCACCCGCCAGCGTGTAGTTCCCGTCGGACGGCGTATCGAGCAGCCCGATGATCGACAGGAGTGTGGTCTTTCCACACCCTGACGGACCGGCGATCGCGACGTAGTCGCCTTCTTTGATCTCGAGATGAACGTCCGAAAGCGCGTGCGTTTCGACCTCGTCCGTGTAGAACACCTTCTTCAAGCCCTCGAGCTTGATGAGCGTGCCGTTACCGTTGCCGTTCGTTGCCATACTGCACTCCTGAGTGTAGGCGAACCATCATCTCGCTTCATGCTTCCCCAAGCGCGGCGTACCGGGAGGGGGAAAGGAGGAAGCGGGTGCTCAGCGAATTCGTACCCTCTCGTACCGGTCCCACTGTGACATATCCGTCAAGATCACCACATCACCCACCACCAGCCCCTCGAGAATCTGAATCGTGTTCACCGATGCACGACCGAGACGGACGCGTACCCGTTCCGCGGCTCCTCCATCCACGAGCTTGAACAGCCCGACCGTGGTCTCGGCCTGTCCGTACGCCGGTCGCCCCACGAACACGACATCGGTGAGCCGCTCGATCTCGATCGTCCCATCCACCGCCAAGTCGGGACGCGAGCCCGGTGGGAGCTCGCCGTCCAGTCTAATATCGACGGACACCGCGCCGGCCTCCACCGCCGGGTCAATGCGTGCCACATGACCAAGTATCGTGTCACGCCGAGTATCGACGTACACCAACTGGCCGAGCGCGACGTCCCGCGCTTGCCCCTGCGGCACCCGCAGGACGGCTTTGAGCCGCTCGGGATTGACCACGCGCGCCAGGGTCTGACCCGGCAGCACATACTGTCCTTCCTCGAGGGCCATGTCCTGCAAGACGCCTCGCATCCCGGCCTTTACCTTCATCGAGTTGATGCGGTCATTCTGGAACTGGACGATGTTGCGCAGCCGCACGACTTGCCCCTCCTGCACGTCGAGCTGGGGCTGGATGGAGTTGGTTACCACTTCGAGCCTCGCCTGCTCCAGTCCGTACCGTGTTTCCATCTCTTCGGCACGTTCGATCGCCGTCTGCGCCTCGGACTCCGCCATGAGGTTGCGCTGGACGAGATCATGCGCCGCCGCCGCCTGCCGCTGGGCGTCGAGGTACTGAGCACGCGTCGTCGCCACCACGCCCGCTTGATTCAACCGCTGGTTCTCCAGGGTTGACCGCAACGTCACGAGCTGCTGCTCGGCCGCCGACAGCTGTCGCTCCGACTCGAGCAGCTCCAACTGGACGTCGGGATTGCTCATCTCGAGCAGGATCGTGTTCTCGTCCACCACGGTCCCGGGCTCAACCAGTTTGCGCTCCACACGACCCGCCGTAATCGCCGGCACGAACCGGATTTGCTCAGGCACCAGGTTTCCTGGGGCACGTACCTGCCGCACCATCGTCCCCCGCTCGACCGTGTCCACCAGCACGAGGGACCGGTTGACGGTGGGGGCCGCGGGTTCGAGTGAGCCGATCGCCATGGTCACAATCACGAGCGCACCCACGGTGAGACCACCGTAGATGAATCGCTTGCGACGCTTGTTCGTGGGCTCGCGCGGAATGTCCACGCGCAACCTCCTTCACGGAACCGGTCCTGGATGAAACCCCTACGTTGCCGGTTGAGAACGGTTTCGTTCTGAAGCAGGCTCCACCAACCCCAATATCAATGAAAGGCGCGTGCCGCGCTGTGGCGCACTCGTAAGATCATTCGGAACAACGACTTAGCGTATCACGAGATGGTGGATCGATTCTCCGGCACGCCGGATTCGGCACGCCCGATCCCACAACCGCACGGTCAGCTCGAGCACTGTCTCGAAACTGGCGACCCTTCCCCCCGTAGGGCCTAGACACTCCCGACCTCACTGGTGTTGCAATGAGCGACTTCCTCCAGGACCTTCGACTCGGCGCGCGCATGCTGCGCAAGCAAGGCGGCACGTCCATTATCGCCGTCGTGGCGCTGGCCCTCGGGATCGGACTCACCACCATGATGTTCAGCATCACGTACGGGGCGCTGTACCGCGGGCTCCCGCTGGAGGATGCCGACCGCATCATGCACCTCGAGCGCACGAACGTGGCCGAGGGCATCAACTCGATGGAAGTCACGATTCACGACTTCCGCGATTGGCGTGCTCAGCAGACCACCTTCGACGACATCGCCGCGTTCTACCAGGGCACGGTCAACGTAAGTGGAAGTGAGGGACGTCCGGAACGGTTCAACGGGGCCTTCATGAGCGCCAACTCCTTCGAGGTGTTGCGTCAGCGGCCGTTGCTGGGTCGCACGTTTCTCGAAGGGGAGGACTCCCCGGACGCGCCGCCGGTGGCCATCATCGGCTACGACGTGTGGGAGACGCGGTACGAGGCCGACCCCGCAATAGTCGGGCGGATGATCCGCGTGAACGGCGAGCCCGCCGAGATCGTGGGGGTGATGCCGCAGGGCTTCTATTTCCCGCTGAGCGAGGCCATCTGGGTACCGCTCACACTCGACCCGGCACGCCTCGAGCGCGGTCAGGGACAGACCCTGGAGGTGTTCGGCCGCCTCGCGCCCGGTGTGACCGTCGATCGGGCCGGGGCGGAGTTCGCCACGATCACCGGCCGTCTCGCGATGGAATATCCCGAGACCAATGAGGGCGTCGGAGCCGTCATGAAGCCCTACACCAAGGAGTACATCGGCGACGAGCCGGCGCGGCTCCTGTGGACGATGCTGGGGGCCGTGTTTTTCGTGCTGCTCATCGCCTGCGCCAACGTGGCGAATCTGCTGTTGTCCCGCGCCGCGGTTCGCTCGCGAGAGGTGGCGGTGCGTTCCGCCTTGGGGGCCAACCGATGGCGGGTAGTCCGCCAGATGCTGGCTGAGACGCTCGCGATGGCGATCGTGGGTGGCGCGATCGGCCTGGGGCTCGCGTGGGTGGGAGTGCAGGCCTTCTGGGCGTCCGTGATCGACACCGATCCGCCCTACTGGATTGACGTCAAGATCGATCCGATCGTCATGATCTTCGTTCTCTCCCTGGTGTTGGTCACGACCCTGTTCGCAGGCTTGCTGCCGGCGCTCCGCGCATCCGGCCAGAACCTCCACGAGACGCTGAAGGACGAGGCCCGGGGAAGCTCCAGCATGCGACTCGGCAAACTCACCCGTGCCCTCGTGGTCGTCGAGGTCGCATTGTCTTGCGGTTTACTCGTGGCGGCTGGGCTCACGATCAAGAGTGTCACCAAGCTGCGCACGCTGGACTATGGATTCGACGCAGAGCGGATCTTCACCGCGCGCCTGGGCCTGTTCGAAGGCACCTATCCGGATTCGCTGGCCCGACAACAGTTCTTCAACGAGCTCCCGACCCGCCTCGTAGCGCTGCCCGGTGTCGAGTCCGCGACCTTGTCGCCGTCGCTGCCGGCGATCGGCGGCTGGGGCGCCGCCTTCGGGATCGAGGGCGCCGAGTATCAGGAGGATCGCGACTACCCGATCGCGCGCTACTCGCTCGTCACCCCGGGCTTCTTCGAGACGTTCAACATGAAGCCGATCCAGGGGCGTGTTTTCGGCGGCCAGGACGACGGCAACAATCTGCCGGTCGCGGTCGCCAACGAGAGCTTCGTGGCGCGGTTCTTCCCGAATGAGGATCCGATCGGCAAGCGCATCCGGCTCGGCCGCTCGGACAGCCAGGGTCCCTGGCGGACCGTGGTCGGCGTCGTCCCGGACACGTGGATGAGACGTGTCGATTCCGACGACCCCTTCCAAGGCGGCTTCTACATTCCGCTGAGCCAGGCGGACGCTCAGTTCCTGAGCATCGCGGTGAAGACCCGAGGTGACGCGGCGGGCATGGCACCCACCGTACGTGGCGCGGTGGAGGCCATCGATCCGGACCTGCCGCTCTACTGGATGCAGACGCTCAAAGAGGGTGTTACCGCCAACACGTGGTTCTATCGGGTGTTCGGATCGCTGTTCATGGTGTTTGGCTTCGCCGCGTTGTTCCTCGCCAGCGTAGGTCTGTACGGCGTGCTCGCGTTCTCGGTGAGCCGGCGCACCCAGGAGATTGGTATCCGCATGGCCATGGGGGCACACGCCAAGGACGTGCTGCGGATGGTGCTCCGGCAGGGCATGACACAAATCGGCGTCGGGTTGGTGTTGGGTCTCGCGCTCGCGGCGTGGCTGTCTCGCCTGCTGCAAATCATCCTCTACGACGTGAACCCACGCGACCCGATGATCTTCTTGGGGATCGTGGCCGTGCTGCTGGCGACCGGGATCCTGGCCAGTGTGGTACCCGCCCGCCGTGCCACCCAGGTCGATCCGTTGGTCGCACTGCGATACGAGTAGGCGCGCCTCGCGCGCCGTCGGCGCCCCCGGGGGCGGCACCGCCACCTCCGCCGGGGAGCCGGCGTCTCGTCGTCGCTTGACAGTACGGGTCCCGGGCCGTCCCTTATCGGGATGCAGGAGTGACGCTTCCTTTCGCACGGCCACCACCCTGCTCTCCAAACGAGGGGCAGATCGGGCCGAGGAGTTGGATTATGGCAGCCAAGAACCCCGCGTCGCGTCCTCGTTACGTCGGCATCGAACTGCGGTTCGGGCCGAATACCGAGTTCTTTCAGTACCTCGATGGACGGGGGAAGACCGCTAAGTACCGCAAGCCGAAGATCCAGAAATCGGCCACCAGCTACGTCGAGTTCACGTCTCAGGTATTCGGCAAGGGCCCGACACACGGCGCTCCCTTTTCCGTGCACTTCAAGGGACTCTCGCCCTTCGAGAAAGGTCGCTATGGGTCCGCGGGCGCTCCGATCCAGGCGCACTTCCGGCCCGACGCCCAGGGCGGCACGTATCAGTACTTCGTGGCCGTGTACGAGGCCGATCGCATCTGGACGGACGATCCGGAGATCATCGTCTGGTAGCGTGGGCGAGTCCGCACGGCAGGGCGGATCTCACCGGGTGAGTCCAACGAGTTCCTGAAAGTCGCGATCGTTCCAGAGGCGGCGAAAGAACACATCTCTCGCCACGATCGCGCGGAACTGTGGGTGGCTGGCGAACAGCCGCCGCAGGGCATCGAGCGCCTTCGTGTCGTGACCAAGGGCGAGTTGGGCCGCCGCCTCGTAGTAGGCAAGGCGCGGCTCGTCCGACGGGCCATCCGCGAGCGTGCGCTCCAGCACGCCGGTCCCGCTGTCCACCAGCCCCCGCTGTGCCAGCACCATCGAGACGAGCATCCGGCCTTGGGCGCGATAGCGCGATTGCGTTTCCGGCTGACTCCGCGCCACCATCTCCCGCGCCAGCGGCCACACCGAATCAGCACCGGTTCCCGCAGTCGCCACCGCGATGAGTTCACAGAGCGGCCATTGTGGGCTCGGATCGCGGTCCGTCCAGTCGGCGCAGAGCTCCGCCGCCTCTTCGGGTCGATCTCCATCCAACAGCACCTGCGCGAGGCGGCGGGCACTATTGCCCGCCAGCGAATTGAGGTCACCGATGCAATCGACCATGCAGGCGAGGAACGGATCCGCCTCAATTGCCCGCTCGGCAAACGCCCGAGCCTCGTCCAACACCTCGCGTCGTCGTAAGACATCACTGAGGGTGCTCAACGCCCGGGCCGGCCACGGGTGGGTGGCGATCGCCGCGCGGAGATCCCGTTCCGCCAGTTCGAGCAGCGCCGATCGATCGGGCACCTCGAGCGGCAGCGGTGGGTCATACAGTCGAAACCTCGCGGCTCCTCGAAGCTCCAGGGCCCGAGGATCCGCCGGGGCGACTCTCACGGCTCGCCCTCCAAGATCGATCGCCGTCTCGAGCGCGCGTTGCACCTCCGTCGCCACCGGCACACCTTGCGTGCGCGCCCGCGCCACCAGCAGATCCGCCCGGTCGAGCGCTGCCCACCCGCGCATCACCAACGGCTCCGCCCACTCACGATCCAGTGACGCGGCCCGCCGCAGGAGCGAGTCCGCCGTGGCAAGCGCCACGCCGCCGCCATCGAGGTCACCGGCAAGGCGAAGGCTCTGCGCCACCGTCCGCTGGCGTTCCGCACGCTGGAGGAACGTCCACGCCTCGTCGCTGTCGGTCCCGGCCCTTCGGACGAGCACGCTGACCTCCGGGCCCACCCACTCGCGGAGAAACTGCTGCACCGAGTCTGCCAGCTCATTGCGCAGGCCGAGCGGCTCGCCCAGCGGGGCATCGAGAGTCTTGCTTCCCACTTGGCGTACGTTCACCGCATCGGTGAGTCGCAAGGTCACCCGCACCCGACCACCCACTTGAAGCACACTCCCACCGATCACGGTGCCAACGCGCAGCTTGCGCACGAGCGAATCGAGCGGAACCTCGCGCCCGCGAAACTCCTGCATCGCACTCAACGGGATCACCGACAGCGGCTCGACCCGGCTCAACATGTCCACGATCTCGTTCGTCAGCGCGTCGGCGAGGTAGTCCAACTGAGGCGAGTCACGACCTTCCAGGTAGGTCACGCCGATACGCCGATGGTCGAGCGGCTGAAGCGACAGCTGCACGCGATCCACGGCGTCGGACCGGGGTCCAAGAAGTACACCACCGATAACCAACAGCACCACGATCATCGAGCCGGCGATCCACAGAGCCCTCTGCCTGGACCGCGTTCCCGGCACACGGCGTCGTTCCGCCGAGTCGACGGTCGCGACGGCCTCAGACAACGCTTCCGAGAACTGACGCGCGGATGTGAAACGGTCCGCGGGTGTCTTGGCGAGTGCTCGGAGCACCACTTGCTCCACGACAGGCGGCACCGATTCCCGTGTCACCCGGATGCTGGGCACCCGCTCCAACGCGTGCTTCGCGAGAATCGCGCGTGCCGTCGTTCCGGTGAACGGCGGCTCCCCCGCCAACATCTCGTACAATACGCACCCGAGGGAGTAGATGTCGGTGCGCGCATCGACATCGCGTTCCGCCGTCGCCTGCTCGGGGCTCATGTAGGCGGGCGTGCCCAATGAGAGGCCGGTCTCGGTCAGTCGATCCGTATCGGTGGCGGCGCTGACCGCGAGCGCGATCCCGAAGTCCGCCACGACGGGCTGACCGTCCTGCAGCAGGATGTTCTCGGGCTTGATGTCGCGGTGGATCACGCCGCCTCGGTGCGCGAAATCCAGCGCGCTCGCGACACGCACCACGATGGCCACACTCTCCCCCAGCGACAGCTGTTTCTCGCGATTGAGCTTCGTCCGCAGCGATTCGCCTTCGACGTAGGTCACGACCTGGAACAGGAATCCGCCGGCCTCACCGGAGTCATGCAGTTGCAGGATGTGGGGATGCTGGAGACTCGCGGTGAGCTCGATTTCCTTGAGGAACCGCTCGACCCCGAGCTGCGCCGCCAATTCCGGACGCAGCACCTTGATGGCGACTTGGCGGTTGTGCTTGAGGTCGCGAGCGAGATAGACCACCGCCATACCCCCACTACCGAGCTCCCGCTCGATCGTGTATCGCGCGCTCAGCGCCGCCTGGAGATCCTGCAGTCGCATGTCCACCGGCACCTCCCTGGGGCGCCGAAGTCACTAGCGATGATAGGGCCCGGCTCACAGCCCGTCCAGCACGGCTCGTCGGATCTCAACAGTGACGCTAGTCTTACAGGGTGCCGACAAAGGAGTCACGATGACCCCGGCTTCCACACCCCGGCTGTCCGCTCTTCCTCGGACCTGGCCGATCAGCATGACCATTCCGTTCCTCACCGCGGCGTTCAGCGTCTGCTCGCCGGTGACGGATGCATCCGACACCGCAATCTCGCGCGAGCAGCTCGACGTCGAGACGGTCGTGGCCGGACTGGATACGCCGTGGGACCTGCTGTGGGGTCCTGACGACTACCTCTGGGTGTCGGAGCGTCACGGCGCCATCTCCCGTGTGCACCCCGGCACGGGTGAGATCACGCCCATCGGCCAGCTCCAGGTGGAAGAAACCAGCGAAAGCGGGCTCATGGGGATGGCACTCCATCCACGGTTCGACACGGAACCGTACCTCTATGCCGCACACTCGTATCGCACGAGCGACGGGATCCGGAACCGCCTGGTGCGCATGCGCTATGACGGCTCGTCTCTCGGCACACCGGTCACGCTGCTTGCCGATATTCCCGGCAATCGGAACCACGACGGGTCGCGACTCGTCGTCGGGCCCGACGACCACCTCTATATGACCACGGGTGACGCGGGGAGAGCTGAGCTCGCGCAGAACCTGGAATCCGTCGCGGGCAAGGTACTGCGTCTGGCCCTCGACGGCGCGCCGGCCCCCGGCAATCCCTTCGGTACGCCGGTGTACTCCTTCGGCCACCGGAATCCACAGGGCATCGTGTTCCATCCACAGCGGGGACTGCTCTATGTGGCTGAGCATGGGCCCTCCGACAATGACGAGGTGAACCTGGTCGTGGCGGGCGGCAACTACGGGTGGCCCAGCGTCCACGGCTTCTGCGATGGAGACACCCCAGGTGAGGACCTGGTGTGTGACAGTATCGAGGTGGTGCAGCCGCTCGCGGCTTGGACGCCGACGGTCGCACTTTCCGGACTCGCGTACCACGATGGCCGTGGCATCCCCGGCTGGAAGGGAAGTCTCTTGGTGACATCACTCGCCGGCGCGACGCTGTTTCGCCTGCAACTGACGGACGACGGATCGCGGGTCACCGGGCAAGAGGAGTTCTTCCGCGGGGAGTACGGCCGGTTGCGGGACGTTCTGGTGGGACCCGCCGGCGAGGTCTATCTGGCAACCAGCAACCGGGACGGGCGCGGGCGTCCGCGGGAAGGGGACGATCGGATTCTGCGGGTAACCCTCACGGCGCGCTAGACAGCCGCGCTCTTCGATCGCGGTTCACCGCCTTCTGCCGGGCGCCGGGACGGGCCATCTTACGGACATATGGAGCACGCCGAGGGGCCGAACCGCTATCTCAAGGAACTTGGGCTTTCGCCCCAGGCCACCCAAGCGGAGATTCGCGAAGCGTACCGCGATCTCAGCAAGGTGTGGCACCCGGATCGCTTCGGTCATGATCCTAAGCTGCGCGCGAAGGCCGAGGAGCGGCTCAAGAGCATCAACGAAGCGCACGAGAAGCTTCGCGGCTACACGCCGCCGCCGGTCTCGGCCGGCGGCCAGCGCGCACACGTCGGCGGCCCGCGCGTCCTCCAACCTCGCCGGTCGTTCATTCCGAAGGACCGCACGTGGGTCGTGGCCGTGGCCGTCGCCGTGCTGGTCACCTTGCTGCTGGTATTGACGGCGCTTTAGGTCCACGCCGGTTCAACGCGGCGTCGGAACATCCGAGGAGGTGCGACGTGCCTATTGCACTTGGACTCACGACGCTGCTCCAGGGTCTCTACGCGTTGCTCTGGATTCTCGTGGTGCTGGATATCGGCTCGGCCACGCTCACCATCCACAGTCTCCCCGAGTGGACCGGCGTCCAGCTGATTGTCGGCGTGGTCGGGGTTCTTGCCGCCGGGTCGGTACTGGGCGTGGTGATGCACACGCTGTCGCGCAACCTGTTCCGCCATCAGAAGGACCTCTGGTCCTTCCGAGTCCTTACGAGCGCGTCGACTCGCAAGCGCCTCCGGGCCGCCGGCATCTCCTCGCCGAGCGGCGGCGCGCCCACGGTGGACGAGATCATGGATCCCGGCGACGAGGATCGCGTGCGCAAGGCAGGCGAATTCATGCACGCGCTGGACTACGTGGTCATGCTCCGGGCACCCGAGGTCTTCAAGTCGATCCAGGTGTACCGCGACCAATACCGCATCGCTCGCGGGTTCATCGCCCCATCCGTGGCGTTTGCCCTCGTCCTGCCATGGTGGGAACCGATTCGGTTGGTGGAAGGAGCGGGACGCCTCGGGCCGTTTCCCGTCGTCGGGCTTCAATTGTCCTTGCTGGCGATTCTCGTCGCGTGCGTCACCTTCCTCGCGTTCCGCGAGCGCGCGTTCCGTTACGCGGCGGCGCGCGTGCTGAGCTTTGTGACGCTGGAGGGCGGATCGGGCCGGCACGCCGCGACCTAGAGCGCACCCCGCGCCGGTCGCGATCCCGGCCAGATGCGCCATTCTGTTTTGCCGCGCCACCTACAGATCCGAAGTGCAATGCGGGCAGCGCGTCGCCTTGATCGCAATCGTCGAGAAGCAGCGCGGGCAGTCCTTCTTGTCCGGTGGCGGGGGCGCCACTTCTTCCTGACGCTGTAGCCGGTTGATGCCTCTAATGAGCAGGTACACGGCAAACGCGACGATCGCGAAGCTCACGACGTTGTCCACGAACAGTCCGTAGTTGATGGTCACCGCCCCCGCCTCCTGTGCAGCCCCCAGCGTCGCGTACGGACCGGCCATTTCCCCCGCCTTGAGCGTCAGGAACAAGTCCGAGAACGTGACGTTGCCGAGTAGCAATCCGATCGGCGGCATCAGAATATCTGACACCATGGACTTGACGATCGTGCCGAATGCGCCGCCGATGATGATACCCACCGCCATGTCCACCACGTTGCCGCGCAGGGCGAACTTCTTGAACTCGCTGAGCATTGGCTCTCCCCGTGAGTCAGGCGGTGAGTTTATCCCCATGAGGCGCACCTCGACAGATCGCCTGACGTTGGCCGTCCCTCCGTTGGGGCCGATGCCCCCGTCCACCCCGGCCCCTTGAGGAAAGCCCCTCGCCGTACGAATGTCCGGGCCTCGTGACCACACCTCCGCGTCGAGCCAAGGCGTTCGACCGCTCCATCGTCGAGGGCCCCATCCTGCCCGCCGTGTGGCGGCTGGCATGGCCCACCATGCTGCAGAATATCTTCGGTGGACTGCAGGGGATGATCGACCACGCGATGGTCGGACACTACGTCGGGTACACCGGCAACGCAGCCATCGGCGTCGCCTGGCAGATCTTCCTGGTCGTCATCATCTTCATCACGTCGCTCTATACCGGCATGGGTGTATTGGTCGCTCGATTCGCGGGCGCCAACGATCCCGACCAAGTCGACCGGACGGTCTACCAGGCGTTCCTCACCTCGACCGGCCTTTCCGTCGGCATCCTGGCGCCAGTCGGTTATGTGCTGGCACCGTCCCTCCTGTCCCTCGTCAACGCCGCGCCCGAGGTCCAGGCGGAAGCGCTTCCCTACCTGCGCACCATGTTCCTGTTCAGCTTCGGGATGCTGACGTTCTTCATGCTCGGGGGCGCGCTGCGGTCTGCCGGTGACGCGCAGACGCCGCTACGACTCGGCATCGGTATCACGATCCTCAACATCGTTCTCAACGTCATCCTGATTCGCGGACTCGGTCCGATTCCCCGCTTCGGTACCACCGGCGCAGCCATGGGCACCGTGATCGCCGGCGGGCTGATGAGCCTGCTCGGCATCTACCTGCTTCGGGCCGGACATCTCGTCGTGAGCCTCCGACACATCACGAGTTGGCGACCCGACTGGCCGATCATTCGCGAGCTGTTTCGGTTCGGCCTGCCGACCGGCGTGCAGGGCATTGCCATGAACGTCGGGGGCGTGTTCCTGCTGCGGTTCGTCGGTTCCGTCGCCCGAAGCGCCGAAGCGCAAGCGGCGTACGCCCTGGGGTACACCGAGCTCTTCTCACTTATTACCTGGACCTCCGTCGGCCTCATGGGCGCCGCCGCGGCCGTGGCCGGCCAGAACCTCGGCGCGCAACGCCCGGACCGCAGCGCCCACGCCGTACGGGTCGCCGCGTTCATCGGCCTCGGTGTCGCCGCGATCGTCGGCACCGCGTTTCTGACCATACCCCACCTGATGTTCCGGGCGTTCGGCATCGAGGATCCGGGGGTGATCGAGATCGGTGTCCAGCTGCTTACCTACCTCAGCGTGTCCGGTCTGTTCATCACCGTGGCACTCACGTACACCGGTGGCCTCCAAGGTACGGGCGACACGAAGAGCCCGCTGTACATCTCGCTCGTGTCACAGCTCGCCATCCCCCTCGGCATGTGCGCCGTCATTCAAGCCACGCGTGAACTCCACCCCGCCGACATTTGGCTCGCCATCCTCATCGGGCACGCGACGCGATGCGCCCTCAGCCTCTTCCGCTTCAGGCAAGGCAAATGGCGCACGATCGAGGTGAGGGTGGCCAGGTAGGCGATTGGGCCGGGCCGACGGTTGCCACCACCACACCTCGCTCCCGAAGATCCGTGCGGCGTTTCCCGGAAACCGTGAAGACCCAAAAAACTGCAGCTTGCCCTGCTCCCCCACCCGACGATAGCATTGGCCGTGTAATCGCGCCATAACTGCACAAACTGCACGCACCGGCTTGGGGCGTTGAGGGGGCGAAAGGGGGCCGCAGCAGTTGGGACCGTGCGGTTGCCGGTCCTCGTCCTGCGCGCTGCTGTCGAGCGCGAATTGGCGAGCCTTTCCCTGCGCCAAGCCGCCCGCGAGATCGGCCTGAGCCCCAACGCGCTCCGGAACTTCGTGCGCGGCGCCCACCCCCGCGCCACCACACGACAGCGACTCGAACACTGGCTCGCGTCCAGAGGTGCTCCGGGTCGCGGACCGTCCCTGTCACGATTCCTCCGCCTGATCGAGCAGGTGACGCCTGACCTCCCGCCCCGCGAAGCCCAGGCACTGGGCCGCGAGATGAGCCAACTCCTGGTTGACGCGTATCAACGCCAGCGACTACCCCCGCCGCGCTGGGTCAGCGAACTGGCCCGCCACTACTCGACACATCCCGACTGACGCCGGCCCGGCGCCGAGTTGACTCGGCGCGCTCGCCGAGCGTATCCTCGGCTGTGCAGTTCGTGCAGTTCTGACTCCGTCGTTGAGAGGACCACGCTGTCGCCTGCCAGCCCGCGCGTTCTCGTAGTTGAAGCCGACCCCGCCGTCCGGCGGGTAGTGGCCCGTGTGCTATCAGTTTGCGGCTGCGATGTTCACGAGGTCGGAACCGGCGAGGCCGCGCTGGTCGCCGTCGTGCGCGAACCGTTTGACGCCGTCGTCTCCGAGGTGGATTTGCGGGGCCCAATGGATGGTGCAGCACTATGGCGCGCCGCCGTAGCTGAACGACCCGAGCTCAAGAACAGATTCGTGTTCCTCAGCGCATTGGGCCGGTTGCCAGTGCCGAGCGCGTGCCTCGTAACAAAACCGTTCCATCTGTCGGATTTGCGGAACGCGGTCCAGTCGGCGCTCAGGGAATAGATATCAGTGGGACAGAGGGACAGGGTGATCCGCGTCCGAAGAATGATTATCCGCGAACGGGAAACGAGACCGCGCCGTTTCCACTCCCCTCAACCAATCTCCCTCCCCCCAGGGAACGATGATTCATCCGAGTGCCGGCAAGCGGATCGGCAGCCGTCGGATGCGCGTTCCAGTCAATTCAAACAGCACATTGGTGACCGCGGGAGCGATCGGCGGAACCGCTGGCTCTCCCACGCCACCTGGTTCTTCGGTGCTCTCGATCAGATGCACGTCGACCTTCGGTGTCTCGTACAGGCGCAGCATCTGATAGTTGTCGAAGCTCCCCTGTCGAACGCAGTGGGCTTAGGTTGGAGCCCAGATCTGGCCCCGATCCGCACGCACATCCGCGGTCCAGTTCATCGGTTCCATCGTGGCGCCGGACGAACAACGAACAGCCGTGCAAGGGGCAACGGGCAACGGGGGTGGTTGGGCGCGGATGGCGGAGGCGCTTGGGCCGGGCCGACGGTTGCCGCCGCCTAAGCCCCACCTCCCTCCTCCATCGCACGCTTGAGCAGCGAGATCTGTCCGGTGTGATACGCGTCGTGCTGCGCCAGCCCGTGCAGCATCACGTAGAACGAACCTTCATTGTGCCCGTTGCCCCCCACGGTCTCATCGAGGCGCGCGGGAGGGAACTCCCTGATGGCCAGCCGCAACCGGCGGTGCGCTTCGGCCAGCCGACTGCGTGTCGCCTCCCACGCCGCATCATCGACGGGGCCCACCGGTGGCCAGTCCGCCTCGCCGTCAAGTGGGCGGAGATCCCGGGTAAGCCTGCCGGCGACCTCCGTGGCCCACGACGTCATGTGCAACACGATCTCCCAGATGGTATGGGCAGCCCGGATGGGCCGCGCGGCCGCATGGGCCGCGCTCACGCCCTCGAGCGCTTCCTGAATCGCCGGACCATGCCAGGCTCCACCGTGAAGCATGCGGTCGATGGCATCCGCGATCCGGTCGCTCTCGCGCAGCACTCCCTGCATCGTTTCCTCCTCGATTGAGCAACCTATAACAGTACCTTTATTGGTTACAGTATGCTCCGACTTGACTAACTTGTCAATAGCCTATTATAGGTTAGTTAATGGTGGTCCCAGGAGGGCCCATGGCCCCGCACAGCACTCACAAGCCCTTTCGGTGGATCGGGGGGCACCTTGCCCTCGACTTCAACAACACGGTGGATTGGTCCGGGCTCACGGCGACCGAAGGAGAGCTCCTCACCGACGTCCGTCGCTTGGTCGATTGGGGGAACGAGGCCGATGTGCTGGCGCCCAGAGACGGGCGGCACCTGCGTTCGCGGGTGGAGGGTGACCCCAACGCGGAGCAACGTGTCTTGGACCGAACGCGGGCGTTCCGGGACTCGGTCCACGCGATCTTCTATCCGCTCGCCCAGGGCGAAGCGGCCGCGGCGGAGCATCTTCAGCAGCTGAACGCGCTACTCGCTTCCCTACCGGCGCAGGTGGAGCCGGTCGGCTCCGGAGGGACCTACGAGTGGACCTCGCGCGGCGAAACCGACGCCCACGCGACGCTGCTGTGGTCCGTTGCGTGGGCGGCGGCCCAACTCCTCACGTCGGCGGAGTTGCCCCTGGTCAAGACGTGCGCGAACGAGCGCTGCGGCTGGTTGTTCGTGGATCGCAGCCGCAAACACAACCGTCGCTGGTGCGAGATGAGCGTGTGCGGCAACCGCGCCAAGGCGCGGAGGTTCCAGAAGAGGAAGCAAGGCAAGCGGTAGATGGCGCGATGTGCTTCAGTTAAGGCGGGCGCTTGGCCCGCGAACGCGACGCTCCCAGCACGGCCAGGCAGTAGGGAAGAGTCGGCTAGATCCGGCTCCGCGCCAAGCCGTGAAACAGTAGCAGGCTCGCTGTCAGGAGGATCACGGCGCCGGCCTGGTGGAGCGCGGCGAGCCAAACGGGCGCGACGAGCAGCAGCGTGGCCACACCGAGAGCCACCTGGCCGACGGCCACGAGGGGGAGCAAATCCAGCCAACGACGCACGCCGGACGGCAGGTCCGCACCAACACCGCGGAACCAGGCGTAGGCGACGGCGAACAGTGTTACGATGCCGATCACACGGTGATTGAACTGCACCGCGATCACGTTCTCGAACACGTTCCGCCACCACGGCTCGATCGCCATGTAGCCGGACGGCACCAGCCGGCCGCCCATGAGCGGGAACGTGTTGTACACTCGGCCGCCGTCGAGTCCCGCGACAAACGCTCCGGCGATAGCCGCGACGAACACGAGGCCAACCAGAAAACCCGCGAACCGGAGAACGACACGGAGATCCCGGTCGGTGCTGGCGCGTGGGAGCTCACGCATGAACAGATCCGCCGCCGTCCAGACGGCCACCACATAGATGATCAGCGCGAGCCCGAGGTGCGCGGCAAGACGGTACTGGCTCACGTCGGTCCGCTCGGCCAACCCACTCATCACCATGAACCAGCCGAGTGCACCTTGTGCAGCGGTGAGCGCCAACAGCAATCCAAGACGCCATGTGAGCCCACGTGGTAACCCGCCTCGCACGAGGAAGTACACCAGCGGCACGAAGAACACGACCCCGATAAGGCGCGCCCACAGGCGATGCAGATACTCCCAGAAGAAGATGTTCTTGAACTCGGCCAGCGTCATGCCCCGGTTCAGCTGCTGGTATTCGGGGATCTGTTGATACGCCCGGAACACGTCACTCCACGCCTCCTCGGTAAGAGGCGGGATCGCACCCGTGACGGGGGCCCACTCGGTAATGCTAAGACCGGATTCCGTCAGTCGGGTGACGCCTCCAATCACGACGATCAACAGCAGCATCACCGACCAGACGCCCAACCACCACGCGACGGCACGACGGCGAGCGGGGGCGAGTTCGGGATACGGCAGTGCAGTGTCGGTCATCGGTGCACGGAAAAACGTCAGGAAGCGGGGACGAGGCAATCCCACCAACCGCTCGGTTCCACGTCCGTTCTGAACGAGTGCGCCCCGGTCTCCTCAATCCCGAGCCCAAACCTCGCCCTTGCGGAATTCGGGGCCGGGGTCCAGCTTCGATAATTAACCCTCCCGCTGAGGAGCCCACCCTGCGCCCACTTCGTGTCGGCGTCATCGATCTCGTCACCAAAGGTCCAAACCGTTCACTCTACGGATGGGTGATGCATGCCAACCTGGCGAGCATCATGCCGCAGGTCGTCGCTACGTGGTGCGAACAAGACGGGCATGACGTCAAGTACCTGTGCTATACAGGCCGAGAAGAGTTGGTCAACGAGTTGCCGGCCAATCTCGACATCGTGTTCATCAGTGCCTTCACGCAGGCAGCCCAGCTCTCCTACGCCATCAGTGCGATGTGTCGAAGCCGCGGTGCGGTGACCGTGCTCGGGGGACCGCACGCGCGGTGTTATCCCGAGGACGCCCGGCTGTATTTCGATTATGTCGTCGGGTTCGGAAGCCAGGCAGTCATCCGTGACATTCTCGCGGACGGAGACCGCCACAGGCCCATGGGGCGGCACCTGTCGGCGGCGGGGCAGCCTCAGGATCTACCCGGCGTGGAGGAGCGCTGGAAATTCGTCGAGCTCACACTCCGCAAGGCGCCACTCATCAAGATCGTTCCGATGCTTGGCAGCCTGGGGTGTCCCTACACCTGCAGCTTCTGCATCGACTCGGAGATTCCCTATCAGCCGATGGACTTCGACGTGATGCGGAATGACCTCCGGTTCCTGCAGAAGAAGTTCTCCCGGCCGCGGATTGGATGGCACGACCCGAACTTCGGCGTGCGGTTCGACGACTACATGGATGCCATCGAAGACGCCGTGCCGCAGGGGGCGATCGACTTCATCGCGGAGAGCAGCCTGTCGCTCCTGAAGGAAGACCGCCTCCAGCGCCTGAAGCGTAACGGGTTCAAGGCAATCCTGCCGGGTGTCGAATCGTGGTACGACCTGGGGAATAAGTCGAAGACCGGCGCCCGTCAGGGAATCGAGAAGGTCCAGCAGGTTTCCGATCACATCCGCCTGATCCAGGAGTACATCCCCTACATTCAGACGAACTTCGTGCTCGGCCTAGACAGCGATGCTGGGGCGGAGCCGTTCGAACTCACGAAGCGGTTCGTGGACATGACGCCCGGCGCGTTCCCGGGCTATTCGCTCCTTTCCGCCTTCGGGCGGGCCGCTCCGCTGAATCTCCAGTATCAGCGGTCGGACAGGGTGCTGCCGTTCCCGTTCCATTTCCTCAACAACAACCACGCGATGAACGTGACGCCGGCCAATTACGGGTGGACCGAGTTCTACGATCACGTCATCGACCTGACCCGACACACGTTCTCGTGGAACGCCATCACCCGGCGCTTCCGCGCGATGGGCGATACGATCCCTCGTTGGATGAACGTGGTGCGCGCCGTTTCGTCGGAGGGTTTCGGTCGGCTTCGCTACTATCGGGAGATCCGCCAGCGTCTGCAAGAAGACCTCTCGATGCGACGCTACTTTCATGGCGAAACTACGGACTTGCCAGCCTTTTTCGAGGAGCGGGTGAAGCGGGATCTTGGTTCGTTGTGGGATTGGCTACCAAACGGGGCGCTGCATCACGATCAGAACGCCTACCTCAAGTCGGAGGGGGTCCCGGCTCTGACGGCGTTGGAGCTTGGACCGCGAGCGGCGCTGGCGTCTCAAGCGTAGGTCGCGACTCGCGACCTACCGCTGCCGACGCCTGCGCCGCTTCGCCTGCTCCGCCTTGCGGCGGCGGGCCAGACTGGGCTTCACGTAAAACCGCTTCGCCCGCAGGTCCTTTAGGATCCCGGCCTTCTGTACCTTGCGGCGAAACGTCTTGATCGCCCACTCGACGTGATCGCCTTCACCTAGAATGACTTCTGCCATGCGTTCTCCCTGCTGCGTGATCGGTCATCACGCAAACGGGGCCAACCCGAACGCGTCGGGCCGGCCCCGTTCGCGAGACCTCAAGACGAGGTCAGGTCACCCACCGAGCTTCACGACGTTAGCGGCGGCCGGACCCTTCTGACCGTCCACGATGTCGAACTGCACGGCCTCACCCTCACGGAGGGACTTGAAACCCGTGCCCTGAATAGCGGTGTGATGGACGAAGCAGTCGCGCTCACCATTGTCGGGCGTGATGAAGCCAAAGCCCTTCTGGTCGTTGAACCACTTCACTTTGCCGGTGACGCTCATTCCGCACTCCTTGGAAAGTTGCTGATGTCCGTCGGAGTCCGGAAAAACCGTACCTACCGACCTACATCACGCTACGCGGACATTCCCCCGCGCCGGGTGGCCGCACCATGCGGCGCTCATGCAAGAAAACAGGGAAACCAGAGCGTGCTGCCTGGCTTCCCCCGTGCAGACTTCGCTACCGAGACCAGCCCACGGGCCGGCCGTTGCCCTATTCTACACGCCATCGCGTGTCAAGGAAAGGGGCAAGCCCGTTCCCGCCCTCGGGAGTGACGTGGGGCCTCCTCGAAGCTGGTGTCGTGTCCCACAAGTTCCTGGCAGAAGGCGAGGCCCGGCGGCTCCCTTTTGCGTTCGCAGCGGGACCCACCGGGACGCGCGATCCAGCTACGAATTCCGGTGACACGACTAATTCCGCGGTACAACCCCCTGCAGGCCGCGGCTCGCCAGCATGGCATTGAACGTGGCCAACTCGTTCCGGATGAGCCCTTCGTACTCCTCCTGCACCGCCAACACCTCGCCGTGCAACTCCGCGTGCACGGCCTGGTGCTGCGAGGTCGGGGCAAAGTCCGAACTCTCGACGCTTCGTGTAAGATACGCGACCTGCTGAGCGATCCTCGTCGGCCAGCGCACGCCATCCTGTCCGTGCCCGGTCAGCCGCAGCTGATACAGCTTGGCCTCCGCTGCCGTGAACTGCTCTTCCAACGCAAGGGCGGCCTCCCAGGCGTCACGCGCGCCCTCCCCGTCATGCGTTCGCCGCAAGGCCCGCAACTGCCCGCGGATCGATTCCGCGCCATTGATGACCGTCACGGCCCGGTCGAGGTCGTCCCGCAACTCCGTCGCGAGACGGTATTGCTCCGCGATTTCAGACTCAGAACCGCGGGAGTTCGGATCCTTGCGCACCTCGATGGACTGCTCTAGCTCTTGGCCGTCCACCTCGAGCTTCACGGTGTACCAACCAGGCGGCACCAGCAGTGACATGGTCCCGAGCCCGGGAGCCGGCCGCCAGCCCGAATCCCCAACCTCCACCCAGGGGGCGTGCAGCGGTGAGGTGCGGAGTCGGGGCTCCAGCGACTCGGCCTCCCGCAGATCCCACCACACCCGATTCATTCCGGCCGACGCCCCACCCTTCATGGACCGCACGGTGGCGCCTTCCCTATCCACGATGGTGATCGTCACGCTGTCTCCCGACTCGGAAGGCAGGTAGTAGTTGATCGAAGCACCGTCAGGCGGATTCCGTCCTGCGGTCGGATCCTGGAAGGACGCGTACGGCGGAACGGTCGCTCGGAATCGGTATACGGGTCGCGGCGTGAAGAGGTGCGCCCGCGAACCCGCCGCCACCTCGGGCGTGAGCTGCTGGAGCGGCGTAATGTCGTCGAGGATCCAGAATCCCCGTCCATACGTGCCCACCACGAGGTCGTTGAAGTGTTCCTGCACCACCAGCCAGTACACCGGCGCGTGGGGCAGATTCGACTGCAGGGGCTGCCACCCATCGCCGCCGGTGAACGACACGTACAACCCATTCTCCGTCCCGGCGTAAAGCAGTCCCCGGCGTACCGGGTCCTCGGCGATGGCGTGCGTGTAGCTCAAGGGACTCTTCGGGATGCCATTCACGATGAGATCCCACGAGCGCCCATAGTCCCGCGTGCGGTACAGCCACGGATCACGGTTGTTGGCCTGATGCCCATCCACAGCGAGATAGGCGGTGCCAGCGTCGTATCGTGACGCTTCGATGTTCCGGATCGATCCCCAAATCGGAAGGCCCGGGAGGTTTCTCGTCACGTCCGTCCAGGTTGTGCCGGCGTCGCGCGTGACGTGCACCTTGCCGTCATTGGTGCCGACCCAGATGAGCCCCGGTGTGACCGGCGACTCCTCGATTGCGAACACCACTCCGGCGTACTCGACGCCGATGTTGTCCGGGGTGAGGCCGCCCGAGAGTCCCATCCTGGTCGTGTCGTTGCGTGTCAGGTCCGGGCTGATCACCTGCCAACTGCGGCCACCGTTGGTGGTGACATGCACGTACTGGCTACCGGTGTACACCCTGTCGTGGTCGTGCGGCGAGATCGTGAGCGGTGGATCCCACACGAAGCGGTATTCCAGCTCCCCCGCTGGCCATCCGATGGTGCTCTTGGGCCACACCTCGACGTTGTGCACCTGCTGCGACTCGAGGTCCATGCGGGTCACGATCCCGCCGATCGCCCCGGAACCCGACGCACTGGACCAAACGATGTTCGGATCCTCGGGATCCGGCGTCGCGAACCCACTCTCGCCTCCGCCGACGTCGTGCCATGCGCCACGAGGAATGTTGCCCACGGAGCCCAGGAAGCCGTCGTAGAATGTTCGGGACGGCCCCCGGGCCGACTGTCCGTCCTGCCGGTTGCCGTACACGTAGTACGGGATCCGGTTGTCCACCGTCACGTGGTACATCTGCGCGATCGGCAACTCCACCCTTCGCCAGGTAACGCCACGGTTTAGCGAGATATCCAGGCCGCCGTCATTCGCGAGGGCTAAGCGATCCGCGTTCATCGGATCGATCCAGATGTCGTGGTTATCGCCCCACGGCGCTGATCGCCCCTCGGACACCACGGCGTCCGCGCCGCCGTTCAGCGTCGTCGCGAAGCTCGCCGAGAGGAAGTACGCCTCCATGTCGTCCACGGGCGACACTTCGACGCGGCTGTAATAGTGGGTCCGGCCCGCGAGATTGCGATCGTGGCTCACAAGCAGCCAGTGTTCGCCACCGTCATCCGATCGCCACAGCTCGCCACTCTCGGTCTCCCGCCCGTGCCACGGCACCCCGTCGCCCGTCTCGATGAGCGCATAGATACGGTCGGAGTTGGTGGGTGCGATGGCAAGCGCGATCTTCCCCACTGGCTTCGTCGGGAGTCCAGTGCCTTCCAGTTTGGTCCACGTGTCCCCGCCGTCGCGTGACATGTAGATGCCGCTGCCCGGGCCACCGCTTTCCCTGCCCCACGTGTGGATCTCGAGCTGCCACATGCCCGCGAACAGGATGCGTGGGTTGTTCGGATCCATCACGAGGTCCGAGGCTCCGGTGTTCTCGTCCACGAACAGCACGTGCTCCCATGTCCGACCGCCGTCGCGCGTGCGAAAGATGCCCCGCTCGGGCTGCGGGCCGTAGCTGTGTCCCATCGCCGCGACGAACGCCACGTCGGGATCACGCGGATCGACCGCGATGCGACTCACACGACCGGTATGCTCCAGGCCGAGGAGCGTCCAGTGCTTGCCGGCGTCGGTCGAACGGTACACGCCCATGCCGAGCGAGATGTGGCTCCGAATGTTGGATTCGCCCGTCCCGACCCATATCACGTTGGGGTCGGAAGGTGCCACCGTGATCCACCCGATCGACTGCACGACCTGCTCGTCGAAGATCGGCTCCCAGTACGTGCCTCCGTCTGTGGTTTTCCATATCCCGCCAGACGCCGCTCCGGCGTAGTACGTGCGCGGGTCGCCTGGTATGCCCGCGACGGTGGTGACGCGATTGCCTTCCGGGCCGATGTAGCGGTATTGCATCGCGTCGAACCTGGACGATTCGACCTGTTGGGCGTGCAGCGAAGCAAGTGGCAGGAGGGTGATCAACAACGTCGCGGTGCGGTACATGATGGGCCTTGGGTGTCGGGTTCTGGTTGATCAAGGTCAGGACCGAGGGTCTGTGGTCTGTTCCGGCGAAACATGCAGGCGTGCGCGCCGAGACGCGAGAGCTCCGCTCACTTCCCCGTCGCGAACCGCGCCCCATCCTCTCCCTCCCTTCTCACATCCCACCCCCGTTTGTACGTTGCACGCCGCACACACTCCCCGACCCCGCGAGACCTGATGTCACTGACGCTCCGTCAGACCCGCTACTTGGCCTTTCTGCTCCTCGCCGCCTGCGCCCCCGCGAGCGCACCGGTTCCCGAACCGGTTTCCGAGCCCGCACCTCTCCCCGGTGACAACTACGCGCTGGTCTACGCCGAACGGGGGAAGCTCCGATATCTCGATACGCGGGCAGGGCGGGACCGGGTGATCGCGGACGGAGTAACCGAGATCCTGATGGCCCAAGCGACCCCATCGGGGAATCGAGTCGTCGTCGCGTTTGCGGGACCGAACGCCACGCGTGCTGTGATGGTGAACCTGGAAGACGGTGCCGTACGCACGATTCGTGATGGCGTGATCGGCGAACGGTATACCGCGGCATGGTCCACCGACGGCTCGCGGCTCGGCGTCGGTTTTCGCGGCGACGCAAGCGGCGGCATTCTCGTGCTCGACCCGCCGGGCGACCTGCGCACCATGGGGTGCCGCGCGTCGAACCAGATGATGGCGTGGCAGTCCGCGACCCGAGCGATCGTGCACGGCGGTGCAAACCACTACACCGTCAGTGCGTCGGACTGCGCGACCATCTCGACGCTTCAGCGTGCCGGCAAACGAGAGATCACCTACTCCGTGAACGCGGGCCGGGCGTCGTGGTATGTCGACCGGTCGGTCACGTTCCAGAACACCGGACGAGCGGACGTCATTCCGGAACTGTGGATCGCGAACGGGGATGGCAGCGCCGCGCGTGTGATCGCCGACTATCAGAGCCAGCCGCGTCACGCGGTACTGTCACCGGACGGACGGCGCATCGCGTATGAAGTCGTGTCACGCCGCTGGGCCAACACGACGCACGTCGTCATCTACGACATCGCCGCGAACGACTACGTGTTCGTCGCCGAGGAGAAACTCCTCGGCGTTCCCAGCGATTTCGGCGTGTGCTGGTCGCTCGACGGCACCCGGATCGCGCACGATCGCGTGTACGCACGGGCCGGCGCGCAACCGTACACGACCCGTCAGGTGGTCGTGCGGCGGGGCACGGAAGAAACCGAAGTGTTCGATGAGGCCATCGTTCAACCCGCCGCGGTGGTCACCGCGAATCGCCCCGGTATGTGCCAATGGATCGGGAACACGCACCTGCTCGTCCGCACGGAGCGGGGTGATAGGGTGATCGACGTAAGCGATGGCGAGACGTACGAGGTGCCCGCCGAGCGCCATGTTCTGGGAGTGATGGTGCTTGACCAACAGCGGGACCTCTTGCCCGCCGGCCCGCCCTAGGTCCTACCGACCTACCGTCCTACTTAGGAACCCCAGCAGCCTCTCCCACGCGTCCGTGGCCGGCGCCTCGCGCGCCGCGCGATCCTCATCGACGCGCAACCAGAACCCGTGGTTCACCGCATCGTAGACGTGGACGTCATTGTCGATGCCGAGGGAATCGAGCGCGGCCGCGAACCGCTCCACCTGGTCAGGCGGAATGCCCTGATCCATCTCGGCGAACGTCCCGTAGACGGGGTGACGCAGTCGCGCGAGCTCGGCGGGATCCTCGACCAACGAGCCGTAGAAGATCGCCGTGGCATCGTGCTGCTCTCCCCCCAACCCATAGCTGAGCGCGATTCCGCCACCGAAGCACCACCCCATCACGGCGACTCTGCCCGACACGTCGGATCGATCGCGGAGGAATGCCTGCGCGGCGTTCAAATTCGCGATGACGCCCTCCATATTGCCGCGGGCCTCACGCGTGAGCGCCATGTTCTCCTCGGGGGTGCTGCCCGTGCGTCCCTGAAAGAGGTCGGCCGCCAGCGCCACATAGCCTTGATCGGCGAACGCATCGGCCACCTGCCGCACGCGGTCACCCAATCCGTTCCACTCGTGAATCAGGATGAGGGCCGGAAAGGGCCCCGCGCCGTCCGGAACCGCCAAGTATCCCGTGGTCGCCTCGTCACCGGGTACGTAGTGGATCGCTGCACCGTGAGGCGGAGGCGCCTCACCGAGGATCGCGCCGGGAAT
>DASWII010000044.1:0-83690 GCA_036397755.1 Gemmatimonadales bacterium | reverse complement strand
CAATTCCCCGCTCGGACTCCCTGTCGTTGCTTGCCAACCAGGAGTTCGTTTGGCGGCCCGCGGTCTCCACCGGGCTGGTGGCACGATACCTCCTATCTGGATCCAACCCCGACGAGGAAACCCTGGGCGTCGGCATCGGCGCGCACATGGTGATGTTCGCGGCCGGAGCGGACGCCCGCATCAAGCTCGCACCGGCGCTTACCGCGCACTTCGGCTCGCTAAACATGCAGGTCTTCATCGGCTACATCTTCAGCGCCAGCGACGAGATTCGCCTTCCGGGCATCGACGGGGCGGCGCGGGACGGGGACCAAATCGTCGTGCCCGTGGGGACGGACCCCGATCAGTTCGTGCTGGGAGGCGTCGGGAATGGACCAACGATCTTCGTCGGACTCATTATCGGCGGGCTGTCGGTGACGAAACTCGGCGCGGGCGGCTCGTGACCGCGTAACTCATCCGGGCCTAACCACCCCGCCCTCCAGCGGAGTACGCATGCCCAGGATTCGGAAGCAGGCGGTCATCGTCATTCACGGGATCGGCGAGCAGCGTCCCATGGACACGCTGCGCTCGTTCGTGGCGAGCGTCCTGCCGACCAGTCAGGTGTACAGCAAGCCCGACCCCTTCAGCGGGTCGTACGAGCTCCGCCGCCTGACGACGCGCCACGGACCCCGCCATCACACGCATTTCTTCGAGCTGTACTGGGCGGACCTGGTCCAGGGAACGACGATTCTCCACCTCGCGCAGTGGGCGAAGTCTCTGTTGTGGCGCTGGCCGTGGGCGACGCCCCGACACCTCCGGCCGATGTGGGTGGTGACGTGGGCACTGCTGGCGCTGCTCGCCGCGCTGGGCGCGGGCATCGGCCTCGGCATCATTCAAGCGAGCCTGGGGGGGCCGGCAATCCTCGCACTGGTGCTGCTGGCGTCCGCGTTCTACGGGTTCCTCATCCGCTACGCGGGCGACGCCGCGCGCTACCTGAGCCCGAGCCCCCGCAACGTCGCGATCCGCCGCGCCATCCGGGACGCGGGAGTGAGTCTCCTGAGACGCCTGCACGAGAGCGGCAAGTACGATCGGATCATCCTCGTGGGGCACAGCCTGGGCAGCGTGATCGCCTACGACCTCATCACGCACTACTGGGTGGAGGCGTACCGGCGATTCCAGAACCCCGCGCGACAGCCCCAGGCACGGCTCGAGGCGTACGAGCAGTTGCTCACCGGACCCAACACCGGTGCCGTCGGCGAGGACATTCACCGCCGTCACCAGCGGGCGGTGTGGACGGAGCTTCGCCGTCACGGTCACTCGTGGCGGATCACGGATCTCGTGACCTTGGGCTCGCCGCTAGCGCACGCCGCGATCCTCATCGCCCGGAACGAGCGCGACCTGGTGCAGCGGTTCCGCGACCGCGAGCTGCCGACCGATCCGCCGCAGCTCGATCGGGATGGCACGCTCGCGTTCGTGCTCGAACCGCCCATCCGGAACGACCGGCGCCAACTGGTGTCGCCCCGCGCGCCGCACCACGCGGCACCGTTCGCGTGCACGCGATGGACCAATCTCTATTTCCCCGCGTACGGGGGCCTGTTCGGCGACATCGTGGGCGGTCCCGTGGGCCCCGTGTTCGGCGAAGGGGTGCTGGACGTGCCGGTGAGCGACGGCACGCTCCGGAGCTACACGCTGTGGAGCCACACGCGCTACTGGAAGCTCACACGCGGTGGCGTGGGCACGCGGCCCAGCGCGAGTGCGGAACTCCGCAGGGTCCTCGATCTCCTGTTTACCCTCGACCGGGAGTAGCGATGCCTGTGTTTCCCAAACCCGGATTCTCCTTCGATTACAACCTCGCGACCGAGCGCCGGGCGTTCGACGAGTTCTTCGCGGGGCGCGGGATTCCGGCCAAGCGCGGAAGCGAGCTGGATCTGGCGACGTGGAACATCGCGAATCTGGGGGCGCAGAAGCGGCGTCCCAAGGACCTGGCGCTCATCGCGCACATCCTCGCCCGCTTCGACGTGATCGCCGTGCAGGAGGTGCGGGCGCAACTCGCGCACTTTCGCGAGGTGATGCGCCGCCTCGGCAATCGGTTCCGGTGCGTGTTCACCGACGTCGCGGGCAACGAGGAGCGCCTAGCCGTGGTCTACCGCCCCGCGCGCGTGCGGCCCGGCCCCCTGGTCGCCGAGCTGGACTACAACCCCAACGGCGTGGTTCGCAACGGGACGTACATCATCGAGCCCAAGAAGCAGCGTTTGCGCCTGGGGGGCCGGAGCATCGAGACCTTCTTCGAGAACTTCAACCGCAACCCCATGTTGACCACGTGGGAGGTCGTGGGATCGCAGCGCAGGTTCCTCATCGCGAACGTGCACATCTATTATGGCTCGAGCAACTCGGCGAAGTTCAACAACCGGATCGCCGAGGTCTATTTCCTCGCCGACTGGGCCAAGGCGTGCCAGCGGCGGTCGAACGCCGCGAAGGTGTACGAGCCTAACGTCGTGCTGATCGGGGACATGAACGTGCCCACCATGGCTAGCGACGACAGGGTGTACCGCGCGCTGACCCGTCGGGGCTTTGTCCGCACGCGGTACTCTTCCGAGGCCGGCACGACGATTCAGGAGTTCACCAGCTACGATCAGATCGTGTTCGCGAACGAGAACCTGCCACTCACGCCCATCAACGGCCAGTCGGCGGTGGTAGTGGACTTCGACAACTTCGTGTTTCGGCGCTTATGGCAGCAGGTGGAGGCGGGTGAGCGCACGCTCAGCCAGTTCAAGGCCTGGACGAAGTTCGCGATATCCGATCACCGGCCGGTGTTCGTGAGGATGCGGGTGTGATGGGGGCGGGACGACCCGCGCAGCGGAAGGCGCTCAGCGAGCATCCGTACGGCACGATGAAGCGGGGGATGGATCAGGGCTACTTCCTGCTGAAAGGCCTGCGGAAGGTGCGCGTGGAGTTCAGTCTGACGGTGCTCGCCTACAATCTCGAGCGGGTGTTGAACCTCGTCGGCGTCCCGCGACTGATGGAAGCCCTCGCGTAGCCGGGGGTTCCCGTCGTTGCAGCTCCCGTACGCCCCCTCGAGCACCGCCATCCCACGCCTGAGCGCCCACTCAACCGAGTTTTCGTCTGCCGATCACACCCGTGCCGCTCCTCCAGCCCAACTGCGCCATCACCGCGTCCGACCGCGAGTTTTCACACGGCGTCCGCCCCTGTTAGACTGCGCTCACTGCACCTCAGGTCCGGGATGAGGCTGCTGTCGAAGATTGATCGGACGGCTCCGACGCACTTGAGGGTACCGGTCGCGCCAGGTGTTGTGCCACCAAATCACTCACTAGCCGCTCAACGGATGCCTGTTGAATCTCCCAGATCCGTGGAGCGGAATAGCCAAGCAGCGCCGCAAGGACCAGGACTCGCGCAACTACGGTGACATTCTCAAGTAGGGCACCGACAAGCAGCAGTCCGAGAAGAACACCTAGGAAGAAACCCACAACTAAACGAGACAAATAGTATGCCGCACGGTGAATGGCTACGGATTTGCTGACGATCGTGGTGCTCTGGGTTGAACGTGGGAGTTTAGGGAACCCTTCCCAGTACGACACGGTAACCTGAACGAAGGAGCCGAGGCCGGCAAATATGCCTGACATGACAATGATAAGAAGGTCGCGTTCCGAAAAACCGAGTTGGGCGAATGTTGTTATCATGGCGGCGGCTCCAACGTCCAGGAAAATGAAAAACCCGGGGGGTGAACCCCCCCGGGTCTCATTGATCTTCTTCAACGATAATTGGATAAGCAATCATGATCATCAGCACCAAGACGGTACCGAGTGCGATCACAATGCGTCCTCCGCCTACAGTTGTCAAAGATCTGTAGAGGAATATGGGACGCATTGACGTTGCCGTCAAGTCGGGTGGGCCTAGGGGGCGATTCTGCGCAGTCTAACGGTTTGGCAATCACCTGCAAAGCGGGCCAACGAGATCTCTCGTTGCAAGGCGGAAGTGGACGCGCTTTGGCAGGTGCATTGCCGTGTTATGCCGCCAACGCGCTCGGCGTCAAAGGGCCTTCGCAACCGCCAGCGCTACCACTAGCGCTCCTCCGCCAATAAGCACGAGGCCAAGCAGGCCGCCAACGCAGCGTTGCCACGGTTTCAGCTCTGAAGGCTGGAACGTGGTAGCCTGCAACGCAGTAAAGCCGAGGTAGATGATCCCGAAAGTGAACATCGCGAGTATGGGATCGATAGTAGCGGCCACGGGAAGCTCCAAGTTGGGTGTCCGAAGAGCCCAGACCGAGAAGGACATTACCGAGAGATAGAGGATGTCAAAACCGACGGTATGCGTTGCGATGGGCGCATGAAAGCGCGGCAGCAGCAAGATGCGGGTCTCGTCACGAACAAGCGGCAGCTTCCCGTGCGAGAGTTCTTCGGGTACCTCGCTGGGCGCCATGTTCATGAATAGGGGCGGACTGTCGGCCGTGGCCCAGCGGCTTTCAATAGCCCACGCGCGGCTCAAGAGGCTGCGAAAGATGGATCTGTTGCGGAGTTCGACAAGCCAGATGCCAAGGCTGACAGCGAACAGAAGCACATAGTGGGCCGGCTTTGGGCTCGCGATCTGCAGCACAAGAGCGACGGCGGCCACGAAGAACGAGGCAGTGGTAAAGCGGAAAGTGATGATCTTTCCATAGTACTCGGCGAGTGCGGTGTACTCGACACGGAGAAACTCATCGTGGCCTGCAGGGGGAGCTTTCACAATGCCTCCGGCGCGAGAGCTTTCTGCTTGATGTTTCTAAGAAGTGCCCTCGAGGAGTAAGGTCTCAGTGATCCACCAAGATCGTGAACCGTCACTCCAGGAGAGCACTTCCATGTGGGACTCCGGCATCGACCAACACAAGGCCTTCCGCCTGATCACAACCTATGGGCCCGAAGGCGGGCGCGTCAAACAGACGCGCGTGGCCAGCAGCCCGCTCGCGCTCCAGCCGTACTTCGCCGAGTTCCCCGGTCCGCACCAGGCGGTGGTGGAGTCGACCGGTGGGTGGTACTGACTGGCCGACACACTCGCTGCCCTCGGCGTCGACCTCGTCCTTGACACCCACGCGACCCGCGTCAAAGCGATCGCGGCGGCCAAGGTCAAGACCGATAAGGTCGACTCCGACAGGCTCGCGCTCTTGCTCCGGGCGGACCTCATCCCGCCGATGTTCTGCCCCTCACCCGAGCCTGGCACTAACGGACCCATGCCTCCCTGGATGAGGTCGCCGCTTGAGGAAGATGGTACGAGGGTACCGATGGATTTCTAGACCGCGGGACCGCCGCACCGTCCCGACGCGCAGAGTCTCGATAGGTGTTTGGTGCAGCACAGCGCACCGATCCCGAAATGAAGTCAGAGCACCGCGGGCCGAGAACGACACCAACGGAGCCACCCCACCCCGTGTTGTAGAGCTACGTCGACTTGACACCGGAGGCCTTATAGGCGTTGGGCAGTCGACTATCGCACGGGGTCGACAGAGATCCCAAGCGCGGAACCATGCCGGTTGCGGGCGGGCTCGGCCGTGTGATGCGTCCTGAAGGACGCCCTTTGGGCGTGCACGGCATTGTTGTCTCATGACTCATTCTGACGAAGAGGAATCACAGTGTCACGGAAAAGGAATCACAGTATCACGTCGGAGTCTTCCTGGTCACCGCTTGCGAAGAAGTCCGCACTTCAGGGTTGATTTCCTGAGCCAGAACTGACACACTTCTGGGAAGTGTCGCAAGGCCCAGAAACCGAGTCGAGAATGCCAAGGACTGGACGCCATCTCTACGAGATCGACTTTGGACGGGGCTCTCCCGTCCATGAGGAACATGGCAAGTACGTACTTCGAGGCGAAGAGGAGTTCCCTGCGTATGAGGAAATCCAATCGCCCGACGAACTCCGCAGTCCAAAGAAGATCGCCAAGACCCTCAATGCTATTGAATGGGCCTTCACTGACGCCGACACAAGCTTCCTGACTCACGATCTACACCCCTACCCGGCGAAGTTCATCCCGCAGATTCCAGGACATTGCATTGCGAACCTGTCGCTTCCTGGCGAGCTGGTGCTCGATCCGTTCGGAGGGAGCGGCACAACGGCACTTGAAGCAGTGCGTCTTGGCCGCAGAGCGTTGAGCGTCGATGCAAACGCCGTTGGTACGTTGATCGGTCGGGTGAAGACCTGCAATCTTGATCGCACCGCGGCAAGGGAGCTTCACGCGATCCGAAGTGCTCTCACTACGATGTTGGTTGACCTTCCGGCACCAGAGGTGTTGTCTGAGAGGCACAAGGGGTACATCCCGGACATCCCGAACATCGACAAGTGGTTCCCGATGTCCTCCCGTGGAGAACTGGCGGGGATTCGGGATCGCATTGGCAAAATGAGCAGTGAAAAGGCACGTGACATTGCGTCGCTAGCGCTTTCGCGCATTGTCTTGGCGGTTTCGCATCAGGATTCGGAGACTCGGTACACGAGCAGGCCGCATGAGACTCCCCAAGGCGAGACAATCAAGCGGTATCTCGTCGCTCTTGACGCAATTGTCCGCAACGTAGTGCGCACGCAGGCGGCACTCAGGTACGGGGTGTCAAGATTTGTGACCGCTGATAGTCGTGACCTGGCGCACGAGGTGTGCAGGCCAGGAACGGTAGACTTGATTGTCACCTCACCCCCGTACGGCAATGCGAACGACTACCACTTGTATCACCGATTTCGCCTCCTATGGCTCGGGCATGACCCCAGAAGGCTTGGGAAGATCGAAATCGGGTCTCACCTGCGCCATCAGAAGGAATCCTCAGGGTTCGACGAGTACGCACAAGAAATGGGACAGACACTCAAAGGGATGCATGAACTTCTGAGACCGGGGAGGTACGCTGTCCTGGTCGTAGGTGATGCAATCTACAACAAGGTTCTGTACCCTGCGGCTGAGCTTCTCGGGCAACGTGCAGAGGAAATCGGATTCGAGACGGTCTGCATAGTTGAGCGTCAGATACACAGCACCAAGCGCTCCTTCGTGGCGGCCGGCCGCAGGGCGACGACGGAGAAGCTTCTCGTGATTCGACGCCCCTCTGAGAAGCTGTCGGTGTGGTTCGACGCACCACCGTACAAGCTCTGGCCGTATGAGCGGGTTCTTCGAGGGCGTGAGATCGAGACCGTAGTTGGAGTGGCACTGAACGGTCACGACGGAGACACGTACTGCCTCGCCTTGGACAGCTACACCCTGTCCAAGGCCCGGCGATTGGTCTTCACGCACGGAGTGGGGTTGTCGGCGCTCCAAACCGAGCCAACGTGGCAAGCGATCATCGAGAACGGGTTCGGGCAGCAACCATCGGCGCGGAAAGACCCCAAGTACGTGACACACGGACTGCACCCCTACAAAGGCAAGTTCTACCCTCAACTTGCCAAAGGTTTATTGAACCTCTCCAAACTGCCTGCGGGTGCAACGGTATTCGATCCGTTTTGTGGAAGTGGCACGACACTGTTGGAAGGCTATCTCAACGGCTTCCGGGCGTATGGCTGCGACATGAACCCCCTCGCAGCAAAGATTGCGCGCGCCAAGACAGGGATCCTTGATGTCAACCCGGACGTCGTGCGTGAGGCTGTTGGGACGCTTGTCAGTCAAGTTGAGGAAACGTTCAGCACTTTGCCTTCGAGCCAAGAGCACCTTGTCGCTGGGTGTTTGGACGAGATCCACAAATGGTTCCCCGCGCCGGTGGTAACGAAACTGAACTGGCTTCTTGGGGCGATCCGCTCAGTAAGCGAGGGTGTCATTCGGGATTTCCTGGAAGTGGTACTGAGTAGCATCATTCGCGACGTCTCCCAGCAAGATCCGAATGATCTGCGAATCAGGCGACGGAAAGAACCGATCACGGATGCGGATGTGTTCCAGCTCTACCTGGATGCATTGGACACACAGTACGGCAGAATTGAGAAGTTCTGGTCTGTCAGGGGATTCTCGCCTAACCGCTTCCGGCCAAGTCGTGTAGTGGAGGGCGATTCCCGCACAGGTCAGACTCTCCTGGATCTGGGCCTGAAGGCAAACTCGGTTGACTTGGTGCTCACTAGTCCCCCATATGCCACGGCGCTTCCATACATCGACACAGATCGGCTGTCTCTGCTGGTGCTCCTAGGGATGGACACCTCGGCACGCCGTCCGCTCGAACACGGCTTGGTGGGGAGCAGGGAAATCGTGACGAGCGAGAGGCGGAGCATGGAAGACGCCATAGCGTCAGGCGGTAACGGGCTACCCATCACGGTGCACAGCTACCTTCAAGACCTCCATGCACGCTTGAGCAATGCCGATGTTGGCTTCCGGCGAAAGAACATGCCTGCACTGCTGCAGCGGTTTTTCCAAGACATGCAGGGTGTCCTCCGGAACTGCACCAGCGTTCTGAGGTCGGGTGGTGAGGCGATGATTGTCATTGGCGACAATCGGATGCGTGTTGACCGAGATCATGAGCGCATTCCGACGGCAGCTTGCGTGCAGGACATTGCTATCGCCTGTGGCATGGAGATGCTAGAGCGCATCGACATCTCAGTGACGACCGAGAATCTCGTCCACATCAAGAATGCGATAACCGAGAACGTGGTGTTGAGACTTCGGAAGCCGACACGATCAAAGCGTACTCAAGCGTAGCCGAATCTGCGGGTGCTGCTTCGCACCGGCTGAGTGCAGGACTTGATCCAATCGTCGAATTCAGGTGTCCCTTGGCGGGCCAAAACGCACTCGAACTCGGCATCGGATTCTGCGATGCGCCGAATCCGAACGACATCACCGAGATCAGCCCCCGCATTAACGAGGGGCCGGACGTAGAAACGGAAGTCCGAGCTATTCTCGTACATATACATCCGGACTTCCTGTGTCGTCACGTCAGCCGGTGCGGTCACGTCCCAAATGCACCACTTTGGCCGCCAGTTCCAATAGACGCGATCTTGGCCCTGCCGAGGACTTACTTCCTTCGAGTATTCATCGGGCCAGCCCCAGAACTCCTTCGCCAATTCAACTGCCTCAAGAGGAATGCGTCCCTCCCCGGGGATGTTGTCTCCCTGAAGGGTTGGAAGCGTCATGTAGAATGCTGCTGGTCGAACAGCGTCGGCGATCGTATCGTCAATTGGCTTGCCCGTCGTCTTCTTCTTGGCAGCAGCTTTCTTCGTGGCCTTCTTGACAGCCTTCTTCGCGCTGCTGCGCCGCTTGCGGACAGCTTGGATGAGGCGCTCCAAGAGGTCGGCCGGCAACGGCGGCGGCGGATCAAAGTCCTCCGTGCCGAAGAGGGGCTCCTTCTTGCCGGCGCTCTTGATCTCTGGTTTGCGTGAAGTGGTCCGGCTCTTACGCGCCTCTTCCTCTGTCGGTACGTCTCCTCGCGCGATGAGATCCTTGAGCAACCCGTTTGTCAGGCGCTTGACGACAGGGCCGACGGGATCAAGGAAGCGGTTCAATTCATGACACGCATTCGAATATTCTTCCGTGTCGGCCGGCAGGTCGTACCTTACATGCGCGGCACCTTCATAGTTGTTGAAGAAGCCACCCTCCGTGATGTTATTCGACCCGATGATGATCGCGGCCTCATCGGCCCATTCCACTAGGTAGAGCTTGGGGTGGAAAGTGTGCCCCGGCAGCCGGTGGTTCACGATTCGACAGTCGATCTCCCAACTCAGCACTTCCACAAGAGCCTCTTGGCTAGTGCCCCATAGGTCGATACCCAATACGAACCGGATGTCTGCGCCACCGTCTCTAAGATCGAGAATTTGCTGCTTTACGCGCATGAGCGTCTGTACGCTGACGAATGCAGAGACGAACACGACGCGGGCGGGAGTGGGGTCCGAGCCGAGCAGATCAGCCAATACTCTTCCCAGTTGCGTGTCGGGCTGCGTCATGTACTCAACTTTCATGCATTCCTTCTCCCCATTCTCGCCCAGTCAAGACCCTGCTCGCCGCACGCATCGAGCCGACCGGTAGAGTCGAACCTGAGCGCCGTGGCGGTAGGTAGCGCCTATCTGTTGGCTTCCCGTTTTCCTGTGGGAGTGCCTCGCTAGCGCCACCATGACTCGGTTTCTCAGACCCGCTCATCGAACCGGACGTGCAGGTTTCCCGCATCCGGCTCTCGGACTGGTTTCACGCCAACGCATGCGAGCGCGACACCCGCCGGCAGTCCTGCAACCGCACGAGGCCCAGATCCTCGGACAGGTACCGGTAGCTGAACGGCCGGGTCCCCCGCCCGGGGACCTGGTGTCGTCGCACCAGAAACTTGCGCAGCAGAGCCGAGGTGTAACGGTCGAGCGTCCGCTGGAACGCAGATCCCATTCGCGAGCGTCGGCCGTGATGGCCTGAATGAACTCCGGGACGGACTTTACCGTCTTGGACGGGATGTCGTTGCAGTCCACCGGTCTCCTTACGTGGGGGAATTGCACGCTTTCCAACCTCCACTTCCCCTGTACCGCTCCCCCAAAGTGCCCTCCCATCCACTCCCCTGCAACTGAAGCCCATATCGGCGCGACGACGGCTCCGGCACCCTGAGCCCGTCAGCCGGGCTCCGCACGCCGAGCCCGCCACGGTGCAGAACATGCGTGTGCACCATGATCGTGGTGACCTCTTTGCAGCGCCGGCACCTTCCGCCTCCACTCCGGCCAACACTGCTTGAGCCAAGCGCTCAACGACGAACACATCGGGCTCGAACAGATCGCCGACGACCTCTCTGGGACAACCTCTACTACGAGACGCTCCTCGGCCGCTTCGACGAGGACACCCACACCATTACCGGGGCCCCCTCCCTCAAGAAAAAGTGTTAACCATGTCCCCGGACCTTCTGTCAACTATCTTCCCGGCTGTTCAGGCGAAGCATGCCATGGGGAAGATACTGCTATAATGGGCGGACATCGCCGTCCTGCACGAAACGCAAAGTTTCGATTGATTGTGATGGGTCAAGTGGCACGCCGAACCGAACTAGGAGCTTCTGGAGCTGACTACCGGCAGTCGGAAGCATGTTACCGAGATGACCGACCACATTGTAGCAATGGTGAGCGTCGCCGTGCTTGTCGACTACACGAACGGTGGTTCCGGGCGGATCAAAGTGCCATTCAGTCTGAGCGACGAGGTCTGGCGGCAGCAACTCGCCTAGGAGCGCGGCCGCAGTTCCCAGAAGGTCGCTCGGGCCCAACGCAAAGCCCTCCGGAGTAGACCGCGAGAATTGGCCGACAAGGAACTGGCCCGACACGGCCTTCCCAAGGATACGGGCCAGGTAGTTGGTCGCAGGCCCCACAGCTATCTGCGAGCCTTCGTCATTCCAAGTAACACCTCGGTCCGCGAGACAGAAAACCTCGCCAACGGTGAAGGCGGCCTTGATGCGAATGGGATGCTCCCTTGCTTCGCTCCGGCGATGCTCCAAGACGCTCAGCGTCAGGAGCAAGAGGGCCAAGACCATAGTGTCACCATGGCCTCCCCAAGTGTCGTTCCAGATGTAGTACCCGTCGCCAGTTGTGCTTCGTTGAAAGTTCAGCGCAAGTGACTGTTGCCCGGACTCCTCCCTGGCTTTGGAAATTCGCCGGAGCCTTGCATAAGCAGTGTTGAGGGCCTTGTTAAGGCTCATTATCGAGGCCAGCTGCCTTGTTGGGCCGACTTGCGTGAAACCCGTAATGTCCACGAGGGCGACGCCTCGCTCGAGCCACCGAGTGGCCGCATACTTGGCGCACGTATCACGGACGAGCCGCACACCATGCTTGTCATCAAAGCTGCCGGAGAAGCCTGGCAGCGGGAAATCCCACACGCGCACGGCGCTGTACTTGTTCTTCAGATCCTGCATCTGGGGTAGCGGAATCGAGCGTCCAAAGTTGAAGTCGTAGTCGAGTTCGCGAGTCAAAAAGTCGATGACCTGCGGAAACTCGTCGATAGAGCACGTCATGACGCCAAATGTGACGGAGTCCGAGCTACCGTAAGCGGGCTTCTGCCAGCCATAGGCCACGAGGACCCACTTCCCGTACTCCAGCAACGCGGAAAGTCGTTCCTCAAGAATGCTGGCTACCGTCGGTGGCGACATCAGTACTCCAGAATGGTCACGTGGCTCCCTAACTTGATTGTCAGTTGCGTCCCGTCTCGACGGATCAGTCTACCGCCCCGCCCCCAACCCGTGCAATCCGCCACCGCCTATTCTCGATCGCCGATCAGCAGATCCGCCGGCTCCGCACCCCCACCCCGCCTCGCCACCATGCCCCTGCAGCTCCCGCCGCACCCAGAACAGATAGCCCTGCGCCGTACGCCGCGATACCTGGCGGAGACGACTCGCCCCGCGTATCTCCGCACGCAGCTGCGGTCGGGGACCCGCAAACTGGACATACCGGATAGTGCTGCAACGCAGGTGAACCAGCGCTACCAGCCCTCACCCGAGCCTGGCGCTATCCGACCCATGCCCCCCACGGATGAGGTCGCCACTTGAGGAGGACGGTACGAGGGCACCGATGAATTTCTCGACCGCGGGACCGCACCACCATCCCGACGGGAGAGTCTCGATAGGTGTTTGGTGCAGAACAGCGCACCGATCCCGACATGAAGTCAGAGTACCCGGGGGCCGAGAACCGCTCAAAACGGGGCCACCCCACCCCGTGTTGTAGAGCTACGTCGGCTTGACACCGGAGGCCTTATACGTGTTAGGCGGCTGCCCCTTCAAAGCACAGCTCGGGCCGAGTTCGACCGCTTTAGAACGGCAGGCTCAACGGCCGCAATGAGGGCGTTGACGTGGTCTCGTAAGAGATCAAGGTCTTCGCTGGTTCCCCAGCCGGGGTAAGCACCTTCGCGATTGACGCGACCCTCGCTCAGGTGACCCACGAGCTTGTCGGCGTCACAGAGGCGGCGCTTTTCGCCGTCGGTCCAAGCAGGACGCGTCGAGGCGGCGAATGCGGAAAAGGTGATATCAGCACGACGTTCGCAGCCGACGGCATCCATTTGAGGTTGCGACGGTCGCTTGCCGTCATGAAAGAACTCAAGCAGTGCGCGAAAATGACTCGCGTAGGCAACGACAATGGCCCGCCGAACGGGCTCGGGGTATAGGCAGTATCGAACCGAATTCAGCTCCCGATGCAACAGGAGGAACTGAGAGACGTCCTGGTCGACGTGAGGCGCCAGTTGGTCTTTCGTAGGTGGAGTGGCTGCCATAGGGAAGTCAGTTGTCGCCAGCCGCATGACAGCCCGCCGGCCGGGCACACTCCTATCGGAGTAGAGTGAACGTTCCTTCGAGGTGCATACCCGCACCGAATCCAGTGTACTCGCCAGTGATCTGACTCGGCGCCGCCAGCGCCGTCAATTTCACATTGATTCCGCTGGTTATGTTTGCAACGGCCGCCGCAACGTCCGTCCCGTGCACTGTACCGCTGAGCTCGAGGAGCTCTCCAGTTCCGAGCGTACCGTTGCCGCTCAATTGCTCCTCAACCTGTTCCAGGTCAAGGCGAACAAACTCACTGAAGGCGATGACATCCCCATCCGTGGTCGTAGTTGTCTGAGCGAGGGT
Source organism: Gemmatimonadales bacterium (assembly GCA_036397755.1). GTDB lineage: Bacteria > Gemmatimonadota > Gemmatimonadetes > Gemmatimonadales > GWC2-71-9 > CAMYLY01. The sequence continues at coordinate 70,227 of DASWII010000044.1, read as the reverse complement.
ACCATACCATCGGCCGCTAAGACCATCTCCGCGTTGCAGGTCGTTGATGATCTCCTGCGTCCGCTTGAGGGTTGCCCGTGCGTCTACGAAGCCCTCGGCAGCCGCCCACGGTGCCACGGCGGCAACGAGCGTCCTACGGGTGTTCAGTTCTGGGTTCGCTTCGAAGAATTCCTGAAGAAGGTGTTCCGCCTCTACTCGGCGTTGTGTAACTCGCTGTTGATACTCGTCGAGAACTTCTAGGCCACGGCGGCGATACGCCTGTTGACGCGATCGACTGATAGCCTGACCTATCGCATTACCAAGTCTGGCAGCTGCGTTGACATCCGTGTATTGGTATCGAGTTACGGCAGCTCCCGATACTGTTCCGGACGAAGTCCCCGATACCGATGCGCCATACCCGACCGGCATGACGTACGCGTTGTACCGGGCATTCGCTGACCCGCTGAATGTGGTCGTGGAGCTAGTCAGGACGTATGCTGGGTCCGGCCTGACCGCCATCAGGTAGGCAGTGCGACTTAACTCGATCCCGAGGCCCGCTGCCGCGCTGTAAAGTTCCTCGACGAGCTGCTGATCGTTTAGGGTCGCAACTGGGATACCACGATAGGCTGTCGTCGCAGCGCACGCAACTAGGATGAGAGCGAGCGAAGCCGATAGCGTGATCTTGGCCCACTTCAGATCGTTCATCATGAGTCTCCCTCGGTCCACGACCTTCCAGCCCACAACGGGTCAGTTTGCCCGCGGCCTAGTCCACTTGAGATAGGGCCAAGCCGCATAACGAGGTTGTAGGAAAGGTCCGTCGCGGGATCTTGGTGCTCGGGGCGCGGTGACGCAAGCCGGCGCCGATGGACGGGGCATGTGGATTGGGAACATACATGGCGCCCGGGGTCGCGTATTCACCCCGATCTCGGGCCGAACCCCCCCACCCCCCCCGCCCTGACACCTCCAGCCCCTACCCCCCGTAGTGCCCCCCATGTCCACCGCCAACCTCTCCGCCTCCCCCGACCAGGACCTGGTCGCCCGCTTCCTGGACGGCGACGAGGCGGCCTACGCCGAGCTGGACCGCCGCTACCGCGGCACGGTGTTCCGGAAAATCCTCGGCATCGTCCGCCATCGCGAGCGCGCCGAGGACCTCACGCAGGAAACCTTCCGCAAGATGGCCCAACACCTGGACGGCTACAGCGCCGCACGGGAGTTCGAGCCCTGGCTCACCACCATCGCCAAGAACACCGCGCGCGACTACGTCCAACGCGCCGTGTTCCGCTCCAACGCGCGCGGCGCGCGCTCGCTCGAGCGCGTCGAGAACCGCGCGGCGGATGACCCCTACGCGAGCGACACACCGAGGCCGGACACCGCCGAGTTCGCCCAAGCGCTCGACGTCGCGCTGAGCCAACTCCGGCCGCACCACCGCCGCGCGTTCATCCTACGCGAGATGGAGGGCCGCGACTACGACGACATTGCCGATCTGATGGGCGTGTCCGCGGGCACCGTCGGCAGCTACCTCACACGCGCGCGCCAGAACCTCAAACGGAAGCTGCAACCCTTCCTCGACCCGCTCCCGAAGGACCGCCAATAGGCGCCCCGCCGCGCCCCCGCACGGCCCGCACCGCCCGATTTCCCGAACGCATCCCGAACCGCTAACTCACTCCCGCAGCACAACTTACACCGCGAAGTGCAAGAAAATCGGCTCTCCATCGTACAGGATATGTAGGGACCCGAGGGTCGGCCGGCATCCGCCGCCGTCACCGCGGTCAGGCAACGGGAGGAACCGATGAGCATGCACGTCGACCGCACACTGGAGCTTCCGGACACCGAGTACTTCGCCGAACCGAGCCCCAAGTCCGGTATCGCGCTCCACCACACGGTGTCCGACGCCGCGCACGCCGCCGTCGGCTGGTGGCGCGGCGACAGGACCCCAAGCGGTAACGCCCGCCGCGTCGCCACCGCATACATGATCGACGTGGACGGCACGGTCTTCGAGCTGTTCGATCCCGCATGCTGGGCGTTCCACCTGGGCGTCAAATGGCCCGACGCCGAACGCCTGGCCTGCGAGAAGCGCTTCATTGGAATCGAGATCGTGAGCGAAGGCGGCCTCATCGAACACGACGGAGACCTCTACGCGTACGACGTCGTCGCCCCGTTCTTCCAGAAGCCCGTCGAGGAAGCGTTCGAATGCCCCGCCCTGTACCGCGGTTACTGGTGGTTCGACCGCTACCAGCCCGAGCAGCTCGAAGCGCTGGGCCGCCTGGTGGACGAGCTGTGCGCCCGCTTTTCCATTCCGCGCGTCTATCCCGAACAGCCGTTCGTCTACTACGGCCAGGCACTCGCGTCGTTCAACGGCGTGATCGGTCACGCTAACGTGCGGCTCGACAAGAGCGACCCCGCTCCCGATCCGGACCTGTGGCGCGCCCTGGAACGGCTCGCCCGGCTCGAACCGGTAGCGATCCCGGGCTCGGCACCCCGGCTGGCGACGCCGTTCACCGCCGAGGAGCTGGATGCCCTCTACGAGCGGAACGCGCGGCGGATCGACGGCCTGGACGAGGCGGCGGGCAGCCTCGTCAAACATCTCCTGAAGGAGCTGGAGCGGCGCGACACCCACGTGGAGCTCGAGACGCCCGACCCCGACGCCCACGACGTCGGCTACGAGCTGATCCACGGCGACCCCGAGGCGCTGAAGCGTATCGCCAGAGCGCTGGGGTTTGACCGGGTCACCGACACGGAGCTGGAGGTTCGCGATGCGTAAGACGGCTTTGCTGGTCTTGGCGCTGAGTGCCGCTCTCCTGTTGCTCGTCAGCGCGTTTGGCGGACGGCGGGAAGCGATCGCGCGAGCCGAGGCCGCGGCATCGCGTCTCCAGCTCCAACGGGACTCGCTGATCGGGGAAGTCCGCATTCATACCGAGGCGAAAGCGGCGCTCGAGCGGGAACGCGCCCTGCACTCGGCGCAAGCGGACCGCCTGCGCGACTCGATCGCCCACCTCGAGCGCAGCCGCGCCGAGCGGCAGCTCGCCGTGCGCCGCACACGCACCGTCGGTGAGCTGCAAACTCGGCTCCGCGCGGCGTTCCCCGAACTGGGCGACTCGGGCTGGGGCCTCACCACCGTGCCCCTCGAGGGCGACACGCTGGGCCTCGAGTACCTCATGGTGCCCGCGTGGTTCGCCGAGACGTTCATCATCGATCACCGGAACGCCGAGTCGTGGCGCGAGCAGAAGAACACGCTGCTCGTCGTGGACTCGCTCGGGCTGCTGGTCACCGCGCTGCAGGATTCGGTCGCGGCGCTTGTGACGGCCAACGCACGTGCGTATCAAGCCGGCTACGACGCGGCATACGCAGGGTTCCAGGATGTCTCGGGCCGATACGTGGCCGAGTTGCGGAAGCCACGGATGTCGTTTGGAGGGACCGTCGGTCTCATCGCCGCAGCTGGCGCGGGCTTCTTCCTGGGTCGGGTGGCCCATGAGTAGGTGGATGCCGGCTGCGACGCGTAACCGTCCGCTATCGCTTGGGTTAGGCCGCATGGGGCTGGCTTCACCCCGTTCAGGTGAGGCCTCACCCGTGGCAGATCAGGCCTCACCCGCGCCGGATCGGGCCTCATCCGTGGCAAGTCGGGCCTCATCCGGCTCACGTGCGGCCCGCGGTGGCCTCCTCATCACCTCACCTGCGGCGGGTCGGGCCTCATCCGGCGCATGTCATCCTTCGCGGAGTCCGATTCGGAGCCGATCCGCCTTGGAGCAGGCCTCACCCATCGCGGATCGGGCCTCATCCGCGGCGGCCAACGCACGGGGTCCCCCTGCCGCGGCCAGTCACGACGTTCTCGCCACCTCGGGCGGGAATCGCGTCCCCCGACCCTTGCGCAGCAAAGGAGTGAATCGAATCATGGCAACCTTTCCACGACGCGAGGCCGACATCGTCGCCCTCGCACGCGACATCGCCACCGGACTCGCGGAGCACCCGGAGATGTTTCCGGCGCCCCCGCATTCACCGGAGGAAATCCGCGCGGCGCTCGACGATGTCGCCGCCGCCCACGATGCGGCCGTACTCGCCACCGCCCAGTCGAAGCAGGCCACGGCCGCGAAGGACGACGCCATCGCCACCCTGGTGGACCTCATGAAGACCGACCTCCGCTACGGGGAGAGCATCACCCGTCAGGACGGTGGCAAGCTCGAGCTCCTGGGCTGGGGCGCGCCCCGCCAGCGGACCGCCACGGGTCTCCCCGGTCAGGTGCGCACGCTGGAGCTGCTGCGCGAGGGCAAGGACTGGCTCTTCCTCGACTGGAAGGAGCCGGTGGACGGCGGCCAGCCGGCCGCCTACAAGGTGCAGCGGCGCAAGCCCGGCGCCACGGACTGGACGGACGTCGGCATGGCTGTCGAAAGCGAGATCACGCTCAACGGTCAGGAACCCGGTGTCGAGTTCGAGTACCGCGTCATCGCCGCTAACCGGGCGGGTGAAGGACCGGCCAGCAATACGGTGCGGGCCGTGCTGTAATGCGCGCTCGAACGCAGGAGGGGTCGCCGGCACCATGCGGCGGCCCCTCTCGAGCGAGTCATGACCCAAACCAAACGGGAACACGCCATGGACACTTTCGCACCGATGATCAACCTGCTCGTGCTCATGAGCGTGCTGAGCGTCGCCGCCGAGCGGCTCGCCAACCTGCTCAAGCTCCGCGACCCCGGTCTCCGGGAAAAGCCGCGCGGCGCGCGCGAGGAGAAAGAGCGCGAGCGACGCATCGCCGAGCGCGCGATGGCCGTCTCGATTCTCCTGGCCCTCGTGGTGAAGGCCGACTTCTTCGAGATCCTCGCGCATCTCGACGCGCCCTGGCGTACGCTCGGCTGGATGCGCGCCGCGGGTGACGCCACGGAAGGGTTCTCCGTCCCCGCCCTGCTGTCCACGATCGGCGGCGCCGTCGTGAGCGGCGTGGCGCTGGGCTTCGGGTCGAAGTTCTGGCACGACACGTTGGATCTCGTACAAGGCATGCGCGGCACGATGCGTGGCGCGACCAACCAGCGCTGACGCCATGGCCCGCATCCTCAACGTCCATCTCGGCGCGCTTGACGCCTTGCGAGAGTTGGCGCATTCTCGCTCCGTGACCCAGGACGAACGAACCCTGGAGCGGCTCCGTCAGGCGCTTGGGCCGCGCTACGACGTGCTCGGCGAGCTGGGGCGCGGCGGGATGGCCGTCGTGTACCTGGCCCACGACATGAAGCTCGACCGTCGCGTGGCCCTGAAGCTGTTGCCGCCCCGGGTCGCCGCCCGCCGCGAGACGCGCCGGCGCTTCCTGCGCGAGGCGCGCACCGCCGCCAACCTCGCTCATCCCAACATCGTCCCGATTCATTCGGTCGACCGAGTGGGCGAGTTGCTGTTTTTCATCATGGACTACGTCAGGGGCAAGACGCTCACCCAGCGCGTCGAAGACGACGGCCCGCTCTCGGTCGGCGAAGCCACCCGCATCATGTGCGACACGGCGCGCGCGGCCGGGTTTGCGCATCGGCAGGGCATCGTCCATCGGGACCTGAAGCCGGACAACGTCATGATCGAGGAGGGGACCGGGCGCGTGATGGTCATGGACTTCGGCCTCGCGGGGCTCTACTCCGAGCCGCCCACGGATCGGCGGGAGGTGGTCATCGGCACACCGGCCTTCCTCAGCCCCGAGCAGATCCAGGGCAAGCCCGGCGACGCGCGGAGCGACGTGTACGCGCTCGGCGTCACCGCCTACTACGCCGTCACCGGGCGATTGCCGTTCGAAGGTGACACCGTGGAGGAGGTCTTCCGGCAGCACGTGGCGGTGGTGGCGCCCAGACTGCACGTCACCGGCGACAATCTGGACGTCACCTATGCGCGCGCCGTCGAGCGCTGTCTCGAGAAGAATCCGAGCGGCCGCTTTGCCAGCGGTGACGAGCTGGCGCACGAGCTGGCCAAGGCGCCCGAGCTGCGGCGCGTCGAGCTGCCGGTGGCGCTCCGCGCGTACGTCGACGGCCTGAACCGCTACTCCGTGTCGGGCCGGGGTGTCTCGGCGGTCGGGGGCTTGGTGCTGCTGGAAATGCTCTCCCGCTTGGCGCACGGAGATTGGGCGCTGGCCGCCGCCGCGGCCGGGAGCATCGTCGTCCTCGCCGCGGGCGCCGGCGCGGTGCTTCTCAGAGCCACGCGCCGCTTGTTCAAGGCGGGGCACAATCGGGAAGCGATGATCCACGCGCTGAGTGTCGCGGTCGAGCGCGAGCGGGAGCTACACCTGTTCGTGGGCGGCGAGGCGGCGCGGCATCCCGCACGCCGTGCCCGGAAGATCGGCTATCTCGTCGGCGGCGCGCTCCTCGGGCTCGGCACGGCGTCAAGCCTCGTTGGGGGGATCGATCCGTTCATCGCGGCACCGATCATGGGGGCGGGAGCGTTGATCCTGGGCGCCGCCGCTCTCATCGGCCACGTGAAGATCCGGAAGCGGGGAGACTTGCCGCGGAACATGTGGCTCCGATTCTGGAAGGGTCGCGGCGGCAGGTGGGCCGCCCGCCTGGCGGCGCGCGGCCTGGAGCCCCCCTGGGCGCGGCTGGCGGACAACCGTGAGCCCGCGCGCGACGCCACGAGCCGCATACGGGTCCTGACGGCGCTCGCGACCTCACGCATCGAGAAGATCCGCCAGCGGCTGATGGTGACCGACACCGCCGAGCTGCGCCGGTCACAGACGCCTTCGCGCTGACCTTGGCCGCGTGGCTCAGCCGGGCGCGTGTGCGTCCGACGCGCCGTCCTCGGTGTCCCAGCCCTTCACGCGCGGTCTCTGCCTCGACTTAGGGTGCCTGCGGTCACCAGGATTTAGGCTTTGTGATGGTGCCGTGCTGGTCTTGCAGGGTGGGTGGGAACTGACTCTTCTTAAGAACGCCTTGCCGAATCTGCTTCACGAAGGACGCTTGTCTGGCGAGCACGCGACTGGCACGCTTGTGTGGATTCAAGATGCCAACGGGCAACCCTAGTTCCTGGCGCACGATCCGAACCGGCTCCTGAAGGTCGGAGTCGTTCGTGATGAGCACAGCCGCAGCGAACTCTTTTCGAAACGCATCGCGGATCAAGTGAGTCGCGAGATTGACGTCCGATCCCTTCTCTTCAGTCTTTATGACCTTGGCGTATTGTCGCCTGCCACCTTTGAGTTCCACCAACGGCATCATCGTCTCCGTGGAGAGGAAGTGACCGAAGATGATTTCCACGCTTGGAAGCGTGCGGAGTGCCCGGAGGAAGATCTGTTGTCGCGTTGGTTGATCGACGTCTTCTGGCCGTGCGACTACTCGGGCCGTGAAGTACTTGATTCGGACAATCTCATGTCGGGGGAGGAGGAGCCGGCACAACTCGTAGACATTCAACCACTTGTACGGCGTGCCCCGAACTGCTCCGTAGTAGAGGTTGAAGCCGTCGATATACACGAAGGTCTTCATAGGAGAAACCCTGGAAAAAGCAGAGGCCGGCCCCAAGGGGCACGGCCTCGCGCCTAGCTCCCGAAGGAACCAGGGGGGTATGAGTTCATTCTACAGAGCAGAGATTCAGGTGTCAATGGAGGAGAAACGCAGGCAGCATAGCGCATGTTGACTGACGTTCTTCGTGGTGGGTGTCCCGCCCTGAAGGGCGATCCGAGGAGAAGCGTCGTTTACGACGCCTCGCGCACTCGCCGAGCCGACGCTTCAGCGTCGGAATTGAAACCCACCCCTGGGCCGCCGAGCGCGGGCTTCAGCCCGCGACTCTTGCGCGGTCCTCTTCGTGGTGGGTGTCCCGCCCTGAAGGGCGGGCTCGGCGGCGCGCCATGGCCGTGGGGTCGCGCCTTGCCGAGATCGATTGGCACGGGTGCGCGCCCGGCCGCGCCAACTCCTCGTTAGCCAGCGACTCGCTCGATCTCTGCCGGCAGACGGTTGAGCACGAGCCGGTTCAGCTGCACCTTGGCGCTCGCGTTGTCGATATCAATGCCGACCAGATTTCCCGCGCGGTCATAGTCCAGCACGACGCCCGGCGAGATCTCTCGGCTCTCCGCACTCGCCTGCTCGGACAGGTCGATGTAGAGCGAGTCTGTGTCCGCGTGGTAATTGAGCTTCACGGCCTGAACCCCCGGTCCGGGAACGCATTGTGAAATTGTAACCTGGTCATCCAGGGTGACAACCCGAAGGTAGCGACCCTCGAGTTCAGGAACGGCGATCCAGAATCGCCAGCGATTGCCCTCCTGACGCTCCACCCGGAGCGGCTGCTCGATGGCCCGAACACACCATTCCTTCTGCAGATAGGGCCGCTTCCGCAGCACTTCCTGCTCGAAGTAGTGCGTGAAGTGGTATGTCGGCACGCGTCAAAGATACGTGCCAGGCAGGCAGTGCGGCTCGTCGCTCAGACGTCATGTCCGAGTGGTGGAAGCCACAAGGCTATCGTGCTCGTCTGCTGGGCTCTTGCGCGCGAATAAAGAAAAGTGCGTCGAACACCTGGCTCCAGGGCGCGCTGTCGGACATTCTTAGGTCGAGCGGCCGAGCCCAGAACTCACCGCTGAGCCACGTATCCCGCTCGGGCAGGTCACGGAGATTCACGAAAGCAAGCTCATGGCCCGCCGCGTCCATCAACTCCTCGAATTCAAAGGCCGAACGCTGATCTGACACGATCTCCTGCTCGATCTCGTCGGGAAGATTGGCCATGTGGGTCCTCCCCCGATACGACGTGAAGCCAACGGCAAAAGCCTCGCGCTCGAGAACCTCCGATATGCCATGGCCCATGGTGAAGTCGCAGCACTCGACGTTGCCGCTGAGGCCCCGCATGAGATCCGGGCTCACCACGCCGGGGTTCCGCATCACGTGGACATTGGCGGCCCACACGATCAGTTTCTCGCCTCGATAGTGCTCGTTGGCCAGCCAGATCAGGTTCTCGGCCATCTGGCGGTCCCGACCCTCGAAGGAGCCGCCCTCCGACAACAGACCGCCCAAATACAGGCGCACGGTTGCCGCGGCGCTGCGAAGGATCTGCCCCCACAACGCTCCGTCGGGTCCCGGCACACGTCGCTCAACTTGGGCCGCGGCCGCTCGCAGGCTTTGCATGGTCGCTTCCTGCTCGCTTTCGCTGGGGAGGTGATCGCGATCGCGTGCGAAGCGCCCATCGAGGATGCCAGTCAGGACCTGACTGGGGACACTTGCCTCCTGGGCCAACGGGCTCTCGATCGCATACTCCCGCAGCAAGGCCCGCACGGCCTGTGGAAACGAGGGAGCAGCCGTCCCGCTGAACTGATGATCAACGCCGACCAGCTCGAGTGGACGGTCGGTGCGTGCCTGCTGGGCTAGATAGTCGATGAGCGGCTGTAACTGTGCCGAGCGAGCCCAAACGCTGAATGCACCATTCGCAAACGCTTCTCGAAGCTCCGTGGCGCTCTGCAGTGCTCTCCATGCCTCCCGCATCGAGAAGATCCCAGACTCGAAGGCGAGAACATTGAACCCCATCTCCTGATGCAGGAACTTGATCAAACGCGTCTTCGCCTTGAACGTGGAGCCCGCCCCGTGATTCTCCTCGCCGAGCAGCACGACCCGCACACCGCGCAGGTCTCGGCGCAAGAACTCGAGGTCGGAAAAGTCATCGTCCTCGGGCTCAACGGAGCGAATCGACGCTGCATGCGCGCGGAGCCACGCGGTGCGCGGGTCGCGCCGAAGGTCTTCGCGGCGGGCAGCCTGCATTCCCGCGGACGCCCACTCGTGCACTTGAACTCTGAATGACGGGTTGGCCTCGAGCGGCACCTGGGGCAACGCGGGAACGCTCAGCTCAAGAACATACAGGCCGGCCGCGGGTGCTTCGAAAGCAAACGGCCGCGTGCCCCATCGCACGACAACAGGAGCGCTCCTTCCTGGTTCGAAGATTCGAGCCCGGATGGGACCAGCGCTGGCGACCGACAGCCGAATGAGTTCCCCTCCATCGGCCCGGAGTCCGAAACACACTGCTTCTCCGCGCCGCAACTGCCCCGATTGTACGTGGAGCAGATCCACGCGCCGATGTTCTTCGGGATTCCCGACGCAATCCGCAGGTTCCTGCGAACCAGCACCACGCTCTCCGCCCAGCGGTTCGAGCGGAAACGCCAACAGGAGTCCACTGAGGATCGCGCATCGCCTTATGGTGCGGTGAACCATGGCGGCGACTCCACGGGGGCCTGAGCTGCATCGCGTTGACATTCGCGCGGGCACCGTGGACTTGCGGGACATGCATCACGATGTCGCGATAATCCGGCCGTGTAAAGACCGCAGGGGCCGTGCGGTTGCGCCTAGATTCGACGTGCGGTTCGACCGTCGTCGTGGGTAGCGTCCTTCAGGACTCGAAACCCACCCCTGGGCCGCCGAGCGCGGGCTTGAGCCCGCGACTCTTACGCGGTCCTCTTCGTGGTGGGTGTCCCGCCCTGAAGGGCGGGCTCGGCGGCGCGCCATGGCGAGTCCGACGTCCTGAAGGACGCAAGGTAGCCAGCGGCCAGCACCCGCGCCAAACACATGATGGGATCCGCAAGCGGCTGATGGTGACCGACACCGCCGAGCTGCGCCGGTCGATGGAGGACACGAGCGCGTAGTGTGAAGCGACGCTGGCGCGTTCGGCGGGTAAACCCGCCGCTCGGCGCCCACGGCGACACGCCCTGAAGGGCGATCCGCGGAGAAGCGTCGTTTACGACGCCTCGCGATAGCGCCGAGCCGCCGCTTCAGCGTCGGAACCCCCCACCGCCGAGCTGCGCCGGTCGATGGAGGACACGAGCGCGTAGTGTGAAGCGACGCTGGCGCGTTCGGCGGGTGAACCCGCCGCTCGGCGCCTACGGCGACACGCCCTGAAGGGCGATCGATAGGAATGCGTCTTTCAAGACGCGTCGCGCACGCGCCGAGCCGACGCTTCAGCGTCGGAACCCCCCGCCGCCGAGCTGCGCCGACCGATGGAGGACACGAGCGCGTAGTGTGAAGCGACGCTGGCGCGTTCGGCGGGTAAACCCGCCGCTCGGCGCCTACGGCGACACGCCCTGAAGGGCGATCGATAGGAATGCGTCTTTCAAGACGCGTCGCGCACGCGCCGAGCCGACGCTTCAGCGTCGGAACCCCCCGCCGCCGAGCTGCGCGGACCGATGGAGGACACGAGCGCGTAGTGTGAAGCGACGCTGGCGTGTTCGGCGGGTAAACCCGCCGCTCGGCGCCGGGGGCGACACGCCCTGAAGGGCGATCGATAGGAATGCGTCTTTCAAGACGCCTCGCGATAGCGCCGAGCCGACGCTTCAGCGTCGGAACCCCCCACCGCCGAGCTGCGCCGGTCGATGGAGGACACGAGCGCGTAGTGTGAAGCGACGCTGGTGCGTTCGGCGGGTGAACCCGCCGCTCGGCGCCTACGGCGACACGCCCTGAAGGGCGATCGAATTGAGCTTCACGGCCTGAACCCCGGTCCGGGAACGCATTGTGAATTGTAACCTGGTCATCACGCGTCAAAGATACGTGCCAGGCAGGCAGTGCGGCTCGTCGCTCAGACGTCATGTCCGAGTAGTGGAAGCCACAAGGCTATCTCGCACCGGAGCTCGCGTATTGTGCCAAGGAAAATTCCTGGCACAGCCCGTAGACGGAGTTGGTTGCCCGGACCTTCATGAGTAACGCTTGAATGCTGCAACGGCACATATATTTGCTGTGTCTGCAATTGACGGAAAATATATTTAACATTACATTGGTGTCGATGATGGTTGGTGGTCAACGTCACACGGAAGGCAACGAATGCCGAAGACGACACCGCCGGTCCCGCTTCCGGTCCAACGGGCACTCAAGAAGCTCGGATCCGATATCAGCGATGCACGGCGACGGCGGCGAATTCAGACCGCAGTCATGGCAGACCGGTTGCAGGTCTCTCGGCCGACGCTTCGCAAGCTCGAGCAGGGCGATCCGAGCGTGGCCATGGCGTCGTACGCGACGGCGCTATACGTGCTCGGCTTGGTGGACCGCTTGGGTGACCTGGCAGACATCGCGCATGACTCAGTTGGTCAACGGCTCGCGAGCGAGGCGCTCCCTCGCCGGATCGCGTCGAAATGAGTGCGCCTGACGCTCTCGTATACGTGGATCTGGAAGGCACGCCACATATGGCGGGCCGACTGTGGATTCATGCGAAGGGATCCCATGAAAGCGCGTCGTTCGAGTACGACGACGGCTGGATCAACGCGCGTCACAGCTTCGCACTCGAGCCGGCGCTCCAGATCGGCACGGGCCCCTTCCACACGGCCACAGGCCGCGCTCTGTTCGGCGCGATCGGGGACTCGGCGCCGGATCGGTGGGGCCGCACACTCCTGGCTCGTCGCGAGCGACTCGAAGCGAAAGAGACCGGCCGACCGCCGCGCACGCTACTTGAGATCGACTACCTGCTTGGGCTTTCCGATTTCACGCGCCAAGGCGCACTTCGGTTCAAGCGCGAGGCAAACGGCCCGTTCCTCGCTCTCGGTGCTGACCAGGTGCCGCCGATCTTGGAGCTCGGGCGCCTCCTGCAGGCCGCCGAGCGCGTAGCCGGGGACGAAGAGACGAAGGAGGATCTGCAACTCCTGCTCGCCCCGGGCTCATCTCTTCTGGGCTCGCGACCCAAGGCATCGGTTCGTGGAAGCAACGGTGCGCTAATGATCGCCAAGTTCAACCGTCCAGACGATGATTACAATGTCGGCCGGTGGGAAGCGGTCGCGATGAGCTTGGCAATGATGGCTGGCCTTGACATCGCTTCGTGGTCCGTTGAGCACGTCGAGGGACGTACGGTCATGCTCATGCGCCGCTTCGATCGCCGAGGCGAGCTGAGGATTCCGTTCCTCTCAGCGATGAGCATGTTGGAGGCATTGGATGGCGAACATCGCAGCTACACGGAAATCGCTGATGCCCTGCGCATGCACTCGGCTTCAACGAGCGACGATCTGCGCGAACTCTGGCGGCGTATAGTGTTTACCGTGCTCATCTCAAACACAGACGACCACCTTCGTAACCACGCGTTTCTATATGCCGGGGAACAGGGCTGGCGCCTTTCGCCAGCCTACGACTTGAACCCAGTGCCGACAGACGTACGTCCTCGGATCCTCTCGACGGCGATCGTCGAGGGTGAAGACCGATCAGCGTCAATGGACCTCGCGTTCTTGGCCGCCGACCACTTCAACATCGAGCATGACGAAGCGCGACGTATCGCCCAAGAGATCGCTCAGGCGGTCGCGAAGTGGCGTGGCGTTGCGCAGAATCTCGGGGCTTCTCAGAGGGAGTGTGACCGCATGGCCACAGCGTTTGAACACGAAGACTTCGCCGCGCTGAGGGTCAGCTCCTAACTACTCCGGATCGATCCGTGGGTTGCCCCACACCACACGCAGCCGCCCTTGACCCTCGACACGCAACGCGAGTTGGTGCGCGTCGCAGAGTCTCGCCGCAATCCGTTGTGGGCGATCGGCGGGAAGGTCCACGCTGGCAATCACCGCACCGTCCACAATGACTCGCGCAGTGCCACGTCCACCGGCACCCCTCGACCGTCCCACGTCGGTCGCGAACACCCCGCAGAAGCCGTCCACCGACCACGTCACCGACCCCGCCGCCGCGACGACCGCCCACGGGTAACCCCATGAGGCGAAACGCGAGCTCGCCTCGCCGGTGGTACCGTCGATCCACGCCACGGCCCCCGATTCGTCAGACCCGACGTCGAGCCGTCGAAACCGCGCGTCGCCATCGATCAGCACGGGCTGCTGATCGACCAACATCACGGGTGGCCCTCCCCTGTCGCTGAAATAGGGCAGCGATCGCAGATGCTCGACCTCATAGTCGAGCAGTGAGTCGTTCGGAAACCCCCAATGGCACTGCATCACGGTGTTGCCGTCCATCGGACAGTCCCACCCACGCGCCGAGTCGGGCGATACCCACAGCGCATCCGGATGCGGCAGGCCCCACGTGTGCCCCAACTCATGCGCGATCGTGCCGCGGTAGGTGTTCCAGTGACACCACCAAACGGTGCCGTCCTCGGCCGCGTCGATCGGACAGGCGCCCGAGGTGATGCCGGCCGCCGAGGAATCGCCGATCAACACCGCGCCGCCCAACGCCCCACGGTTCACGGTCCCCGCATCCGCTCGGCGCTCGAGTCCACCGTTCTCGGAGTCGCCCCCCGCCCAGCCACCAGCCCCTTGCGCCAGGAGCAGCAACTTGATCGAGGACGAGTCGTTCCACGCGTACCCGTCACCCGCGAACTCTGCGAGCAACAGCGGCCACCACGCCTGGAAATCGTCGGCGGCGAGTTCATCGAACGTATGGCGGCTGCGAAACACGACGAACGGCTCTGCCGCGAACGTCGCCCCACGCAACCGGGCGGCGTACCACGCCCGCACGTCCGCCAGCGCACGAACGTTGAGCCGCAGGTGCGGCAGCGCGAACGCCATGTCGTTGGGCACGACCTGAAACGGCGCGACCGCGCGTGACGGCGTGGTGACTTGTCCGTACCCCGGAGCTACGACCGCGGCCAGAAACAACGCCGTGAGTACGACGCGGGTCACGGAAGCACGCGCCGCGCACCCACCCATCGATCCCGCCACCACTGGGTATCCGGGCCGCCCACCGTCAGGCTGGACAGCTTCACGCCGGTCGACGCGCTGTGAATGAACTGTCCCTCCCCGACGTACAGCCCGACGTGCGACACACCCGATCCGCTCTCGGAGAACGTCAGGATATCTCCGGGTCGCAGCGCGGCAACTTGCCGCGGCACGACCATGCCGGTGCGCGCCTGGTCGCGGCTCACGCGGGGCAGAATGATTCCGTGCTCCCCATAGGCGTATTGGATGAGGCCCGAGCAGTCGAATCCTTTTTCACCCCCCCCGCCCCATCGGTATGGCGTGCCCATCGCCGAGAGCGCCGTCTCCACGACACTCACGGCGGTGCGCGCCGATGCCTCGGAGAGCACGCCGTCAGACGCCGACGCGGTCACGTCCGCGAGTCCCACCGCCTCGAGCGGTGCCGACGCTCCGACCACCGGCGCCGCCGGCCTAGCGGCGCGCAGCCCGCCATAGAACCGGACGTGGGCCGAGAGCGTCAACGCACGCCGATCCGTCTGACGGAGTCGCCAGAATCCGCGGAGCCCCTCGTCTTCGGCCCGATACCGTCCCTCGATCGCCACGGAAAACCTCGAAAGCAGCCGCAGGCCGTACCCGACACCCGCACTCCAGCTTCCCGCCACTTGACCGTCCGCGTACCTGCCGGCGATGCCCACCCCCACCAGCGCATACAGCCCGCTGCGCCGATTGGTGGACAGGGTGAACTCGCCGCCCGCCTGTGAACGATCCGTCAGGAGGTCTCGGTCGTCGACGTGGACGAAGCCGATGCCATAGTGGAGGGGACCGACCAGCTTGTCCGTGAGCGAGAACCCGTACAGGTTGGCCGGGCCCTCGGTGAGCCACCGCCCGTACAAGGCCTCAACGGCACGCTGAGCCAGTACCGTGTTCGGTACGATGACCGCCAGCGCGGCAATGGCACAAACGATGGTTCTGGACACGCGTAAGTGCCAACGTAGCAATCATATAGCCGACGGTCAACCGTGTTTGCGCGCCGGGCGCTACAGCTCCACCGCCTCCATGGTGCTGCGTACGGCCGCCGCGGACTGCTCCAGCGCCGCTCGTTCGCCGGCGGACAGCTCCACCTCGAGAATGCCGTGCAGCCCCCTCTCGCCGAGCTTGCAGGGCACGCCGAGGTACACCCCGTCGATGCCGTACTCACCCTCCAGCCACGCCGCGCACGGGAGCACGCGTCGCTTGTTCTTCACGATCGACTCCACCATCTGTACGGCCGCCGACGAGGGCGCATAGTACGCCGAGCCCGTCTTCAAATAGCCGACGATCTCCGCCCCACCGTTGCGCGTTCGATCCACAATCGCCTCGAGCGCGGCCCGGTCGATGAGTTGCGTGACCGGAATGCCCGACACCGTCGTGTAGGAGATCAACGGAACCATCGTGTCTCCGTGCCCGCCCAGCACCATCGCCTGGATGTCTTCCACGGACACGTCCAGGGCCTCGGCCAGGAAGCTGCGATACCGCGCCGTGTCGAGTACACCCGCCATCCCGAGTACCCGCTCGCGCGGAAATCCCGTGACCTCCTTGGCGACCCAGCACATCACGTCCAGCGGGTTCGACACCATGACGACGATGGCGTCAGGCGACGCGTCCCGAATCTGCTCGCTCACCGCCCGCACGATGCCGGCATTGGTCTTCACCAGGTCGTCACGACTCATGCCCGGCTTCCGCGCGATGCCGGCCGTCACCACAAACAGATCCGAACCCGCCGCCGCCCCGTAATCGTTCGATCCGATCACCCGGGAATCGAATCCCTCGATCGGGGCCGACTCCCACTGATCCAGTCCCTTCCCTTGCGGAATCCCCTCGAGGATGTCGACCAGCACGATCTCTCGCGCCAGCTCCTTCTCCGCCAACCGCTGGGCCGTCGTCGCCCCGACGTGTCCGGCGCCAACCACCGTGATCTTCTTCATCGCCCCACCCCGTTTCGCTCACGTGGTGATTGAACCATGCCCCACCCACCAACCAGCTCCGCCGTCTGGCGCAGGGCCTCATACAGCACGATGCCAACGGCGGTCGCCAGGTTCAGACTTCGCACGTCGGTGCGCATGGGGATCCGGTACACGCGGTCCGGGTATTTCTCGATGACCCTCCGCGGCATCCCCTGCGTCTCACTCCCGAATACGAGCACCGAGTTGGCTGCGTACGGTGCCTCCAGATATGGCGTCGTGCCTTGTGCGGAGAAATATAGACAGCGTTCGCGCGAGACGACCTCGCGAAACGCCCGCCAACTCGGATGCACCCACACGTCCGAATCGTCCCAGTAGTGGAGGCCGGCTCGGCGTAGCGCGGCGTCGTCCAACGAGAATCCCAGCGGACCGATCAGGTGGAGGGTCGTGTCGGTGGCGGCGACCAGACGGACCACGTTCCCGGTGTTCGGGGGGATCTGCGGTTCGATCAGCGCGACGGACAACGCCACGCGGTCAGGCCTCGTCGGCTCGAGTCAGCGGGTGGGCGCGGCCCTGATCCTCCCGCCAGCGGGAGGAACCGTCGTCGAATTCCTCCCGCTTCCAAACGGGCAGGCGCCGTTTCGCCTGCTCCACCACCCAGCGCGCGGCGTCGAACGCCGCCGGGCGGTGTGGGGCCGCCGCGGCGACCGCGATGCTGGGCTCGCCGGCGCCCACGTTCCCGACCCGATGTTGCAGCACCACGCGCGCGTCCGGCCACTGCGCGGCCGCCTCCTGCACGATCCGGGCGGACTCATCCCGCACCATCTCCTCGTACGCCGAGTACTCGATGGCGCGCACGTCACCGTCGTCCGCGCTCCTTCGCACGCTTCCCAGGAATAGCACGGTCGCGCCGCGCTCCCGATCGGCAACGGCCGCCAGCAGTCTGGCCGGGTCGATCGGGTCATGGGTCACGGCGGACATTGGGGTCAACCGCCGGCGAGCGGAGGCAGGAACGCCACCTCGTCGCCGTCCTCGACCGGATGATCGGCAAACGCATGCACGCGATTCACCGCCGCGAGGGGGTCGGGCGGAAGACGATCGCCGCCGGCCAACTCTCGGCGCACGTGGCGGACTACCCCTGACACGGAGGAACCCACTGGTAGCGCCATCGTCACCGTTTCGCGGCCGACCGCTTCGGCATATCGACCGAAGAACCTGCAGGTGACGGAGATCGAGGCGGTCATGGGTTCGCCGCTGAATATAGAGCGACCCGCGCGGAAGTGAGAAACCACGGCGGCGCGTGCACGCCGCCAACGACAAAGGGCGGCCGCCTGGTGGCGACCGCCCTCGAGTGTCTGGTGTCGGTGGGCTGGCGCTTACGCCGCGTCCGAATCGGCCTCCGTGCCGCCGAATTCGTCGTCGTCACCGCCCGCGACCTTCCCCCGCAGCTCCTTCGAAGGCTTGAACACGGGCACCGGCCGGGCGGCAACCTCGACCGGTTCTCCGGTTCGGGGATTCCGGGCCATGCGTGTCTTCCGCATCCGGATCTTGAATGTCCCGAATCCGCGAATCTCGATGTTGCTCTGTTCGGCAAGCGCACCCTTGATGGCATCCAAGAACGCGTCCACCACCCTCGCGCAGTCCTTTTTCGAAATCATGGGCCCGGCTGTCCGTGCAATCGACGCCGTGACCTGCTCGACCAGGTCTGCCTTGGTCATAGGCACTCTCCCGAGGAGGCAGGAGGTCGCGAACTACCCAACTCCTGAGGGTAGCTCGGGCCGACATAAATACGGGCTTACCTATTGACTGTCAAGGGCTTGGACGAATTCGGCGAAGTGCATCCTTGCGTCGTGAGGGCCCGGAGAAGCCTCCGGATGGTACTGCACGCCGAACGCTGGAAGCTCGACGTGGCGGACCCCTTCGACGGTGTCATCATTGAGGTTACGGTGCGTCACCTCAAGTTCTGCGCTACCTGACACGACCTTACTCGTTCCCCTGACTGCAAATCCGTGGTTTTGGCTTGTGATCAGAATCGCCCCGGAACGCAGATCTCGAACCGGATGATTGCCCCCGCGGTGGCCATACGGCAGCTTTTCCGTCTCACCGCCGAACGCCAGGGATAACAGCTGGTGACCCAGGCAGATGCCGAACGTGGGCATGCCGCTGGACGCCAGCTCCCGAATCGGCCCGAGGGCGTAGCCGACTGCCGCCGGGTCGCCCGGACCGTTGGACAAGAACACGCCGTCGGGCTCGAGCTCGCGCACCCGAGCCGCCGACGTATCCGCCGGGACCACGGTGACGCGGCAGTCCTCCGCTGTGAGCAGCCTGAGGATGTTCTCCTTGATGCCGAAGTCATACGCCACCACGTGGCGACGTGCACCCGGCGCTCCAAGCGTGCGTTCCGTGGCGCAGGTGGCCGCACGGGCCAGATCCAGTCCTTCCATCGACGGCGACGCGTCGAGCGTCGCCTGCGCCTCCGCCGAGGGCTCCTCGCCCACCGCCACGACGCCACGCATAGCGCCGGCGGAACGGATGTGTCGCGCCAACCGGCGGGTGTCGACCTCTTCGAGCGCCGGGATGCCGCGGGCCGCAAGCCAGGCGCCGAGCCCGCCCGTGGCCCGCCAATTCGAGTGCTCCACGGAGAGCTCCCGTGACACTACCCCACTCACCTGGGGCTTTCCCGACTCGAGATCCTCCGGGTTGATCCCGTAGTTCCCAATCATGGGAGCGGTCATCACGACGATCTGGCCGAGATAGGAGGGGTCGGTGAACACCTCCTGGTAGCCCGTCAGGTTGGTTGTGAATACGACCTCCCCCGGGGTCACGGCAAACGAATGGCGCGTGATTCCGGAAAACCACGCGCCGTCTTCGAGCAATACGTAGGCGGGTATGCGCTCGCGGGTCACTCGGTCAGTTCTGCGGGACGGGCTGGGGCGTTCCCTCAACTGCACCACCCTCCGGGGGGGGCTGTGCCTCGTCGAATAACTGCGGTGCGGACGGGATCACGGGCATTGGGGCGGTGGGCTGGCTCTCGAGCACGGAGCGCGGGGTCGACGCTTTGGCGCTCATCCCGGCCATCACCAGTGCCAGGCCCAAGAAGATCCCCCCCAACCACCACGTTCCCCGCGTCAGAATGGTCGTCGCCTGCCGGCCACCGAACACCGTGTCGCTGGAGCTTCCCCCCCCCATAGCGGCAAGCCCGCCGCCCGTGCCCGCCTGCAAGAGCACCGCTACGACGAGCGCGAGGCAAATAGCCGCCAGAATGACGAGGAAGAACCCGAACATGGCGGCGTGAAGATAGTGGGGGTCCTCGGGTTACGTCAATTCGGACGGACTCCGGCGCGCACGATCGCGTCCCACTGCGCGGGATCGAGCGAGGCTCCACCCACCAACACACCGTCCACGCCGTCCTCGGCGATGAGCTCCGCGGCGTTGTCGGGTTTGACGCTGCCCCCGTACAACACGGGAACGGGCGCCGCCGCCCCATGATGCACCAACCACTCGTGGATTTGCCGGTGAACCTCGCCGGCGTCCGCCGGGGTGGCGGTCTTGCCCGTCCCGATGGCCCAGACCGGCTCGTAGGCGATCACGAGTTTGGCCAGAGCCGCGCCGTCGAGATCGCCGATCGCTTCGAGCTGCCGGCCCACCACGGTCCACGTCCGCCCCGCCTCGCGATCCCGCAGCTGCTCCCCGACACACAGCACCGGCGTGAGACCGCCCGCGAGCAAGGCGTGTACCTTGCGCGCCGTCTCGCCGTCGGTCTCGCCAAACACGTGGCGCCGCTCCGAGTGACCCACCAGCGCGGCCGTCGCCCCTGCCCCGGCCGCCATGGCCACGCTCGTCTCCCCCGTGAATGCTCCACGTGGCTCCCAATGGACGTTCTGCACGCCCACTCTGATGTCGGGGCGCCCACCGACCGCGGCGGCCACGGTCTCCACCGATATCGCCGGCGGGAACAGCCACACTTCGCGTCCGGGGGCGGGTGCGTGCGTGGCGAGGTACGCGTCGAGAAAGGCCCGGGCCTCCGCCGGCCCGAGGTGCATCTTCCAATTCGCGGCAAAGATCAGCCGGCTCATACGTCGTCCAGCGCCGCCACGCCGGGCAGCACCTTTCCCTCAAGCAACTCGAGGGACGCCCCACCGCCCGTCGACACGTGACTCACCTGATCGGACAAACCGGCTCGGCTCACCGCGGCGGCCGAATCGCCACCTCCGACGATCGTGGTCGCACCCGCCGCGGTGGCGCGAGCGAGGGCCTGGGCAATCCCGACGGTCCCGTTATCGAACGGTGGCACCTCGAACACGCCCATCGGACCATTCCACACCACGGTGCGGGCCTCGGCAATCACGTTTCCGAATTGCTCGACGGTTTCACTTCCGATGTCGCCCACCCGCCACCCTGGTTCGACGCGGTCCGGCTTGGTGGTGCGGCGTTGGGCCGACGCGTTCAGCTCGCGCGCGATCACCACATCGGCTGGCAACATGATCTTGTCCCCGCCCCGCTCAAGCAGCTGGGTCGCGAGGTCCGCCTTGTCGGGTTCGACCAGCGAATCACCGACTTCGAACCCTTGCGCCAGGTAAAAGGTGCAGGCCATCGCGCCCCCGATCAGTATGCGATCGACGCGTCCCAGCAGAGCGTCGATCACGTCGATCTTCCCGGAGATCTTGGCGCCACCCAGCACGCTGACGAACGGCCGGGCCGGATCGCGCAACGCCTCCGCGAGGTATTGCAGCTCCTTCGCCATGAGGAACCCGGCGACGGCGGGCGAGAGAAACTCCGTGATGGCCGCCGTCGTGGCGTGGGCGCGGTGCGCCGCGCCAAAGGCGTCGTTGACGTAGAAGTCGCCCAGCAGCGCCATCTGCTGGGCAAACTCCCGATCGTTCGCCTCCTCGCCGGGCCAAAACCGGACGTTCTCCACGAGCGCGACGCCGCCGCGCGGCAGCCGTTTGGTCACTTGTACCGCGTCAGCGGTGCAGGGATTGGGAATCCAGGTCACGGGAACACCCAGCGCCGTCTCCAACGCCGGGACGATGACCTCGAGCGAGAACTCCGGCTTCGCCTGACCCTTGGGCCGGCCGAGGTGGGAACTGAGGACGACCCGGGACCCGCGCCGGCGCAGCCATTGGATCGTCGGCACCGCCGCGCGAATCCGGGCGTCGTCGGCAACGCGGCCGGCGGCGAGCGGCACGTTGAAGTCCACCCGCACGAATGCACGCAGGCCCTCGAGGGGTTGACCCTCCAGAGACGCCAGCGTGCGCTTCACCTACAGTCGCTCGCCGACGTAGGTGATGAGATCGACACACCGATGCGAGTAGCCCATCTCGTTGTCGTACCACGCCGAGACGTGAACGAACGTC
Organism: Gemmatimonadales bacterium; assembly: GCA_036397755.1. Taxonomy (GTDB): domain Bacteria; phylum Gemmatimonadota; class Gemmatimonadetes; order Gemmatimonadales; family GWC2-71-9; genus CAMYLY01. The sequence goes on along the minus strand of DASWII010000044.1, from coordinate 48,442 downwards.
CCGTCGATCACGTTGGTCGACATCGCATCCACCGTGCTCGAGTACGGATCGCCGACGAAGTCCACGGACACGAGCGGCTCATCGCTCACGGCCAGGATTCCCGCGAGCGGGCCCGAGGCCGCCGTCCGGAACGCCGCGTTCACTTCGTCAACCGAGGTGTCGCGCTCGACGATGCAGGTGAGATCGACCAGCGAGACGTCGGCGGTCGGCACACGCAGCGCCATCCCGTCGATTTTCCCTTTGACCTCGGGGATCACGAGCGCCGTCGCGCGGGCCGCGCCGGTCGTGGTTGGGATGATGCTCACGGCCGCCGCCCGCGCCCGGCGGAGGTCCTTGTGCGGCAGATCGAGAATGCGCTGGTCGTTGGTGTAGCTGTGTACCGTGGTCATGAAGCCGCGCACGAACCCAAAGCTGTCCCGCACCACCTTGACGACGGGCACGAGGCAGTTAGTCGTGCACGACGCGTTGGACATGACGTGATGCTTGGCGGGATCGTACGCGGTGTGATTCACGCCCATCACGATGGTGATGTCTTCCTGTTTCGCCGGCGCGGAGATGATCACCTTGCGTGCGCCGGCCGCGAGGTGGGCCGCCGCCTTGTCCCGCTGCGTGAAGAGCCCGGTGGACTCCAGCACGATGTCCACGCCCAGGTCGCCCCACGGCAACTTGGCCGGATCGCGTTCGGACAGCACGAGCATGGCATCACCGTCGACACGCAGGGCGCCGTCCTCGACTTCCACCGTGCCGGCAAACCGCCCATGCACGGAGTCGTATTTCAGCAGGTGCCCCAGCGTCGCGGCGTCGGTGAGATCGTTGACCGCCACGATGTCGATATCGGCACCGGTCTTCCGCATCGCGCGCAACACATTGCGGCCGATGCGCCCAAACCCATTGATGGCCAGTTTCAAAGGCATCGAAGTCTCCCTGGATATCCGGTCATGACGCCAGGACCGCGGTCGCGCCCACCATGCCGCGAACCGCGAAGGGCGTCGCTCGCGCGAAGGTCACCACGCCCACCCATTGCCACCCCGACTCGCTGAGTGCCTGAGCTGCCGACACGACCGTCGCGCCAGTCGTGAGGATGTCGTCGACCAATATAATCTTCGAGCCGCGGGCCTTCACGGTCGCCGACGGCTCGCGCGCCCGGAATGCGCCGGCCACATTCTGGATTCGGGTTCCCGGATCCAGATTCGTCTGTGACCGCGTATTCCGCGCGCGGTGCAGCAACTCGGTGGCGCACGGCAGCTTCCAGGAGCGCCCGAGGGCCCGCGCCAGATGCTCCGCTTGGTTGTACCCCCGCCCCCGCTCGCGCTTGCGCCACAACGGAATCGGAACCAGGACCGCGCGCGCGGGCCGCGGCATCATTTGGACCATCGCGTCCGCCAGTTCACCGGCGAGCGCATGGTATCCGTCGTACTTCAGATGGTGGACGGCCGCCCGCGCCTCGTCACCGAGCCACACGGCGCTGCGCGCCCACGCGAGGCACGGTGGCCACTCCCGGCAGAACCGGCACGGACCGACGGGCGGCTCGGGTTGCCCACAGCGCGCGCACCCGGGCGGGACGCGCCGCCAGCGGCTGCGGCACATGCCGCACACCAGGCGGTCGCGCTCGCGGTCGGCCAGCGCCACCTCACAGCTCACGCACTGATTCGGCAACAGGTACCGCGCCAGCGCGAGCCCGCTCCGCATCAGTCCAGCGCCCGGTTGGCGGCGGCCATCATGATTTCGCGCGGCGCGGCGACGCCGGGAAAGAACCGCTCGAACGATGCGACCGCCTGGGCCACCAGCATCACTCGGCCGTCCACCGCCGGGAGGCCCACCTTGCGTGCGACTTTGACGAGCGCGGTGCCCCCCCTGGCGTAGGTCATGTCGACCACGGCGCTCGCCTTGTCCAGATCGTCCGGTCGCGTCGGCGGGCGATCACCGGGGCGCAGACCGCACGGCGTCGCGTTGATGAGCACCCCGACGCCCTCGCCGTCCACCGACTCACGCACGTCCGGGTGACCGTGCGACGATGCCCACTCGACGAACGCGCGCGCGCGCGCCGCGCTGCGGGACCGCACGCGCAGGGGCACGTCGCGCAGGCGCGCCGCCTCCGCCGCGGCGCGCGCTGCCCCACCGGTGCCAAGCACCAGCCAGGGCCCGGCCATGTCGGTGGTGGACGCCAGCACGCCATCGACGTCGGTGTTGTCACCGACGAGCGCGCCATCTTCCACCCAAAACGTATTGACCGCGTCGAGGCGCGACGCGCGCTCACTGCTCCGATCGACCAACCGAGCAAACGCGACCTTGTGCGGCACCGTGACGTTGCCCGCGACCGCGAGAATCCGGAGGGACTTCGCGACGGTGTCCAACTCCGCCGCCGGCACGCGCATGGCGACGTACACGGCATCGACCGCCAGCGCGGCGAACGCCGAGTTGTGGATGGCCGGAGAGATCGAGTGGGCGACGGGGTCACCGACCACGGCGAGCAGACGGCTACTCGCGGTCGACAGCATCACCACGCTCCGTTCGCAGCCGCTTGACCGCCCCGGCAATCAGTTCCTCTAATTGCGCGCAGGTGGCCCGATACACCTGAAGGTCGCTGCCAAACGGATCGCCGACCTCCGCGCCCGCCCCGGTGAGCCCCACATACTCCCCCAATACGAACACCCTTCCGGTGCCGCCAAGCTCCTCGACGCGGCGCCGGTGATGGCGTGCCATTGTCAGGATGAGATCGGAACGCTTGACGAGGTCTCGCGTGAGCAGCGTGGCGCGGTGGCCCGACAGATCCAGCCCGTGCTCGAGCCCCACCAGGTACGCCCCCTCCGACGCGGGAGCGCCATCCCACGCGCCGGTCCCCGCCGAAGAGACGTCCATCCCGTCCAATCCCTCTTGCGACACGACACGCCGGAGCAGTGCTTCCGCAAGCGGACTGCGGCAGATATTGCCGGTGCATACGAAGAGTATCCGCGTCATGGGGCAAGCGTCCCAGCGGCCGCGCGGAGTTCCGCGACGGGAATGGCACCCTCGCGGATAACGCGCGGCCGTTCGGTGGGCCGAGTGCAGTCCACGATGGTCGATGGCGGCACGTTGCCCAACACCCCGCCGTCGAGCACGAGGAGGGTCCCGTCGGCCACGCCATCCGCGAAGTCTTTCAGGATGGCTCCGATTCCAGGCGCCGTGCGCCCCCCGGGCCGATTGGCGGAGGTCGACGTCAATCCCGTACCGATCCCGGCCAGCAGCGCGGCCACACCGGGATGCGATGTCCAGCGGACCGCGATGCCGCCTTCCGGCCCTCGCAGCAGCGGGGGCAGGCGGCCCTCCCCACCGGAAAGGACCAGTGTGAGCGGACCGGGCCAGAACCGGTCCGCGAGCGCGTGGGCCGCGTCCGTGAACACCAGGCCGTAGTCCGCCGCCGTCCGGCGATCCGGCACCAGCAGCAAGAACGGCTTGTCCGCGCGACGACCCTTGAGCCGCGCGAGCCGTCTGACATCCTCCTCGACCGGACGTGACCCGAGTCCATATACCGTCTCGGTGGGATACGCGAGCAGCCCGCCGGCCGCCAGATGCGCGCCGACGGCGCCCACGGCGGCCGCCACGTCTTCCGGCGATCGAAAGGGCACGACAGTCATCGGTCGAGCAAGGCCTCGGCGAGACGGAAGTCCGCGGCCGTGGTCACTTTGAGATTGGTCTCGTCGTCAGGCACCAGACGCACGATCGCCCCGGTGGCCTCCACCAGCGCCGACTCGTCGGTGAACCGGGCGAGGTTGGCGCCGGCCCGGCGGAAACCCTCCTCGAGCATCGCCCGGGGAAACCCCTGTGGCGTCTGCGCCCTCCAGAGGTTCCCCCGGTCAACCGTCTCAGTCACCCGCAGCTCGGCGCCGTCCGCCCGCTTGACGGTGTCGCGCAGCGCCACAGCGGGCACGGCGCCCACGCCCTCCCTGGCAACCGCGATCACCGCGTCGATCGTGGTTCGCGACACCAACGGTCGCGCCGCGTCGTGCACGAGCACGATGGTGCAACGCCGATCCAACGCGTTGAGCGCCGCGCGCACGGAACCGGACCGCACCGCACCTCCCTCGACCACCCGCAGACGATCTCCCGTCAGGCCGGCCAGCCAATCCGGCGGACGCAACGCGTGCTCCCGCGCGAGCGCGATGACGATGTCGGTCACGGCGGGATGCGAGGCGAACGGTCGGATGGAGCGCAACAACAGCGGGACACCGGCCACCAGGCGGAACTGTTTCGGCCCACCGGGTCCGGCCCGCTCACCCAGCCCGGCCGCCGCGATCAGGACGCCGACGGGATCGACGGATGCTCGCGTGCTCACCGGCTCCATCCGCCGCCTGGGTCAGGGAAGGTCGCCGCGGTTCGGCTGGCGATCCGTGTAGTTCTCGAACCGGGTGTACTGCTTATGGAATGTCGCCTTGAGAGTCCCCGTGGGGCCGTTGCGGTGCTTGGCGAGAATCAGCTCGGCCACACCTTCCTGTCCTTGTTCTCGCTCCACCACCGACGGATACATCTCCGCGCGGTAGATGAACAGCACCAGGTCGGCATCCTGCTCGATCGCGCCGGAGTCCCTCAGATCCGACAACAGCGGGCGGCGATCTCCGCCGCGTTGTTCCGGAGCGCGCGAAAGCTGCGACAGGGCGATAACCGGTGTGTCCAACTCTCGCGCGAGAGCCTTGAGCGACCGCGAGATCAGGCTGATCTCTTCCTGGCGGCTCTCCGCCCTCGACGTCCCGCGGATGAGCTGGAGGTAGTCGACGATCAGCAAGCCGATATCGTGCTCGGCCTTGAGGCGGCGAGCTTTTGAGCGCAGCTCGAGCAGGGTGAGCGCCGGTGTGTCGTCGATCCAAATGGGCGCCGTGCCCAGCAGTCCGGCGGCGCGGGACATCTTCGGGTAATCGTCGTCACGCAGATGCCCGCTCCGCAGTCGGGAGAGATCGACGAAGCTCTCGGCGGCCAACAACCGCTCCACGATCTGGTCGCGCGACATCTCCAGCGAGAAGATCGCCGTGCGGACGTTGTTCTCGAGCGCGGCGTTTGCCGCCAGGTTCAAACAGAACGAAGTCTTGCCCATTGACGGCCGCGCGGCAACGATGATCAGGTCGCTCCTTTGGAATCCGTTGGTCTTCGCATCCAAATCTGTGAAGCCACTCATCACACCGCGTACCGATTCGTCGCCTCGATGGCGCGCTTCTATGCGCTCCATCGTGCGCCACATCAGCTCCTTGATGCGCACGACCTCGTCGGTCCCACGCTGGAACGAGATCTCGAAAATCCGTTGCTCCGCGCGGTCGAGCAGCGTGTCGACCTCGTCGGGACCCTGGTACGCGGACTGCACGATGTCCGTGCCCGCCTCGATCAACCGCCGGCGCAGCGCCTTTTCCTTGACGATGCGGCAGTGGTAATCCACGTTGGCCGCCGTAGGGACGACGTCCAACAGCTCGGCGATGTAATCGGTGCCGCCCGAGGCGTCGAGATCGCCAGCGCGATGCAGCTCCTCCCGCAGGACCAACGGATCGACGAGGTCGTTGCGCTCGACGATCTTGGCCATCGCGCGGAAGATCCGGCGGTGGCTGTCGCGGTAGAACGCCGCGTCGTCGAGCAGTTCGACCACGCGGAGCGCGGCATCGGGATCGAGGAGGACCGCCCCGAGCACCGCCTGCTCCGCTTCTTCGCTCCAGGGCGTCGATCGCCCGGCGAACTGGTCAGGCGCGGTCGACAAGCCGGCGTGCGATACGGACGTCATCCCAGGTTGGCTTCTTCCAGTTCGGGTTTCGCAACAGCGCTGCGGGGTGGTAGGTCACGATGAGCGGAATGCCGCGGTACTCGTGGACCTGATTCCGCATCGAACCGAGCGACTGCCGTGTCTGCAACAGGGCCTGCGCCGCCGTCGCGCCCATTGCAAGTATCACTGCCGGCCGAATGATTGCAAGTTGCCGGTGGAGGAATGGCATGCACGCCTCGATTTCGTCCTGCGCGGGCGTGCGGTTATCGGGCGGCCGGCACTTCACGACGTTGCAAATGAACACCCGCTCGCGCGGTAACTCGATGGCCGAGAGTATGTCGGTGAGCAGTTCGCCCGCCCGCCCGACGAACGGGCGCCCGAGGTCGTCCTCTCGCGCCCCCGGCCCCTCGCCCACCACGACCAGGCGCGCGTCTCCGGGCCCCTCGCCCGGAACCGCCTGCTTGCGCCGTTTGCACAGCACGCATGCCGTGCAGGCGCGGATCACGTCTTCGAGCTCCGCGAGCGTTCGGTTGGCCAGGGGGTCGGCGGAGAACAGATCGGTAGGCGGCGCGGGAATCACGATGCCCGAACCGGGAACGTCCGGCAGTCCCTTGCTCCACTTGGGACCGGCGCTGGCCGCGGGCGCCCGACGCTGGCGGCCGGCCCGCGGGCTCGCGGGGGTCTGCTCGCGGGGCGGGATGCCCGTCCCGGAGGACCGCTCTTCCGATCGGAGCGGCTGCACGGGGACCGGCGTCCCCGGAGACAGAATCCACGCGGTCTCCCCAGCCTGCATTCGCTGCTTCACATAGGCCGCGAAGAGGTCGTCCGCTCCCGTCACAACAAAGACTCGACAGCATCGAGCACTGCCTCGGACACCTCCGCTTTCGTTCCCGCGGGGACGTCGGTGGCGTCACGCGGCCCCACCAACGTGACCCGGTTGGTCTCGACCTCGAACCCGGCGTCCGACTGGTCGGCGCGATTCAGGACGATGAGGTCCGCTCCCTTGCGCTCCAGCTTGGCGCGCGCCCTATCGCGTGCCCCTTCCCCGGTCTCCAGCGCGAATCCGACGACCACGCTCCCAGCCTTGCGGCCCTTGGTCGCGGCGGCGAGCACATCGGTGGTGGGTTCCAACGTCACCGTTACCGTGCCGTCACCGCGGGGGCGCTTCCCCGCCCATCGCTCACGCGCCCGGTAGTCGGCCGGAGCCGCCGCCATGAGCAAGACGTCCGTCGAGTCCAGGAGTGCCGTCACCGTCGCGGCGAGATCGGCGGTCGTCGTGACGCGTCGTACCTCGGGACCGTGCGGTGCCGGCAGGGCCGTCGGACCCAGCACCAACGTCACGCGGGCTCCCCGGATCCACGCGGCGGACGCCAAGGCGACCCCCATCCGTCCGGACGAGGGATTGGTGATGACGCGCACGTCGTCCAAATACTCGCGCGTGGCCCCGGCAGTCACCACCACGTGCTTCCCCCGCAGGGCACTCGACGGCGCCGTGAGTGCACGCGCCACATGCTGCACGACGATCTCCGGCTCGACCATTCTCCCCGGGCGATCGCTCGTCCCCTCCGCCAGCGGCCCTACCGCCGGACCCACGATCTCCCACCCGCGCTCGCGAAGCACATCCAGATGCGACTGCGTTGCGGCGTGCGCGAACATCTCGTCGTTCATCGCGGGCGCGACCAGCACGGGCCGCGTGGAGGCGAGCAGTAGCGCGGTGAGAAGATCGTCCGCCAGGCCCTGTGCCGCCCGCGCCAGCAGGTTGGCCGTCGCGGGGGCAACGACGATCAGATCCGGGTCCCGCGCGAGATGGATGTGGGTGAGCGCCCTGCCCCGCTCCCAGAGTGACGCCTGGACGGGCCGACCCGTCAGGGCTTCGAACGTCACCGGCCGCACGAACTCGGCGGCCGCCGACGTGAGCACCACGTCGACGGCCGTGCCGGCCTCGGACAGGCGCCGGGCGATGGTGCAGGCTTTGTAGCTCGCAATTCCGCCCGACACGCCCAAGACGACGCGTCGGCCGGCCAGCGTCATGTCTCTTGGCGCCGCCGGCGTACGAGCCGATAGGAGAGCTGTCCGGCCGCAAGCGCGTCGAGCGCGCGCGTCGTGAGCTTCACCTCCTCGGTCGAGCGGTCACGCGGGAAGTCGTTGACAAACCGCGCGAACTTCGCCGCCACGAGGACCCCCAAGTACTTGTTGCCCGCCTGGCTGGCAACCTCCACCGGTGTGTAGATGTGCATCCAACTCCCTACCGATCTGCGTTCATCGTTTTGGCGAGCCGGGCAAGTCCGGTTCGCAGCGATACCACCCGATTCTCGACCTCGCCGGGTTCCAATCCGGCCCGCGCTCCGTCGACGATCGCGGCGACGTCCCGGATCGCCATCTCGAGGTCGCGGTTCTCCAACACGAAGTCGTACGCGGGCGCTTCCTCGATTTCCGCCATCGCGCGTCGCATCCGGCGCGCGACCTGCTCCGGCCGATCCGCGCTCCGGCCCCCAAGGCGTTCGAGCAGCGCCTCGGCCGCCGGAGGGAGGATAAAGATAGTCACCACATCGTCCCGGCGCTGGCGCAGTTGCCGGGCACCCCGGACCTCGATGTCGAGCACGACGTGCTTGCCACCCGCGAGGATGCCGTCCACCTCGGACGCCAGCGTGCCGTACAGGTGACCGCTGTACTCGGCCCACTCGAGAAAGTCTCCCGCCGCCACGCGCTGCTCGAACGCGTCACGGGTCAGGAAGTGATAATCGATGCCGTCACGCTCGCCGGCGCGGGGCTCTCGCGTGGTGGCTGAGACGCTGTGCGCGACGTCCGACCGCCGATCCACCAATGCCTGCACGATCGTCGTCTTTCCCGCCCCGGACGGCGCGGACAACACGAACAGACGCGCGCGCCCCGACTCACGCTCACTCAAGGTTCTCGACCTGCTCTCGGATCTTCTCCAACTCGATCTTCATCTCGATCACGGCCGCCACGATCGCCGTGTCGGCCCCTTTGGATCCGATCGTGTTGATCTCGCGGAGCATCTCCTGCCCGAGAAAGCTCAGCCGCTTTCCGCACGGCGCCGTACCGGCAAGCGCGTCGCCGGCCGCTCGGATATGCGCGCGCAACCGCACGACCTCTTCCGAGACGTCGAGCTTCTCGGCGAGCAGCACGATCTCGAGTTCCAGCCGATCCTGTGGTACGTCCCGACCCTCCAGGATGTCCGCGACCCGGGCGCGGACCCGCTCGCGTTCCTCATCCAACCGCAGCGGAGCGCGCACCTCCACGGCGGTCGCGTGCGATTCCAGGAGGGCGAGCGACCGCTCCAGCGCGGCCCGCAAGGCGGCGCCCTCCCGCGCGCGCGCGGCCGTGAGGCCATCGAGCGCCTGGTCCACCACGAGCAGCAGTTCGTCCGGCTCCACCGGCGTTTCGCCGCCATCGGCCGGCACGAGCACGTCGGTCTGACGCGCGAAGAACGCCATGTCGAGTCGATCGTCGAGCCCGAGCTCGCGGGCGAGCTCCTGGAGCGCCCCCTGCAAGGCCTTCGCGCGCGCGACATCCACACGAAAGGCGAGCCGGCTCTCGGGTTCCTGCTCCCATGAGATGGCGATACTGACGTGGCCCCGTTGGAGGCGCTCCCGCACGCGGTCGCGAATCGGCGCTTCCATGGCCTGGAGCGACAACGGCAGGCGGCACTGCACCTGCAAGTGCCGATGATTGACCGACCGTGCCGACACCGCGATGCGGCCGCCGCCACAAACGCCTTCCGCGGTTCCGAATCCCGTCATCGAGTGGGGCAAAGGACTCCTCGATCCGTGCAGGCAGGGGCGGAAAACCTAGCGGTCCCGGAACCGACGGTAAAGCACCGCGATCCCGTGGTCAGTTTGCGAATCGCCACGTCACGCCAAACGTCTGGGCGTTTTTGGGATACGGGATTCCCGGAACGAATCCAGCATCCGAGAGGCGCCCGTTGCGCAGGTCCCAGAACGCCGTGAATCCAAGCAATTGAAACGCAATGTGGTACTCGATGAACGTGGCGCCCGGAAGCACGATCGGCGTGCCGTCGTTGTTCACGCCCGCGACCCCCGTACTCCACGACTCCACCGCGAACCGCACCTGGAGATCGAACGCGCCTGAACGAAACGTTCGCCAGAACTTCGACCGAAAGGTGACGGCGAACCGCCCATGCTTGGGTGGCTGCAACGCCGCCAAACCGCCACGCAGCGGATCGGAGTACCATCCCGTGAGCATCCACCCGGCAAACGGGCCGAGCGTGGCGTCGGCCACCAGGTAGGTCGCCGGCTCGGAGCGACCCAACGCCCCCACGGCCACGAGCTCGGGATAGGGATACGGGTCATACCCATCCCGCCGCACCAGCGATGCCGTTCCCAGCAACGGACCCAGATCCACGCCGAATCGCACCGCTTCGTCTCGCGTGACCACCGCGGTGTCGAACGCGAGCGCCGGGGCCTGCAACGCTTTGGCGACCGCCAGTTCACCCGATAGCGAGAATGGTCCGCGATACACGCCCAGACTGCCCTGCACGGACTGCGACGAGCGGCCGCCCTTGTGTTCCGCCGTGCGGGCTTGGCCCGCGAGCACAATGCCGGGGACGGGAACCCACCCCGCCCGCGCGTCCGCCGACCAGGGGGTCCAGCGATCCCCGAGTTCGAATCCCAGGGACGCTCCGAGATCCGGCCGGTCGACAGCCAGCCTCGTAAACACCCTGCGCTCGTGCTGATCGCTTTCGGCGGATCCCGAGTCCGGTGCCCATGAACTGACGAGGAGACCGGCGTCCAGGCGCGCCCCGCGGCCGGCCGGCGCCGAGGCGACCGTGAGCTGGAATCGGTGATCGGTCCGCAAACCGGCGCGGGCCGGCGTGCCCGTCTGGGCCAGGCCGCGGTCCATGCGGCTCCGGCGCACTTGATACGACGCGTCGACGCGCTCCGTGGGCATCCAGCCCACCCTGCCCCACACGTCGAATCGATGATCGGTCCTGCCCGCGCCGCTCGCGCCGTCGGTGCCGAGAAAGTCCGCCGCGAGGTCGAGACTGATCCCACCGGCGGTACGCTTCTGGAACAGCGCCGAGTAGTTGGCCGCCTGGAACGCCCCCGCCATCACGCGGACGGTGGAGCGGGCGTCGCCCGCCTCGTGCCGTTCGGACGCGAGATAGACGTGCAGCACGGACGGCAGTACTTCGACGTCCACCTGACGCACGTAGCGCAACGACACCAACGTCGGATCGTGGAACAGGCTGTCGGCCCCGAGCGGGGTCATTCGCGCGCCGTCCCAGTAGATCTCCAGGCTGGATCCACCCCGCCCGCCGTATTGCACGTACTCCGGCTGGCCGAACACGCCCGTCCGGGCCACGAACACTCCGGGAATCTCGGCCAGCAGATCGGCCAGCGTGATGGCGGACGACCAGAGGATCGAATCCCGGGTGAACACGTATCGGGATCCCGGCGCCAACGGGCCGATGGGTACCTCCGGGAGGAGCGGGAGGGTCGGCGTGGCCGGCACGATCTCCGCGGGGAGCGAATCCCGCTCGAGGGTTACCGAAGGATCGACTGCCGTCGTGTCTTGCGCCGCCGCCCGCCCCGGGACGATGCCCAGAACGATCACCACGGCGGCGCCACAACGCGCCGCGTGGGTCACCCGCCCGTGCGCCCGAGCACGAACTCCGAGAAGAGCCTCACGCCGACGGCCGTCGGTCCCTTCGCAATATCCGGTCGATCGGCATCGAGGTACGCCGTCCCCGCTACGTCGAGATGCGCCCAGCACAGTCCCTCGACGAATTCTCTGAGAAACCATCCAGCCGTAATGCTTCCCGCCGGACGCCCTCCGGTGTTCTTCACGTCGGCCACGTCCGACTTGATCTGCTCGCGGTAGTCCTCCCACAGCGGGAGCGGCCAGCACAATTCACCGGCGCGGGCGCCGGCGTCACGGATCTCGTCGAGCAACGGATCGTCATTCCCCATCACCGCGGTTGCGTGATGTCCCAGCCCGATGACGACGGCCCCGGTGAGCGTCGCGATGTCGATCACGCAGGCGGGCGCAAACGACCGTGCGTGGGAGAGCGCGTCGGCCAGGATCAATCGGCCTTCCGCGTCCGTGTTCACGATTTCGATCGTCTTGCCGTAATGGCTCTTGACCACGTCGCCGGGTTTGATCGCGGTACCAGAGGGGAGATTCTCGGTGGCCGGCACGATGCCCACCACGTTTGCGCCGGGCTTGACCTGACCGAGCACCTCGAACAGGCCCAGGACCGCCGCGGCCCCGGACATGTCGTACTTCATCTCTTCCATGCTCGCCGCGGGCTTGATGGAGATGCCGCCTGAGTCGAACGTCACCCCCTTGCCCACGAAACACAGCGGCGCGTCGCCGCCGGCGCCACGGTACTCGAGGACGATCAACCGTGGCTCCTGCTGCGACCCCTGGGCCACCGCGAGCAGCGCGCCCATCCCCATCTTGGTGAGTTCCTTCGGACCCAGCACGGTAACCTTGAACCCGTGCCGACCGGCCAGGTCGTTGGCCACACTCGCCAGATGCGACGGCGTACAGTGGTTGCCCGGCAGTTGTTGTAACCCGCGGGCCAGGGTCTGACCGTCGGCGATTGCCTGCCCCAGCTTCCGCCCGCGTTCCGTGTCGGCGCGCGCGTCCGCATCCACGAGGAGCTCCACGCGATTGGGGCGGCCCTTTTCGGGAGCCACGCCCTTGAGGTCGTCGAACCCCCACGCCCCCTGGGCCGCGCCCTCGACGGCGACCTGGCCGATCGCCTCCGACGTCAGGGCGCTCGTGCGCTCGACGGCGACGTACAACGCAAGGCTCGGCACCCCGAGGGTCACGCCCTGCCGCGCGGCGATCGCGGCGGCGCGGCGTACGGCACTGCGGCTCGTTTCCTCCGGCGTGCCGAGCCCCACGAGCAGCACCCGCCGCGGCCCGTTGCGCCCGTACACCAGCAGGGTCTCATCCCGCTTGCCACGAAAGTCCCGCGTGGCCACCGCACGGCCCAGCGCGCCGCCGGTCGCGCCGTCGAGCCCTCGGAGCCACGGCGGCAAGCCGCGACCGCGCAGCTCCCCCATCACCACGGCCAACAGCGGTGTCCGCACCCGTTCGATCGCGGTAGCTCTCGTCGCCGACTTCATGCGCTTGTCTCCCTGGAACGAATGTGACCGATCACCGCATCCGCGAACCCCGAGGTGGAGACCTCGGTGGCGCCTTCCATTTGTCGAGCCAAGTCATACGTCACCGTCTTGCCGCCGATCGCCGCTTCGAGGCCATACACGATCGCCTCCGCCGCGTCGTCCCATCCCATCTCCTCGAACATCATGGCGCCCGAGAGAATCACGCTGCCCGGGTTCACTTTGTCTTGACCCGCGTACTTGGGCGCCGTGCCGTGGGTCGCCTCGAACACCGCGTAGCCGTCACCGATGTTGGCGCCCGGCGCCATGCCGAGGCCACCCACCTGTGCCGCGCAGGCATCGGACAGGTAGTCGCCATTCAGGTTCGGGGTGGCTATCACGTCGTATTCCGCCGGCCGGAGCAGCACCTGTTGGAACATGGCATCCGCGATGCGATCCTTGATGACGATCCTGCCGCCCCGGTCTCCGCCGCCGAGCGCCCGCTCGGTGATCGTCGTTTCGGCGAACTCCTCCGCGGCCACCTCGTAGCCCCAGTCCCGGAACGCACCTTCCGTGAACTTCATGATGTTCCCTTTGTGCACGAGCGTCACGGATGCACGGGACCGCCGTGCCGCATATCGAATGGCCTTGGCCACCAACCGCTTGGTGTTGAACGCGCTCATCGGCTTGATCCCCAGCGCGCTCCCCTCTCGTACGTTGGCGCCGAGTTCGTTCACCAGCAGCTCGCGCAAACGCTCGGCGCCGGCCGATCCCGCCTCGAATTCGATGCCCGCGTAGACATCCTCGATGTTCTCGCGGAAGATCACCACATTGAGCTTGCTCGGGTCTCGCATCGGCGAAGGCACGCCCGCGAAGTACCGCACCGGTCGCACGCAAGCGTAGAGGTCCAGGATCTGGCGGAGCGCCACGTTGAGCGAGCGAATCCCGCCTCCCACGGGAGTCGTCAGGGGGCACTTGATGGCGATGCGATGCTTGCGGATGACGTCCAGCGTCGCCTCCGGGAGCCATTCTCCCGAATCGCTGTGGGCTTTCTCACCCGCCAGCACCTCGAGCCAATGTACGCGCCGCTGCCCACCCGACACCGTCTCGACCGCCGCATCGAACACCCGGCCGGCGGCGCGCCAGATGTCGGGACCGATCCCGTCGCCCTCGATGAACGGAACGATCGGATCGTCCGGCACCACGAATTTCCCGTTCTCCCACTCGATCCGCTGCCCACCCATACACACCTCTCATCCGGATTGCACACGATCTGTTGCGCCCATCTTTCGTCGCGCAACACGCACGGCCGCCTAAGGTTAGTCCGCGTCGAATTGCGGAGCAACCGGCGAAGTGACCGGAGGGTTCGTGGGGGGCCGGCGGGGGACTACAGGAACGCACGACCTTTGGTGTAGTCCCAGTTATCCCAGAAGCGTGCGTAGTAGAACCGCGTGCGGTGTTGCGGAACTTTCCACCACGGGTGGGCGGAATCCCGCACGGGGGGAGCGACGGCGACCTGCTCGATCTCGGCGTGCGCCTGGCAGAACGGGCAATGGAACGTCGTTTCGTTCAGCGAGACCCACCACGTGTACGGCGCCTTGGCCACCACGGGCCAGTCCTTGCAGTCGTGGACGATGGGCCGGAACTCCGTGGGTGCTCCGCCAGCCTCCTGCGTGAAACCGCAGAAGCGGCACTGGCGATAGCGGTAGTCCGGGGCGACAACGCGCGGACCGTAGAATCCTGTGCGCCGGCACACGGGGCACGGGGCCGGGTTGCGCCCTTCGCCATAGTTGCGATACGCTTCCGCGTCCCAGTCTTTCGGCGTATACACCAACCGGTGTTCGGCGCGCGTGATATCTTGTGCCGCCGGGGACGACGTCGGTCGCTGGGGATCGAGCTTGCTGTCAGTGCTCATGGGGACGACACGCGGTCCTGGGCCCGCAGAGGGGCGTCCGTGGACGGAGCCGGGCCATTACTGCGCCGGATGCGAGCAGGAAGTTTCACCGGTGGCGAGCGAGGCGCCGTGAGGCGGATCACAGCATCCCTGTGACGTGTCATCGTTTGCGTAACTTATACCTGTCCCGCGACGGGGAGTAGGAGACTGCATGAACAAGGCGCGGCAGGACCCCGCTCGGCGGCCCTGGCGGGCGTTGGCGCTCATCGTGGCCATCGCGGCGCTCGGTGGCACGCTCGTGGTTTCCAGTCTGCGGACCGTGCAAGTCGAGTGCGAGTTGTGCGTCGAGTTTCGCGGACAGCGGCAGTGCCGCACCGGGTCTGGCGCCACACGGGAGGACGCAATGAGCGCCGCGCAACGCGCCGCCTGCGCGCCCATGGCCTTCGGGATGGATCAGGATATCGCCTGCTCCAACACCGTGCCCAGGCAGGTGCAGTGCACGGGATAGGGCGGATCGTGGGGCGGACGCCGGGAGTGGCATAGCCCATGGGCATCGTGGCGAAGGTCGCGGCGGCGGTGATCTTCTTCGTCGCCTACTATTGGCTCATCGACCGCCATCTCGCACGCTCGCGCGAGGGGACCAGCCGCTTCGATCGGCTCCTCTCCCTGCCTCCGGTATTCCTCATCATCTCGGTTCTGGTTCCGATTGTCGTCCTGATCGTCATCCTCGGCGCACCAGCTTGGCGCCTGCTGCTCGCGGGCTGGGTGTGGGCGCTGGGTGGCGGCATCCTGGGGCTCTCGGGCGCCTTGGCCGTGCAGCTCGTCGAGAAACGGCTCCCCGCACACCTCCGCGATCCGATCGAGCGAGCCGTGTTCTGGATTTTCTTCGTGATCGGCGGGCTCGGCCTGGTGGGGTTGCTGATCCGGGTCACGACGCGGTGAGCACAATCGCCGGACGGTGACCCCCGGCAGCCGCAGCGGCTGCGATCGACGGCTGGGCTTTTGATCGTCGCCACGAGTAAACTCGCGGCTCGGCGCTTTCGGTAAACCGACGGTCGAACGGCAAACCGCCGCTTTAGCGGCAGATGCCGAGCCGCGGCTTTAGCCGTGGTTCCCGCCAAATCGAAGCCCGAGGTGGGAGTCGACGCAACGTGAGCAAGCGACGACCGTCGCGCGGGAATCTGGTCTGCCTGTGCAACAGATCGGTTACCGGGGTCGGGACGCGGATCGGTACACTGAAGTCGCGGCTCGGTGAGGTTGCCTGTCTCGCGTCCCTAGGGTGATCGGCCTGCTATTGGTTCGCTACCGACTTCGGGTGCCGGCGTGGCGGAAATGGTAGACGCAGAGGCTTGCCAAGTCCCTGGGCGAAAGCCCGTGTGGGTTCGAGTCCCACCGTCGGCACCGCCGCTGGCAGCTTGCGTCGAAATTGGGATTCCCTATCTTGCAGGTACTTGGCAAGCCTCAATTGGGCGTTTGCGTTTACGCCAGAAGAGCCGAGGGGAATGTGACCCTCGGCTCTTCATATCTTCCGCAACCAAGGCCCGAGGTGGGAGTCGACGCCGCCGACCGGGAGCGAGCGGAACACGGACGCGGCAGCATGCCGCGGCCGTGTTCAACCTCACGGCCGGATCGGCCGTGACAATGCCCGAGGAGAGAGTCGAACTCTCACGGCCTTGCGGCCACGGGATTTTGAGTCCCGCGCGTCTACCAGTTCCACCACTCGGGCTGGGGGTACAAAACTAGCCAGGAAACGCCGATATACCACTAGCCGGGCGCCCGGCCGCGTCCGGTGCAGAAGCCGCGTGGGGCGAGATGGGCACGGGGATGCAACAGTCTTCACGCTGGATTGGCCTGACCTTCATGCTTGCGCGGACACATTGGCGTCATTGCTAGACACTCGCAGAGTGCTATGGACCCGCTCGGCATTGCCGTGGTCCTGCTCGTGTTTGGTGAGCTCATCCCCACGGCGCATGCGTTCGGCGGCGGTCCCGGTCGGATCCAGCGCGCCCACACTCTCCCGGCCTCAGCGTCTCCTGCTGTTGAGATCTCGTAGAGGCGTCGAGATGCGTATTGGCAATCATTGCGTCGCTGTTGGCACCTCGCATGGGCTGAGACGGGACAGGTCGAGCCGCGCCAAACACATGCTCGTCCTGACATTTCTCGGGCTGATCGCGTGCGCCGAGCCGCTGGAGGTCATCTCGATTCTGGCTGAGCTGCGCACCGATCGCTCTTCGTACGAGATGGGACAGCAGGGCATTCTCTACTTCAGGGTCGACCACGAATGGAGCGTGGCGTTGGGATGCGGCCTGTTGATGCAGCGCAGGGTCGCAGGGCGTTGGTTCGACGTGGACATACTTGCGGAGGTTTGCCCGCTTTCCGGCCAAACTCAGCAATGGCCTTTTCAGGTGTCCTCGGGTCTGTTTGCACCCGGCGGTGAGTATCGATTCGCCATCAGATTCAAGAACCAGTTCAGCACGAGCTACCGGTTCTCAAACACCTTCAGCATCACGGAGTCGCAGGGTGCGGAAGAGATCATTGCCCTTTCGCCGACGGCATCTTCAGCGTCTCCGCGCCGTTGCGCCCGGGCAGGCGGCCTGGCTGACAGCGGCTCCACGACATGCAGTCCTCATGCCCGCCCGTCTACCTGTCTGTAGCTCCAGCTCGAGGGTAAGCACGGTGCTCCGCTCACCGACGCCGGCCCGGCCACGGACGGTTCGACATTGACACGCGGGACCACAGAAAACGGCCGCACCAGTGATTGCTCACCGCGCGGCCGTATGCCGAAGCTCTTTACGGCATCCCGCCTGGCGGCCCCCGATTCTCGCGGATGCGCTCGATCTGAAATTGCAAACGCCGTAGCGCAATGGTGACCTGCGCGCGCTGCACCGGGGTCAGAAACTCGGCCAACGCCGCCTGGTCCTGCTGCGCCAGCTCCGCCCGCTCGACCTGAATGGCACCGAGCGCCCCAAGCAAGGTCTCCACGCTGTCCGGCCGCGCGGCCACCCCCGGGCGCATTTGACCCTCGAGCGCGGTCCACAGCATCATCTCGCGCTGCGTGACCTGCGCCCGGGCTTCCATGGACCGCTGAATGACCTCCCGCACCTGGCCCATGTCCTCGTCCGTGAGCCCCGCCATGGTGCGCAGGTTCTGCATGAACCGCTGCATGACCTGCTCGCGCAACTGCTGCTGCTGCACTGCCTGGCGCCGCATGCCGGGCCCCTGGGCACCGGCGGAAACCGGAGCTAGGACCAGCACCGCCAAGGCGAGAATTGGGAATCGACGCATCATCCCTCCATGTCGCTCAACAGCTCGCTCAATTCCTGTTCGCTCAGGCTGAAGAGACCGATCGGCACAAGCTCGGACACCGGCACCTCGAACGCAAGCGAATCCAACACCTCCGACAGTTCCGCATCCCCGAGCGTTTCGAGTGTGACCGGCACGAGTGACGCCACCGGCGTCAGCGGCTCCCGGCCCGCGCGTGGGATCAGCATGGCGGCGCCCACGAGGATGATCACCGCCGCCGCCACCTGCATCACGCGCGCTGGTCGCAGCCAGGCCAGGGCCGCTGTGCGCCCCTCGCGTCGCAACCGCGCCACCACCTGCCGCGCCACCCGTTCGGCATCGACATCGCGGGCGCGATCTTCCCCTAGCCGCCGCGCCAGCATCTCGAGCCGCTCATCCGCATCAGGCATCACGGGTCCAACACCTCCTTCAACCGCTTCACCGCATGGTGGTAGTGCACGCGCGCGGCCCCGGGAGTCGTTCCCAGGACGGCCGCGATCTCTTCATAGCTCGCCCCCTGCTGCGCCCGCATCAGAAACACATCGCGCTGCAACCTCGTCAGCGTCTCCACGGCCGCCCTCATCCGTCGTTCCAGCTCCCTCCCGACCGCCTCCCCGTGCGGGTCCGCCGCATCGTCCGGGATCTCATGATCGTCGATCGAGACCACCACCCGGCGCTTCCGCGTGCGCTGCACGTCCTTGAGCGCGTTGGACCCGATCGCCATGACCCACGTCCGGAAAGTCGCGTCCCCCCGAAACGACTTGATGCGCCGAAACGCACGGAAAAAGGTCTCCTGCACCAGGTCATCCAAGTCATCGCCGGCACCCGCGGCCGCCAGAAACCTGGCCACGGCCGCCGTATGGCGGCGCACGAGGTCGGCCGCCGCCCCCTCGTCGCCCACGCGCCAGGCCGCGATCAGCTCGGCGTCGGTACGCCCTTCCGGCCCTGCCGGCGCCATCCCTCTCACAGAATCTCGACGGTTCACGGTCTCAGAAGTTAACGCGCCCGCCCGCCCTATCGTCCGCCAAACCACCCGGCTAGCTTCCCGAACCAACGTTCGAATGGCCCAATTCCCACACGACGAGCGACCGGACCACCAGGTCGCCGCGGCCGCCCGCGTCTCCGCCGCGAAGGGCTTTCATTCCACGGCGGCGTACGCGCTCTTCGGCATGCTGAATTGGATCTATAATTGGTACGATCCGGACGGAGCCGTGTCGCCGGCGGCGCTGGCCGCGCAATTCAGTCACATTTACCTCCGCGGCGTGGCGCCGCACACAACAGCCGGCACGCACTGAGCGCGGCAGTCCGCCCACCACTCTCGACGGAGCAGCGAATCGACGTGACCGCTCAAGCCTCTCCGAACGCAGCCGAACAGGACCTGATCGACCGTATCAACAACGGCTTCATGGTCGAGTGCGAAGAGGACATGACGCCGAAGTACAAGAACGCCCTCATCACGCAGCTGACCGTGCAGGGCGACACCGAACTGCTGAGCGCGCCGGCGTACTACCTCGCGACGCGCGACGCGCCGACCATCAACAGCCGCATCGCGGTCACGGCCATCGTCCACGACGAGTTGGGCCACGCGAACATCGCCTATCGGATCCTGGAGGACCTCGGCGTCGATCGGCAGTGGCTGGTGTACGGCCGGCAGCCAAACGAGTTCAAGCACCCGTACGGATTCGATCAGCCGCTGGAGAATTGGGCCGAGATGGTGGTGGCCAACGGCTTCTTCGATCGCGCCGGGATCACGCTCCTGTCGGACGTCCACCAGCACACCAGCTTCGGCCCGCTCAAGCGGGCGCTGGTCAAGGTGGATCGCGAGGAGGTGCTGCACCTGCGGCACGGGGAATCCTGGATGAAGCGGCTCGCCAAAGCCGGCGGAGAAGCGCGGGAGGCCTTGCAGCGCGCGGTGGACTGGATGTTCCCCATGACCATCGAGTGGTTCGGCCTGCCCGACGATCTCAAACGCCACTCGGGACAGCTGGTCTATCGCCTCAAGGGCAAAACCAACGACGAGCTGCGGCAGACCTGGATGTCCGCGACCGTACCGCTGTGCGAAGGCATCGGCATCGCGGTTCCGGCACACCTCGACGCCGCCACGCAGGCGTATGTGCTCGACTACCCCTTCCCCTGCCAGTACGACCCGGAGGCCAAGCGCTGGCTGTTCGACCAACCGCTCACCTGGGACCAGGTGTTCGACCGCTGGAAGGCCCGAGGTCCCATGAACGAGCGGTACATCGAGATGCTTCAGGGACGGAAGGACGGCCTGTTCGGGGGACGAACGTGGTGACCGCCGAACGGGTGTGGGCCGCGCTCGCGACGGTGACCGACCCCGAGTACCCCTTGAGCATCGTGGATCTGGGGATGGTCTACGATGTCCACGTCGCCGGGGCCGACGTCACGATCGACATGACGTTCACATCCATCGGCTGTCCCGCGATCGACATGATCCTGGACGACATGCGCCAGGCCGTGACGCTGGTCGAGGACGTGCGCGCTGTGCACGTCAACGTCGTGTGGAGCCCGCCGTGGACCAAGGACCGCATTACGCCGCTGGGGCGTCGCGTCCTCCGGCTCCACGGCGTGGTCAACTAAGGAGACCGCATGCCCTACGGCGAAGTGTACGAGGTGTTCGCTCGCAAGTCGCACGATGACGAACTGAAACATGTCGGCAGCGTAAACGCGGTTGACGACGACTTGGCGAAGGCGTACGCCTGGACCGTGTACGATGAAGAGAACTGGGTCGAGATGTGCGTGGTTCCGCGGCACGCGATCATCTCGATCACCAACCAAGGCGCGGTGCCCGTGTGGGGCAACTAGCCGACGAGGGATTGATGAACGCCCCCACATCCAACGGACCCACCTTCGATTCCTTGGACGGTTTGGACGAGACGGCCGTCACCGGCCTCCGGCACATTGTGCTCGCCTGCGCCGATACGAAGCTGCTCCTGGGGTACCATTACGGAGAGTGGACGTTCGGTCCGCCCGAGCTGGAGGCGGCCGTGGCCAACTGCTCGTTGTCGCAGACGGAACTCGGTCACGTGCGCCTGCTCCACGCGGTGCTCAAGCGGCACTACGACGACGATCCCGACGCGCTGATCGACGACCGCGCGGGCCGCGACTTCGCCAACGTGGCATTTCTCGATGGCGATCTGCCCGACTGGCCGGCGTACGTCGCGGCCAACTACATCGTGGACCTCGCCATCACCCGCGTCCTCCACTCCATGCGCGGCTCGGCGTTCAAGCCGCTGCGGATGAGCCTGGACAAGATGATCGACGAGGAGCGGTACCACGCCCATCACGGCACCGGCTGGTTCCGCACCGTCGCGCAGCGCGGCGATCGGGAACGCGCGTTGCTTGCCGAACGTTGCCAGGAGGCGCTCGAGAGCGTGGTGACCTGGTTCGGGCCTCCCGACGAGCCCGGCGACGCTGCCATCGTGAAGGCGGGCATCAAGGCACGGGCAAATGGGGACATCCGCGCGGCGATGCTCGAGGACGTGTCCGCGATGGCGGGCTCGTTGGGGGTCGAGCTGACCGCCGGCGTCCCGAAGACCTGGGCCGGATGGAACCCCGCCACGCGCCGCGCGAAGGGCGACGGACCGGCCGACGACATCCTGTACCATCTGCGCGGCGCGAGCAACGCGATCTTCAAGTTGGCATGACGGACGCCCCGACCAAGCCGTGCCCCTTCTGTGGGTCGCACGCGACGCGCAAGACGGCGGACTTCAGTACCTCGTTGATGGTGGCGCTGCACTACTGCACCCGGTGTCACTCGTCATTCGAGGCGATCAAGTGGGGAGACACCGATGCCAAGCTCGACGTTCCGAGCTTTCTGGAGGAGTGAGGACGCATCGCGGGTACCGGGGTATGCCGACCCCGACGCACCCGCTATCATGTTCGGCACCCGGACACACGCCGGCCTCGCGAACATGCACTGACAACCGCTGATTCTTAGGAGTACGACACATGGCTGACTGGGCTGCCCCGACCGACGCGACGCTGGTCGAGTATCGGGTCCAAGACGGGATCGCGATCCTCGAACTCAACGACCCGCCGGCAAACACCTACACCTACAACATGATGCAGCAGCTGGATCGCGCGCTGCTGACGGCCCGGATGGACGACGGCGTCCACGTCATCGTGTTGCGCGGCAAAGGCGACACGTTCTTCTCCGCCGGCGCGAACATCTCGATGTTGAACGAGGTCACCCCGCGGTTCAAGTACTTCTTCTGCCTGCACGCCAACGAGACGCTCAATCGGTTCGAACACACGCCCAAGCTGGTGATCGCGGCGCTCAACGGGCACACGGTGGGCGGAGGCCTGGAAATCGCGATGGCCGCCGATCTGCGGATCGGCGCCCGGGACGCGGGGAAGATCGGCCTTCCCGAGGTGAACCTCGGCGTGCTTCCCGGCACCGGCGGCACCCAGCGCCTCGCCCGGATCGTCGGCAAGTCGAAGGCCATCGAGATCATGGCCACCGGCGAGCTGTTCTCGTTCGATCAGGCGAAAGAGTTGGGGATCGTCAACCAGGTGTTCCCGAAAGAATCGTTCTGGGACGACGTCCTGGCCTACGCGAAGCAGTTCGTTCCGCCGGGCAAGGCGGCCAAGGCCGTCGGCGGCATCAAGCGCGCCGTCTGCTCGGGCCTCGAGGTGCCGTTCGAAAGCGGCCTAGCCATCGAGCGGGAATTGCAGCAGCAGCTGTTCCAGAGCCAGGACGCCAAGGAAGGACTTGCGGCCTACGTCGAGAAGCGCACGGCCGTTTTCAAGGGAGCCTAGGTGCGTTCCGATCTGTATATCAACGGCGAGTGGGTTGCCGGGGCCTCCGAGCGCCGGATCGAGGTCGTCAATCCCGCGACCGAAGAGGTCCTGACCTCCGTACCCGAAGCGACGAGCGGTGAGATCGACGCCGCCGTCACGGCGGCGCGGACATGTTTCGCGAGCGACGCGTGGACCGGCATGTCGCCTCGCAAACGTGGCGCCCTGCTGTTTCGCGCGGCCCAGATACTCCGGGAACGTCGTGACGACGTCGCGGCCCTGGAGACGCGCCAAAACGGCAAACCGCTGTTCGAGTCCAAGATCGACGTCACCATGTCCATCGAAACGCTCACCTACTACGCGGGGTGGGCTGATAAGATCGGCGGGCGCGTTCTCCCGGTGGACGGGAACGACTTCGTGTTCACGCTACGGGAACCCATGGGCGTCGTCGCGGCGATCGTCCCGTGGAATTTCCCACTCAACCTCGCGACCTGGAAGTTTGCCCCCGCCCTGGCGGCGGGTTGCACCGTCATCCTCAAGCCTGCGTCGGAAACTCCGCTCACGGCGCTGGCCATGGCGGACATCATGCAGGAGGCCGGGTTCCCCCCGGGGGCGTTCAACGTGCTCACCGGTGGCGGCGCCAATGTGGGGGCCGCGCTGGTCAGGCACCCCGGCGTGGACAAGATCGCCTTCACGGGCTCGACCCCGGTCGGCCAGCAGATCATGCGCGACGCGGCCGACAGCCTCAAGCGCGTGGCGCTGGAACTCGGAGGCAAGAGCCCCAACATCATCTTTGCCGACGCCGATCTGCCGGCCGCCGTGCGCGGGGCGCAGAACGGGATCTTCTACGGCAAGGGCGAAGTCTGCGCCGCGGGTTCGCGGTTGCTGGTGGAGCGCTCGGTCCATGATGACGTCGTCGAACAACTCGCCGCGCGAGCCAAGAAGCTCGTGCCGGGCGATCCGTTCGATAAGAACACGCGGCTCGGCGCGGTGGTGTCCGCCCGCCAGCAGCGCACCGTGATGGAGTACATCGAAGCGGGCCGCCGCGAAGCCAAGCTGGTGGCCGGCGGGGAAACCGCCACGGTGAACGGCAAGGGGTTTTTCGTGCAGGCGACGGTGTTCGATGAGGCCGCACCCGGCATGCGGATCGTCGATGAAGAGATCTTCGGCCCGGTGCTGTCCGTCCTCACCTTCGATGGCGTCGAGGAAGGCATCGCCCTCGCCAACCAGACCATGTACGGTCTCGCGGCCGGCATCTGGACGCAGAACATCTCCAAGGCGTTTACCGTCGCGCGGGCGATCAAGGCCGGCACGGTGTGGGTGAACACGTACAACCTGTATGACTCGTCGGCGCCGTTCGGCGGCTACAAGGCCAGTGGGTTTGGCCGCGACTTGGGCCGTGAGGCGTTGGACAACTACACGGAGACCAAGACCGTGTGGATGGGCCTGCGGTGAGAGACGCCGTCATCGTCAGCGCGGTGCGCACGCCGGTCGGACGGCACGGTGGAGCACTCGCGGCGATGCGGCCGGATGACCTGGCGGCCGTGGCGGTGCGTGCCGCGGCCGATCGCGGCGGCTGCGACCCGGAACAACTCGATGACGTGATCCTCGGCTGCGCCAACGGCGCGGGAGAAGACAACCGCAACGTCGCGCGTATGGCGGCCCTGCTGGCCGGGTTCCCCGTGTCCATTCCCGGTCAGACCATCAATCGGCTGTGCGGGTCCGGACTGCAAGCGGTCGCGAGCGCCGCACAGGCCATCAAGGCCGGTGAAGGCAGCGCGTTTGTCGCCGGTGGCGTCGAGAGCATGACCCGCGCGCCGTACGTGATGCTCAAGCCGGCCGCCGCGTGGGATCGCAGCACCCCAGCGATCGCCGATACGACGGTCGGGTGGCGGTTCGTCAACGCGCGCATGAACCAGAGCTGGACCATCTCCCTCGGCGCCACGGCGGAGAAGGTCGCCGCCGAGTACGGGATTACCCGTGAGGAGCAGGATGCCTTCGCGCTCGAGAGCCAGCGGCGCGCGGCCCGGGCGATGGCGGACGGGGTATTCGCCGACGAGATCGTGCCGGTCGAGGTCCCGGTTCGGCGGGGGACGCAGACGGTCTCCGTCGATGAGCATCCTCGCCCCGACGTGACCGCGGCGGACCTGGCCGCGCTCCGACCCGCCTTCCGGCAGGACGGGACGGTCACGGCCGGGAACAGCAGCGGCATCAACGATGGCTCCGCCGCCGCCCTGGTGATGAACGCGGCGTACGCGGCGTCGAACGGCTGCACGCCGCTCGCCCGTATCGTGACGACGGCCGTGGTGGGGGTGGACCCCAGCGTGATGGGTATCGGTCCGGTGCCGGCGACGCGCCTCGCGCTCGCACGCGCCGGGCTCGAGCTCGCGGACCTCGATCTCGTCGAGCTGAACGAGGCGTTCGCGGCGCAATCCCTGGCCTGCATCCGCGAGCTGGGGCTGGACCAGGCGCGGGTCAACGTATACGGGGGCGCCATCGCGCTGGGGCATCCGTTGGGCGCCACGGGCGCCAAGCTCTTGGCCACCCTGGTACACGGGCTGCGCCGCCGAGAGGGACGGTACGGCCTGGTCACGATGTGCATTGGCGTAGGTCAAGGAATCGCGATGATTGTGGAGCGGCTATGACCACGGCTGAACATGTGTTCTTCAGTGTCGAAGACGGCGTGGGCACGATCATGCTGAATCGACCGGACAAGCTGAACGCCTTCGCGGGACAGATGCGTCAGGAGTTGACGGACATGGTCCGTCTGGCGGCCGCGGACAGCACGGTGCGGGTGCTGGTCATCACGGGCGCCGGAAGGGCCTTCTGCGCCGGGGCGGATGTCGACTACATGCGAGGGTTGCTGGAATCCGGTGACTTCGCCGCCGCCGGCGACCTGGTGGAAGCCGGCCGCATCGTGGTGAAGACCATTCGGGAGACCCTCAAGCCGGTGATCGCGTCGGTGAACGGCCCGGCCGCGGGCGGCGGCGCGAACCTGGCGCTCGCGTGCGATATCCGCATCGCGTCGGATCGCGCCTCCATCGGTCAGACCTTCAATCGCATCGGGCTCCACCCCGATTGGGGAGGCACCTACTTCCTCCCGCGGCTGGTGGGACCGGCCAAGGCGCTCGAACTGGTGTTTTCCGCCGAGATGGTGGACGCGCAGACGGCGCTCCAGCTGGGACTGTTCAATCGCGTGGTCCCGCACGACGAGCTGCCGGACGCGACGTTCCAACTCGCCCGGCAGCTCGCGGCCAAGCCACCGATCGCACTTGCCCTCGCCAAGGAAGCCATCTACGGGAGCGACGCGGGATCGCTCGACGCGGCCCTCGACATGGAGCTGCAGAACCAGCTTCGGTGCTTCAAGAGCCAGGATGCCCGCGAGGGGCTCGCCGCGTTTCTCGAGAAACGACCCCCGGAGTTTCGCGGCGTCTGACTCGACCGATGGCGGTACCGCGGGTCATCGCCCATCGCGGCGCGTCCAGCGATGAGACCGAAAACTCGCTGGCGGCGTTTCGCGCCGCCGTGCGCCAGGGTGCCGACGGGATCGAGCTCGACGTCCACGCCGCGGCCGACGGAACGATCGTCGTGTACCACGATGCGGAGATCGACGGTCGCGCGCTGGCGGAGTTGACCGCGGACGATGTGCGGAGCTTCCGGCTGCCCAACGACGAACCCATCCCCACGCTGGGGCAGGCGCTCGACACCATCGGCCGCGACACGGACGTGTTCGTCGAGCTCAAGGCGCTGGCCCTCCACCACACCGGCGTGTTCCTCGACGTCCTGCGCGCGGGACCGGCGCCTCAGCGTTATCGCGTACATTCCTTCGATCACCGCGTGGTGGCGCGACTGCATCGGGAACAGCCGGCGCTGGGCGTCGGCGTCTTGTCGTGCAGCTATCCGGTGAACCCGGTCGCCCAGATCGAGGCTGCCGACGCGCAGGTGTTGTGGCAGAAGGCCGGAATGATCGACGCGTCTCTGGTCGATAGCGTGCACGCGGCCGGATATCGGGTGTTCGCGTGGACGGTCGACGACGCCCGCCGGTTGCGTCAGCTGGCACGCTTGGGTGTGGACGCCTTGTGCACCAACCGTCCCGCCCACGCACGGGAGGTTCTGGGTTGAAGCGCATCGCGGTGATCGGCGCGGGCACGATGGGTCACGGCATCGCCCAGGTGGCGGCGTTAGCGGGGTTCACCACGACGCTCACCGATGCCGAGCCCGCCTCGCTCCCGCGGGCGGTCGAGCGCATCAAGGTCAATCTGGCCGGCGGCGTGAGCCGCGGAAAACTCTCGCGGGACGCGGCCGACGCCGCCCTCGAACGTCTCTCGACGTCGACGAACCTGGCCGAGGCCGTGCAGAAGGCGGACTTGATCGTCGAGGCCATCGTTGAGGATCTCGGGGCCAAGCAGTCGTTGTTCGCGGCGGTCGAGAACGCCGCCGGCGCGAGCGCCGTACTCGCCACCAACACGTCGTCCCTGTCCATCGCGGCCATCGCCCAGGCCACGGATCATCCCGAGCGCGTCCTGGGCATGCACTTCTTCAACCCCGTCCATATCATGAAGCTCGTGGAACTCGTGACGCACGACGGCGTCGACGCCGCCGTCGTGGAGCGGGTGCGGGACGTGGCGGTGAGGATGGGCAAGGAACCCATTATCGTGAAGAACAGCCCGGGGTTCGCTTCATCCCGACTGGGGATCGCGCTGGGTCTGGAGGCGATGCGGATGGTCGAGGAGGGCGTCGCGACGCCGGAGGACATCGACAAGGCGCTCGAGCTGGGTTACGGACACCCGATGGGGCCGCTTCGCGTCAGCGACTTGGTGGGATTGGATGTGCGGCTCAGTATTGCCGAGTATCTCCATGCGGAGCTCGGGGCCCCGCACTTCGCGCCGCCGGACATTCTGCGGCGGCTGGTACGAGACAACCACTTGGGCAAGAAGACTGGGAGGGGGTTCTACGAATGGCCGAAGAACGTGTCGTCCTGACAACGGTCGACGGTGGCGTGGCCACGGTCACGATCAACCGACCTGACAAGCTGAACGCATTGAACGCGGCGGTGCGCACGCAGTTCGTGGCCGCGTTGAACGCGTTGCGGGAAGATCCGGACGTGCGTGTGGTGGTGGTGACCGGCGCGGGTGAGAAAGCGTTTGTCGCCGGTGCCGACATTGCCGAATTCGAGGGACGCACGGCCGTGGATCAGTTCCGGGTCATGAAGGCGTACGGCGTGTTCGAGGCCGCCGCGAGTTTCCCCAGGCCGATCATCGCCGCCATCAACGGGTTCTGCCTGGGCGGCGGGTGCGAACTCGCGATGGCCTGCGACATTCGCATCGCGTCCGAGAAGGCCAAGCTCGGCCAGCCGGAAGTGAAGCTCGGCATCCTCCCGGGAGGCGGTGGGACGCAGCGCTTGCCACGCCTCGTCGGGTTTGGCACCGCCGCCAAGCTGCTGTTCACCGGCGACATGGTCGATGCCCGCGAGGCGCTTCGCATCGGGCTGGTGGACGAGGTCGTCGCACCGGAGGCGCTCGCCGACCGGGTGCGGGAACTGGCCGGGGCGATCGCCGCGATGAGTCCCGTGGCCTTGCAGCTCATCAAGGAAGCGCTGATGGCGAGTCAACGCATGCCGCTGGATGAGGGGATGCGACTCGAGACCACGCTGTTCGGCCTCGCCTTCGCCTCGGACGACAAAGAGGAGGGTGTGAAGGCGTTTCTCGAAAAGCGCCCCGCCAAGTTCACCGGTCGATGAACGCGCTGCCGGGGATCACCGACGCGCACATCCACATTCAGCCCTGGCGCGATCTCAAGCCCGCGGTGGCGGCGGCCATGCGGCGCGGCAAGGAAGACCACTGGGAAAAGCTGCTCGCGCTCATGGACGACCCGGCGGCGCTGCTCGACATCCTGGACCAGAGCGGGATCTGGCGCGTCGGGCTGGTCAACTACCCCAGCCCGGATCTCATGGGGTTCACGGCGAGCACCAACACCTTCGCCGCTACCTATGCCTCGGCCAACCCCGAGCGCTTGATGCCCTACGGGGGCGTGCACCCTCGGTTCACCACCGACCCGCGGGGCGACGTGGACGCGCTCGTGGAGCTGGGCATCCGCTGTCTCAAGATCCACCCGCCACACCAGGTGCTCCCCGCCAACGCCTACACCGGCGGCCTCGACGCGCTCGGGCAGATCTATCGCCGCGCGGAAGATCGCGGCCTGCCCGTGATGATCCACACCGGGACGTCCATCTTCCCGGGGGCACGGTGCAAGTACGGCCGGCCCATGGAACTCGACGATGTCGCGCTGGACTTCCCCGACCTGCGGATCATCATGGCACACGGCGGCCGGCCGCTGTGGATGGACGAGGCGTTCTTCATCATGCGGCGGCACCGGAACGTCTACCTGGAACTCTCCGGCATCCCGCCGCTGCGGCTCCTGGAGTATTTCCCGCGGATCGAAGAGATCGGTGACCGCGTCGTGTGGGGAACGGATTGGCCGTCGCCCGGGGTGCGCGACCCGCGGATGAACCTCGACCAGTTCCTGGGTCTGCCCCTCCCTGCTGCGCTCAAAGAGCGCATCACACGCCACAATCCGCTCAGCCTGTTTCCGAGTCCGTGAAGCGACCTCTCGCATTGGCGCTCGGCCCGGCGCTGGCGGCCGCGACCGTGCTGTTGCCCGCGCCCGGCGCGCTCGCCACGGAGGGATGGCACGTGTTGGGCATGGCGGCATGGATGGCGCTCTGGTGGCTCACGGCCGCGATCCCGCTGGAGGCCACGGCACTCCTCCCGCTCGTCATGCTCCCCATCACTGGGGTCGCGCCCGTGACGGACGTCGCCCCCGCCTACGCGGATCCGATCATCTTCCTGTTCATGGGTGGGTTCTTCCTCGCCGCCGCCCTCGAACGGTGGAACCTGCATCGGCGGTTTGCGCTCGCGACCGTACGCGTCGTGGGCACGGACGCGCGGCGCGTCGTGCTGGGATTCATGATCGCGTCGGCGTTCGCCAGCATGTGGATCTCCAACACGGCGACCGCCATCATGATGCTCCCGATCGCGATGGCGGTGCTCGGCCCGGCGGACGTGCGACCGCTCCATCGCAACGTCGGCATCGCGCTCATGCTGGGCATCGCGTACGGAGCGTCGATTGGCGGTGTCGCGACCCTGGTCGGCACACCGCCGAACGCCATTCTGGCTGGTGCCGTGCGCACGATGCTCGGGCGCGAGTTGGATTTCGCCTCGTGGATGATGGTGGGTGTACCGATCGCCGTCCCCATGCTGGCGCTGTGCTGGCTCTGGCTGGTGTACCTCTTCAAGGTGCGCGGGTCCATTGCCGGGTTGGCGGAATCGGTGGAGCGCGAGCGGCGGCAGCACGGTCCGCTCGGCCCGGGAGAGCGCTACGTCCTGCTCGTGTTCGTCGGCACCGCCGCCGCCTGGGTGTTGCGCGCGCCGAAGGTGATCGGTGACTTGAGAATCCCGGGACTCACCGACCTGATCCCCTACGTGTCCGATGCGAGTATCGCCATCGCGGCCGCGCTGCTGCTGTTCGTGCGCTTTCTCCGGGGCGACCGGCACACCGTGGTGCTCGACTGGGAAACGGCGGAACGCGTGCCGTGGGGTATCTTGCTGCTGTTCGGCGGCGGCCTCGCCCTGGCGGGCGCATTCGAATCCAGCGGACTCACGACCTGGTTGGGTGGCGGACTGGCAAGCATGCGAGGAGTGCCGCTGCCGGTGGTCGCGGCCGCCACCGCCGGCGTGTTCGTGTTCCTCACGGAACTCACGAGCAACACGGCAACCGCGGCGCTCGGCATGCCGCTGATGGCGAGCGTCGCTGAGGGTCTCGGCGTGGCGGCACTTCCGCTCATGGCCGTGGCCGCGCTGGCAAGCTCCATGGCGTTCATGCTGCCCGTCGCCACCCCACCCAATGCCATCGTGTACGGCAGCGGGGTAGTGCCGCCGGGCGCCATGGCGCGTGCGGGCCTCGGCCTCAACCTGATCGCCATCGTGGTCGTCACCCTCGCCGTATGGATCTGGGCCGGCTGAGCGCGGCAGCGCCGCGACCACCGGACCCAACCCGGGCGTTCGGGGTGTGGGGAGCGCTCCTGGGCGGGCTGGGAGTCGCCGCCGGCGCGTTCGCCGCCCACGCCTTGCGAACACGCATCGCCCCCGAGGCACTGCAGGTGTTCGAGACCGCGGCGCGCTACCAGGTGTATCACGCGGTGGCGCTGCTCGTGGTGGCGCTCCACGCGCGGACGCTGCCGGCGCGCGGCTGGTCGTGGACCGGCTGGCTCTTCGTGTGGGGGACATGCATCTTCTCGGGGAGTCTCTACGGGGTGGCACTGTTCGACATCCGCTGGCTGGGCGCCGTCACACCCGTGGGGGGTGCGGCACTTTTGGCCGGCTGGGGGTGTTGCATCTGGACGTGGGCGCGGCAAGTATGAACCGGCACCTCGGGGGAGCATGACCATGCTGAGCGGTCCACACTCCAATCTTCGACGCGAGACGTTGTTGCTGCTCGCCGTGGGCGTCGGCTTTGTCGGTGGCTGTGGCACGGAGCCCGGCAGTCTGATCATCAACCTGGGTAGCTATCCGGAACTCACCAACCAGGACTCGGTGACCATCACCGGCCAGATCGAGCGCGACCCACCTACCAACACGCCGGTCGTGGTGCGCCTCACCGGCGCGGCCACCGCCACAGACTCGCTCGACAGCCCCGGGTCGTTTCTCTTTCGGGTTGGGCTCCGACTCGACGCCGTCAATACGTTCAACCTCTCCGCCGAAGACAAGTCGGGCAGCGCTAACGCACCCGTGCAGATCAAGATCGAGCACGACGGTACCGGTCCCAGGGTTGTGAGCACGACTCCGAACGGAGACGGGGTGTCCACGACCGCGTCGATCGAGGTCGTGTTCGATGAAGCCGTCGTGGAGCTGAATGCGGGGGCCGGCCTCCGGCTGCTCCGCGGTTGGGACTCCGTTCCCGGGACCTCCGCGGCGATCGACTCGGTCACCTATTGGTTCGTGCCGGACAACCCCCTCGCGGAGAACGCCGTCTATGAGATCGGGTTCGCGAGCTTTGCCGACGCCGCAGGCAATCCACCCGAACCTGCGCCCGCCGCGTGCATCGTCACGACGCCGCCTGGCGATGTGCTCACCGTGCCTGATTCGGCGTCGGATCTCTGGTTCGTAGGTGATGTGGTTGGCACGTCACCATCAGACCTGCTGGAGCTACGTCTGGCCCGCATCGGAGATTCGCTGGCGGGTGTGTTGGAGTTTTCGGAGCCGCGGTCGTTGGACCTCGCGGACGAGAACAACCTCCTGGCATACCTGGAATTCGACATCGACCAGGATTCGACCACCGGGTTTCCGTCGATCAAGGACGGGTTCTTCCGGGACACGCTGCAGAGTGGCATCGGCGCGGATTACGGGATCGCGATCGAGACCGTGGACATCCCGCCTGACACCGCGTTCGTCGCGAAGTACACGGGGATTTCCGCGGACGGGGACACGCTCTATTTCGACCTCACCCACTCGTTCCGGCCATCTCTGTGCGAGACGTTCGTCGGCTTCGTGGTGCCGGTATCGGCCTTTGAGACCGATGACGGAGCCGTAGACCTCGTAACGATCGCCGTGACGGTGGAGTTTGTGGGACCTGTGTTCACGGGCGCCCTGGCAGATCCGACACCGACAGAGGGCCACCTGAGCATCGATATCGGTGCAATAGCGAGTCCCCCGCCCACTGTGGCGCGCGGGCCCACCCGACGCATGTGGTTGCGCGTGCCGCGTGGCAGGCGCTGAGTCACCAAGCCTCGCTCGCATGACCCCTCGCGAGCGGCGGATCGTGCTCCGCCGCCGCTCGCCATTCGCGGTGCAACGCTGGCTCCGTGGCTTGGGCTACAACTGGGAACGGTCAGGCCGAACCATGCGCAGTTTTCGCGGCGTCGTCCGGGGTCGGGCGGCGCATTGTCTCGAGGGTGCGCTCGCCGCCGCCACGATTCTGGAGCAGCATGGCTACCCTCCCCTCCTCCTCGACCTGGAATCGCACGACGCGCTGGATCATGTGGTGTTTGCCTACCGGCGTCGCGGCCGCTGGGGAGCCGTGGGGATGTCGCGCGACATCGGCCTGTGGGGTCGACGGCCCGTCTATCGATCGGTCGAGGCACTGGCCAGGAGCTACTACGCGCCGTTCGTCGATCTGACCGGGCGCCTCACCGCCTTTGCCACCCTCGACTTGCGCACGCTGGGGGCGTACGACTGGCGACTCGCCTCGCACAACGTCTGGAAGGTCGAGCGAACCCTTCTGAGCATTGCTCACCGGCCATTTCGGATGAGCGACCGTCAGTATATTCGAATGCGGGAACGCTATCGACGGTTCGTCGAAACGCGCGATCCGCGCGACACGCCGTTCCGCCGCGGCGCTCACAACTGGACCTAGCATGAATTCGACCGTCTATCTCAACGGTGCGTATCTCCCGAAGTCGGCCGCGCAAGTGTCGCCGGACGATCGCGGGTTCCTGTTCGGCGACGGCGTGTACGAGGTGGTGCGCGCGTACGGGGGGCGGTTCTTCCGCCTGGCGCAGCACGTCGACCGTATGGCGCGGGGCCTCGCCGCGCTGCGGATTCACGGATTCGACGCTCAGGCGCTGGCGGACATCGCGGGCGCGTTGATCGACCGCAACGGGCTCGGGCGGGGTGATGCGACGGTGTACGTTCAGGTCACGCGGGGGGCCGCGCCGAGGACGCACAAGTTTCCCGATCCTCCCGTGCCCCCCACCGTGTACGCCGCGGCCGGCGCGTTGGCGACGCGCTTCGATCCGGCGGTGGGCGTCGCGGCGGTCACCGCCCCCGACACGCGGTGGGCGCGCTGCGACATCAAGACCGTCGGACTCCTGGCGAACTGCCTGGCGCAGCAAGCCGCGTACGATCGAGGCGCCGTGGAGGCGATCTTCGTCCGCGACGGCATGGCGCTGGAAGGCACGCATACGAGCTTCTTCGCGGTCATCGCCGGCATGGTCGTCACGGCGCCAGCCACGAACTACATCCTGCCATCCATCACGCGCGGGGCGGTGCTCGAGGTGTGCCGAGCGATGGGAATCGACGCGGAGGAGCGCCCGATCGAGCTCGCCGAAGTCTTCACGGCCGAGGAGCTGTTTCTCGCGGGCACGACCATGGAAGTCATGCCGATCGTGACGGTGGACGGCGTCGCGGTGCGCAGCGGAACGCCGGGCGCCGTCACGACGGCGCTCCGCGCCCACCTGCGAACCCTGATCGAACGCGAAGTAACCTGAGAGCGGCCGGCCACGTATGGGCCAACGCGATGCCGGAACCAATCTGTAGCCGCTGCGGACATCAACTGGACGCGCTGCGGGACCCGCTGCGACGCCTGCGGTGGACTCGCTATTGGCTCAAGGGGTTCAAGAGCCTCTTCACCGGCCCGATGGCGGTCTGCGGCCAGTGCGGCGCCATCTTCGACCAGCAGGGAGCGCTGGTGGCGGATGGCGCGCTGGCCACCGAGGTGGAACGCCGCATCGAGCTGTACCGCAAGGACATGGCGTACCTGCGTGACGCGTTCGGCGGCGTCATCGTCGCGGCCGAGCTGGTCGTGATTTGGATGATTGCCGGATCGGAGCCGGTCGAGATCGCGCAGGTGCTGGGCGCCGCGGCGGTCGGCATCGGCGCGGCGGCGCCATTCACGTTCTTCTGGCGCCGCGCCAGGCTCGCCAGGAAGGAGCTGAAGCGCCTGTCCCGGGCGCGGCGTGACGGACACGTCCTGCCCGATCCACTCGAGAAGAAGCATTGACGGGGCCTTGCCGTTCGGGCTACGCTTGAGGTCGCACCGAATACCCTCGACGTGGAGGCATGGCATGCACAGAGCTGGTTGGCTGGTCGGACTTGCGAGCGTGGCCCTGGCCGCGCCGATATCCGGGCAGGCCGTGTATCAATTCGAGGATTATCGTCTCGACAACGGGCTTCGGGTCATCCTGTCCGAGAATCACTCGGCGGCCGTGGTCGCCATCGATATCTGGTACAGCGTCGGCAGCCGCGACGAGCGGCCCGGCAGGTCGGGCTTCGCCCACCTGTTCGAGCACATGATGTTCCAGGGGTCGGAAAACGCCCCCGAGGGCTTCCACCGGCAGTCGATACAGCGGGCCGGCGGCAGCATGAATGGGACGACCAACGAGGACCGGACCGCGTATTTCGAGACGCTCCCCGCCAATCGCCTGAACCTCGGGTTGTGGCTCGAAGCGGATCGGATGCGGTCGTTGGCGATCACCGATGAGAACTTCGAGAACCAGCGGCAGGCCGTAAAGGAGGAGCGACGCCTCCGCGTGGACAACCAGCCGTACAGCAAGGCGTTCATCGAGGGGCCGATCGCCCAGTTTGACGAAGAGGCCTGCTTTCCGTATGCGCACACCGTGATCGGATCGATGGACGATCTCGACGCCGCGGAGACCCCGGACATCCGCGAGTTCTTCGATCAGTTCTACGCCCCGAACAACGCGACGTTGGTCGTGGTGGGCGATTTCGAGCCGACCGTGGCGAAGCAGCTGATCCAACAGTACTTCGGCGACATTCCGCGCGCGGAGGAGCCGCCGGCGCCGACTTGTGACGTCAGCTATGGGGCCGGGCCCGAGCGACTGGATTTCCCGGATCCCCTCGCGAACCTGCCGGCCGTGTTCATCACGTACCTCGTGCCCCGCCACAACCACCCTGACGCGTACGCGCTCCAACTCTTGACCAGCATCCTCGGCGGTGGCGAGAGTTCGCGCCTGAACCGCAGTCTCGTGCGCGCGGCGCAAACCGCCGTTCAGGCGTTCGCGGACGTGGGCGGGCGGATGGGGCCTTCGCAGTTTTCCTTGATCGCGATCGCGAATCAGGGAAAAGAAATCGGCATCGTCGAAGAGCAGCTCGCGGCGGAGATGGCCAAGATCGCCGACGAGGGTGTCACGGAGGCCGAGTTGCAGAAGGCGAAGAACGGGTTACGCGCCAGCCAAGTCTTCGGGCGGCAGACGGCGTTCGGTCTGGCCGAGTCCCTGCAGCACTATGCGCACAACCACGACAGCCTAGCGGAGATCAATACCGATCTGGATCGGTACATGGCCGTGACCACGAGCGACATTCAGCGCGTCGCCCGACAGTATCTCACCGCCCCGAACAGCCTCACCATCACCGTCATCCCAGCGACGGCAGGTCAAGGAGGTACGCAATGAAGCCGGTCACCCTGCTCTGCGTTGCGCTGGCTGGGATGTTCTGCGCGGTTCCCGGCATGCTGGAGGCGCAGTACCCAAAACAGCCGCCGGCGGCGATGGAACTCCGGCCGCTTCAGTTCCCGCCGTTCCAGGAGGTCCGACTCCGTAATGGCATGACGCTCCTGGTGGTCGAGGAACACCGCCTTCCCGCGGTCAGTCTCAACCTCACGTTGCTCGCCGGCGGTCGCTCGGACCCGGCGGGGATGGAGGGTCTCGCCTCCATGACCGCCGCGCTCCTGACCAAGGGTACCGAGACGCGCTCGGCCGACCAGATCGCCGAAGAGATCGAGTTCGTCGGAGCGAGCCTGTTCGCCAACGCGGGTGACGACTTCTTCAGCATCGGCACGACCGTGCTCGCCGACCACGTGGAGTTGGCGTTCGAGCTGATGAGCGACGTCGTGCTCCGCTCCACGTTCCCGCAAGAGGAACTGGAGCTGGAGCGCACGCGCACTCTGTCCGCTCTCCAGGTACAGAAGTCCGATCCGGGGGCCCTGGCGTCGAAGTACTTCAGTCGGGCGATCTACGGCGACCACCCGTACGGCCGCTCGATCGGCGAGGAGTCGGTGCAGCGGATCACCCGCGAAGCCGTTCAGCAATTCGCGGCGACCCATCTCAAGCCCGGCGGCGGCCTGTTGGTCTTGGCCGGCGACATCACCCTGCGCGAGGGGCGACGACTCGCCGAACGGGCGTTCGGCTCGTGGACCGGGAGTCCACCCGAGGCACGCTATCCCCCACCGCCCGCGTCCCGTTCGACGGAGATCATCCTGGTGCACCGGCCGGGGTCCGTGCAGTCGAATATCCGCGTTGGGAACCTGGCCCTCCGACCCGGCGACCCGGTGTACTACGCCGCGGTCGTGATGAATCGCGTGCTCGGCGGCGGCTCCGACGCGCGGCTGTTCGAGATCCTGCGCGAGGAAAAGAGCTGGACGTACGGCGCATACTCCGCCATGGCGCGACTGAAGGACGTCGGGTACTTCCAGGCCAACACGGAGGTGCGCACACCCGTCACGGACAGCGCGCTGGTGGAGATCATCCACCAGATGAACCGGATCAGGGACGAGGCGGTGCCGGCCGACGAACTGAACGGCGCGAAGGGCTACCTCGTCGGTTCGTTCCCGCTGTCCATTCAAACGCCCCAGCAGATCGCCGGGCAGATCGCGAACGTCCGGCTGCTGGGACTGGGCGACGATTACTTGCGCACCTACCACCAGCGTCTCGACGCCGTGAGCACCGATCACCTCACGCAGGCCGCGCGGCGTGTCATTAGTATCGATTCGGCCGTCATCGTGGTCGTTGGTGACGGTCAGGAGGTGTACGACAAGCTCACGCCGATCGCCCCGGTGCGCATTATCGATGCCGAGGGCAATCCGCTCACACCCGACGCCCTTGCACCGAGCGGAATCGCCGTGGCGTTCGACCTCGCGGAGCTCGTCGCGAGCAGCGATTCCTTCAACGCGCTCGTACAGGGCAATCCGTTCGGCTACCTCACGCAAACCGTGGAACCCGCGGAAGCGCTGACCATCACCTCCCGGCTCAATCTGGGCGGAATGATCACGACGACGCTGACGCTCGACCCGGTCACGCTCGCACCGCGGCAGCTGGACCAAGTGGGAATGCAGCAGGGACGGTCCGTCGAGCTGCACCTCACGTATGGTCCGGAGGGCGCCGTGTCCGGAACCGGCAGCATTCCCACTCCGGCCGGTGAGCAGCGCGCGGTCGCCATCGATACCGTGCTGAGCGCCGGGGTACTCGACGACAACATGATTCAGGCGCTGATGGCCGCCGTGCAGCTCTCCGACGGTTCCGAG
This sequence comes from Gemmatimonadales bacterium, assembly GCA_036397755.1. Classification (GTDB taxonomy): domain Bacteria; phylum Gemmatimonadota; class Gemmatimonadetes; order Gemmatimonadales; family GWC2-71-9; genus CAMYLY01. Next base: position 10,662 of record DASWII010000044.1, on the reverse strand, counting down.
TATCTCGTGCCCGCCTTTGACGGCACGGAGGGCACCGTCACGTCCTACGCGCTGTCCGCGTCCGACGGCGGGTCGGTGACCGTGGCGGCCGGCACGTTCGATACCTGGAAAGTGGACGTCACGGGGTGGCAGTTCCCGCAGGTGTACTACGTCTCCAAGGACAGCCCGCGGAAGGTCGTGAAGATCGAATGGGTGGGCACGCCGGTCGTGTTCGAATTGGCCGGTAGCACGCCGTAGCCGTCCGTTTGCGGTTATAGCAAACGGGCGGCGGATCCAACGGATCCGCCGCCCGTTTTGTCTTGCCGGTCCCGCGGCCTAGCTCGGGAAGACGCTCACCTGTTGCCGCCGCTTGTCGCGATGCTCGAACTTGACGACCCCGTCCACCAACGCGAACAGCGTGTCATCCCGGCCGCGCCCGACATTCGTCCCGGGGTGGAACTGGGTGCCACGCTGCCGGACCAGGATGTTGCCGGCCCGCACGGTCTGGCCGCCGTACTTCTTCACGCCAAGAAACTTGGGCTGCGAGTCACGCCCGTTGCGGCTGGATCCCACGCCCTTCTTATGTGCCATAACGTCGTCTCCGAACTCGTCTAGCCCTTGACCTGGGTGACCTTGATCTCGGTGTAGCCTTGGCGGTGTCCGGTTTTCTTGCGGTGGTTCTTGCGCCGCTTGAAGTGGAACACGTACAGCTTCACGCCCCGACCGTGCGCCACGACCTCCGCCACGACCTTGGCCCCCTTGACCGTCGGCTGCCCCGTCTTGACCGCGCCGCCATCGCTCGACAGCAGCACCTCGTCGAACGTGACCGTTTTCCCCGGCTCGACCTCGAGCCGAGGGACGCGGAGCACCGTGCCCTCTTCGGCGCGGAACTGCTGGCCGGCGGCCTTGAATATCGCGTATGACATAGGCCCGGAACAGTAATCGGGCGCCGGGATCAGAACAAGTGGGCCTCGGCGCGCATCCTAAGCCACCGCATACTGTTGCGTCACGTCCCTTCCAGCCGGCTGAGCGACGAGACGAAAACCGTCCATGCGAATGATCGGGTCGTCCCGGAGGTCCAGTGCCACGCCCGTGTGCCGCGAGAGCGACGCCAGCAGTTTGGGCTCGTCCTCCAGCAGGTACAACGCCACCTCCGGATGCACGCGCACGGTCAACCGCTTCTCGCGCTCCTCCACCGCCACCCGGCGGATGGCCCGCTCCAGGCGCCGGACGACGACTTCCGGTCTGAACACCTTGCCGGACCCCCCGCACCCCGGGCATGCCGCCGCCAGCGTGTCCCACACCGAGGGGCGCACGCGCTGTCGCGTCATCTCGATGAGGCCCAGTTCCGAGACGTCATGGGCCTTGGTCCGGGCACGGTCGCGCCCGAGATGAGTCCGCAGCTCCTGGACGACCTTGTCGCGGTTCCCCTGCGACTCCATGTCGATGAAGTCGGCCACCACGATGCCGCCCAGGTCGCGCAGCCGCACCTGCCGGGCGATCTCTCGGGCGGCCTCGAGGTTGGTCCGCAGAATCGTCTTCTCCACGTCCTTCTTCCCCGTGTAGCGACCCGTGTTCACGTCGATCGCCACGAGCGCCTCGGTGGGCTGGATGATCAGATACCCTCCCATCGGGAGCTCCACCCGCGGGCTGAACAGGCGTTCGATTTCCGGCTCGATCCCGTACTTGTCGAAGATCGGCGTGGACTCCCGATGCTGGTGGACGCGCTCCAACAGGTCGGGATGGAGTTCACGCAGGTACTTCCGGATCTCCCCAAAGATCTGGCGCGAATCCACGATCAGTCGATCGACGGAATCGCTGAACACGTCACGCATCAATCCGCTGGTCAGCGATGCCTCGCGGTGGATGAGCGCGGGGGCCTTGGTGCGAACGAACCCGGCCTTGCGCTTGATCGTGCGCCAGCGATCGAGGAGGATCTTCAATTCCCGCTTGACCTGGGCTTCGTCGAGGTCTTCCGCCACGGTGCGGACGATCACGCCGCCGGACCCTTCGGGCAGGTGCGTGCGCACCATCTGCTTGAGGCGCGAGCGCTCCGCGCGGTCCTCGATCTTCCTGCTGACCCCGACGCGGGACGCGTCGGGCATGTACACCAGAAACCGACCGGCGAGGGACAGCTGCCGGGTCACCCGCGGTCCCTTGGTGCTGATCGGCTCCTTGGTGACCTGGACGAGCAGCTGCTCGCCGCGTTGGACGTGATCGGCGATGTTGGGAAGGGCGCGGTTGCCGCGACGGCGGCCGCGATGGTTGCCGCCGTTGCCGTTTTCTTCCTCGTCCTCATCGGGTTCCAACAGGTCGGAGGCGTGGAGAAACGCGCTCTTCTCCGTTCCGATGTCGACGAAGGCCGCCTGCATTCCCGGCAGGACGGCTTCGACCCTGCCGAGGTAGATGTTCCCTACGGTGCGCTGAATCTCCGGGCGATCATGCAGCAGCTCGACGAGGCGGCCATCCTCCAGGATCGCGACCCGCGTCTCCCGCGGGCCGCCGTTGATGAATATTTCGCGCTTCAATTGTGCCGTCCTCGACCCGCCGGCACCCCGGCGTCGCGTCGCGCGCGGCGCCAAACGTCCAGGCGGATCTCATGCTTCGACCCGGGTCCTCAACGCTCCTGGCGGGAGCACCCGGGTACGCTGGTCTGAGTGAGTCGCGACGGGGCACCCGCGTGCGTGCGCGACCTGCCCCCCAAAGGGAACCGCCGCCACCCAAGTATGGTGTCACCCGCTGGCCTCCGTGGGCCATGAACCATCGCGACATGCCGCTAAGGATAGAAGAACAAGGCACTTAGGGCAATCGGCGACGGCGAGGGCCACCGCCGTCTCGAGGATTCCCGCGGGATCGCTGGGCTCCGACGGGCCTCCCGTGCCCAGCTCAGTCGCCCGTGACGGATACGAGTTCTCCGAGCAGCTCCCGCGCGATGACGATCCGCTGGATTTCGCTCGTGCCTTCGCCGATCTCGCAGACCTTGGCATCGCGCATCATGCGCTCGACGGCGTAGTCGGTGGTGTACCCGTAGCCGCCGTGCAGCTGCACGGCCTTCGTGGTCGTCCGCATGGCAAGCTCCGACGCGAACAACTTGGCCATCGCGGCTTCTTTCTTATGCGGCTGACCGTGCTGTTTGAGCCAGGCCGCATGATAGACCAGGTGCCGCGCCGCCTCGATCTCGGTCGCCATGTCGGCCAGGGCGAAGTGCACGCCCTGAAACGAGGCGATGGCGCGTCCAAACTGCTGGCGCTCACCGGTGTACCTGAGACACTCCTCCAGCGCGCCTTCCGCGATGCCCAGGGAGAGGGCCCCGACGCCGATGCGCCCGGAGTCGAGCGTGTGCAGGAAGTTCGAGAATCCACGTCCCAACTCCCCAAGCAGGTTCTCCTTGGGAACCACCGCGTCCTCGAGGTACAGCTCGCGCGTGTCGGACGCCCGCCAACCGAGCTTGTCCTCTTTCTTGCCCGCGCGCACGCCCGGCGTCTTGGGGAGATCCGCGTCGTGGCCGATCCCCACCTGCGCACACCGCTCGAGGTCGGTCGTGTCCTTGGTCACGATGAACGAAGTGATGCCGGCGTTGCGCTTGCCGGGCACATGCTCGGTGCGCGCCGTGATCACGAAGATCTCCCCCACGCCCGCGTGCGTGATGAAGATCTTCGAACCGTTGATGACGAAGTGATCGCCGCGATCTTCCGCCACCGTTTGGGTGCCGCCCGCATCCGATCCCGCTCCGGGCTCCGTCAACCCGAACCCGCCCAACACCTTCCCGCTCGCAAGGAGCGGAACGAACCGACGCTTCTGCTCCTCCGTCCCGAAGTCCATGATGGGCGACGTGCCGAGCGTCGTGTGCGCGGAGACGGTGATCGAGTGCGAGGCGTCCACGCGCGCGAGCTCCTCCACCACGAGGATATACGAGAGGTAGTCCATCCCGGCACCCTGGTACTGCGGACTCCACGGCGCACCCAGGAACCCCAACTCGGCCATCTGCTTCACCGTCTCCCAGGGAAAGCGGGCCTCACAGTCGATGGCTCGCGCGATGGGACGGATTTCCTGCTCCGCGAACTCGCGCACGATGTCGCGCACCTGGAGGTGCTCGTCGTTCAGATACGGGATGTTCATGGGGACAAGATAATCGGGTTCCAGCGTCGAACCGGCGCTACGACCACCCTTTCGGCGGCCCGAGAATCTCCGCCCACACGATGGCCTTGCGCACCGCCGTGCGATCATCAACCGCCAGGACGAGCGGGTGGCGCGCGCGTCGGCGCACTTCGGGAAGCGCCCGGATGTACCGCTCGTGAAACCGCTCGTGGCTCGCACCGCCGGCCGGCTCCAGCGTCTCCAGCGAGATCGCCTCTACCTGCGCGGCCTCGATCTCCGGCGCGGCCTCACGGCGGATCGGGGGCTCCGGCCGCTGGGGAGCGCTGGGGGCCGTGCGCGCGTGCTGCTGCTCCGCGAGCAACTCCACAAGGTCCCGAACCATCGATTCGGGCGACCGCGGTCGCTCCGTACGGCGCGCCGGGGCCGAACCCATCGAGGGGCCCGGCGTCACACTCGCTTGATGTGGAGCGCGAACTTGCGGTCGCTGTGCGGGGCGCGCGGCGACCCCGCCCGCTGCTCCGCCCGCCGGACCCCGCCGCACCTGCGGCGCCCGCGCGGCCGGCGCTGTGGGGGCGCCGCGCTTCTTCTTTTTCCCACCCAGCAACGCGCTGAGCAGGAAGATCCCAGCGAGGATCACGACCTCGATCAGGTCGCCGGACATCGGCTAGCTGACCACTCCGGGCGTGGGACTCTCGCCTCCAGCAATGGACTTCCGCATTTGGGTATCGCTCTCGATGTTCTTGTAGCGCACGAAGTCCATCACCCCCAGGTTGCCCGACCGAAACGCTTCGGCCAGCGCGAGCGGTACCTGCGCCTCGGCCTCCACCACGCGCGCGCGCATCTCCTGCACCCGCGCCGTCATCTCCTGTTCCAGCGCCACGGCCATCGCCCGGCGTTCCTCCGCCTTCGCCTGCGCGATACGCTTGTCCGCTTCCGCCTGGTCGGTCTGGAGCTCCGCCCCGATGTTCTTCCCGACGTCGACGTCCGCGATGTCGATGGAGAGAATCTCGAATGCCGTGCCGCTGTCCAGTCCCTTGGCCAGCACCGTCTTGGAGATCTTGTCGGGATTCTCGAGCACCGCCTTGTGCGACTCCGCCGAGCCGATGGTGGAGACGATGCCTTCCCCCACCCGCGCAAGGATCGTCTCTTCTCCCGCGCCGCCCACCAGCCGATTGATGTTGGCCCGGACCGTCACACGCGCCAGGGCGATCAGCTGAATGCCGTCCTTGGCCATCGCCGCCACCTTGGGCGTCTGGATGACCTTGGGATTCACCGAGACCTGGACCGCCTCGTGCACGTCACGTCCGGCAAGATCGATCGCCGCGGCCTGCTGGAACGGGAGATCGATTCCCGCCTTGTCGGCCGAGATCAGCGCGCGCACCACGCGGTCCACGTTCCCGCCCGCCAGATAGTGCGCTTCCAGGTCGTTGGCGCTGAGCTGAATCCCCGCCTTGGTGGCCGCGATCATCGGACGCACGACGGCCGGCGGGCTCACCTTGCGAAGACGCATGCCGATCAGCGTTCCAAAGCTGACGCGCACCCCCGAGAACCACGCCTCGATCCACAGGCGTACCGGAACGAACGAGAAAAGGAAGGTGCCCGCCACGATCACGAACAGCACAATGATGATCGCCGCGCCGGCGCTGAGTTGCGTGAGAAAGTCCATCAGTCTGCCCCCGTATCCAAGTGCCCGCGTGGTCGGCGCCTATTCAATCGGCTCCACCACGTGTCGATAACTCTCCGCCCGAATCACTTTCACTTTGGTGCCTTTGGCCACGAACCCAACGTCGGAAACCACGTCCAGGCGTTCCTCCCCAATCTTGACCGTGCCGGCGGGCCGCAGATCGGTGATCGCGACACCCTCGTGACCGACCAGGTCCTCGCGCGTGTCGCCTGAGATGTATCCCGCGTTCCGCGCGGTGGACGCCTGGAGGAACACTCCGCCGAGTCGGTGTCTCGTTGGGAGATACCGCACGAACCAGTAGATCGTGGCCGTGATGATCATGGCGGCCGCGGCGAAGATCCCCCCGGCCCGAGCGATATCCGCCCACGTCGCCAGGCTCCCGAGCAAGGCGAGGAACGTCGCCGCGCTGATGCACAGGATCGCGATCGCCCCGGCGACGCCGAACCCCGGCACGACGAAGATCTCGAGCAGCAACGCGATCAGCCCGACGGCGAGCAAGATGACTTCCTCCCATCCCGCCAATCCGATGATCAGATGACTTCCGAAGAACGCGCCGAGCGCGAGCACCCCCGTGGCCCCCGCAAGCCCGAACGCCGGTGTCTTGATCTCGATAATCAACCCCAACATACCGATGGACAACAGTAGCGGCGAGACCATCGGGTGGGACAGGAACCGCACCACCTGCTCGGCCCAGTTGAGCCGCACGTCCACCGTCTCCGCGCCGGACAGGTTCAGTCGTTCGAGCAGTCCGGCGAACCCCTCCACCTCGCCGGACGCGACGGTGAGGTTCACCGCCTCCCGCGACGTCAGGGTGAGGAGCTTCCCTGCCTCGACGACCCCGTCGATCGCGATCTCTTCGTCCACCATCGACTCCGCCAGCCGCGGGTCGAGACCGCGACGCTCCGCGAGCGCGCGGAACTCGCCTCGCATGGCGCTCACGATCTTCTCGGGCGCCTTCTCGCCCGCACCGCTCACCGGCGTGGCGGCTCCGATCGACGACCCCGGCGTCATGAAGATGGAGTCCGCCGCCAGGGCGATCATCGCGCCCGCGCTCCACGCATGGGTATTGACCAGCGCGTAGACCGGGACGTCGCTCTCGGCGATGGCACGGACCATCCTCTGCGCCGCATCGACCCGTCCACCCGGCGTCTCGATGTCCAGCACCACCGCCGCGGCACCCATCGCGGCCGCTTCTGCGATGCCTCGGGCGACGAACGGCGCGATGCCCAGCTCGATCACGCCATGCACCGGCACCCGCACCACAACCACTTGCTGCGCCGAGATCGTCGGCATGCCCAGCGCCAACCCCGCCGCGCACAATAGCGCGAACACCGCTCGTGGACGCCTCATGAGACCATCCCCCAGTGGAGGAACATGTTGGAAGCTAAGTACGGCGGTACGGCGGGCGAAAGCAGGATGACTACCAGAGGCTGGGAAATACGAAACGACGGCGCGCTGAGCCGGGCTGTTGCTGGGTCCCGCTCGTCCCCCTCAAGACGAGTCAGAAAACTTGCCGGGCGGCAAGTGTGCTCAGCGCGCCGCCGTTTCGTCCCTGAGGAATAGGAAGTTTCGTGCCAGGAACCTCGCCAACGTACATGGTTCACTCGCAACCACTTACAAAAGCACGCGGCGTCCTCGCTGATGCAGGACGCCACCGAAAGTGGACAAACGGCAGGCCGGGTGCCGAAAACGGCAGTTGGGAACGAGGCAATCGGGCGTAGGCACACAGTCGCAGCCCGCATCATAATCGCCTTCGATGTACAGTAAGCTGACCTCTGCTTGAATCCACTTTATTTGAGCCATATATTACGCAATTCTTGCACTGAGTCAGCTTACTTTGACATGCTTCCATTCAAGGCCTGCTTGCCTGAAATCGACTTGGACCTGAAGTCAGTTTACACGCACTGCATCCACTCATGGACAGCGTGCCGGAACGTGATGCGGTCTCAAAGTCAGTTGACTTCGTACCGATTCCATCTTCAGGATCACCTGACATAGATTGACTTCGCCGCAAAGTAGGCTCACTTCAGCGCGTTTACACTTTGCATACGGTCGTCGTCTGTTTCCATCGTATTGGTGGAGAACGACTTAGGCCGAGGAGGACACGTTGGCTCAATTCCCCAAGTCGGAAGCCAAGGTTGCGCAGCTGGCCCGGCAGATCGTCAGCGGCCTGGCCAGCGCCGCCGGCGACTTTCCGTCCCCTCCGGTGCCGCCGGACGAGTTGCAGGCGCATCTGGATGATTTTCACCGGAAGAGCGCGGCGCTCGCGGCGTCCCGTGCGGAGGCCAGGATTCGGCGGGTCGACAAGGACCGGGCGCTCAAGACGCTGAAGGACAGCATGCGGGCGGATCTCCGCTACGCCGAGGTCATGGCGCGGCGACATCCGGCGCAGCTGGTGCGGCTCGGCTGGGGGGCACGGCGGCCCCGTACCGCTCTCGAGCCGCCGGGGGAAGTGCGCGCCATCGCGATCCGCGATGAGGGCGACACGTGGGTGCTGCTCACGTGGGACGCGCCCGGCGATGGCGGCGAGGTGGCGGTGTACCAGATCCAGCGCCGCACGCATGGTGGCAAGTGGGAGAATGTCGCCACGTCGATCGACCGCATCGAGTTATTGCGGGACCAGCCGCGCGGGGAGGAGTTGGAGTTTCGGGTGCGGGCCATGAACCGAGCCGGCACCGGGTCGCCGAGCGCGACGGTTTCGGCGGTGTTATAGCGGGTTGAGCCGGTTCGGGCGCGTTGCAGCACTATCCGGTATGTCCGGTGCGCGGGTCCCGAGCGCAGCTACGTGCGGAGATACGCGCGGCGTGTGTCTCCGCCAGGTATCGCGGCGTGCGGCGCAGGGCTATCTGTTCTGGGTGCGGCTGACGGGCGATCCAGAGTAGGCGGTGGCGGATTGCACGGGTTGCGTGCCCAGCGGTAGACTGATCCATCGAGACGGAACGCAGCTGACAATCACGTTAGCGCACCGCGTGGCACGACTCTAGAGCGGAGGCCCCATGACGCGACGCGACAGGGTAGGACTGGCGTTTCTCGTGCCCGCGATCGCCGCCTTCATCGTTGCAGATCTCCCGTCCCTCAAGAACGGCCCATGGAACGCAGTGTTGACGTTCGCCGGGATAATCCTCGTAGTCCTTGGATTCCTCCGAATGCGGAGGATGAGCGAACCCTAGCATCCGCGGGCGCCTAACAAAGCGGCTGCAGCTGCCGGGCGCTCGCGGGGGCAGTACCTGTGCGATGGCTACCTCTGTCACGGCCGATAAGGAACGTAGGTTTGTGTACCGCCGGCGAGTCGCCCGCAGCTGAGCCGCGGAGCGTTAGACGGACGAAGCCTGTCATCGCATGCCGTCCGAAGGTACGCTCAAAACATCGACACGACGAGAGGAGCATGACCCATGGGACTTGAGTACAGGAACCTGGACGACCGGACGCGAAAGCTGATGCTCGTGGAAATCGACGGAGACATCGCCGCGTCGAAGTTGTACCTGAGCGATAACCTCAGTGATCGTGGGAGGCAGGATTATCCGGAGCTCATCAGGGAGGCCGCGCAACGCGGAAACGATGACACGTTGGCCGCCGCGATTCGAGGGCGCCTGAACTCGCACGAGAAACCGCGGAGGTTGAAGTCAGGTGGCTTCTCAAAACCGCCAGTCATGCGGAGCAACGCGCACGAGATGTTGGCCGAAGGTGAGTTCAACCGTTTCTACATCCGAGCTCTGTGTGTCCGTGCGATCGAAGACGGCCTATCGGGCCTCATAGTGTTTCGCGCGAAGGCGGTGCAGAATGCGCGATCGGCGTCGGAGCAGATGATTGGTCAGACCATGGCGCCGGAAGCGTTGCTGAACGATCTGCGGAACAGCCCCGGCGTCGACACGGCTCTTGGCCTCCCGCCGGGACCGAACTCGGGACTCTCCGCGCACTTGCCGTGATGAATACCAGTGATGACAGGTCGTCGACACTCGATGTCGCCGCCCAACGCCAAAGCGTTAGCCGGCACTACCACCCATCCTATCGCAATGCCTGACGAGCTCGACACGGTTGCACACTTCGAAAAGGAATGTGGCCTTCCGCCCGGCTTCTACCTGAGCTTGCTCCGCGAGGACGACTGGTCCTTTGTCATCAAACTACACGCCCTTGTTGAAGCAACCGTCTCGCGCCTGCTCGCCGGCACATGCATGAGGCCGGAGTTACTAGACACGTTTAGTAGGCTCGAACTCAGCAATTCAACAACCGGCAAGCTCGCGTTCGCGAAGGCTCTAGGCTGTCTGGAGGAAGCGGATCGCCGCTTCATAAGGTCACTATCTGAGATTCGTAATGACTTCGTCCACGATGTCCGTCAGGCAGGGAAGGACCTCAAGGCATATACCAGCGGGTTCGACGCGAACCAGTGGAACAAGTTTCGGCTAGCCTTCGGCCCAGGCAGGGAGACGATCGACTTCGGCAACGTGACCATGACGGAACTGGAGTTCGTACGCAACAATCCCAAGGCCGCGATCTGGCTGTCCGGTATTTACGTTGTCGCGTTGGCGTATCTGCGCAAGGAAGAGGCGAGCCTTGAAGCGCGCCATGCTGTGCTCCGTCTTGAGGCGTACAATCGCCTCTTTCGACCGTCAAGTGGCGCCTAACAACGGTTGAGCCTGTGTGAAAACTGGCGGTGGGTAAGGGATGATCGTGAGTTTGCGAGCGGCGGCGTCATATGAGTGCTCGAGAGCGAAAAAGCCCCTCGGCGGGGCGCTCCGGGTCGAGAGCAGGGTCTTGGTGGTGGTTCATGGAGCAGAAATGACGCGCAGACCCCCGCCTACGCGAGGGCTTCCAACAGTCGCGGGACGCTCACGAGGTTCAGCACCCGCTTCAGGTTGTACGCCAGCACCGTCAGGCTGAACTCCCCACGCACCTTCCGCAAG
>DASWII010000043.1:0-38857 GCA_036397755.1 Gemmatimonadales bacterium | reverse complement strand
GATCGGCCGTCTCGACGATGACATGTTGCAGCGCGCGAACCGCGCCCCGGCGCTCTGGCTGGGGATCGCGGCGTAGCGTCAGCCCCACCTTGCCAGGTAGTCCGCCGGGCCGCCGGATCACATGCGCTTGCGGCGGTCGGGGGAATCGACGCGGTGCCGACCCGAGGCCGCCACGCGGCCGACGGGAGGCGAGCGGATGCCCCATCGACCTACAACCTACTGATAGAAGCTCCGATGCGCCGCGTAGGAATCGAACCTACAACCTACTGATTAAGAGTCAGTTGCTCTGCCAATTGAGCTAGCGGCGCGCGGGGGCAATCTCATCATTCTCCGGCCGCGGCGCAACGCGCCGGTCGCGCGTGGGAATCGACGCGGTGCCGACCCGAGGCCGCCCCGCGGCCGACGGGAGGCGAGCGGATGGAGCATGCGCGGCAGCGGATGCTCCATCAACCTACAACCTACTGATTAAGAGTCAGTTGCTCTGCCAATTGAGCTAGCGGCGCGCGGGGGCAATCTCATCATTCTCCGCCCGCGGCGCAACGCGCTGCTCCGGCGCTGCTCCGGCGTAGGGATCGACGCGGTGCCGACCCGAGGCCGCCCCGCGGCCGACGGAAGGCGAGCGGATGGAGCATGCGCGGCAGCGGATGCTCCATCAACCTACAACCTACTGATTAAGAGTCAGTTGCTCTGCCAATTGAGCTAGCGGCGCGCGGGGGCAATCTCACCATTCTCCCGCCGCGACGCAACGCGCCCGCATGGTGGGCGGGCGCTAAGATCCTACTCTGCAAATGTGAAGCTGTTCGAGAAGATCGTGTCTGTCTCTTGAATACTCATGCCCCAGACGCGCATTCCAAATCGATACGGGACTCCGGACTCGACCTGCAACGGCGTTCCCTCCTCGACGTTCCAAGGGCGGAACGACTGCAGACCCACGCTAAACTGAGCAGTCGTCCGAGGACCTAGGAGCTCAAGATCGCAGATACCTGAGGTGCCGTCGACGGCCACGGAGATGCCTGCAACACTCTCCCATCCCTGGTCGGTCTGCCGTTGTATCCACATCCAACACCAGGAGTACCTGACGCTCTCGAATGGGTCTCGGTTGGCCAACGCCAAAGGGCTCACGTCGTTCAGGCCATAAAAGGTCTGGTCCGTCGAGAGTTCAAGCTCCGGGAAACCCGCGTCGGTGGGGTTGGTGCACGCCCCTGCCATAAGGACCACTGCCGCGACGCGCAGGATTCGCATCTTCATAGTCCGCTCCCTCGCGACTGATTACGCAGAAACATTGCTGCCCGCCTCGGGTATGCCCTGCCCTTCCTCAGCGACGCTGGGGAGCGGGGCGCTGAGACGCTACTCCGTGAAGGTGAAGGTGTTCGAGAAGATCGCATGCTCCTCCGGGGCGTCCGTGTTCCAGAACCTAAGTCGGAATCGATATGGCACCCCGAGTCCAACGTAGAGGGGAACCCATGGCTCATCGTCAGCGGTACTGAACGCATGTGGGGCGACTGAAAACTGAGCCGCGCTGCGAGGACGAACCCGCACCTTTTCGCAAGGGTCGGACGGGGAGGCGACGACAGTGGCGAGGTAGGCAACGTCTTCCCATTCCCCGTCCATCCGCTGTTGTATTCGCACAAAACACGGGGAATAGAGGAACGTATCGAACGGGTGTCGATTGTTCAGTTCCAATCCACTCACGTCGCCGAAAGTGTACCACGTCCGGTCCGTTTGCAGTTCGAGGACATCCTCCGGATTCTGGATATCTGTACACGCCGCTGTCATGAAGATCATGGCCGCGACGCATCGCGTCCGTGTGTTCATGTCGGCTCCCTTCCGACTCGCGTCGTAGACGTGCGACCCAACTCCGAACGCCTCTCACACAGGATACTCCGTGGTTCCAGCCAAGGTCACTCCGCCATGAACTCGATATGCGCCTCATCCTCGCCCAGCTCATATGTGCCCCAACAGCGCCCGGTCACTGCGCCGGCACGGTATACTCGACCGTGATGACCGAGTTCTGGACCCCGGAAAGGCCGATCACTCGCACCGTCACCTCTCCAGCCTGACCAACAATGACGTTTGCGGTGCGCGGGCCACTTATCCCGGCGTCGGGACAGGCCGTGGATTTGATATTCTTCAAGTCATACGGCTCAATGACCACCAACAGCCCGTCCTCGGTCACGACGGTGCGTCCGTCCTTGTCACAGATTACGCGTAGGGTCATGACAGAAACCGGCGCTGGCACCCCGACGTCAAAGTGGTCGGGCAGCGTCACCTGCACGCCCGCCAAATCCCATTCGATGACACTCCGGACTTCTATGTAGTCGTCGGCGCACGCCGTCACGCTGACCAGCAGCGCCGCAACGAGCACCCCGATTCCAGCCCGTCCGTACTCAGTCATACGGTGGCTGACTCACGGTCACTACATCCCATGATCGCGAGACCGACCAAGACGGTGACAAGCGCCAGTCGTTGCAGGGAGATCCTTGCCGCGAATCGCGGCACGTGACGCTGGGTCGGGGCTGACATGGCTCACTCCTCCTTGGACGCACTGTTCCCGGGAGGAGGGGGTCCCCGTTCAGGGGCACCTCGAAGATATGCGGTCGTCTACGATCGGTACAAGCCCGTACTGAGGCACTACCCACCGATTCGAGACACTTCGACCTCCCGCTCGGCCCTCGGAGACCGCCGACACCCGCTGCACGTGATCGGTCCTGAGTCGCAGCACGAACACGTAGATCCCGAAAAGGCCGAATCCCGGCACGAGCAAACCATCTCGGCGTTCATCGTCGCGGGACCCTCCGGCGCTGCCTCGGGTATGCAATGCGGCTATCCCCAGGTTGCCCCCCCCATCGATGCGTTGACCGTGCTGCGGAACTGAAAGGTCCTTTCAAGAATGCCTCTATCATCGGTGAAGACAACGTGAACCTCGCCCCGGTGCTGCTGGCATCCCTTTCGATATTCGCGCAGGACACGACCACCCAAGACAGCGTGGTGCGCTTGCGCGAGGTCGTCGTCAGCGCCACCCGGTCCACCGAAACCGAGCGGATCGAGCAGCCGGCAGCGGTGTCGGTCTCGGTGCCGTCCGGCGCGAAACGCGCAGCCTCCAAGGTGGCCGCCAATCTCCTCGACGAGGTCACCGGAGTGCAGGTGCAGCAGACGTCGGCGGGCCAAGGCGCGATCATCCTCCGGGGGCTCATCGGCAATCAAGTGCTGCTGCTGGTCGACGGGGTACCGCTCAACAATGGCACCTATCGTGACGGGCCCGGCCAGTATCTCGCCACGATCGATCCCGAGACCATCGAGCGTATCGAGGTCATTCGCGGGCCCGCGTCGGTCATGTACGGGTCCGACGCCCAGGGAGGCGTGGTGGATCTCATCACGCGCCCGCACCCGCTGGGGAGCGGACGCAGCGTCCGGCTGGCCCTGAGCGGCAACACGAACGACCGGGGGTTCCGCACCCGGATTTCGACCGGCATGCTCACGCCGAAGGTCGATCTCAGCTTCGGCGGCACGTTCCAGACCTTCGGCGACGCGCAGGCGGGTGGCGCGCTCGGCCGCCAAGTGCCCACCGCGTTCGACGCCTACGGCCTCGACGGTGCGGTCACGTTCCGGCCGAATGCCCGGCACGGCCTTACCGCCGTGATGCAGCATTTCCGTATGGACTCGGTTCCGCGCTACGACCGGGTTGTGGATTTCCGCGCCCCGGCGAGGGGATCGGATTTCTTCCACGTGTTCGATCCCCAGGCACGTCAGCTCACGTACCTGCGCTACACCCATCGACCAGGGGGAATGTGGCTGACGCGACTCGAGGTGACCGCCAGCCTCGCCATGCAACGCGAGGCGCGCAAGCGGATCCGTCTCGACGGCGGCGTGCCCGACTCGATCCTCACCACGTGGCACGACGATGTCTATACGCCCGGCATCGCGGTCGTGGGCGGGAGCATGGCCATGGTGGGGCCGCGGCTCGTGTCTTTCACTTGGGGTATGGAGGCCTACCGCGACGTCCTCCGCAGCAGCGGCTCGCGGCAGAACCTGCTCGATCAGTCGGTCACGCCGCTGCCGGACGGCAACTATCCGAGCGGCGCGGTGGCCGATCGCCTCGGCGTGTTCCTGTCCGCGGACGTGCAGCTCATCGAGCGGCTGCTCCTTTCGGTCGGCGGGCGCTGGAGCCGGTTCCGCAATGAGGCGGACGTCGGCGCCGACTTTGGCGGCCTCGTGGAAAACCCGAGTTCCGCCCTCACGGGCCAGGTGGGGTTGGTGCTGGCGCCCGCCACCGGCTGGCGGGTGGCCGCACGTGTAGCGGAGGGGTTTCGAGCACCGAACCTGTACGATTTGACCCGCGCGGGACCCGTCCCGGGCGGCGTGTCGCTGCCCAATCCGGATGCAGTCCCGGAGGTGGCGCTGAGCGGCGAGCTGTCGGTGCGGTACAGCGGTCACGGGTCGGCGGTGGAGGTCACCGGTTATGTCACGCGCATCCGCGATTTCATCGATCGCGCACCCGGCACCTTCCAGGGAGACACGCTGTTCGATGGTGAACGAGTGTTCCAAGGGGTGAACATCGGCACCGCGCGGGTGCGGGGCGTCGAGGCGGAGGGCGCGCACCGCATCGGCCCGGTGCGACTGCGAGCGACGGTGCTCTATACGATCGGTGATCAGGTAGGCGCGAGCGGCATCGACGAGCCCATGGCCAAGATCCCGCCGCTCGGTGGCACCGCGGCGCTTCAGTGGCAGGGCAGTGGCTTCCCTGCGTGGATCGAGTACGTGTTTCGCTGGGCGACGCAGCAGGACCGGCTCGGGTCCCGCGACCTTGGCGACCCCCGGATTCCTCCCGGCGGCACCCCGGGATACGCGGTACACGGCGTCCGCGCGGGCTTGACTCTGTCCGACGACATCGACGTGTCAGCCGGGTTCGAGAACATCGGGGACACGCTGTATCGCTCGCATGCCAGTGGGGTCGACGCGCCCGGACGTCACCTGTGGCTCGGGGTGGCCTGGACTGGGAGCTTCTAGCGTCGCGTTCCACAAGATCGTTCATGGATTGACGGCGGGCCAAATGCGGCCCCGGAGGGCGCGTGAGCCCCCGGCGGTCACGGCACCGGCGCCGTGGAACGCTCGGTCGTCGCGGTTACCCGGTGTCGAGTCCGCGCGGGGCGGAGCGCCCAGAGGGGACGCGTTGGCTCGCTGCCTAGTGCATTGAACATCTGGGACAGCACACTAGCCCGTTGTCGGGTTGCGTCGGGCATTGGGCGCGATGATATTGTCCGCGCCCGGCGGTATCGTCTAGAGGCCCAGGACGCAGCCCTCTCAAGGCTGAAACACGGGTTCGAATCCCGTTACCGCTATCACTCTCCTACGCCAGCCCGCCCCCATCGTCTAGCGGTCAGGACACCACTCTTTCAAGGTGGGGACAGGGGTTCGACTCCCCTTGGGGGCATTCCTGAAAGGCGTTGTCTACTACGGACTTCGTCACCTTGGCGCGATGTGTGGGAGTGTGGGTAGCCGTCAATATCGGGCCTATCGCGCGCGCGTTTCTCCCCCCGTTCAACCTGATCGACATAGCCTTGTCATGCGGTCGGAGGTATGGCGCAGCTGATCCAAGTTGGTGAGATGTCCCAGTTACGTAGGGTCGTGCCTCAAAAAGGGCCTACTCCGCCCTGGCCGCCGGTGCTAAAGTTGTTCTTGCTTCTGTGCGTCCACATGGGAACATGAGACCGACCACGCGGATGGTGCCGGTTACGGGGATTGTCCTACTCGGCCTCCTCCTCATCGCGGGTATGACACGCGTTGCACTCTCCCAGGGCCCAATCGTGGTCACTGGCACTCCGCCGGACGCGTGCACGGATTGTATCACGATCACGCCGACCGTCACCCTCGGCACGGACGATGACAGGGGGTTCCTGACCGCCTCGGGGGCCGTGGCGATGGACTCACTGGGCCGCTACTGGGTCGCCCAAATGGAAGATGGGATCAAAGTGTTCGGGTCGGACGGTCAGTACGAGCGGATGTATGGGCGTGCTGGTCGCGGTCCAGGAGAATTTGGCAACCCGTTCGTGATGATCAGTCGGCACGACACCGTGCACATCTTTGATACCCGCACGGCGCGCCATACGGTGGTGACAACCGGTTTCCGGATCCTGCATGAGTCATCGTTCGTTGGACCAGTGTTCAGCGTCGCGGTCATGGACTCCGGTGGGGTCGCCCTCAACATCGCCTCGCGCCTCCCCCAGCTGATCGGACTCCCGATCCATCTCGTTCCCCCGCTAGGTGGGGCGATCATTCGGTCCTTCGGCGCCGACTCGGCCGAGTACTTCAACGCCCGCGCGTCCTGGCCCGGCCGTCGGGCCCTTGCGCCTGGTGGCGGGATGACGGTGTGGGTCGCCCGGCGGCAGGCGTACCGACTGCAACTCTGGGACACCGCCACGGGACGCAAGCGCCGCGAGATCGTGCGCGACGTCGATTGGTTCGAACCGTACGATGATTGGTTAGCACTATCGAAGGATCGTCTGCCGTTCCCGTACATCGAACAGATCTACCGTGACGATGCAGGTCGCCTCTGGGTGCTGGTGACCATCGGCGATCCGGGATGGGCCGACCATTTGGAGCCCTACATCTTGCCCGACGGCCGCAACCTGCCCCAACCCGCTTCGTGGGATGGCGTGTACGACACCATCGTGGAGGTGTTCGATCCGGATTCTGGGAAACTGCTGGCGACACAACGGATTCCCGTCATGCTGATCGGGCACGTCGAGGGGGACTTGGTGATCAGCCGCTCGGAGACGCCGAAGGGCGGATTCCAGCTTCGCGTATGGCGAATGGCGCTCACACAACCCTAGGAGAAGAGGTGACCACTGCGACAAATCTCTGCGCTTCTCTTTCCCGGGATCCTACTGGTGTTTGCGACGCCCGCGCCAGCCACGAACGAAGGGCCGTCAGCGATCGAGTGCGGCTTCTGTGACTACTGTATCGGTGGCGTGACCACCAGTACGTGCGGCGCGTGCCACAACGACAAGAAGATGATCCCGGGGTGTGTCCACGGCGACTGCGGCGATCTCGCCGACTGCTCCCCCGGCCTGACCGGCGACGCGGACGACTTCGCGGATGTCGAGGAGCTGGCCGCTGCCCTGCAGCACGGCGATGAAGATCAGATTCGCTCGGTCGTTGTGAGGCACGCGGACCATCTGTTGGTCGATTCCGATCGGCACGCGGTTGCGCTGCTTGGTGGGTGCACATCGAAAGCCCTGGTGGCCCACATCCCGGTGTCGCCCGACGTCGAGGCCCTGTTGATCGCGCAGTACACTCTGGCGTCCGTCGACATCCTTGACGCCCGGGGCTTGCTGGAGGTCAGGGAAGCGCCGGCGGCAGCTGTGGAAGCATCATTGAATAAGTAGAACGATGCGGTGGTTCGGCGCCGCAGTTTGCAACGGTCCTGTCGGCCCCACCGGGCCGCAGGACCGGCAGCCGAGCACTCTGGTCGTGCGCGAGCTCGAGAACGTCGGGTAGCCGCTCGCGTCGGACCGCCACACGGATCGCTAGATGGCGACCGCGCGGCCATTTCTCACCACCGCTCTCGAACTTGGCGAAGATGTCGGCCCGACCCTGACCTCCCGGGAGGCGGGGCTCCTATGATAGGGGATCAAACACTACCTCTCGGTGGTGAAGCAGCGGTGAACTCCGTGTCAACCAGCGACGGGCGGAGATGACCCTGCAAATGGCTGCTTTGGTCGCGCTGGTAGGCGGGCGCCTGACCGACGAAGGAGAGTCAGTCCTTCACCATCTCGCGCATATTGTCGCCTGTGGTTTCGGCCGCCTATCGGGGGCCACGGGGTGCAAACCATCCGGACATTCCGTAGTATTCTCGGGCATTGGCGGACACCCGTGCCCTTGAGCCGAGGGTTCGACTCCCCTTGGGGGCATTCACCGCGGCGAGGTCGTCATGACGTTCGACCCCATCACTCCGCTTCCTGCCCGGCGCTATGACGAGCCCCGCGACGCCTCGCCGCGCTCGCGCGGCGTCGCGCTCGTGCTGAGCGTCCTCGTCGGCTGGTTTGGAGCGCATCGCTTTTACGTCGGCAAGACCGGTACGGGCGTGCTTCAAGCGCTCACGCTCGGTGGCCTCGGATTGTGGACGTGTTACGACATCATTCTCGTCGCCGCCGGGGCGTTTCGCGACGCCAACGGCCGCCGCATCGCAAACTGGGGCGAGGAGGAGACGCCTGCGGCCGGTAGCGTGGACGCCCGGCGACTCGCCATGCTGCTCGAGGAAGTGGAGCTCAACCGGGGGGAGATCGCCGACCTCGCGGAGCGCGTCGATTTTGTCGAGCGCATGCTGGCGCGGCAGCGCGATCGCGACCGCTTGCCCGGGGGGTGAGCCCCCTTCACGGTTGACGCGCGCCGTTAACGGCGCTATTCGCAATCGATGGCTGGACCACCCCCAATCCGACCAGGACAGCAGTCCGCCGACGCGGAATTCGAGCGACTGAGTCGCCGAGTGCGCCTCGGCATAGGCGCCCTCGTGTTGGTCACGATGGTGGGTGTGCTGGGCTATGTGTTGATCAGCGGCGGCCAGCACGGCCTGGTCGATGCCGTCTACATGACGGTCATCACCCTCACGACCGTCGGCTTCACCGAAGTCATCGACATGTCCGGCAACCCGGTGGGACGCGTGTTCACCATCTTCCTCCTGCTGGGCGGTATGGGGATCGTGGCGTATACCGTGCCGATGCTCGCGGCTCTCGTCATCGAAGGCCAGCTTCACCACATTTTCCAGAGACGACGCATGCAGAAGACCATCGCCGAAATGACCGACCACTTCATCGTCTGTGGCGACCGCGGGTCGGCGTGGTATGTCGCGCAGGAGCTCGCGAGTACGCGCCGGCCCGTGGTGCTGGTGGCACCGACCGAGGAACTCTACCACGAAGCGGTGGAATACATCGGGGAGATTCCCGGCGTGGCGGGTGACCCGACGGATGACGACACGCTCGCCGCAGCCGGCATCGGCCGCGCCGCCGGCATCGTCTTCGCCCTTCGCGAAGACAAGGAGAACGTGCTCGGCGTGCTCACGGCGCGCCGCGCCGCTCCGGCGATCCGCATCATCGCCGCGTGCCAATCGACGGTGAATGAACCGAAGCTCCGTACCGCCGGCGCCAATGCCGTGGTGAGTCCCGCGCGTATCGGCGGGCTGCGCATGGCGTCGGAGCTTGTGCGGCCCAAGGTGGTGTCCTTCCTCGACCAGATGCTGCGGGAGAAGGGCGGGAGCCTGCGGGTCGAGGAGGTCACGGTGCCCGCCGACGCCAACGTGTCAGGCCACACCCTGGGATCGCTGAAGATCGACGCGATCGACGGGGTGCTGCTCCTCGCGGTGCGGCACCCGGAGGGGGCCTTCGCGTTCAAGCCAGGCGACTCCCTACCGATCGAACCAGGCATGACGCTGATCGTGATGTCGGACGCCGATGGCCAACGCCGGCTGCAAACGCATTTTCACCACGCGACGGGCACCTATCCAACCGTGCGCACGCAGGGATGACGAGGCGAAGGGAGCAGCCCCATGCATAACGAGGCCGTCGTCCTTACGGTCATCGGCGTCGTCGGCCTCCTGCTGGTGGCGGCGGCGGCCTCGATCGGGTTACGGCGCATCAACCTTCCCTACACCGTGGGCCTGGTCCTTCTGGGCCTCGCGCTCGGCGCCGTATCGGATCGCTTCGACGCGCTGGAGCCGATCCACAGGCTGACGCTCTCGCCGGAGCTGATTCTGTTCGTCTTCCTCCCCACGCTCATCTTCGAGTCTTCGTTCAACCTCGACAGCCGGCTGCTCTCTCAGAACCTGGTGCCGGTGTTCGTGCTTGCGGCGCCCGGGCTGCTTCTCTCGACCGGGTTGGTCGGCGGGATGGTCGCCTGGCTCACGCCGCTCGACCTGGGGCCGGCCCTGTTGTTTGGCGCGCTCATCTCGGCCACCGACCCCGTCGCGGTCATTGCCCTGTTCAAGGAGGTCGGAGCGCCCAAGCGCCTGGCGATCCTCGTGGAGGGGGAAAGCCTGTTCAACGACGCGACCGCGATCGTGCTCTTCGGGATCATCCTGAGCGTCCTGGCCGGCGGCGCCCTCACCGCCGGCACCGTGGGCACCGGGATCGTCGAGTTCTTCGTCGTGTTCTTTGGCGGCCTGATCGTCGGCGGTCTCATCGGCTATCTGATGGTGCGCTCGATCGCGCTGGCGCATGACGATCCCCTCGTCGAAGTCGCCCTCTCGACCGTTGTCGCGTACGCCGCGTTCATCGCCGCCGATCACTACCTCCACGTGAGCGGCGTGATGGCGACGGTCGGGGCCGGGATCGTGGTCGGCACCATGGGCGCGACTCGCTTCACCCACGAGGTCCACGCCTACCTCCATCAGTTCTGGGAGTACGCGGCCTTCGTCGCCAACTCGTTGATTTTCCTGCTCGTCGGCATTTCCGTGAGTGTGAGCGGACTGGTGGAGCATGCGGGCCCGATCGGCTGGGCGATCCTGGCGGCGATGGTCGCCCGCGCGATCACCGTGTTCGGCCTGGTCCCGGTCGTGACGCGCCTGCCGGGAGCGGAGCCGATCGACGGCCGCTATCGCACGGTGCTGTATTGGGGCGGCTTGCGGGGCGCCGTTGCCCTCGCCCTCGTCTTGAGCCTGCCGGAGAGCTTCGCCGGGCGCGAGCTGATCGTGGCGCTCGCCGTGGGTGTCGTGCTGTTCACGCTGCTTTCCGGCGGGCTCACCATGGCACCGCTCATCAAGTGGTTGGGGCTCAACAAGCCGGGGCTCGTCGAGCTGGTCGCCGCCGCGCAAGCGACGGTGGCCGCCAAGCGCGCCGCCCTGGAGCGCGTGCAGCAGCTCGCCACAGCCGGTCATTTCTCCAATCGCCTCCTGGGTGAAATCGAGGGCGAGTACCGCGAGGAAGTGAGCGGGGCCGAGGCGGAGCTCACGCGCCTCCGCGGCAATTGCACGGACGACGAGATGCGCCTCGTCCTCTGGTCCGAGGCGCTGACCACCGAACGGACGGTCTATCGCGAGGAATTCGAGAACGGCGCGATCTCGGAGCCCGTGCTGCGCGAACTGGAACTTTCCACCGACCTGCGCCGCGACCAGCTGAAACGCGGCGAGGTGCCGAGCGGCATCGATTCCGTGAGTCCGCTGGAGGTGCGGCTCGCCCAGTGGCTCATACGCTTCCTCGTTGTCGTCAGCCCGCGGAGCGCGGCGGTGCGACGGCATCGCATGCGGGCGCTCGCGGCCCATTACGAGCGCGATCTCGCGGTGGTCGAGGCGAGCCGCCGCGTCGCCGCGCAGCTCAGCCATTTGAGCGCCCTGGGGGGGATCGGCCCGGAATTGAGCGAGCAGTGCGCACAGGTTTATCGCCACGCCGGCCAGGAGGCCATGCAGCGGATTGACGACGTGGCGGAGCACTTTCCCGAATACGTCCAGGAGGTGCAGCAGCGAACAGCTCGGAGGATCGCGCTGGACGGTGAGGGCGACGCGATCGACGACTTGGCGGCGACCGGCGGCATCCCCCAGTCCGTCGCCGGCACGGCGCAACGCGGCTTGCGGTCCGCGCGTCGGGCACTGGCAACGAGTCCGGTCTCCGCGCTCGAGCCCAAGCCGGAGGAGATTCTGGCGCGGGTACCGTTCTTCGCGGAACTCGGTCCCGAGGACTTGCAACGGGTGGTGGACGCACTGGTGCCGCGCCCGGCGCTCCCCGGAGAGGCGATTATCTCGCAGGGCGAGCGCGGTTCCTCGCTGTTTCTGATCGCGCGTGGCGTCGTGGCGGTACTGATCGCCCCGGCGGGTGGAGAGCCCCAACGCGTGGCCTCGCTGCACGCCGGAGACTTCTTCGGCGAGGGAGCGCTCTTATCCGCGGAACCGCGGAACGCCACCGTCCGCGCCGTCACGGGATGTCAGCTCTACGAGCTCTCGAAGAAGGATGTCGATCGGATCTGTACGCTCTGCCCCGCCGTGAAGGACGCCCTCATGCGGGCCCATGCGGAGCGGCGGCGGGCCAGCGCGGCGGGGCGCCAGCCTCGACTGTCGGGGCACTACGAGGTGTGAGTGGACGTGAAACGTGAAACGTGAAACGGGCGACCGTGCGATGGTGCATGCGGTGATCCGCGGATGCGGGGGGCTGCCACTGAAGGTCTCATGGCTCACGACCGGCCGCTGCTTCGCTGCACCTCCGCCCACCGGAAACACCGCACCACGTGGTCGTTCACCATGCCGGCGGCCTGCATGAACGCGTAGCAGATCGTCGACCCGACGAACTTGAATCCCAGCTCCCTGAGTGCCGCACTCATCGCGTCCGATTCGCGTGAGGTCGCGGGGATCTGCTTCATCGAGCGCCTCCGGTGGATCTTGGGCGTCCCATCGACGAACTCCCAGATGAACGCATCGAACGATCCACGGCGCGCCTGCACCTCGGCAAACCGCCGCGCATTGATCACGGTGGCCTCGATCTTCTGCCGGTTGCGCACAATGCCGGGATCGCGCACGAGACGTTCGATGCGCCGCGGAGTGAACCGTGCGATCTTGGCGACATCATAATCGACGAACGCCCGGCGGAAGCCCTCGCGCTTGTTGAGCACTACGGCCCACGACAAACCCGCCTGGAACGCATCGAGCACGAGGTACTCGAACAGCGCCACATCATCGTGGAGCGGCACGCCCCATTCCTTATCGTGATACGCGATCATGCGCGGACTCGACAGACACCAGGCGCAGCGATAGGGAGAGGCAGGAGCGACGGATGGAGTACCTGGCATCAGGAACGCTCAGAATCGAGTGGAGTGCGCATCACGAATCACGAATCACGAATCACGAATCACGGATCACGGATCACGAATCACGAATCACGTTTTCACTATCGAGTCCACCACGCCCTCTAGCGTCGGGAACTCGGCGATCGGGGCACCTCCCACACCGCGCTCCTCTCCCTTTCGATTGATCCAGCACACGGGAACCCCCAGCCGCGTTGCCGGGGTCACGTCGTGAAACCAACTCTGGGCCACGTGCAGCCACGTGGCCGATCCGATCACGTCGCGACACGCGAGAAAGTGTCCTGGCGCCGGCTTGTACGATCGAATCTGCTCGGCCGTCACGAGAAAGTCGAACACCGGCGGCAGTTGCCGCAAGGTGCCCGCCAGCAAGTCGTCGTCCACATTGGACAGAATGCCCAGGCGCAAACCCGCGTGGTGCAGCGATCGCAACGCGTCCGCGGTGTCGGGAAACGGAGGCCACGCGGGCAGGCTCTCGGCAAGGAAGGCCCAGTCTCGCGGACCCGCGTCCCAGGCGAGGTGATCCGCCACACGGCGGGCCGTCTCTGCCAGCACCTCCTTGTACACACGGAAGCCGGCCGCCTGCACCTGCGGCTCGACGGCCGCGTAGGCGCGGAGCACCGCCTCCCGGTGCCGGGCCTGATCGACGCCCCAGGCGCGAGCGAACGCCGCGCTGATGCCGTCCTCCCAGTCGATCAAGGTCCCGTAACAATCGAATGTCACGACGTCGAAGTGCATGAGCCAACCTCCAACCACACTGAAGAGCGACCGTGTTGCTCGGTTGAGTCCACCAGTCTATCATCCTAGCCGCTCCACCAAACACATGACGATGCCCGGTGCGGCCAACCGCGCCGGGTGTGACCGCCGCCGCCAGTCCTCCCACGCCTGCGGCGTGCTGAGGAGGATGGTGCCCTACACCGTGCACCGCGGGCGTGCCAACACCGCGACCGTGCGGCGGGACGGTTCAGCCCGACAGGCTGTGGTTATTGGATGAGAACGTTTCTCCTAGTCGTTGCCGTTCTCCAATTCGGGTTCCTCGTGGCAACGTTTGCGCTGCTGGTGGTCCGCCGCCAGGTTGACCGGGCCAACGCGCGGCGCCGGAACGCGGAGCACGCACGACTCACGCAGATCGTCTTGGCGGCCCTCGGCGGCGGACCGCTCGAGCCTGCGCTCGACCACATCGATCAGTCGCACTTCGACGCGGTGGCCGCGGTGCTCTACCGTCACGCGCGGCCGACCGGCGACCCGGCGTGGGAGCGATTGGTCCGCGGCGCGCGGACGACGCGCTGGTTCGGCACGCTGCGGGACCGCTACGTGCATTCGCGATTCTGGTGGCGCCGCCTGGTGGGGGCCCGTTCCCTCAGCATCGTTGCCACCGCCGACGACCTGGATATCGCGCGCGCCCTGGTCGCCGACAAGCACCCGGCGGTCAAACTGGCCGCCATCGCCATTCTCGATCGGGCGCACGACCCCGGCCTGATCGAGCTGGTCCTGAACGAGGCCATCGCGTCCAAGCGCGTGGTCCGCGGCTACATGTTCGACACGCTGACCGGCTTGGGGAGGGCCCTGACTCCCATCCTGTCGGCTCGGCTCACCCACCCGCGCTCCACCTTCGAGCTGCGAGACTTGATCCGCCTCGCCGCGTCCACCACCGATCCCGAGTTGCTTGACGAGGTCCTGGCACTCAAGGACCACGCGGACCCCGAGGTGCGCGGAGGGGTGGCCCGCACGCTGGGAAGCTACCCCGGCCCTGCGACCCGCGATGCGCTCCTCACCCTCATCGGCGACGACGCCTGGCAGGTGCGCACCAGAGCCGCCATCGCGCTCGGCGCCGTTGGGGGCGCCCACGCCGCCGATCCGCTGAGCAAGGCGCTGAGCGACAACAACTGGTGGGTGCGCCTGCGCGCGGCCATTGCCTTGCGACGTCTCGGTGACGTCGGCGACGCGCACCTCGCGAGGGCGCGCGACGGGGACGACCGGTTCGCCGCGGAAATGGCGAGCTACGCCATGGGACTCACCGAGGCCGCCGTGCAGGACTACCTCGCGTGACCGACGCCCTTTACCTCTTCGTCGCGCGGCTCGTCGGGTTCGTCGACGACACGGTCATCTGGTACTTCCTGGTGGTGAACTCGTTCTACGCCCTACTGCTGATCCTCTCGATTCCGGAGCTGTGGAAACACTGGAAGATCACGCGGCAAGAGGATCTCGAGTTGTACCTCGGCTCCGAAGCGCTCACACCCATCACGATTCTGATCCCGGCGCACAACATGGAGGCCAGCATCACCGAGAGCGTGGCGGCGCAGATCGGGTTGGAGTATCCGCAGCACGAGGTCGTGGTCGTCAACGACGGATCGTCCGACGGCACGATGGAACGCCTCCGCGGCGTGTTCGATCTCTACGAAGTCCCTCCCGCATTCCCGGCCAAGCTGCCGACCAAGACGGTCCGGGCGTACTACCGTTCCCATCGGGAGCCGCGACTTCTCGTCGTCGACAAGGAGAACGGCGGCAAGGCCGACGCTCTGAACGCCGGACTCAATGCCGGGCGCTATCCTCTGGTCGTCGCCGTAGACGCGGATACCATCGTCGCGCACGACGCGCTGCTGCGACTCGCCCGGCCGTTCTTGCTCGGCGAGAACGTCGCCGCGGCAGGCGGGACCATCCGCGTAGCGAACGGGTGCCGTGTGGAGAACTCCCGCGTCGTGGAGGCTCGCGTCCCCCGCGGAGTGCTCTCCGCCATGCAGGTTCCCGAGTATCTCCGCGCTTTTCTCTTCGGCCGGCTCGGCTGGAACAAGCTGGGGGGAAACCTGATCGTCTCCGGAGCATTCGGGCTGTTTCAGCGCAGTTACCTGTTGGCCATCGGTGGATACACGTCGGGGAACGTCGTCGAGGACCTCGATCTGGTGGTACGTCTGCACCGGCATCTCCGCGCCGAGCGGGTGCCCTACCGGATTCCGTTCGTGCCCGACCCCGTCGCATGGACGGAGGTGCCGTCCGACCTCCGCACGCACGCCCGGCAACGCGAGCGATGGCACCGCGGGCTGGTCATCACCATGCTCTCGAACTTGAATCTGCTGTTCAATCGCAAGTTCGGCCGGATCGGGTTCATCACCGCCCCGTTCTTCTTCTTCGGGGAGATGCTCGCCCCCGTACTCGAGCTGTTGGGCTACCTCGTGACCATGCTCGGCGCGGCGCTGGGGATCCTCAACGTGCAGATCGCACTCCTGTTCCTCGCCGTGGCGCTTGGGTACCAGATGCTGCTCTCCATCTGGGCGGTCATCCTCGAAGAAGCCACCTTCCGGGTGTACGGGAGAGTCGGCGACTTTCTCCGCCTCGTGCTGTATTCCATCCTGGAGCCGTTCGGCTACCGCCAGCTCACGGTCTTATGGCGCCTGTGGGGGTTCTGGAACGCCCTGCGGGGGTTGACCCACTGGGGCGAAATGCGGCGCAAGGGGTTCCTGGAGGGATAGACCGCCGACGGCGTCGTGATGGATTGTCGATCACCCACCACGCGCTCCGCCGAGGGACGGAAGCGTCTCATCCGAGGCGACTCGTCCAATCCGCGCCGATGTCGTATGATCAAAGAGGCGTCTCGCGCGCGCCAATCGGCATGACGGCATGAGGAAGGGAGGGCAAGATGGGACTGGACATTACGTATCTCGGCCATTCGGGCTTTCTGCTGCACGACGGATCCACCACCGTCGCGATCGACCCGTTCATTAGTGGCAATCCGCTCGCGCCCATGCGCGTCAAGGACGTCTCGTGCCAGGCGATCGTCATGACGCACGGTCACCCGGATCACATGACGGATACCGAGGCGATCGCCAAAGCCAACCGAGCCACGGTGTTCGGCGCCTGGGAAATCCACGAGTACCTCTCGGCGCGTGGGATCGCCACGGAACCCATGAACCACGGAGGGAAGGTGAGCGCGGATTGGGGCTGGGTCGCGTTCACCCAGGCGGTGCACTCGTCCTCGTTCCAGGGCCAATACATGGGCGCCGCCTGCGGCGCCGTCATCGACATGGGCGGCGTCCGGGTCTATCACTGCGGCGATACGGATCTCTTCAGCGACATGAAGCTGATCAGCGAGATCTACAAGCCCGACATCGCCATGATCCCGATCGGAGATCGCTTCACGATGGGACCGGAACTCGCGAGTCGCGCCGCGGAGTGGATCATGCCCCGGGTGGCGATCCCGATTCACTACAAGACCTTCCCGCAACTGGTGCAGGACGCCGAAGGATTCCAGCCCAAGGGGGTGGCTGTCAAGGAACTCGTCCCGGGAGAGCCCTGGAGCTTCTCCTAGGCTGCCGTGTCCCTGCCGGCGCCTACTGGCGGCGCCGGTTGCCGCAGCACATACTCGAAGGGTCCCCAACCCGGGAGCGAAGCCATGGCTTCCGTCCGAGAGATCCTCTCGCGCAAAGACAGCGCGGTCGTGACCATCGCCCCCTCGCGCTCGGTCACGGAGGCCGCCCGCTTGATGAACGAGCATGGCATCGGCGGCCTTGTGGTCAGGGAAGGCGACACGGTCGTCGGCATGTTCACCGAGCGCGATATCCTGCGGCGCGTCGTGGCGGCGGAGCTCGACCCCGCGCAGGTCGACGTTGGCACGGTGATGACGACGCCCGTCATGAGCGTGCGGCCGGACGCGCGGCTGGAGGAATGCGCGGCTCTCGTAACGGAGAAACGGATCCGACATATCCCCGTCATGGACGGGGCGAGTCTGGTCGGCATCGTGACCAGCGGCGACATTCTCGCCTTTCAGGTGCAGGAACAGCGCGACACGATCAAGTATCTCAACAGCTACGTGTATGACGTGAGATAGCGGCGGATCGCTGGGGTGGGGCTCCGGACCTGACGCCCGACGGCGGCGCTCCTTATTTTCCGATCCGTGCCCTCCGCTCCCCATACACTCGTCGCTGCCCTGGCCGATCGCTACCGCGTCGAGCGGGAGGTCGGGCGTGGCGGTATGGCCACGGTGTACGAGGCGCATGATTTCGTCGACTGGCTGCGCCGCAAGTTTCCGTGACCCAACCCGTCAACGTCGCGGAGTACGAGCAGCTCGCCAAGGAGCGTATGGCCCCCGGCGCGTGGGACTACATCGCGGGGGGTGCGGGAGACGAGATCACCCTGAAGCGCAATGAAGCGGCGTTCAGCAAGATCCCGTTGCATCCCCGCGTTCTCGTCGATGTGGCGCACACCGATACCTCGACCGAGCTTCTCGGCGCGCGGCTCACGATGCCGATTCTCCTCGCGCCAACGGGCTTTCAAACCCTCAGCCACCCGGACGGCGAACTCGCCTCGGCGCGCGCGGCGGCGGCGCAGGGAACGGTCAGCGTGTTGAGTACGCTGTCGGCGTTCACGATCGAGGAGGTGGCGGCCGCCGCCACGGGCCCGCGGTGGTTCCAGCTCTATTGTTACCGCGATCGGGGCGTCACGCAACGCCTCGTCGAACGCGCCGAGGCGGCGGGATTCGTCGCGCTCTGCGTCACCGTCGATCTCGCGAGGGTCGGGCAACGCGAGCGCGATCTGCGGAGCGGTTTTCAACTTCCGCCGGAGGCGCGTCCGCGGAACTTCGATGGTCTCATCGACGATCGGGCTGCCGCGTCAGGTCTCGGGTTTGCCGAGTATATCGGCACGTTGGTCGATCCCTCATTGACGTGGGAGATCGTCGACTGGCTTCGCTCGGTCACCACCCTCCCGATCGTGCTCAAAGGCATCATGCGGGCGGACGACGCCCAGCGCGGGGTGGACGCCGGAGTGGACGGCATCATTGTGTCCAATCATGGAGGCCGGCAACTGGACACCGTTCCGGCCCCGATCGACGCTCTGCTGATGATCGGGATGGTCGCGCGAGGCAGGATGCCGGTGTTGGCGGATGGCGGCATTCGTCGCGGCACCGACGTGGTGAAGGCACTCGCGCTCGGCGCCGCCGCGGTGCTCATCGGGCGGCCCTATGTTTGGGGATTGGCGGTTGATGGCGAAGCCGGGGTCGCTCGCGTGCTGCAATTGCTCAAGGCCGAAACCGAACTCGCCATGGCCCTGTGCGGCTGCCCCACCGTCGGCGACATCGATGCAAGCCTGGTCACCGGGCTGGGCTGGCAGGGAGATGGGCGTCAGGCCTAGGGCCGGCTCCCGCGCCACGTGAGCGTTGAGCGGCATCGTCACGAGTGCTCCCGTGAGCAGCGACGCACGGTATCCCGGGCCTCGCATGGTCCCCGCCCGATCGTGGACGATCCTCGATCGGCCCCCGGCCGGCTCGCACGGAGGCCGACCTCATGTTAGCCTACCGTCTGTTCCACAACCGGGATCGCGCCATGCCTCGTCATGTGATTGGACTTTTCCTCGCCGCCCTCGTGGCGGCCGCATCGCCTTCGACCGCGCAGGAGATGCAGTGGGAAGACTACGAACCGCGCTCGACCCTCGTGGTACCGGCACATCCGACGACCGCGTCACGGTTCCCGTTCGTCGATGCTCACGCGCATCCGTCCGCCCGCATGACCCCCGAGCAGGTCGACCAGCTCGTGGCCGAGATGGACGCGATGAACATGGCGGTAATGGTCAATCTGAGCGGTCGCTCGGGAGCGGACCTCGAGCGGATCATCGCCAACCTGCGGGGCCGGTATCCGGATCGCTTCGTCGTGTTCGCCAACCTCGGTTTCGACGGCATCGACGACCCCGCATGGGGACAACGCGCCGCGGCGCAGCTCGCGGCGGACGTGGCCGCGGGCGCCGCGGGCCTGAAGATCTTCAAGAACCTCGGCATGACGGTGCGAGACGGGGCGGGAAACCGCGTCGCCACCGATGATCCGCGCCTCGATCCGGTGTGGGCCAAGGCGGGCGAGCTCGGCGTGCCGGTGCTCATTCACACCGCCGATCCTCATCAGTTCTGGGAGCCGCAGGATCGGTTCAACGAGCGTTGGTTCGAGCTCAAGGAACGCCCGGGGCGGATCCGTCCACCGGATCGGTTCCCCCCGTGGGAAACCCTGATGCAGGAACAGTGGAACGTCATCCGGCGACACCCGAACACGACGTTCATTTCGGCACATCTTTCTTGGCTCGGCGGCGACCTGGACCGGCTTGGGCGCCTGCTGGACGAGCTCCCCAACATGTACACCGAGATCGGTGCGGTGCTCGCGGAACTCGGGCGCCAGCCACGCCACGCACGCCAGTGGCTCGAGCGGTATCAAGATCGCGTGCTCTTCGGCAAGGACGCGTACGAACCGTCCGAGTACCACGTGTACTTCCGCACGCTCGAAACCGCCGACGAGTATTTCGACTACTACCGCAAGCGGCACGCGTTCTGGAAGCTCTACGGCCTGGAGCTTCCGGACGACGTCCTCCGGAAGATCTACTACGGGAACGCGCTGCGGATCATCCCAGCCCTCCCGCGGGAGCGGTTCCCACGGTAGGCCCGTCCGACGTGGCGCCGGCCGGGCGGGACGGGGACACCGGGACCACCGCGATCGTGCTGGTCGACTCAGATGACCGGCCCGTCGGCACGACGGACAAGTTCTCGGCCCACCGCAGCGGCGCCCTGCACCGGGCGTTCTCTGTGTTCGTATTCGATGCCCGCGGGCGGATCCTCCTCCAACGTCGCGCCCGCACCAAGTACCACTCAGGCGGGAAGTGGGCGAACTCGTGCTGTGGCCATCCGACGGCGGGCGAGCCGACGGTGGCGGCGGCGGAGCGACGCCTCTGGGAAGAGATGGGAATCCGTTCGAGGCTCGCGGAGGTCGGGACGTTCGTCTATCGCGCGGAACTGGATGACGGATTGATCGAGCACGAACTCGATCACGTGCTCGTCGGGCACCATGCGGGCACCCCACACCCCGACCCGCGCGAGGTCGAGGCCTGGCGCTGGGCGCCACCCCCGGACATCCACAAGAGCCTCCAGGACACCCCCGAGGAGTTCGCGGTGTGGTTCGAGCGTGCGCTCGCAATCGCCCTCCGCGGCGCATAACCGTCCCCGACGTGAGGCTCGCGGCGCAGGTCATTGAAGGCGGCCTTCGTGAACCGGCCCGTGCACTCGGCGCCCAGATCTGACGCCACCTCATGCTCGCCCAGGGCGCACCGAACTCCCTATCACCCCCGACCTCGACGAACTCGTGCTCGCGTGTCTGGCCAAGGACTCCGCTCAGCGCCCCGCATCAGCTGACCAACTCGCGCGTCGCCTCGACGCGTGCGACGTCGGCACACCCTGGACGCGCGAGGACGCGGAACGGTGGTGGCGGGCGAACCTGCCGGAGTTTGACCGCTCCCCACCGACGCGATCTAGCTCGCGCGCGCCGCCGCCGCCGGAACGTTCACGAGCAGGACCCGCCGCGTGCATCCCTTGCAGCGGAATTCGAGCACGACCTCCACGCCCTCGCCCCGCGGCCAGTCCACCGGCGTGAGTTGGCCCTCACAACGCGGACACGGCAACCGCACTCCAGGCGTGACAATGAGCCGGGCGATGACCGCCTTCTCGGCAAGCGTGTAGTCGTCCGGCCGACGTCGTCTCACGTGCTCGGTCAACATCGGTGGTCTGCTGTCTCGCCACATGGGGCCTCCTCGCGCCAGGTGCGGCATCGCGCCGCGACTCCCATGCGGTGCAATCCCCGGGCCACGGGATCCTCTCGGTGACGTACGTCACAGTGGACCATCGAGCGCACGATCGCGCCCGCTCCGGACGTTCGGACGCGGCGCGATGCCGGGCGAGTGTGCGAGACCCGCCGCGTTCGACACTCGACCCCGAGCCCCCCCTCGTCCCAGTGGCATACGAGTTGCCCTAAGCTCTTGTCTCTTGGTCTCTGCCCTTGCGCTCCTGGCCGGGGATATCGAGCTTGAGCCGTCCAGTGCGACGGCACCAACGAATTGGGAGGCCGCTTGTCGGAAGTCCTTGTCGGGGAAGCACATGACCGCGTACGATTGACCGATTTCACCGTGGAGCGCACCGGCAAGAGGTGTTCGGGCCGCGTGCAAGTGTCGTGGAACGGCGCGGGCACGTTCGTGGGGGAGGCGGAGGACGAAGACAGCGACCTCGGGCGTCTGGGCTGTGCGGCCCGCGCAACAGCGGCGGCGCTCGAGCGGGCCGTTGGAGGTCGGGCCGTCGTGGCGGTGGACGGCGTGCGCACGATCTCGGGCTTCGAGACGGTGCTCGTCGCGGTGGCGGTGTCGTTCAGCACCGAGACCATGGACGAGCGCGTTTCGGGCTGTGCGCTGGTCAAAGGCCAACCGGGACGCGGGGCGGTCCTCGCGGTCCTCAGCGCCACCAATCGCCTCTTGGCCCGGGCGTTCGAGCGAGACGCCTAGTGTGCCCCTGGGGCTGGCCCTTCAGAAGCCCACCGTCAACCCCAACCGGATCACCACGTAGTTCGCGTTGCTCCGGATCGGATACAGCGTGGCCGATCCGTCCGGGTTGTCCACCAGCCCGCCTTCGTTCAGGTACACAACGCTCCCGTTATAGACATATCGGGTCGACGCACCGAGAGCGATGGGATGGCGACCGCTCGACACGCGCCACGTGAATCCGCCGCCCAACGACAGTTGGGTCGTCCAGTCGTCGAAATTCGTCGTGGAGGCGAAGTCCTCGAGGGTGGCCGAGCCCGAAACCGAGGAGATCGTCGCGAAGTATCCGAACCCTGCGGTGCCGTACGCATACGGACGAAACCGGCCCCGCAGCAGCGTCACCTGGGGGCCCAACCCGAGCCCGAAAATCATGTTGTCGGTCGTCACGTCGACGAGGATGCGCCCAGTCGTCGGAAGCAGCGGCACTTGAAACCGCTCGTGACCATACAACGCGAACCCGCCGTCGAACCGGAGGCCGATGTGCCTTCCCTGATCGAAATAACGCAACAGGGACAGATCCAGACCGCCGCCCGCGTCAATGAACTGCTGGAACTCCCCGACGGGAATCAGGCCGGCGAGGTCGATCCCGAGTTCCCACCGCGTCGGCTCGAACGCCCGTTGCGCCGCCAAGGGTCCGACGATTCCAGCTCCCAGAAGGGTCACCGTCATCACAACGCGCCAACGCCGCCGTCGCACCATTGCTCCTCCCCGAGTGGCTTGCGGGTTATTACACCGCGATTTGCGAAAGAATGCCAAGAGAGCTTGCAACGCTAGACGGGATGATCGTCGGATGTGTACCTTGCCAGTGTCGGGACGGAGGAGAATCGTGGCTGATTACCCCGGTGCGGCGGCGGCGCTGGCAGAGAAGTACCGGTTCAGCCGGGAGATCGGTCGGGGAGGCATGGCCACCGTGTTCCTGGCCGCCGATCTTCGGCACGGTCGCGACGTGGCCGTCAAGCTCCTAGCCCGACCTGTCCTCGGGTGTCGTATCCGCGCTGGGCGCGCACGACGCCGCCATGCTCGTGCCAGCCGCCCTGGGAGCGGCGGGAACCGCGTGGCTGGCCGAGCGTGGTCTCACCCACACCGTAGCGATGGATCGCCAGTCGGAACTCGATCGGCTGGCCGACCGGCGGGTGGAAATAATGGAGAAGGGCGGTTAGCGGGACGCGGGTGGGACCCGTTGGTCACCGACTTCCTCCATCGCGATCAACTCCGCGTCAGCGAGGTTCTTGAGATACAGCAGTACGTCCTCCGCGCTGACCGTCCCATAGTAGTGCGCTCCGGCCTCACGAGCCTCCGCCGCGACATACCGAAAGATGTCGAGACCACTGCGCGCGCGATCCACGGCGGCGAGAATTTCGAACCGCATGAGGCGGTGCAGACCGTCCACCGCCGCCGGATCGTCACGCTTGGCGAGAAACTCGACCGGTCCGGCGATGAGGTAGGGCTGCAACCCCTGCAACTCGACTTCGGCGGCCGACAACTCCCGTCGTGGCGGTCGTCGATCGGTCACACGTCTATAGGCCAGATCCACTTCACGTTGCATCTGTGCCTGGCGTCGTGAGATCGCCTCGCCCAGTTCCGTCGCGGCCGCGGTGCCGCTCGATCCGATCTCACCGAGGGATGCCGCCGCGAGCTGTTCGCGCTCCGCCGCGTAGGCCACCTGGTCGCTCGCCATGTGGTAGGCCGCGGCTTTGTCGGCGGCGGCGGCGATCCAGGAAAGGGCGAGACGGAGGTTGTGACCCATTCGCGCCATGCCCCGGCCCGCCGTGCTTGCCGCCAGCACCGCGACATCATCGTCTCCGGCCGACGCCATCGCGAACGCGATCAAGGCCACCGACGCCGCGCTGCGCCCCAGCTGCGTGGCGTCGATGTTCCACAGGTCGTCGTCGCTCGAGTGGATGAAGCGGTCCGGCATGTTCGTGAACGACACGGCGGGGATCCCAATCGGTGCCTCGAGAAACGTGGCGTGATCGCTGTTCGAGTGGAAGAAGATCGTCGCGGCGTTGAAGCGATGCTCGCTCCCGCGCAGCGCCACGTGCGGACGGGGATACATCGGAATCCCGGCCTGCGACTGCGACAGTTCATACGTGTTGCTCGCGACCATGAACTCCACGATCTCTTCGACCACGTCGTTGAAGAAGTGAAACCGACTCGCCGGAAGTCGCGTGACATTCTGCTTGCGCATGACGTCCTGGGCCTGGTTCGCCCCGACCATGTCCTGATTGATGTTCACCCACATCGTGTCGGGTGCGTTGGGACTGTCGTGGAAGAACTGCCGTTCGCTGCCGATCTCGGTGACCCACCACAATCGGATGTTGCGGCGCGGGCGCGGAATCTTCCCTTCGGCGATGAGCCGCGTGAGCGCCCTGCCGATTTCGAGCAGGTTCGCGGACCCGCTCGCATCATCGTTGGCCGAGGTGGCTTCCTCCTGCAGATGGCCGGTCAGCACGATGTCCTGCATGGCCGCCGGATCGGTTCCGGGGATGAGCGCCTGCACCATCACCTGCCAGGGTTCCGACCCCTGGCTCGACGTGAACGCCGCATCTACCAGCGCGTGGACGCGAAGCGGCTCGTCCGCGGCCGCGATCCGCTCGCGCAACGCCAAACCCTGTCGCGTCGAGAGGTTGAACGCGAAGGTGTACGTGCATTCCAGCGAATCTGAACTCGGAAGGTGGTTCCACCGAAGTTGGTCTGGCCGTCCGAGCCCCGCGCTTCCCACTGTGCCGGAAGGCGTACCCGTCGGCTCCGGGAAGACGATGACACCCGCCGCCCCACGGTCGCACACCGCGCGCGTCATCACGCCCGCAACCGCTCCGTGGGTGAGCACGACCTTTCCAGCGATGTCCTGCGCATCCAGCTCCGTGTCCGACCCGCCGCCCCCATCGACCAACTCGGCCTCCACGTCCGCGGCGCGGCTGTAATCCACCAGGTGCAATGCGGACTGTAACGTGCTGGCAAGCCGTTCCGGCTTGTCCCCCACGATCCACAGATCGGCAAATCGCGCGTTCCACGGCCGTGTCGTGGAAGCCTGCTTGATCAGGTGGACGTCGGCCAATCCGTATTCCCCGGCCATGCGCTCCATGTACTCGGCCGCCGCCCATAGTCCGTCGGACCCCGCTCGCGCGCGGTGGTGGAGTTGTGTGAGGTACCGCACATGCTCGAACGAAGCATCGCCCGAGACCTCCTGCAGGATGAGCTGCGTCTGCAGCGGGTCGAGGATGGGCAGCTCCTGGGCAACGGCGGAGCCGAGCGGCAGCGTGAGCAGCGCGAACGTCAGCGAACGGCGGATCATGATGAACTCCCGAAAACGCGTTTGGGGAAAACTAGCGGGTGTGCTGGGTGTCGGACACGCCGGTGCTGGATTCGGTGGCTGGGATGCTGAGACGGGGGTTGGCTGCGGAGGGATGCTGGGACGCGGGCGCGCGGGGATCGAACCGTACCCCGTGCCCCCTCCCCTCGCGCCCTCTGTCACTGTCTGATATCTTGGGCGCTTCATGGCCGACTCCTCCCTCGACCGTCTCCGCGCCGCGCTCTCGGGTCAGTACGCTATCGAGAAAGAGATCGGCTCGGGCGGCATGGCCACGGTGTACCTGGCGAGGGACGTGAAGCACGATCGCCAGGTCGCCATCAAGGTGCTGCGGCCTGAGCTCGCCGCGGCGCTCGGTCCCGACCGGTTCCCGCGTGAGATCAAGATCGTAGCCCAGCTCCAGCACCCACACGTGCTTCCGCTGCACGACTCCGGCGAGTCGGAGGGATTCCTCTACTACGTGATGCCGTTCGTGGAGGGCGAGTCCTTGCGCTCCAAGTTGGACCGTGAGGGGCAGCTGCCGATTCACGACGCGATCAGAATACTCCGCGAGGTCGTGGATGCGCTGGCCCATGCCCATGCGCGCGGCATCATGCACCGCGACATCAAGCCTGACAACGTGATGCTGTCCGGGCGACACGCGATGGTCATGGACTTCGGCGTCGCCAAGGCCGTGAGCGACGCCGGTGGAGAGAAGCTCACGACGGTGGGTGTCGCCGTCGGTACCCCGGTGTACATGTCTCCCGAACAGGCGACGGCGGAGGGACACCTGGACCACCGGTCGGACATTTACGCCGTGGGCATTCTCGGGTACGAGTTGCTGACCGGCAAGCCGCCGTTTCACGGCAAGACCGCGCAGGCGGTGCTCTCGGCGCACGTGTTGGAGAAACCGGCGCTGGTCACCGAAGCGCGGCCCAGCGTGTCGCCTCGCTTAGCCGACCTGATCGCGCGGTGCCTCGAGAAGAACCCCGCCGACCGGTGGCAGACGGCGGAGGAATTGCTGGCCCAGCTCGAGGGCCTCGGCACGCCGAGCGGTGGGGTGACCCCAACGGACACGCGTCCCGTGAAGGCCACGACCGCACGCGCCCCCACCGGAATGTCCCGGCGCGCGTGGATCGGCTCGGCGGCGGCGGTGATCGTGCTTGCGACCGGCTTCGGCGGTTGGATGCTCTTGGGTGGTGAAGGCGGCGGCAGTCGACGCATCGAGACGATAGCCGTGCTCCCGATCCTCGACATCTCCGGATCGGATCAGGTGTTCATCGACGCGATGCATGACGCGCTGATCGGATCGATCGGGCGACTCGACATCGTGACGGTGGTGTCGCGCTCCGCCGTCATGGCGTATGCCACGAACTCCAACGTCACTGAGGTGGCGGCGGCACTGAAAGTGGACGCGGTGTTGGAAGGATCCGTGTTCCGGGCCGGCGAGGTGATGCGCATCAACGTTCAGCTCACCGAGCCCAGATCGTTGCGGCACATCTGGTCGCAGAGCTACGAGCAGAACGTGACCGATGTGCTGGCGGCGCAAGACTCGGTCGTTCGTCAGATCACTACGGAAATCAGGGCAGCCCTGGCCAGCCAAGGCACGGGCGCTGGTACCTCCCAATAGGAGTCGGATGTCGATGACGTCGAGGATTTCGCTTGTGTTGCTGGCGGTTTTGGCTGCCGGGGCATGTGGGACCGAATCACCGGAAGACGCGCTCGAGCGGATCACGCTTACACCGCAACCCGGCAGCTACTCGAACGGGGGGTACTCACCCGACGGGAGCCGTGTGGCCTTCTTCCGCTTCACGGGGGATACGAATGAACTGTGGACGGCCGCCCCGAACGGAAGCGATGCCGTGCGCCTCTACGCCGGGCCGTTCGGCGGCCAGGCTTCGTGGTCGCCAGACGGGACGACGCTCGCGTTCTGGGCCGCCGAGTCGGCCGCGCCCGATATCTACACCGTGCCAGCGGCCGGCGGACCCCCGATGCGCTTGACGACCGAAAGGTCGGAAGAGTATTCCCCCCGCTTCTCGCCCGATGGATCGCAGATCCTCTACCAATCCAACCGCTCCGGTAGTTCCGACCTCTGGCGCATGCCGTCCACGGGCGGCCCGTCGCTTCAGCTGACGAGCGGGGCGGGCAACGAGACGGGATTGTGGTCTCCCGACGGCACCCGATTGGCTATCGAAGGGTGTAACGAGGGCAACTGTACCATCTCGATGTTGACCCTCGACGGCGGCTCAGTGCAGCAGATTACGACCGAGGGTTTCGAGTTCCTGGAAGAGTGGTCGCCCGACGGGACGGAACTGCTCTACGTTTCCACCCGGTCTGGGCTCCTCGATATTTGGGCTGTCCCGACTGCTGGCGGAGCGCCGAGGCAGCTGACGCGTGATATCCGAGCCGATTGGCGACCGCGCTATTCGCCGGACGGGAGATGGATCGCGTACCATTCGGAGCGAGGCGGCCAGGACGACGTCTGGGTCATGCCCGCAGCGGGAGGTGAATCCCGGCGGGTTACGAACGACCCAGCCGAGGAGTTTGGCCTGGAGTGGACACGGGATGGCACGGGCCTCACATTCGGGTCCTCCGACCAAGTAAGTCATGTCTTTGTGGTACCCGCCGCAGCGGGCGAGCCACGCCAACTGACGGCCGGAGTCGAGGACAACTACAACGGCCGCATCTCGCCGGACGGGCAGTATGTCGCGTACGGCGGGGAACGTGGCGGCGGCGACGACATCTTCATCGTCCCGGTCACCGGCGGCGAGGCCCGCGGACTGGCAACGAACGCCACCGATGAGTATGCCCCCCGGTGGTCACCCGACGGCTCGAAGATCGCCTTCGGGTCCAGCGCCAGTGGCCGGGGCGCCATCTTCATGATCCCATCCGCGGGTGGCGAGCGAGTGCAGATCTCTCCCGAGGGAGCAAACTCATTCGACCACGGGTGGTCTCCCGACGGCGGCACCATCGCCTTCCTCTCCGACGCGGCGGGCGGCACCGGCAAGCTGATGACCGTCCCGGCATCGGGCGGCACAGCCACGCTCGTCACCGACATGGATGTTTATGAATTCGACTTGAGTCCTGACGGTCGCAGTGTTCTCCTTGTCTCGGCGGTCACTCCCGGCGGGCAGACGGCGGCGCTCTATCGTCTTCCCGCGAGCGGCGGGACGCCAACGATCCTCACAGCCGATGTCGAAGCGGCGTTTAACGGCCGGTGGTCGCCGGATGGCACGATGATCGCGTTCTCCGGCACAGTTGACGGCGTGAACTTCGAGATCTTCGTGATGGATGCCGACGGGTCCAACCGGCGCATACTCGCCGCCCACCCCGCGCACGGCGAGTGGGTTGCTGCCTGGTCACGTGACGGAGCGGAGGTCTTCTTCCGTACCAACCGCAACGGGAACAGCGACATCGCCGCGGTCTCGGTTGCCGATGGAACCGTTCGCATGCTGGCGGCGTCGGAGATGAACGAGGAATTCAACGATCTTTCGAAAGACGGGTCAACCCTCGTGTATACCGCCATTCCGACGGATAACTCGTTGGTGACGGTGAAGGTGGATAAGCTACTTCGGGGGGGCGGGCCAGAGTAGGCGCGTTGTTCGGCGGGTAAACCCGCCGCTCGGCGCCTAACGGCGGCACGCCCTGAAGGGCGATTCGATCCCACCGTCGTTTACGACGGACCGCCGCGTTGTTCGGCGGGTGACGCGCCCGTCCGCGAACGCGGGCGGTGCCCGGCGAAGCCGGCAAGCGGATCGAGGCCGCTCAGCGGCCGCAGATCAACCCGCCGCTCGGCGCCTGACGGCGGCACGCCCTGAAGGGCGATTCGATCCCTGACCCACGGCTAGTCCGAACTCCTTCCCTATCCCCCTTCGCCGCCCTAACTTCGCGCCCATGCGGCCCCGGCACGTTCTCCCCCTTGCGGTACTCTTGGCGTTTCCCGCGCGGCTGGTAGCGCAAGAGTCCGACACCACGATGCGATCCACCCGGGACGGCGTGTACACCGAGGAACAGGCGGAACGTGGCGAAGCACTGTACACCGACGTCTGCCTGGAATGCCACAAGCCACGCGAATTCGCGCGCGGCAGTTACCTGGAGGAAAACTGGGTGGGCCGGACCCTGGTCGACCTGTATTGGTTCCTACGCGACAACATGCCCGAAGACGCTCCTGGGTTCCTCCGGCCGGAAGAGTACGTCGATGCCATCGCCTACATTCTGAGCAGCAACCGGCTCCCTCCGGGCGATAGCGCGCTCACCACTGACGAAACACGACTCGCACGCATCCGGATCGAGAAACGCGAGCGTTCTACCCCTTCACCGAGTCGCCCGCGCGACTGGTGGAGGCATGAGGAGAGATGATGACACGCGACATGACAGGCCTGAGATTGGCGATTCTGGTGACCGCGCTGTTGGCCGTGCCCGCCGCGATGGCCGGGCAGCAACGCGGGACTCCCGCGGGTGAGTGGCGTTACTGGGGCGCGGACGCCTGGAGCACCCGGTACTCGCCGCTCGAGCAGATCAACGCGGACAACTTCGAGGACCTCGAGGTCGCGTGGCTGTGGCGCGGGGACAACTTCGGCCCAGAGCCCTCGACGCTGCTGCGCTCGACACCGCTCTACGTGAACGGCATGCTCTACACGGTCGCCGGGTCGCGCAGGACGGTGGTGGCGATCGATCCGGCGACGGGCGAGACCGTCTGGACCTTCCGCGAGCCCACGAGCAAGCGGTGGGAAGACTCGATGCGGAAGGACTACGGCAAGGGGGTCGCCTACGGCGAGATCGACGGACGCGGCGTGATCTACGTCGTGACCCCGGCGTTCCTTTTGCACGCGCTGGACGCCGAGACCGGACGCAAGATCGAGTCGTTCGGTGACTTCGGCACCGTGGACTTGTTGGATGATCTTGGACCGTGGCCCCACACTCCGCAGGATGGCCTGCCTCCCGAAATCGGGTACATCACCAGCTCGTCACCACCCATCGTCGTCAACGGCGTGATCGTCGTGGGCAACTCGCACGAGCAGGGCTACTACGAAACGATGAAGGAAAACGTCCCCGGCAATCTGCTGGCGTACGACGCGCGCACCGGGGCCCACAAGTGGACCTTTCACGTGATTCCCCAGCCGGGTGAGTTCGGGCATGACACGTGGGAGAGTGACGCGTGGTCGTACACGGGCAACGTGTCGACGTGGGCGCCGATGTCGGCGGATCTCGAGCGCGGGATCGTCTACGCGGCAACCGACCCGCCGAGCATCGACTACTTCGGCGGGTTCCATCCCGGCAACAACCTCTTTGCCACGACGATCCTGGCACTGGACGTTCAGTCCGGGAAGCGTCTCTGGCACTTCCAGACGGTACACCACGACATCTGGAACTACGACAACCCGGTTGCGCCGAGCCTGGTGGACGTCACCATCGATGGACGGCGGGTCCCGCTTCTGGTGCAGACCACGAAGCAGAGCTTCGCGTATGTGTTGAACCGCGTGACGGGTGAGCCGATCTGGCCGATTGTCGAGCGGCCGGTTCCTCAGTCCGACGTCCCCGGCGAGCACACGTCGCCGACGCAGCCGTTCCCAATGCGGCCTGCCGCATACGAGATGCAGGGGCTTACCGAAGACGACCTCATCGATTTCACACCGGAGTTGCGCGCCAAGGCGTTGGAGGTCATCTCGCATTTCCGGATCGGACCACTGTTCACTCCACCGGCATTGCCCGATTCCACCAAAGGGATCCTGGCGTCGATTCACTGCCCGGGCGCGAACGGCGGCACCAACATCCCGGGGGGCACCGTCGTGGATCCCGAGACGGGTATCCTCTATACCGCCACCGAGAAGGGGTGCAGTGCACCGCGGCTGCAGCCGGGCACCGCCGTCGACCCCAACTCCAACGTACAATGGGTGACGGTGGGGCCCGGCGGCGTGACCGGAGTGGACGGCCTGCCGCTGTTCAAGCCTCCCTACGGGCGCATTACCGCCATCGACATGAACACGGGTGACCATCTTTGGTGGATACCAAATGGCGATACACCCGAGGAGATCAGGAACCACGAAGCCCTACGCGGCCTCGAGTTACCACGCACGGGCACGCGCGCGCACGCCACTGCGCTCGTCACCAAGACACTGCTCATGTACGGTGAGGGACGTGGTGCGCACCCGTTGTTCCACGCGGTGGACAAGCGCACCGGCGAGGAGCTTGGCGTGGTGGAGATCCCCGCGCCCACACTCACGGCACCCATGACCTACATGCACGACGGCGTGCAATACATCGTCGTAGCCGTGGGAGGCGGCGGCATGGCGGGTTCGCTCGTGGCGCTGCGGCTGTTCGAGTGACTTCGACGCCTAGGGTCTGATGCCGAACGCCGAACGCCTGTCGTTCACCTCGGTATCTTGTCGTCCCGCATGGCTGCGTGATACACGAAGGTCGCGAGCACGATCGCGGCCTGCTGCAGATCCGTCTCCCGCACGCGTTCGTAGAAGTCCGTGTTCGTGTGATGCGTGCGGACGTCGTAATCCACGTAGTCCTGCACGGCGTTGAAGCCGGGGATCCCGGCGACGTTGAACGGTACGTGGTCCGTCGACCCGATACGATCGATGACGTTGCGCCGGGCCCCGTGCTCGCGTAACGCACCGATCCACACGTCGAAGATCCGGCCTGCCGGCACATTCTCCTCAAGATACCATCCGTAGATCGGACCGGTGCCCGGATCCACG
The DNA here is from genome assembly GCA_036397755.1 of Gemmatimonadales bacterium. Taxonomy (GTDB): domain Bacteria; phylum Gemmatimonadota; class Gemmatimonadetes; order Gemmatimonadales; family GWC2-71-9; genus CAMYLY01. The sequence continues at coordinate 6,757 of DASWII010000043.1, read as the reverse complement.
TTGAAATACACGGACACCCGTTCGCGAGCCACGGCGTTGGTCTCACCCTCATAGTGTCGCGCCACATGGGCGCGCGCGCCGAGCAATCCTTGCTCCTCGGCGCCCCACAACGTGGCACGCACTGTTCGGCGCGGCTGGATGCCCAGCGCCTTGAGGATCCGCATTGCCTCCATCACCACCGCCACGCCGTCCGCATTGTCCGTCCCTCCGGACGAAGAGTGCCACGAATCCAGATGCGCACCCATCATCACGACCTCGTTCCCGACGACCGAATCCGTCCCGGGAAGGTCCGCGATCACATTGTACGAGTTGGAATCCGCGTCGTGATAGGCCACATCCACCGCAACTCGCAGCGTCAACGGGTCACCCGCTTGCAGCATCCTCACCAGCAACCCGTAGTGCTCTGAGGCAAGGATGATGGACGGCACGGCATCCGGGGGCGTCGTGCGGCGGCCCAGCACGAACATCGTGCCGTGCTGGCCTTGGGACGGCTGGAGCATCGCCGCCGCGCCGACCTCCCGCAACAGCGCGGATAACGCCTGTCGATCCACCGGGCCTTCCGCGCGCAGCGTGGGTGGCGCGCCGATCCGTGCCCGGCCCTCAGACTCGGTCGGCTGCGGGCGGTCCGCATCGATGAACCCGGGTTGAGGCCGCGTCGCAAGCACGATCCTTCCGCGCAGCTGGGCCGCGCGAGCGCGCACCTGCGCCTCAGTCCAATCGCCGATGTACACCGGCGCCCCAACGACCATGCCTGCCGTCGCAGCGCTCCACGCTTCCGGATACCCGACCAGCGGGAAGTACCGCGGCGCCGTCATCTCGAGTGTGAGTCCCTGCAGCGACCACCCACGCCCAAACGCGAACGGCTCCAACTGGACGTTCTGCAGCCCCCAGTCGCGGAACCGGTCCGCGGCCCATGCGGCTGCCTGATTGTAGGCGGGCGTGCCCGCCAGCCGAGGTCCGATCGTCGTCGTCAGGTAGGTGAACAGCGGCCTCACCCGCGACCCGGCGCGCGCCTTCTCCGCGATCCGGGCGATGATCGTCGTGTCGACCGGCTCTTGGGCTTGAAGGGTCGGTGCGCACACGAGACACGCGATCAGTAGCGGAACGTTCATGGTTCGGTTTCGTCTGCGAGTATAGTCAGTGGTCTGTCGTCCGTCGTACGCGGTTCGTGGTCGGTGACCAGCCTCTACGGTCTCCCATAACTGATCCGGTAGATCATCCCCGCCCGATCATCCGATACGAGCAAGGACCCATCAGGCAGTTCGAGTATGTCCGCCGGCGTGCCCGACGCGCGACCCGCCCGCAACCAGCCATCTGCAAACACTTCGTACGCCACCGCTCGTCCGTTCTCGATCGTCACGGTCGTCACGCGGTAGCCGCTGGGCGGCACGCGGTTCCACGAGCCGTGCTCGGCAATGAAGATGCGTCCCCGATACACGGCGGGGAACATCGACCCGCGATAGAAGTGCATGCCCAGGCTGGCGACATGCGGATCGAGCTGCTGCACGGGAGGCGTGAACTCGGCACAGTCGCGCTGATCGAACTCCTCATCTTGAAGCACGCCGCCGTGACAGTACGGGAATCCGAAGTGCGCGCCGGGTTCCGCCACGCGGTTCAACTCGTCGGGAGGCGCATCGTTGCCGAGCCAGTCCCGGCCGTTATCGGTGAACCACAACTCGCCGGTTCGCGGGTGCCAATCCAGCCCGACGGAATTACGCACCCCGCGCGCGACGATCTCGACCGTGCCCGCGTCGAGGTCGGCTCGGAGGATCGTGCCGAAGCGCTCCTCCCCGCGCTCGAGACAGATGTTGCACGGAACCCCGACCGTGATATAGAGCCATCCGTCCGGCCCGAACCGGATGTAGCGCCATCCATGCCAGTTCTCTTCCGGCAACCCGTCGAGCACCGTCACGGGCTCCGGAGGATTCGCGGTGCGCGGCTCGATGGCGGCGTATCGCAGAACGCGTCCCACCTCGGCGACGTACAGATCGCCGTCGCGTACGGCCACCCCATTCGGCATGTGGAGTTCACGAGCCACGGTATCCACGACGTCCGCGACGTTGTCCCCGTCGGTATCGCGCACCGCGTACACGAGACCCTCCCCCCGGGTACCTACGAAGACCGTGCGAGCGTCCCCGAGCGCCATCGAGCGAGCACCACGCACGTCGGGGGCATACACGTCGATGGAGAACCCTGCGGGAACCGCCAGCGTGCTCACCCGTAGGGAGCGAGGGAGCCGCAAGTACAGCACGCCGCCCAGGATCAGCACGAGCACGGCGAGCACGAGGTTGCGAACGACGCGATAGGTTGGGGCGACGCGAGGCATCACGAATTGTACCGTGCACTCCCCAACCTCGCACGCGCGGCGCCGCCGGACGGTCCCTCGCCGTCGCTGGGACTCCACGCTACCTTCCCCCGGATTCCAAGCGAAAACCCTGACAGGAGACGGACATGACGCATCGACGATGGGGAGCGATTGGTTACCTGTTGCTGGCACTCGGGGCCACCGCCGGGTGTGCTCGCGCCACCGCGACCCCGGCCGCCCCGAGTCCGCAGCAGGGAGAAGGGCCCTCGACGTCGCGGTTGCGCAGTCCAAACGGACCCAAATCGTACCGTGACGTCATCACCGACAAAGCCGAAACCGACTCGGGGTTGTTCATCGTGCACTGGGTGGACAACAAGCTCTACTATGAAATCCCGGTGAGTCGGCTCGATGAGGAGATGCTGTTGGTCAGTCGGGTGGCGCGAACGGCCGACGGTGCCGGCTACGGTGGTCAGAAATCCGCCGAAGAGACCGTCCGGTGGGAACGTGCTCGGGACAAGATTCTGTTCCGGATCACCGCCCACATCAACGTTGCGGACGATTCTCTCCCCATCTCGCGAGCCGTTCAGGCATCCAACTTCGAGCCAATTATCCAGAGCTTCGACATCGAAGCCTATAACGACGATAGCACGAACGTCGTCATTGAGGTTACGCCGTTGTTCGCCACCGACATACCCGTTCTCGGGCTCAGTCGGGGACGGCGGACCGCGTATGGTGTGCGGCGGCTGGACCCGAGCCGATCTTACGCGTCCAGCGCGAAGAGTTATCCGCGCAATATCGAGGTGCGAAGCGTCCTGACCTACGATGCGGCGACTCCGCCCTCCAACAGCGCGACGGGCGCCGTGTCGCTCGAAATGAATCACTCGATGATTCTCCTTCCCGAGAGCCCGATGCAGCCCCGCATCCGAGACGACCGGGTCGGGTTTTTCAGCGTCACGCAGAACGACTACGGACTCGACGTGCAGCGTGCGGTGTCGCGGACCTACATCACGCGCTGGCGCCTCGAGCCCAGCGACACCGCGGCCTGGCTGCGTGGTGAGTTGGTAGACCCCATCAAGCCGATCGTGTATTACATCGATCCCGCAACGCCTGCGAAGTGGCGCCCCTTCCTCAAGGCGGGCATCGAAGACTGGCAACCGGCATTCGAGGCGGCTGGCTTCAGCAACGCCATCATCGCGCGTGACCCGCCAACCCCGGAAGAGGATCCGGAATTCAGCCCAGAGGACGTGCGGTATTCCGTCATCCGCTATCTCGCGTCGCCGGTACGAAACGCGTCCGGCCCGCACGTCCACGATCCGCGTACCGGCGAGATTCTCGAGAGCGACATCAACTGGTACCACAACGCCCTCGGACTCGCGCGCAATTGGATCCTTGTGCACACGGCCGCAGTCTTCCCCGATGCGCGCGGCGTGCAGTTTCCGGATTCGGTCATGGGGCACGGGATCCGCTGGATCGCGGCGCACGAGGTCGGGCACACGATTGGACTGCAGCATGCGATGAAGCAGAGTTCGGCCTACCCGGTCGATTCGCTGCGCTCCGCAAGCTTCACGTGCCAATTCGGCACGGCACCGTCGATTATGGACTACGCCCGCCACAACTATGTGGCACAGCCGGGGGATGACGGGGTCTGCCTGTGGCCAATGGTGGGTCCGTATGACAAGTTCGCGATCGAGTGGGGCTATCGTCCCATCGTCGACGCGGACTCTCCCGACGAGGAACGGGCCACCCTCGATCGATGGATCGGTGAGCACGCGGAGCCGATGTACCGCTACGGACCGTCCCTTCCGTACGATCCCGGATCGCTGTCCGAATCGCTTGGCGACGATCCGATCAGGGCAAGTGAGTACGGCATCGCCAACCTGAAGCGCATCGTCCCCAATCTCCCGAACTGGACGTTTGAGGGGCTCGAAGACTTCGGTCAGCTGCAGGAGCTCTACGACGCGGCCCTCGGACAGTGGAACAACTACATGGGCCACGTGACGGCAATGATCGGGGGTGTGTATCGCACTGCGCGTGTGCAGAACGAAAACGCGCCGGTGTACGAGTTCGTGCCGGCCGAGCGGCAGCGAGCGGCCATGCAGTTCCTCTCGGAGCAAGTGTTCACCACTCCGATGTGGATGTTGGACGAGACCATCCTCACGCGCATCGAGCATGCCGGCGCCGTGGAGCGGTTGCGCCAACGACAGGTGGCGGCAGTCAACCGCGTGCTCGATCCGGCCCGCATGCAGCGTCTCATCGAAGCGGAAGCGCGACTGGGGAGCTCGGCCTACGGGTTGGGCACCATGATGAGCGACCTGCGATCCAGCGTCTGGTCCGAGCTCGCCGCCGGCCGGTCGATCGATACGTATCGACGTAACCTCCAACGTGGCTATCTCGAACGCATGGCGTGGCTCATGACGGAGGAGCCGCCGACGCCTCCGGCGTTCGCGGCGGCGTTCATCACCGCCGTCGATGTGAGTCAGTCCGACATCCGACCCTTCGTGCGTGGTGAGCTGACGGCGCTGCGCGGCCAGATCCAGCGCGTGTTGCAAGGCAATCTGGACCGCGCCACGCGGTACCACCTCCAAGACGCCGTCGTGCGTATCGACGACATCCTGGATACGGAGGAGTAAGGCCGTAAACTTCTTGGGTGTTGGGCCCTCCGTCACGAGACCAAGGGCCCGACACCCAAGCCCTATTTTCTCTCGAAAATGATGGCGTGAATATCGGTGGTCCCGATATTCTCGACTCGGTGCGTCCATGGCCCATGGGCCATGACGTGTCCATCCGGCACCTCGGCTTCCATCGAATCGTCCCCCACCTCGATGCGGGCCTTGCCACCCTTGATGAAGTACACGACTTCATCGGGATGAGAGTGTTCCGCGTCTCTGACACCCGCGGGTAGCGTCATCTCCACCACGCGCACCTGATCGTCTTCGAACAGGAGCTTGTACTCGTTGGGTGAGACCTTACATGGATCGATGTACGTCATACACTCCTCCAGCGAGGGAAGCAGGGGTATTGAACCTGTCCCGTCGGATCGCATGTCGCCGGTGTGGTCGTGGCCGGTCGCAGCGCTCGACTATAGATTAGGGCCCTGCCAAGCCATCCCGCGACAGCGTTATCGGGAGAGCGTGTTTGCCGGTCGCCAAAGTCGACAGAGGACATCGTGAGGGCCGCCCCGGATGGCTGGAGCGGTGGCTGTGGCCGTTCACGTCGTACCTCACGACCAACATCAGCGCGATGCTGCTCTGGGTGCTGTTCTTCGTCCTGAACCGCACGACGGTCATCGGACGAGAGCGCGTGGGCCACCGACACAACACGCTCCTGCTTTCCAACCACCAGTCGATGATCGACAGCTTCCTGGTGGGCGGCGCGGCTTATCTCCCGTGGTCATGGATCAAACCGAGCCTGATTCCGTGGAACCCCGCCGCGATCGAGAACTTCTACAAGAGCAAGTTTCTCGCATGGCTCGCGTACAACTGGCATTGCATCCCCGTCCAGGAAGGTCGGCGTGACGTCCGCGCGCTGCGCCACATGGTGGACGTCCTCCCGACGGGTGTGCTAACCCTCTTCCCGGAGGGGACGCGCACGCGCGATGGATCGATTGGCAAGGGCCGCGCCGGGGCCGGAGTTGTCGCGCTCACCACCAAGGCACGTGTGATCCCCGTGGCCATCGAGGGCATGCAGGACGTGCTCCCGATCGGCCGGATCGTGCCCCGGGTCTTCAAGCGCTTGTACGTGTCCTACGGTCCCGCGATCGAATACGACGATCTCGCCGTCGGTGAACCGACTCGCGACCGAGCGCAGCAACTGGTCGATCGCGTCATGGAATCGATCGGCCGCCAGCACCAGGACCTCCGCCGGCTCGCCGGCAAGCCACCGTTCCCAAGTGACCCGCCGCAAGGAGCTCATTAAGAGGCGCTTGCGGGGCCTGCGGTTGAGGTTGGTGGCGATGCGGTGGCAGTCGTGCTGGGTGAGGTGTGCCAGGCGCGGGCGGTTGGGGAGGTGCGGGTCGACTGGGTGGGGAGGGAGCGGATCGCTCGCGCGCCGCGCGATGGTCGTCCGCGGTCCCGCGAGGCTGCCGAAAAGCGGCACGCCGTGCGTGGCATTCGTAGCGCTGGTTCACCCGCTTTGCAGCACTATCCGGTATGTCCAGTTCGCCGGGCACCCGACCGCAGCTGCGCGCGGAGGTACGCGGGGCGTGTCGTCTCCGCCAGGTATCGCGGCGTACCGCGCAGGCCTATTTGTCCTGGGTGCGGCGGGAGCTGCAGGGGCTTGGTGACGTCAGCACGGCGATGATCTATGCGCATGTGCTGAACCGAGGCGGGCTGCGGTGTGGAGCTCGGCGGATCTGCAGGTCGCCGAACCAGATTAGGCGGTGGCGGATTGCAGGGGTTGGGGGCAGGGCGGTAGACTGATCCATCGAGACGGAACGCAACTGACAATCAAGTT